>DATJYY010000248.1:0-10497 GCA_035499395.1 Solirubrobacteraceae bacterium
CGTCGGCCTGAACGCCAAGCGCGGCGATTCGCTGTCGGTCTCGCAGATCGCGTTCGCCAAGCCCGCCGCCCCCGCGGCTCCGGCCTCGACCACGAAGATGATCGGCTACGCGAAGTACGGCCTGATCGGGTTCGGTGCGCTGATGTTCCTGTTCTTCATGCGGCGGAGCATCAAGCGGCGCGAGAAGGAGACGTTCACGGGCCAGCCGACGTGGCTGCGCGAGCTCGAGACGCCGCGTCCGCTCACCGCGCTCGTGTCCGGCGACGACCCGCAGACCGAGGTCAAGCGCCTGCGGTCGCCGGTCAACGTGCCCAAGCGCCAGGTGGAGGAGCTGGTCGAGCGCGACCCGGATCGCGTGGCCCAGCAGGTGCGCGCCTGGATGAGCGAGGACTAAGTGGCCGCCGAGCTCGAGAAGGCTCCGACACAGTCCCCCGCCGCCCAGGCGGCGGCTCCGCCTGCGGCCCCGAAGCGCAAGGCCGACATCAAGGGGCGCAAGAAGGCGGCGGTGCTGCTCGTGTCACTCGGCCCGGACCGCGCCGCCCAGGTGTTCAAGCACCTGCGCGACGACGAGATCGAGACCCTGTCGCTCGAGATGGCCAAGCTCCAGCGCGTCGACCCGTTCACGACCGCCACCGTGCTCGAGGAGCTCGCCGCAACCGTCGAGGCGTACGACTCGCTGCTGTCAGGCGGCGTCGACTACGCGCGCGAGGTGCTCGAGCGCGCGCTCGGCCCGGAGCGGGCGCTCGAGATCATCGGACGGCTCTCGAGCGTCATCGAGATGCGGCCGTTCGAGTTCCTGCGGCGCACGCCCGCCGAGCAGCTCGTGACGTTCCTGCGCAACGAATCGCCCCAGACGGTGGCGCTCGTGATCGCCAACCTGCACACTACGCTCGCCTCGCAGGTGCTCTCGAACCTGCCTACATCCGAGCAGGCGGAGATCGCGGTCCGGATCGCGCGGATGGGCGAGACCAGCCCGGAGGTCGTCAAGCAGGTCGAGAGCGTGATGAAGAAGAAGCTCGACAGCGTTGTCCAGCAGGAGTACTCGTCCGCCGGCGGGATCAAGTCGCTCGCCGAGATCCTCAACCACACCGACCGCTCGACCGAGCGCAACGTGCTCGATTCGCTGACCGAAGCCGACGAGGAGCTGGCCGCCGAGGTCCGGCGCCTGCTGTTCGTATTCGAGGACATCGTCAAGCTCGACGACCGCTCGATCCAGCTCGTGCTCCGCGAGGCCGACCAGAAGGACCTGGCGCTGGCCCTGCGCGGCGTCAACGACGACGTCAAGGAGCGGATCCTGTCGAACATGTCCGAGCGCGGGGCGACGATGCTGGTGGAGGAGATGGCCTACCAGCCGCCGCAGCGCAAGCGCGTCGTCGAAGAGGCCCAGGGGCGGATCGTCGCGATCGTGCGCAAGCTCGAGGAGGCCGGCGCGCTGGTGCTCTCGCGCGGCGAGGAAGATGCAGTCGTCTAGCCCCGAGGCTCCGGCGGCGAGCTACGCCTTCCGCCAGCTCGACGCCCCGCCGCCCGGGACTTCGAACGGGATCGCGGACGTGCTGTCGGCGGTTCGGGCCGAGGCCGAGCAGATCCGCGCCCAGGCATGGGCCGCCGGCGAGGCCGAGGGCCGCGCAACCGGAATGGCGGCGGCGCGCACCGACGCGCAGCCCGCCGTCGACGCGATCGCGGCGTCGCTCCAGGCAATCGAGGGACTCAAGACGCAGATGATCGCCGAGCTCGAGCAGGACGCCGTCGAGATGGCGCTCCGCCTGGCCGAGCAGATCATCGCCGGCGTGCTGTCGATCGAGCCTGAGCGTGTGATCGACGTGGGACGGAACGCGCTACGCCACCTTTCCGATCGCCGGCGCGTGACGCTGGTCGTAAACCCCGACGATCTCGAGCTCGTGAGCGATTGCGTCGAGCAGCTCCAGTCCGAGCTCGGCGGGATCGAGCACCTCGGCGTCCAGTCGGACCGGCGGATCAGCCGCGGGGGCGCAATCGCACGGACCGACTCCGGCGAGATCGACTCGAGCATCGACGCTCAGCTCGGTCGCGCGCGGGAGATCGTCGCCGCCGCGCTCGCGCGTGAACCGTCCGCTCACGACGTCGAGGCCTCCGCCGATGACTGAGACGCTGGCTCGCCCCGGTGGCTTCGCGCGCGCGTATCGCGCGCTCCAGGGCGCGGACCTCTCACGCCGCGTCGGCCGCGTCAGCGACCTGATCGGGCTGATCATCGAGGCCAGCGGGGTCCAGGTCGAGATCGGCGAGGTGTGCATGGTCGGCGAGGGCCGAGATCGGCCGCAGGTCGCCACCGAGGTCGTCGGCTTCCGCGGCGGGCGCACGTTGCTGATGCCGCTCGGAGAGCTCCACGGGATCGGCCCCGGCACGACCGTGCACCCGACGGGCGGGCCGTTCCGCGTGGCCGTCGGGGAGCCGCTGCTCGGCCGCGTAATCGATGGCCTCGGCAATCCCCTCGACGGCTTCGATTCTCCTTCAGGGATCTCGTGGCGCGACACGAACGGCGCCCCGCCCGATCCGATGACGCGGCCGCGAATCTCCGACCGCGTCAGCCTCGGCGTCCGCGCGCTCGACACGCTCGTTCCCTGTGGCCGGGGCCAGCGCCTCGGGATCTTCGCCGGCTCGGGGGTCGGCAAGTCGTCGCTGATGGGGATGATCGCGCGGTCGACCTCGGCCCAGGTCAACGTGATCGCGCTGGTCGGCGAGCGAGGCCGCGAGGTCCGCGAGTTCATCGAACGCGATCTTGGGGACGCTCTAAGTCATTCGGTCGTAGTCGTGGCCACGTCCGATCAGCCTGCGTTGGTGCGGATCCGGGCCGCGTTCACCGCCACCGCGATCGCCGAGCACTTCCGGGATGCCGGGCGGGACGTGATGCTGATGATGGATTCCGTGACCCGGTTTGCCATGGCCCAGCGCGAGGTCGGGCTCGCGATCGGCGAGCCGCCCGCCACCCGCGGCTACACGCCTTCGGTGTTCGCGCTGCTGCCGCGCCTGCTCGAGCGCGCGGGCACGAGTTCCCGTGGTTCGATCACCGGTCTGTACACGGTGCTGGTCGACGGCGACGACATGAACGAGCCGATCGCCGACGCCGTCCGTTCGATCTTGGACGGGCACGTGGTCCTGACCCGATCGTTGGCGCACTCGGGCCACTACCCCGCGATCGACGTCCTCCAGAGCGTGTCGCGACTGATCGGCGAGATCGTCACGCCCGAGGTCCGCGAGGCGGGGACGCGACTTCGCTCCGCGCTTGCGGCCTACCGAGAGAAGGAGGACCTGATCTCGATCGGCGCCTACCAGCCCGGCACCGACCCGATCCTCGACGCCGCGATCGGCCTGCGCCCCACGATCGACGCGTTCCTGAAGCAGCGCGTCGACGAGCCGAGCATCGTCGACGAGGCGGACGCGCAGTTGCTGAGCCTCGCGTACGAGCTCACCCGACGGATGCCGGTCCCGGGCGAGGTGCTCGACGGGCCGCCGGCGCCCGCGCAGGTCGTGCCCGGGCGACAGGTTCCGGCCGGTGGCGTCCAGCCCGCCGCGCCCGCGATCCCGGGCCTGCAACTCCGGGCCTGACGCGCCCCGGGCTCTTCCCCTGGTCCCTCGGGAAGAAACTTCAGGATGGACGCAGTTTCTTCCCAAGCGCCACTCGGACAAGCGTCCACCGGCGCTTAGGCCGGACGACACGCGGCCGAGTACAGGACCATGAACGGATCCTCGTTCCGATTCCGCCTCGAGCGGGTGCGCGCCCTGCGTGAGCGTCGCGAAGACGCCGCCAAGCAGGAGCTCGCCGGCGCGATGATGCGTCATCGCCGCTGCGAGGACGAAGTCGAGGCCGCGACGGCGCGGGTTGTCAACGCGCGTGCGGCCCAGGTCGACACCACTCGCGTCGTGAGCAGCGCCACCGAGATGCTCGCGCGCCAGGCGTACCTCGAGCGCGCCGAGCGTGCCCACCAGGCCACCCGGCAGGATCTTCAGCGGCACGAGCTCGAGCTAGCCCAGCGTCGCGAGGCGCTTACACAGGCGGCCCGCGAGCGCCAGGCGCTCGAACGTCTGAAGGAGCATCGCCGCGCCGATCACGAGCGCGAAGCCGCCCGCCTCGAGGGCCTGATGCTCGACGAGATCGCAATCAACGGCTTCCGGAGGAAGAGAGCAGCATGACCGACGGCATCAGCGCGGCGCTTCCGCCAGCGAGTACCGACTCGAAGGCGCACGGCGCGGGGCCACCGGACCAGACATCCGGACCGCCCTTCACCAGCGTCCTCGACAACCACGTGGCCCGGACCGCTGTTGCGGAAGGCCAGCACAAGAGCGCCGGAGGACCCGGCTCTCACACCGGTCACGGCCGGCACGCCCACAAGCCGGGCGCAGCCGCTTCCGCGGCGTCCACCGCCACCGTCGCGTCAGCGGCCGCGCAGGCTGCGGACGGCGCTCAGAGCCAGCCCGCCGCCGGCGCCCAGAGCCAGCCGACGTCCGGCACCACCGCCCAGACCACGTCTTCCGACACCCCGTCCGTCGATCAGCTCACGGCCGCCGTCGCCTCCACGGCCTCCACGGCGCCCACGACTGTGGCCCCGGCGACGACGGCGGGCACGGCGAGCACGGCGGGCACGGCGTCCGCCGCTGCCTCCGCATCGGCCGCGAGCGCGGTGGCCATTGCGACGGTCGCCACTGCGGCGTCCGCGCCGGACGCGCCCGCGACCGCGACCGCGATGCCCACCCAGACCTCCGCGACGCAGGCGGCGACGACCGCTCCGGCCGCCCCGGGGACGCCGACTCCCGCGACGGCGGCGCCCGCGAGCCCCGACGCCGTCAGCACGCCGACCGCGACGGCGCAGACCCCGGCGGTCCAGACCCCGGCGGTCCAGACCCCGACGGTCCAGACCCCGACGGCCGACAACCCGACGGCCGAGACCCCGACCGCAGCGACACCCCCGCCGACGACCAAGGCGACCGCGCCGGCGGCCCAGGAGCCCGAGTCGGATGCGCCCGCGAGCGCCACCACGAACGTCACCGCGACCACCGCCCCGGCCGCGCAGGCCGACGGCCAGAACGCACCCCAGAGCGAGACCGCCGACCAGCAGGCCGCTCCGGCACAGCAGCCCCAGCAATCGCCCCCGCCGAGCCATGCCGGCTCCGCGGCGACAGAGCCCGCGCCGGCTACCCCGGCCACCGTGCAGCCGGAGAACATCACGGTCGCGCCCGCGGCCCAGCCGGATCAGCCCGTCCAGGCCGCGCCGCCGGCGCCGGTCACGGCCCTCCCGACCCGGTACGGCGTCACGCTGGCCGACGCGATCGAGAACGTGCGCGCGACCGTCGAGATGGGCGCGCGCCAGGGTGGCACCACCGCCAGGATCGAGCTCTCGCCGCCGTCGCTAGGCACGATCAGCATCCAGCTGCGGCACACCGACGACGGAGTGACCGCCAAGGTCCTGGCCGACCACGCGACGACCGCCGACAACCTCTCCCAGGGCGGCGACGACCTGCGCCGGGCGCTCCAGTCGGCCGGCGTGAACCTGCTGAGCCTCGACATCGGGACTCGCGGCGACAACGCAGCACAGACGCAGACCCAGACTCCGGGTCAGGGATCGACGTACACCACGAGCGGCGACGACGGTGACAGCGCCGGCGATGCCGGCCCCGTCGAGCCGACGACCTCGTTGCCGGCCGGCAGCGCGCTGGTGAACGTCCTCGCCTGACCGGCAACCAACTTGACGAGACAAGGACCAGACAGATGAGCCTCCCCAGCACCAGCGTTCCCGCCACGGGCACCGCCAACACCGCGGCCACCACGAACACGTCGTCGACGACCTCGAGCTCGAGCAGCCTGCCGATCAATCAAAACCAGTTCCTGCAGATGCTGATGACCGAGCTGAAAAACCAGAACCCGATGAACCCGAACTCGAGCGACCCGATGTCCTTCGTCACCGAGCTCGCGCAGTTCACCCAGGTCGAGCAGGAGACCGACACCGCGCAGTCGACCGCGACGATCGCGTCCGGGCAGAACACCGCGTCGGCGATCGCGCTCCTCGGTCACACCGTCAACTACACCGACCCGACCAGCGGCGCCACCGACACCGGCACGGTTCAGTCGGTCGAGATCAGCTCCTCGGGCCCAACCCTGACGATCAACGGCACGGCCGGCATCAGCGCCTCGGCCGTCGACGAGGTCTCGTGAGCGCAATCCTTCCCAATCCCGCGATCGTCGCGCCGGGCCCCACCGCTCCGGTTCAGCCGCCGGCCACGCCAGCGTCTGGGACCACGGGCGCGCAGGCGCCGGCCGGCCCGTCGTTCGCGGAACTGCTGGCCAAGCAGACGAGCGCGCCGCACTTCTCGCGGCACGCGCTCGAGCGCCTCCAGCAGCGCGGGATCACCCTAGACCAGCCGACCCTCGGGCGGCTCACAGACGGAGTCCAGCGTGCGGCGGGAAAGGGCTCGCGCGATTCCGTGGTCTTCGTCGACGGCACTGCCTATGTGGTGTCGGTGACGAACAACACCGTCATTACGGCGGTGCCATCCGAGCACATGCACCAGCAGGTGTTCACCAACATCGACAGTGCCGTGATCGCGTGAGTGTCACGGTGAAAACCAACAGTGGCTGGACCTCTTTGAGGAGGCCGCGAAAGGCAGGGATGCTCCGATGATGTCAGGAATGTACGCCGCGATCAGCGGCCTCGATGCACACCAGACGATGCTCGACGTGACCGCCAACAACCTGGCCAACGTCGACACGATCGGCTACAAGGCTCAGAGCGCCCAGTTCTCGGACGAGCTCTCGCAGCTGATTCAGGCCGGGACCGCCGCCAATGGCTTCAGCGCCGGCACCAACCCGCTGCAGGTCGGACTCGGCACGCAGATCGGGTCGATCGACAACGTGATGACGCCGGGCGGCGTCGAGTCGACCGGCAACGCGACCAACGTCGCCATCCAGGGCACCGGATGGCTGCGCGTCGCCAACGGGAACGTCAGCGCCACCCCACCGACGTTCGACGCCACCCAGTACACGCAGGCGGGTGACCTGACGTTCAACGCGAGCGGCTACCTGTGCACCCAGACCGGTCAGTTCGTGCTCGGCTACGGCGCGCAGCAGAACGCCAGCACCGGCCAGTACTCGCCGGTCACGACCGGCACCAATCCCGCCAACAATCCGATCGTCGTCCCGCCCGGGTCGACCAACGTGACGATCGGCCCCGACGGCAGCGTCAACTATCAGACGCCCGCCGGTGCGACCGTGACCGCGGGTTACATTTCGCTCTCCACGTTCCCGAACCAGGCCGGCCTTCAGCGCAACGGCGGTTCGCTGTGGAGCGCCACCGCCGCCTCGGGGGCCGAGACGCCCGGCCAGCCCGGCACCGCCGGCTTCGGCCAGACGATCAGCGGCGAGCTCGAGCAGTCGAATGTCGACATGGGGACGGAGTTCACGAACATGATCGAGGCCGAGCGTGGCTATCAGGCCAACGCGAGCACGATCACCACGGCCGATCAGATGATGCAGACAGTCGTGCAGATGAAGCAGTAATTCCAGGCAAGCACTGGGCGGAGGGGCGGCAATCGAGGGATGCCGCCTCTCCGGTCAGGGTGGGTGGGACCCCATCAGGCCTAATTTCAACGGACCGAGGAACTAACAATGATCACCCTGCACCGCCTCGGGCACAAGCTCGAGCTCTTTCATTTGAACCCAGATTTGATCGTCACCGTCGAGGGTCACCCCGACACGGTGATCACGCTTGCCACCGGTGCCAAGATCGTCGTCGCCGAGACGCCTCAGCGCGTCTGCCAGGCGGTGCGGGCCTATCGGGTCGAGATTCTCGCCGGCGCCATGAAGCGGCGCCAGGACGCGCGCGAGGAGTCAGGCGGGAACGTCTCGCCGATCCGCCCGGCGCTGATCGACAGCTCTGAGCTCGCGTGACCCTGAAGGTTTCCATAGCTCGGCCGATCAAGAGGTCATGAAGGCCGCAACCGGCATAGGAATCGCTGTCGCCACGATCGGCGTCCTGATGAGCGCGATGATGGACGGGACCAGCCCGGCCGCGTTCATGAACCCGACGGCGCTCGTGCTGATCATCGCGGGCACCGGCGGTGTGACGTTGGCGAGCGTCGGTATGGATGGGATGAAGAAGATCCCGTCGCTGTACAAGCGCGTGATCAATGCCGAGCCGCTCGACGTCCAGGGTCGTGTCAACCTGCTCGTGTCACTCGCCGAGCAGGCGCGGCGCGAGGGTCTGCTGGCACTCGATGCCCAGATCAACGAGATCGACGACGCCTTCACCAAGAAGGGCCTCCAGCTGGTCGTCGACGGCACCGACCCCGAACTCGTGCGCGACATCCTCGACTCCGAGATCGACGGTATGGCGGCCCGCCACCACGCCGGCGTGCTCCCGTTCGAGAAGGCCGGCGGGTTTGCCCCGACGATCGGGATCATCGGCACGGTCATGGGGCTCGTCCACGTGCTCCAGAACCTGTCTGCCCCCGCGACACTCGGCCCCTCGATCTCCGCGGCCTTCATCGCGACCCTGATGGGCGTCGCGTCGGCCAACGTGATCTATCTCCCCGTGGCAAACCGCCTGAAGGCGCTCTCGTCCGAGGAGGTCGAGCTGCGCACGCTGACGGTCGAGGGGATCCTCTCGGTCCAGGCCGGCGACAACCCGCGCGTGGTGGCGGACAAGCTCACCTCGTTCGTGCCTCCGGCCGAGCGCGGAGGAGACGGCGAAGGCGACAACGTCACGCCGATGCCTGAGCGCGAAGCGGAAGCCGCCTAACCATGGCCGCGCACGGCAAGCGCGGCCGACGCGGAGGAGCCGTCGAGCACGAGAACGAGGAGCGCTGGCTCTTGACCTACGCGGACATGCTCACGCTGCTGTTCGCGCTGTTCATGGTCCTGTTCTCGATCTCCTCGGTGAACATCTCCAAGTATCAGGTCCTCCAGCAGTCGCTGAAGGCGGCTTTCTCGGGCTCGATCCTCCCCGGCGGGCGGGCGATCCTGCAATCAGGCTCGGAGTCGACAAGCGCGCACACGCCCGCGACCGCCGAGGTTCCGTCGATCGTGCCGCTGGTGCCCACGCCGACCTCGCGGTCGAGCAGCAGCACCGGCTCGGCCAACAATCCGTCCGCGAAGCCGATGTCCTCGGCGGAGTTGCAGGCGGCGCTCAACAGCATGAGCGCGTCGGTCTCCGAGCAGGACACGTTCCAGAAGCTCAAGGCGCAGATGGACGCCTACGCCAAGGCGCACGGCTTCGGCAACAAGGTCCAGACCATCGTCGAGCGCCGCGGGCTCGTCGTCCGCGTGCTCACCGACAACCTTCTGTTCGACTCCGGCTCGGCGACGCTCCAGTCCGGCGCCGACAAGCTGCTCGACGAGGTCGCCCAGCTGCTCAACCTTGACCAGAGTCATCCGATCACAGTGGAAGGACACACGGACAATCAGCCGATCGACACCGCTCAGTTCCCGAGTAACTGGGAGCTGTCGACCGATCGAGCCACGAACGTCGTGCGGTACCTCATCAGCCGGAGCGTCAACCGCGACCGGCTCGGGGCGGTCGGTTACGCCGACCTGCACCCGATCGCAAGCAACGCAACGGCCGCAGGGCGCGCAGAGAACCGCCGCGTCGAGATCGTGCTGATGCGCCTGAACCCCGTACCACCATCCTGACACCGCCCCCGACCCCCGAACCGAGCCCATGAAGAAGAAGATCCTGATCATCCTCCCGATCATCCTGCTCGGCGGCGGCTACGTCGCCAAGGGCAAGCTCATGCCCCCGAAGGTCGTCAAGCCGAAGATCGCGGGGACCATCTACATCCTCCCCCACCAGTTCACGCTCAACCTCAAGGACGGGCACTACGCGACGCTGACGGTCGCGCTCGAGCTCGCGGCAGGGCAGAGCGACGGCGCCAGCCCGGACAACACGCCCGCGGCCGGCTCCGTGGTCGGCACGCTTCCCGAGGAGGCCGTGATCCGGGCGATCATCACCAACGAGGTCACGAACCAGGGCTCGACCGCGTTGATCGACCAGCCGGGGCGCACCGACCTGCAGCGCCAGATCCTGTCCGACATCAAGTCCGAGACCGACGTGAAGGTCGATCAGGTCTTCTTCACGGACGTGGCCGTCCAGTAAGGCACCGGCGATGAGCGAGAAACTCGAACTCGAACAACTCCCCGCCGGCGCCGTCGACGCGGCGCCCGGCGTGAATGCCGTCGGCGACCTGCGTCGCCTGAGCGCCGTGCCGGTCGACCTCAGCGTCGAGATGGGCCGCACCCGGATGACCGTCGGCGAGACGCTCGAGCTCCGCCAGGGGTCGATCATCACGCTCAACCGGATGGCCGGCGAGCCTGTCGATCTGCTCGTCAACGGCACCGCGATCGCGCGCGGCGAGGTCGTGGTGATCGACGAGCAGTTCGGTCTGCGCGTCACCGAGGTCCTTGGCCAGCCGACGGTCGGCGCGCCCGAGGCCTCCGCCGAACCCGCGGCCGGCTCAGAGGCATAGCTCCCGCAC
>DATJYY010000249.1:0-8278 GCA_035499395.1 Solirubrobacteraceae bacterium
CCGCCGCCGCAGCCGGCGAGGCCAAGCGCCGCCAAAACCACGCAGATCGCACCACTTCTCCCTAGTCTCACCGCGGCTCGAAGTTAGCAATTGGCGTGCCGAGCGGCGACGGTTCCCATTTGGCATCTCCGCGCGAGGGGCCGTACGCTTGTCCGGTTAGCCGCGTCGGCGGCACTGCAGCGACCCGGGAGGCCAGAGCAGAAGTGATCAGAGCCGTCGCCGATCGAGGGTACTCGCCCATCAAGGGCCTGCTCGAAGAGGTCGGCAACATGATGATCCTGACGGGCAAGACGCTCGTGTCGGCGGTGCGGCCGCCGTACCCGTACGGCCCCGAGTTCGTCGGGCAGTTCATGTTCGCGCTCCGGCTGTGCTGGTTCCCGTTGCTGATCTCGACGATCGCGTTCGGATACGAGGCGCCCGGGCTCCAGGCCGCCAACTTCCTCGTGCTGTTCGGCGCGCTCGACCGCCTCGGCGGGTTCTTCGTGCTGGCCTCGATCCGCGAGTTCGCGCCGTTCGTCGACGCGATCGTGCTCGCCGGCGTCGCTGGGACGGCGATTACCGCCGACCTCGGCGCGCGCAAGATCCGTGAGGAGCTCGACGCGCTCCAGGTGCTGGGCGTCGACCCGATCAAGAACCTCGTCGTGCCGCGCTTCCTCGCGTTGATGCTGGTCACCGGCCTGTTCGACATCTACGCGCTGATCTTCGGCATCTTCGGCGGGATCCTGGCGACGGTCGTCAACCACGCGCCGCTCGGTCCGTTCTTCTCGACCTTCTTCAACAACGCCGAGACGACCGACCTGTGGGGATCGGTGGTGAAGACGACGCTGTTCGGCGCGATCATCGCGGTCGTCTGCTGTTACAAGGGCATGACCGCGTCGGGCGGCGCCGAGGGGGTGGGGCGCGCCGTGAACCAGGCGGTGGTCATCGCGTTCCTGGGGATCTTCGCGTTCAACTACGCGTTCACCCAGACGCTGCTCGCGACCCATCCGGAGATCACGACGATTCCGCGCTGATGAACGATCTGATTGTCACCCCCAAGGGCTGGATCGAGAGCTTCGGCGAGATCGCGAAGTTCACGACGCAGGTGGTCAGCGAGGTGTTCCGCCTGCGCGTGTTCAAGTTCTTCGGCGAGGCGCTGAGGCAGGCGGGCATCCTGATCGTCGGCTCGGCGCTCGTGATCTGCACGCTGGTGTTCATCGTCGGCCTGTCGTGCGGGATCGAGGGCGCCTACCTGCTGCGCTCGCAGGGAGCGCCGGCATTCTCGGGCGTGTTCTCGGCGTGGTGCGACCTGCGCGAGCTGGCGCCGCTGGCGTTCGGCTACATGATGGCGGCCAAGGTCGGCACCGGAATCGTGGCCGAGCTCGGCTCGATGCGCATCTCCGACGAGATCGACGCGCTCGAGGTCATGGGGATCAGCGGCATGACTTTCCTGTGCGCGACGCGGCTGCTCGCGGCGTGGATGGTGCTGCCGTTCGTGTACGTGATCTCGATCGGCGCCGGGTTCCTCGCGAGCTACATCGCCGTCGTGCAGCAGATCGGGGACGTGTCCTCAGGGGGCTACTTCCTGATCTTCTGGGAGTTCCAGAACCCACCCGACCTGTTATTCAGCCTGATAAAGGCGATGGCGATGGCTACGCTCATCGTTCTGGTCGGCTGCTATTACGGGTACAACGCAAGTGGTGGGCCTGTAGGTGTAGGTACCGCCACCGCGAAGTCGATGGTCTTGAACTTGGTCGGAGTACATCTCATCGGAATGCTCGGTACGCAGCTCTTCTGGGGCGCCAACCCCCGGGCACCAATCGGAGGCTGAACATGGCGTCTAACGAGGAAAAGTGGGCCCCCCAGCATTCCACGCAGGACGCTGTCGCCAACGGCGACGAGCCGGCTCCGTTCGACGGCGAGCACGAGTCCCAGTCCGAGCCGGACGAGAGCCAGCCGGCGCCGAGCGGCTCGCGCGTGTCGGTCGTCGACGAGCAGCCGCCGCGTCCCGGTCCGCCTCCAGGCTCGTCCGACGACGAGTACAAGTGGCACACCTACAAGGTGTATCCGTCGGGGCGTCCCGACGCGGTCGAGTTCATCGACACCTACAAGGCGTTCGGGCGCACGCAGATCCTGCGCGGGCTGAACATGGGCCTGCCCGAGGGAATGGTGTCGATGATCCTCGGGCCGTCGGGCACGGGCAAGTCCGTATGCATCAAGCACATGGTCGGCCTGCTGTATCCCGACGAGGGCGACATTCTCGTCCACGGCGAGTCAGTTCCGAACATGCCCGACGACCAGCTGTTCGAGATGCGCAAGAAATTCGGCCTGCTGTTCCAGGACGGCGCGCTGTTCGGCTCCATGAACCTGTTCGACAACGTCGCGTTCCCGCTGCGCCAGCACACCGAGAAGGGCGAGGACGAGATCGAGGACATTGTCATGCGCCGGCTGAAGGAGGTCGGGCTCGGCGACGCACGCACGAAGATGCCCAACGAGCTCTCGGGCGGGATGCGCAAGCGCGCCGGGTTCGCGCGCGCGCTCGTGCTCGAGCCGGACATCCTGCTGTTCGACGAGCCCGACTCGGGGCTTGACCCGGTCCGCACCGCGCTGCTCGGGGAGCTGATCCTCGAGATCCACCGCGACATGATGGAAGAGGCGAAGGCCAAAGGGAGGGAGCACCTCCCGACGTTCTGTGTGATCACCCACGACATCATGAGCGCCCGCCGCGTCGCGGACTACATCAACGTGCTGTGGAAGGGCCGGATCGTCGAGGCCGGTCCCGCCGAGGACATGCTCAACTCCGACAATCCGTTCATCCGCCAGTTCCTGTCTGGGGAGTCGCAGGGCCCGCTCGCGATGGACTAGGGTTCGTCGATGAGTACGTAGCTGAAGGATGATGGGGCGGTTGTTGGAGCGGCTGGCGCGGGCCGCCGCGAGTAGACCGGCGGTCACGCTGGGGATCGTGGTGGCGCTTGCCTTGGGCGGCGGCGCGCTCGCGCTTGGACTGCAGCCGAACACGAACAGCGACACGTTCGTCAGCCGCTCGTCGCCCACATTCCAGGCGAGCCTCGACGACAACCAGCACTTCGGGAGCGACCCGGTCGTGATCCTGATCCGCGAGCCGCTGACGGACGTGGTCGAGACCAAGGACCTCGCGACGGTCAGCCAGCTCGAGGCGTGCCTCGCCGGCGAGACGCTCGTGGCAAACCAGCGGCTCCAGGCGTTCACGCCGGCGCCCGCCGGGTCCGCGAAGCCGTACGGCGGCTGGAACAGCCCGTGCGGCAAGCTGATGAGAGCGCGCCCCGCGCAGGTCGTGTACGGGCCGGGGACGTTCCTGAACCGGGCGGTCGCGGCCGTCAACACCGAGATCGCCCAGATCACGAGCTCGGCCCAGCGGACCGTCCAGACCGCCAGGACGAGCGCGTACAAGCTCGCGCTGGCCAAGCATCTGTCCAAGCAGAAGGCGACCCAGCTCGAGAACGCGGCGGGTCAGGTCGCGCAGGAGCAGGAGACGACGAACCTGCTCCAGATGTACTTGAACTCGGGCATCTCCGGCCAGCCGAGGATCGACGATCCGCAGTTCATCCCGGAGATCGTGTTCGATCAGACGCGAGGCGTGAACCAGCCCAAGGCGCGGTTCGCGTACCTGTTCCCGACGGCGAGCTCAGCACTCATCCAGGTCCGGCTGAAGGCGTCGCTGACCGCGGCACAGCAGGCCCAGGCGATCAAGTGGATCCAGCAGGCGGTGCAGATGCCGATGTTCCGCTCCGCCTATCACGGCACGTACACGGTGTCGGGAGTGCCGGTGGTGACCGACGACCTGGCCTCGACCATCTCGGGCTCGATCGCAGGCCTGCTCGCCGCGGCGCTGATCGCGATGGGCGTGGTGCTGCTGCTCGTGTTCCGAAACCGTCCGCGGCTGCTGCCGCTCGGGATCGCGCTGGCGGCGGCCGGGATCACGTTCGGGCTGGTGTCGCTGCTCGGCGGATCGTTGACGATGGCGTCGATCGCGGTGCTGCCGATCCTGATCGGGCTCGCGGTCGATTACTCGGTCCAGTTCCAGGCGCGAACCGAGGAGGTGTCCGGCGACGTCGCTCAGGCGGCGGCCGCGGCCGCGCCGACGATCGCGACCGCCGCGCTCGCGACGGCGGCCGGTTTCCTGGCTCTGCTGCTCTCGCCGGTTCCGATGGTGCGCGGGTTCGGCGAGCTCCTGATCGTCGGGATCGCGATCGCGCTCGCGTGCGCGTTCACGGCGGGCTCGGCCGCGATGGTTCTAAGCAGGCGCCGCGCGCGGTCGGCTCGCCGCATGACCGCGCCGTCGCTGGGAATCGTCGGCGCCTCGGCGCGTGGCGCGGGTGAGATCCTGGGCGACGCCCGGACCTCGGCCTCCTCCCGAGCGGGATCGGTTGCGCGGTCGGCGGTGGCGACGGCGGCGCGCCGGCCGGGTCGTGTGTTGTTGGTGGGGCTGGTGCTGGCGGCGGCCGGCTGGGTCGCGGACACCCAGATGCCCGTCCAGTCCGACGTGACCAAGCTCGTGCCCTCGAATATGCCGGCGCTCCAGAACCTGCGGACGCTCGAGCGCGTCACCGGGGTGTCGGGCGAGATCGATGTGCTCCTGCACTCGCGCAACGTGGCAACGCCGCAGACGATCAGCTGGATGGTGCGTTACGAAAACACGGTGCTGGCTCATTTCGGCTACGTCGAGGCGAAGGGCTGCGCGCGCGCGACGCTGTGCCCGGCGCTGTCGCTTCCGGACCTGTTTTGCTCGGGGAGCCAGGCGAGTTCTGGTTCGTGCACCAACTCCCTTTCCACCGGCCTGATCTCGAGCCTGCTCAGGGCCGTGCCACCGTACTTCTCGCAGGCGGTGATCACGCCCGACCACCGCGAGGCGACGCTCGCGTTCGGCATCCGCCTTATGCCGCTGTCGCGTCAGCAGCGGGTGATCGACTACATGCGCTCCCACATGCATCCGCCACCGGGCGTCAACGCCGAGCTCGCCGGCCTGCCCGTGCTCGCGGCACAGGCGGACGCGTCGCTGTCGTCCTCGGGGCACCGGATGCTGATGCTGCTGGCCGGCCTGCTCGCGGTCGGTCTGGTTCTGCTCGCGGTCCTGCACACGGTGCAGCGGGCGCTCGTCCCGCTCGTGCCGATCGCGCTGGCGACGGGATGGTCGTCGCTGATCCTGTTCGCGACGAGGATCCCGCTGAACCCGATGTCGGCCACGCTTGGCGCGCTCGTGATCGCGATCTCGACCGAGTTCAGCGTGCTCCTGTCCGAGCGGTTCCGCGCCGAGCGGCAAGCGGGCCTTACGCCTGCGGAGGCGCTGGCGCGGACGTACCGGTTCACCGGCTCGGCGGTGCTCGCGTCCGGGATCACCGCGATCGCCGGGTTCGGAGTGCTCACGCTGTCGAGCATCACGATGCTGCGCGACTTCGGGCTGGTGACGCTGGTCGACCTGACGGTGTCGCTCGCCGGCGTACTGCTCGTGCTGCCCTCGGTGCTCGCGCTGTCCGAGCGGCGCGACGCGCTCGCGAGCGTCCGCGGGCGGTTCGCGCGGGTCGCGGGCGCGCGGCCGCGGCGGCGGCGGGCACGCGTGGCGTGAGCGGGTCAGAGCCCGCCCGACCGCCCGACAGCGAGCCTCCGACTCCGTTCAGAGCCCTCATCGACAACCGCCGCTACGCGTGGATGGTCGGCGGGCTCGCGGCGGTGCTCGTGATCGGCTTCTTGGTGTACACGCTGACCCATCACGAGTCGGGCGCGGGGACGCCGGGCGTCGCCGCAGGCGCTCACCTTCGGTACTTCGCCGCGCCGCTGGCCGCGTCTGATCTGAACGGCGACGCGAATCTGAGTCCGCCCTGCATGCCGGCTCGCCACGATCCGCGCGCTCTGAACCTGTGCCTGCTGGCCAAGCGCGGGCCGGTCGTGCTCGGCTTCTTCGTGCCGGGGTCGCGCGCGTGCGAGCGCGAGGTCAGCACGATGCAATCACTGGCCGCGAGCTCCGGGACCCGCGATGCGCAGTACGCCGCGGTGGCGGTCAACACGAGCCACACCGCGGCACGTAAGGCGGTGCGGGCGCACGGGTGGACTATCCCGGTGGCCTACGACGCCGACGGCGGCGTCGGCGGCCTTTACGGCGTCACCGCGTGCCCGCTGCTCGAGCTCGCCTATCGTGGCGGGATCGTGGCACGGCGATTGATCGGCGAGCACTGGCTGTCGGCGAACGCGCTGGCCGGGCAGGTGCAGGCGCTCCTGCGTCAAGGGTGAGGTCCGATGAGCTCTGGGAGCGGGCTGGTCGAGCCACGGCTGCGTGAGGAGTTTCCGGGGCTGCGATTGGCCTGGACGGTGGTCGACACGCGCGTGCACGGCAGGTCCCGCGAGGTCGAACGCCGGCTGCGCGACCTGTCCGATCGCTACCGCGGCGCCGGCGTGGTGGCGATGCGCACCCAGCCGATCCCCCACGCCTACCGCTCGTTCTTCCGCCAGGTCGGTCTCGACCCCGATACGGCGCGCATCCCCAGCGAGGCCGCGGCGGTCGGGCGCCTGCTGCGCGGTCGCTTCGAGTCGCGGGGCGCGCTCGCCGACGCGCTGCTGATCGCGGTCATCGAGACCGGCGTGCCGGTGTGGGCGCTCGACGCCGGTCTCGTCGACTCCGGCAGTCTCGGGATACGGGTCGCCGTGCCCGGCGATCGGCTCGGCCGCGCAGCTGACGGCGGTCCGTTGCCTGCGGGCCAGCTCGTGGTCGCGGACGTGGGCTGCGTTCACGCCACGCTGTTCGGCACGCCGGCGCCGGAGAACGCCCCGGGGTCACGTACGAACCGCGTCGTGCTGTTCGCGGTGGGCGTCGACGGAGTGCCGGCGATCCACCTCGAGGAGGCGCTGTGGGTTGCCTCCGACGTTCTCAAAACCGCCTAAATCCGGGCGGCGGGGGCTGGTAAGCTGGCCCGAGCTCCCGAAAGGAGGCAGCGTTGGAGCTTCTCGAACACGACTCACGCGCGGTGGTGGCCGGTTCGGCGGCCGTCCCGGCTGTCGCTCCGGGGCAGGACGAGCTGGCGGCACGGCGCTCGTTGCGGGCGCAGATCGACAAGCTCGAGCGGGAGCTCGCCGACGCGTTCGTGACCGCGTTTCCGATGGGAGGACTCGAGGAAGAGCCCGGGCGTCCGTGCGCGGCGCCGCGGCTGCTCGACCTCGGCGAGCTCGAGCGCGTCCGGGACGAGCTCGCGGCTCGCGTCCAGGCTGCCCGTACGTCGATCTCCGAGCGCGCCGATCAGCAGGCGGCGTGCCGGGTGGCGCTCGAGAAGATGCTGCTCGACCCGGGGCGCCACCGGTTCGTGCGGATCGCTAACCGAGATATCGGCGAGCCCGGGTGCGGCGTTTGGCACGTCCGGCCGCGGCTCGGGCTGATCGGGATGCTGATGGGCTGGTGGGAGGTCAAGCTTTCCTCGGGCTGCCCGTTAGCCACCGCCGCGGGACGGTAGTTCCGCGGCCCGCCGGCGCGGGCTGGTAGTTCCGCGGCCCGTCCGCGCGGGCTACCCTCGGCGTCACATTGCGCGAGATGTTGAGGACGGGCGCCGGCGCGACGCTGGTATTGCTGATCATGTTCATCGGCAGCCTGGTCTTGTGGATCGGGACGCCGCTGCTGTGGCTGTGGATCGGCTCACAGGTCCAGGGCGCGACGTCCTCGCTCGGGACCGCGCTGGGCGTGAGCTTCATCGGCGTGGTGGCAACGATTTCGCTGCTCGCCGCGGTCCTCGCGAAGCTGAGCGACGTCTACCGGGCCAACCGGCGCGCGCGAGGGCTCGACGACACCGGGCACTACGTGCTCGAGGCGGTGCTCGTGGTGAGCGCAGGTTTGACGCTGGCGGCGTTCGTGGTCTGGTTCTTCTTCTTCGCCGGCGCGAGTCCGGTGCCGGTCGGAATCCAGGTCTGAGGGCCCCGTGCGCGCCGGTTAGGGCGCGCGAGAGATGCGCCTCTAGAGTCCGCGTGGTCCGGGTCCCGCGCAACTGCCCCTCGGCAGCTGCGCGGGCCCGTGCCAGCCTTACTAAACGCCGATCAGCTCGAGCGCTCGAGCGCTACACGACTCGAGCTGATCGGCGAGGAGACGACGCTGGCGGTCCGTGAGCGCGCCAAGCGTCTTGGTTTCGGTGATGTGGTGGCGCGAGAGGAACTTCCGACATCTCGTGTTGCCCCACCTACGCTGACTCATCAGCAGCTCCCCGATTGCCCAACTGAACGCCTCAGCGGGCGGATCCAAAATTACGTCCGCAGCCGAAGCTTCTCCCTCAGCGATCCGTCGCTTCAG
>DATJYY010000250.1:0-29895 GCA_035499395.1 Solirubrobacteraceae bacterium
GAGCACGGCCGGGTTCGCGCGAACCTCGTCCGGGGTCCCCTTGACGAGCGTCCGCCCCTGATGCAGCACGGTGACCTCGTGGCACAGCCCCATCACGAACTCCATGTTGTGCTCGACGACCAGGAACGTCTTGCCGGCGCGATTCAGGTCGCGGATGCGCTCGGTCAGCTGCTCGATCAACCCCGGGTTGACGCCGGCCGTCGGCTCATCGAGCAGCAGCACGGCGGGATCGGCGACCAGCAGCGACGCCAGCTCGAGCAACTTCCGCTGCCCGTAGGACAGGTTGCCGGCCGGACTCCCGGCGAGCTGGGCGAGCCCGACGAACTCGAGCATCTCGAGCGCCCGCCCGCGCTCCGCCGACGAGCCGGCCCGGCGCGCCACGCTGCGTACCCACCCCTCGTGCCGTTGCGTAGCCACCAGGATGTTCTCGAGCACGGTCAGCCGGAAGAACAATCGTGTGATCTGGAACGTCCGGCCGACGCCGAGTCCGAACACGCGCTCCGGGGTGGCGCCGGTGATCGACTCGCCATCGAACCGGATCTCGCCGGCGCCGCACCGCTCGTACCCGGTCATCACGTTGAACAGCGTGGTCTTGCCCGACCCGTTCGGTCCGATCAGGCCCGCGATCGACCCCCTCGGCACCGACAGCGAGCAATCCGTGAGCGCCTGCAGGCCTCCGAACGACTTGCAGACGCCCTCCGCCTCGATCAGCGCGTTCATCGTGCTCCCGCCGCCTTGACGACGTCGGTCGTCGCGCCCGCCTCCGCGTCCTCAGCAGCGCGGTCCTGCGCCGAGCCCCGCGTGCGCCACCGCGCGACCAGATCCTGGACGCTCGGGATGATGCCCCGGGGAAGCAGCAGGATCACCGCGAGGAACAGTCCGCCGTAGATGATCAGGTACACCTGGCTCGCGCCCGATTCGACCGTGAAGTACTGCTGGAGGGATTCCAGCACGAGCGCTCCCAGCAATGGTCCCCACACCGTTCCCAACCCCCCGATGAAGGCCATCAGCGCAATCGACAAATCGAACAGCGGGTCGAACGCGAACTGGGGGAAGATCTGGCCGAGGAAGTACGCGTAGATCGCGCCGGCCATGCCGACCGGGATCGCCGAGAGCACGAACGCGGTCAACTTCACCCGCGCCACGCGGACTCCGAGGCCGCGGGCCCGCTCCTCGTCGTCGCGTATCGCGAACAGCTGCAGCCCGAACCGCGACCGCCGGACGAGCCACGACAGCGCGACGGTGGCGACCAGCACGATCGCGGCCGCGTAGTAGAAGTGGTCGTTGTAGGAGACGGCCGACCACAGCGGCGTCGGCGGCTGCAGCCCCGACGACCCGCCGGTGAACGCGAAGTTGCTGGCCGCGAGCTGGAAGATGAACATGAACGCGATCGTGATCACCACGAACGTGTGGCGACGAGCGCGCAGGGCGATCAATCCCGTCGGTATCGCAACCAACCCCGCGACGATGCCGGCTACGGGCACGAGCGCGAACACGCCCCACCCGGCGGCGAAGCCAAGGTGGTTGGCGAGCAGCGTCAGCGCGTACGCGCCGACACCGAAGTACACGGCGTGGCCGAGCGCGATGTAGCCCGAGTACCCCGAGAACATGTTCCACGCGGACGCCGCGACCATGAAGATCAGCGTGAACACCGCGATCGAGGTCGTCGTCGGGTTGCTGAACAGGATGGGGAAGACCGCGAGGATCGCGATCGAGACCGCGACCTTCAGCGCGCGTGCCGGGAGACGCGCGGTCACGCCACCCGGACCCGTGGCGTCATTGCGCCCGGACCGCCGCCTTGCCGAAGAGGCCGTTCGGCATGAACGACAGGACCACGACCAGCGACGCGTAGTAGACGAGCGTGGCCCACACCGGCGACCATACGACCGCGACGACGTCCTCGAGCGTGACCATGAATATCGCCGCGATCAGCGCGCCTCCGATGCTGCCCAGGCCGGCGAGGATCACGATCGAGAGAAGGCGGGAGATCAAGTCGTAGCCGCTGCTCGGGTTGAACGAGTTGGTCGCGCCGAACACCATTCCGCCCGCGGCCGTCACCGATACCCCGATCCCCACCGACAGTGCGCGCACGCGGTTGACATTCACCCCGATCAGCTCCGCCGCGGAGCGGTTCTGCAGCGACCCCCGCACCCCGCGACCGAAATGAGTGCGGTACAGGATGTAGTACAGGACACCCATCAGCCCAACCGCCAGCAGGAAGCCGAACACGTAGATGTACGGCAGGTAGAACCCGAGTAGGTGAAACGTGTCGTTCACATACGGAGCCTGGAGCTGGAGGTAGTCGACGCCGAATATGACACTCAGCGCGCCCTCGATGATGATCGCCACCGCATATGTGACGAGGATCGACATCGCGGTCCGCTCCTGGTCGCGGAGCCGGCGCATGAACGCCCACTCGATGGACACGCCGAGCACGAAGAACGCCGGGATCGTGATGACCAGGCCGACGAACAGGTCGATGCCGAGGTGGACCGACAGGACGTAGCTCATATATGCGCCGAGCACGATCAGCGCACCCTGCGCGATGTTGATGATGTCCATGACCCCGAAGATCAGCGTGAGGCCCGCCGCCATCAGGGCATATACGCCTCCGGTGAGGATCCCGTCGATTACCGCCTTCGCTAACGAGGAAGCGTTCACGATCCCCAATTCGGCTTCGGGTACTCGACCGCCTTCGAGCCCGAGGCGCCGGTCGGCAGCACCTGAACCTGGTTGCCCTTCTGCCACTGGAACACGAACGCCGCAGCCGCGCCGTTCTCGCCGAGCGAGTCGAATTTCACCGGGCCCTGCACGCTGTTGAGGGTGACGGGGCTGTGAAGGTAAGCGATGATCTTCGCGTTGTCGAGGCTGTGCGTCGCCGCGACCGCCTGGGCGACGGCCTGGCCCACCGAATATGCCTCGGCCACATCGGCGTTCACATCCGACGCGGTACCTCCGTACTTTGCGACGTACTCGCTCACCAGCTTCTGGCTGGCGGCGTTGGCGTAGCCCGGATACCAGCCGTTCGGGTACATCACTCCCTCAGCGTTCGAAGCACCGCCAACAGCCTTGAGGAAGTCGGCTCCCTGGTCGGGACCGGCCGTAGCGATGAACGCCTTGGGGTTGTAGTGCTGCTGAATGAACGTGTGGATGAACGCGGACACCGTCGGCACGTCGACCGAGCCGAGCACCATCACGTCAGCCTTGCTGGTGGCAACGGAGGTCGCGATCGGCGTGTAGTCGGTGACCTCGGCCGGGAACACCTTGTTGTAGACGGTCTTGATCCCAGCCGCCTCGAGGATGCTCCGCGCGACCGGGATCTGGGGCTCGGTGAACGGGTCGTCGCTGGTCGCGTACGCCGCGGTCTTCGGGCGCTGCGAGGCGGGCAACGACGCGATGTACTTCGCGAACGGCACAAGGTTGTCCTTGACCGGCAGGCTGACGTCGAAGATGTTCTTCAGGCCGTTGCCGAACGCCGCCGGCGCCCCGCCGGCGCCTTCGACGAACGCGTAGCCGAAGCGGTTGACGACCTTGGACGACGGCACGGTCAGCAGCGTCGAGAACGGGCCAAACACGAGCTTGGCGTGGTCGGAGGAGATCAGCTTCTGGTAGTTCGTGACGACCTGGGCCGGGCTCGATGCGTCGGACACGATGTCGAGCTTGACCGGATGGCCCAGCAAGCCCCCGGCAGCATTGATGTCCTTGGCCCACAACTGGTAGCCCTTCTCGAACGCCTGCCCATCGGCGGAGAAGTCCCCTGACAGAGATAGCGATGAGCCGATCACGATCGGCGACTTGCTGGCCGAGGCCCCCGTCGACGAGCCCGAGCTCGCGCTGCCGGCGCTCGAGGTACTGCTACTCGAGCCTCCACATCCCGCGAGGAATGCGGCGATCGCGGCCACGGCCGCTGCCGACAACATCCAACCCCTTCGGCTAGACCTTGTCATCTGGACCTTCTCCTCCCCAGCGCTCAATACTTCGCTTGCGGAACACCTAACGCGCGCGCAGACATCCGCAGCACCTCAACCATCCGGACTGCAAACGTTTGCTGCAATCGTGTGCGACGTTACCGTCGCGGCTGTGAGGTGTCAAGGGAAGACGTGTTGGGATCTCCTTTAGGACCGCGCGGCCGAGCCGCGCACACCCCGGCCGTCGACCCGCGGATTATGAGCTCGGGCGAGAGCAGCAGCTGGCGCGGCGGCGGATCGGTTCCGTGCAGCTGCTCGAGCATCAGGCGCGCCGCGGTCGCCCCGAGCTCGTAGTGCGGGACGCGAACGGTCGTGAGCGGAGGCGAAAAGCGATCGACGAACGGCATGTCGTTGTAGCCGACGACCGAGACGTCGTCAGGGCAGCGCAGACCGCGCGCCTCGAGCGCGTCGTAGCAGCCGAGCGCCAGGAGGTCGTTGCCGGCAACGATCCCGGTGAAGTCACGGCGCCGGTCGAGCAGCTCGCCGCAGCATCGCGCGCCCTCGGGTTCGGTGAACGCCTCGCTGAACACGATCAGGCCGGGGTCGGGCTCGAATCCACACGCGCGCATCGCGTCGAGGTATCCCTGGTTACGTGACCAGCCGGTGTAGAGAGCCTGTGAGCCGGCGAGGTGAGCGATCCGCCGATGGCCGAGCCCGACCAGGTGCTCGACGGCGAGCCGGACCCCCTCGTGATCGTCGCCGGTGACCGCCGGGAGCGAATCGCTGTCGACGCGCCGGTTGACGAGCACGACCTTTGCGCCGGACACCACATCGTCCGCAAGCAGCCAGCGGTCGCGCCGGGCGGTGGCGGCGATGAACCCGTCGACCTGCCGCGCGCTCATAGCCTCGAACGCAACCCGCTCCCGCTCGGAGTCGTTGTCGGTGTTGGCGATCAGCGGGGTGTAGCCGGCGTCGCGCAGTCCGTCCTCGATTCCGCGCACGACCGCGGCGAACAGCGGGTTCATCAGATCCGGGACCAGCACCCCGATCGTGTTCGACCGGTTCGTGCGCAGCCCGCGAGCGATCGGGTTCGGCCGGTAGCCGAGCTCCTTGGCCGCGTCGAGCACTCGTTGGGCGGTCCGCTCGTTGACGAGTCCGCGTGTCTCCGGGTTGAGCGCGCGTGACACCGTCCCCGGGTGGACCCCGGCGACCCGTGCCACGTCTCGCAGCGTGATCGGCCCCGCGAGACTCACCTTGCTCGTCGCCATCGAAAGCCATTATGCATACGATTGCAACTCGCTCCGGGGGCGTGCCGGTCGCCCAGACCTGCGAGCCAGCGTGCGGTGCCCGTCCGGCGCCCCTCGGGCACGGGCCCCGCCGCCTCGCCACCACTAACCGCAAGCGCGCCCGGGCGCAGGAGGGGCACGCATCCGAAGCGATCTACTCCGTGACGAAGCCGGGCGCGCGGCCGGCGGGGGCGTGGGGCGCGGGGTACTGGGGCGCCGGCGGGATTGGGTACGTCTGGGGCTCGCCCGGCTCGACCATGATCCGCTCGCCGTGGGTGATGATCTCGAGCGGCTGGCCGTCGAGCAGCTCGTACGAGGCGTGGTCGCGGTTGACGTCGACGCGAAGCTGCCGCCCCCGGTATAGGAGCCCGAACCGCAGGCGCGTCAACTTCGAGGGCAACCGCGGCGCGAACGCGAGCGGATCGGAGTAGTCGCGCAGGCCCCCGAAGCCGGCGACGATCGCGTGCCACACCCCTGACAACGCGGCCAGGTGCACGCCGTCGGCGGTGTTGTTGGCCAGGTCGCGGAGGTCGATGAACGCGGTTTCGTTCAGGTACTCCCACGCGAGCTCGAGGTGGCCGACCTCGGCCGCCACGACCGCCTGGATCGAGGCCGACAGCGACGAGTCCCGGACGTTGACGCGCTCGTAGAAGTTGAAGTCGCGCGCCTTCTGCTCCTCGTCGGGCCAGTGGTCGCCGCACAGGTAGATCGCGAACACGAGGTCGGCCTGCTTAATGACCTGGCTCGAGTACAGCATGTAGTTGTGGTAGTGCAACAGCAGCGGATACTGGTCCGCCGGGGTGTCCGCGAAGTCCCACTTGCGCAGGCGCGTGAAGCCGTTGCACTGCTGGGTGATCCGGGCGTCGCGGTCGAACGGGACGACGATCGCCGACGCGGCGTCGCGCCAGCTGGCGATCTCCTCCTCGTCGATGCGGAGCTCGGCGGCGCGGCGGCGGTGGCGGACTGCAAGGTCGGCGGCCACCGACAGGTTCCGCGCCGCCATCAGGTTCGTGAAGACGTTGTTGTCGACTAGCGCCGTGTACTCGTCCGGGCCTGTGACCCGGTCGATTCGGAATCCACCCTGAGCATCGTGATGGCCGAGCGAGCGCCACAGACGGGCCGTGGCCACCAGCATCTCGAGCCCGGGGCCGGCCTCGAATTCGTCGTCGTTGGTCGCCGCTACATACCGGCGAACCGCATCGGCGACATCGGCGTTGATGTGGAACGCGGCCGTGCCGGCCGGCCAATAGCCCGAGCACTCCTGGCCGCGGATCGTGCGCCACGGGAACGTGACGCCCTTGAGACCCAGCTCCCGAGCCCTGGCCTCGGCGAGGTCCATCGTCGCGTGGCGCCAGCTGAGGGCGTCCCGCGCCGCGTCGGGCGCTGTGTAAGTGAGGACCGGCAGCGTGTATGCGTCCATGTCCCAGAACGTGTGGCCGTCGTAGCCGTTGCCGGTCAGCCCCTTGGCGGGAATCGCCCGCAGCTCGGCGCGCGCGGCCGCCTGGATCACCTGAAAGAGCGCGTACCGCACCGCCTGCTGGAGCGCGGCGTCGCCCTCGAGCTGGATGTCGCCCCGCTCCCAGAAGTCGGCCAGGTATGCGCGCTGATCCTCGAGCAGGCCCTCCCATCCGGTGCGGCGAGCTGAGGCGAGCGCCAGGTGCACCTGGTCGCGGAGCGAGGGCAGCGATCGCTGGCTCGACCAGCCGTAGCTCAGGAACTTCACGATCCGCAGCTTCTCGCCCGCCTGGAGCTCGGTGCTCACGGTCAGCCGGCCGAGATCGGGCTGGCTCTCCGCCGCGGTCACGGTGCCTTCGGGCCCGTCGATGATGTGGTCCATCCCGGCGGCCATCCTCAGCCCACTGGCGCGGGTGCGGTGAACGAGGCTGACGCGCAGCGCGTTATGGGCGTGGTCCTCCGCTACCAGGGGCGCGGCCAGCGCGGCCGCGGCGCGCGGGTCGTTCGATTGCCCGACGACCGGCTCGTTCGCCACCAGCTCCGATTGCACGCCGATCCGCGACGAGGCCCCGAGCGACTCGACCTCGTACAGGATCGCGGCGATCGAGCGCTGCACGAAGGACACCATCCGGGTCGAGCTCACGTGGATCGCCTGACCCGCCGGCGAGACCCACTCGGCGTCCCGGTGGAGGACCCCGTCGCGGAGGTCGAGCGTGCGCTCGTGACGGACGAGCTTCCCGTACCGGACGTCGAACGGCTCGTCGTCGACCAGCAGCCGGAATACCTTGCCGTTGGTGACGTTGATCATCGTCTGGCCCGCCTCGGGGTTGCCGTACGCCGACTCGGCGTACGGCAGCGGGCGGACCTCGTAGAAGCTGTTCAGGTAGGTGCCGGGCGTACCAGCGGGCTCACCCTCGTCGAGGTTTCCGCGCAGGCCGATGTGGCCGTTGGAGAGCGCGAAGATCGACTCCGTGGTGGCCAGCAGGTCGAGGTCGAGTTCCTTCTCGCATACCGACCACGGCTCGACCGAGAACGCGTGCGGACCGATCACGATCGCTCGAGCAACTCGGTCAGCTCCCGGACGACGACGTCGGCGCCGTGCTCGCACAACGCCTCCGCGTGCCCCGTGCGGTCGACCCCCACGACCAGGCCGAAGCTCCCGTCCCGGCCCGCCTGGACGCCGGCCTCCGCATCTTCGAACACCGCAGCCTGCGCGGGCTGGACGAACGTGATCGTCTCGGCATCGGGCGGATCGTCAGCCGAGCCCTCCGGCAGCTTGATGCCGCGCGAGTCGAGGAACGATCGGACCCCGTCGCGCCGCGGCTTCCACGCCTTCGCGTGGACCTTTGCCGTCTGCGTCAGCACGCCGTCGAGGTCGAACAGGCAGGTGGTGATGTCGTCGGGGAGACCGAGCACGCCGGGAAGCTAATCGCAAGCCCCGCGCCCGAGGCAAGCCGCGTTCGAGAAGTTGCGGTCAGCTCACGGCGGCGGCGGCTCGCCGGAGCTCGCTCTCGACGCTGACGTTGTCAGCCGCGACGTCGCCGTCCGAGACGATCGCGTGGCCCAGCAGACGATCGAGCTCAGCGTGCAGGCTCGCGCTGTGGGTGACGCGGAAGTCGGGGCCGAGCTTCAGCCGGCGGTCGCCGATCGACGTGCTCAGGTCGATCACCACCTCGCACTCGCCCGGGAAGTCGGCGAGCAAGTCCTTGAGCTCGCCGAGGACGGACGCGGCGAGCGCGGTCGCGTCGAGCCGGAGGCGCAGGGCGCTCGGGGTGGCGGCGGCCTGCTTGGCCTCAAGCTCCTGAGCCTCGCTCACCTCCTCGGCGGAGGGGCGAAAGGGCTCGATCTGCTGGGCGACGATGCACGTCTTGTCCCGGTCCTTGTGGTCGACGCGACCGCGCACGAGCACGATCGAGTCAGGCGCGAGCGCCTCGCCGGCGGACTCCAGGGCCTTGCCGAACACCAGCAGCTCGACCGACCCCTCGAGATCGTCGAGCGTCGCGAACATCATCGGGTCGCCCTTCTTGGTGCGGATCTTCTTGGTCTCCGTGATCATCCCGCCGACCAGCACCCAATCGCCGTCCCGCTTGTCGGTCAGGTCGGATAGCGGACAGTCCACTCGAGCGCGAAGCGCGGCCCGGACGTCTTTCAAAGGATGGGCCGAAATGAACAGTCCGATCGACTCCTTCTCGGCCGCGAGCAGCTCCGCCCGGTCGAACTCGATAGCCGGAATCGGGGCGTGGCTGGGGGCCGCGAACCCGCCGCCGTCCCCACCGCCGTCGCCGGCGTCGATGCCGAGGTCGAAGATCGACGACTGCCCGATGATCGCGTCCTGCTGGGCCTTCTGGCCCGCGCCTTGAGCCTGCTCCAGCATCATCAGCATCCCCTTGCGGGTGGCCCCGGTCGACCCGAACGCGCCGCATTTGATCAGCGCCTCGATCGCCTTCTTGTTGACCGCCCGGCTGTCGACCCGCGAGCAGAAGTCGAAAAGATTGAGGAACGGGCGGGCGGGCGGATCGTAGTCGCCGCGGGCGCGCTTGATCGCCTCGACCGCCTGGTAGCCGACGCCCTTGACCGCGTCGAGCCCGAAGCGGATGTTGCCGTCGACGACCACGAACTCGTGGTCTGAGAGGTTGACGTCCGGCGGGAGGATCGAGATCCCCATCTGCTCGGCCTGCGAGACGAAGAACGGGACCTTGTCCTTGGTGTCCATCACCGACGAGATCAGCGCCGCCATGTACTCGGCCGGGTAGTTGGCCTTGAGCCACGCGGTGCGATATGCGATCAGCGCGTAGCACGCCGCGTGGGAGCGGTTGAAGCTGTAGTCCGCCGAGCGCTCGTTGGTCGTCCACAACCACTCGATCACCTGCTCGCTCGTGCCCGAAGCGCGGCAGCCGGCGATGAACTCGGGCTTGAGCTTGGCCATCGCCTCGCGGTTCTTCTTACCGATCGCCTTGCGGAGGTCGTCGGCCTTGGCGCCGCTGAAGCCCGCGATGTCCTTGGCGATCTGCATCGCCTGCTCCTGGTAGAGGATCACGCCCTTGGTGGCCTCGAGGATCGGCCGGAGCCGGTCGTCCGGATAGGTGATCAGCTCCGGGTGGTGCTTGCCGCGCGCGTACGTCGGGATCTGGTCCATCGCGCCCGGCCGGTACAGCGCGTTGAGCGCGACGAGGTCGTCGAACTCGTCCGGCTTGACCTTCTTGAGCGCCTCGCGCATCCCCTCGGACTCGAATTGGAACACGCCCACCGAGTCGCCGCGGGCCATCATCTGGTAAGTGACGGGGTGGTCGAGCGGCAACGTGGTCATGTCCGGTCGCTCGCCGGTCGAGCGCGCGATGATGTCGAGCGCGTCCTCGATCACGTCGAGGTTGCGCAACCCCAGGAAGTCCATCTTGAGCAACCCGATCTGCTCGACGGGCTTCATCGTGAACTGGGTCACGGTGCGGAACACGCGCTCGCCATTGTCGTCCGCGCCGGCGTCCGCGATCTGCAACGGGACGATGTCGGTCAGCGGCCGATCCGCGATCACGACGGCGGCGGCGTGGATCGAGGAGTTGCGGACGATCCCCTCGAGCCCTTGGGCCACCTCGACGATCTGCTTGGCGATCGGATCGCGGTCGACCTCGGCGCGCAGGGGCTGCCCGGGCTTCAGGCAGTCCTCGAAGCTGGGCGGCCGGCCCATGATCGGATCCGGGATCAGCTTGGCCAGCCGATCGCCGGCGCCGTAGTCGTGCCCGAGCACGCGCGCCGCGTCGCGGGTGGCCGCGCGCGGGAACATCTTGCCGAACGTGACGATCTGCGCGACCGACTCCTTGCCGTACTTGTCGGTGACGTAGCGGATTACGCGCTCCCGGCCACGAACCGAGAAGTCGATGTCGATATCCGGCATCGATACACGTTCGGGATTGAGGAACCGCTCGAACAGCAGCCCGTAGCGGAGCGGGTCGACGTCGGTGATCTGCAGCGAGTAGGCGACGAGTGAACCGGCGGCCGAACCGCGGCCCGGGCCGACCGCGATACCCGAGTCCTTGGCGTACTTGACGAAGTCCCACACGATCAGGAAGTAGCCGCTGAAGCCCATTCGCTCAATCACCTCGAGCTCGTAGTCGGCTCGCTCGATCGCCTCCGCCGGCGCCGGGTCGCCGTAGCGCTCGCGCAGGCCGTCCTGAACGAGCTCGCGCAGATACGTCGCCTCGCTCTCGCCGTTCGGCGTCGGGTAGCGTGGGATCAGCTGACGGCCGAGCTCGAGCTCGACGTCGCAGCGCTCGGCGATCTCGAGCGTCGTCGCGATCGCCTCGGGCCACTCCGCGAACGACTGCGCCATCTCGTCAGTCGAGCGCAGATAGAACTCGTTGGCGTCGAAGCTGATCTTCGGCTGATCGAGCGTCGACTTGGTTTGAACGCACAGCAGCGCGGCGTGGTGGCTGTAGTCCTCGCGGCGCAGGTAGTGCACGTCGCCGGTCCCCACCAGCGGCCGCCCGACCTCGCGCGCGATCTTGACGATCCCCTCGTTGGCCTGGTCCTGAGCGGCGACGCCGTTCTTCTGCACCTCGAAGTACACGTTGTCGGCGCCGAACGCCTGGATCAGCTCGTCGGCATGCGCTCGCGCATCATCGGGCCGGCCTTCGAGCAGGAGCTGGCAGAAGCGGGACTGCAGACAACCGGTGAGGACGATCACGCCGTCGGCGTGGGCCGCGATCTGCGGCATGTCGACCGACGGCTTGCCACGCTGGTACCCGTCGAGGAACCCGGCCGAGCACAACTTGACCAGGTTGCGGTACCCCGTCGGCGTCGCCGCCAGCAGCGTCAGGTGGAAGCGGTCGAGCCGGCCCGGGGCGCGTCGTTCGTGGTCGTCGACGACGTAGGCCTCGCAGCCCAGAATCGGCTTGATGTTCTGTTTCCGGGCGGCGGTGAACAGCTCGACCGCGCCGTTCATCACGCCGTGATCGGTGAGCCCGATCGCCGGCTGATCGAACGACGCCGCCCGCTCCACCAGGGCCTCGATCTTGCACGCCCCGTCGAGCAGCGAATACTCGGAGTGGACGTGGAGGTGCGCGCAGGAAGCGGTCATACGGGATCGGAGACGCGGGGTCAGCCCGCTCTACGAGCATAGGCGTCGAGCCGGACGATTTTGGCCCTCGGCGAACCGGTCACCCGCACTGTGCGCGATCCAGCCACTGACTGACCAGCGTCAGCGGTCGCCGGTCGCCGGATATCGCGACAAATGCCACCTTCTCCCCGGTGAGAACTCCGAGCAGGTCGTCCGGCGCGCACCCGATCGTGGTCGCCACCGGCCCATGCGGAGGCTCGTCGGTGGTCATCGGAGCCCGCAAATCGCGGATGTGGAGGTAGGCGTCGGGCGATGCCGCCTCGGGCTCGAGGTGAGCGATCGTGAACCGCTCGCCTCCGGTCCAGCCCGGCTCGATCATGAGGCCGGCGAGGGTCAGCGCCAGCACCGGATCGAGCCGCACTCCGGCGGCGCGTAGCTGGGCGAGGGTCAGCTGCGCGTCGATCAGATGCTCGAGCGCTCCCAGACGGCCGCGGTCCCCGCGGATCCGCGCCATCCGGCCGCCGAGTCCCACGCGACCGAGGCGGCGCCTCGCTGGCCCGGCCGCGAGCAGTCGGGCGATGCTGGCGAGATCTCCGACGAGCTGGAAGTCGACCTCGGTGAGCGGCCGCGGCGTATCCCCCAGGTCGACCTGGGCGCCTGTGCTCGACACGGTCACGCGCGCGGCCGCCAGGTCGCCGAGCACGAGGTCGTACGCGATCGGCCGCGGATCCGCGGCGCGTTGTGCCGGCAGCAGCGCGAGCAACAGTCGCCCCGCCGAGGACGGGTCGCGGCTCGCCAGCGCCCGGAACGCCTTCCCAAGCCAGGGCTTCGCCGGCCGCGTGGGGGCCGTCGGCGACTCAGCGGTCGGCGACTCAGCCGTCGGCGACCCGGCCGTCGGCGACCCGGCTGTCGGCGCGGGCTGCATCTCGAGCGCTGCGGGCGCCGCCGGCATCGTCTCGCGAAGACGGGCCAGGGCGGCGCTCAGCTTCTCCGCCTGAACCGGGCCGACCGGCGCGGACGGCTGTGGGGCTTCGGTCGCGGGCGCGCTAGCGCCGAGCCGGGCCAGCTCGCCGCGAACCTGGTCGATCGCGTCGTAGGCGCGCTCGCTGAGGAGCCGCTGACGCTCGAGGTCGCGGCGGGCGTCCAGGAGCTCGTGGCGGACGACGGCGAGCTCGCGCTCGAGGCCGGCGGCGCGATGCTCGACCATCGCCGACTCGAGGCGGAGCGCCTCTCGGTCGGCGGCCCGGGAGGGCGCGCTCCGCGGCGCCGGCATCGCGGGCGGTGCGCGTCGCGTCGTGGCCCGGGACAAAGCAAGCTCCGAGACGGTTCTCGCCACACGGGCCGCCTCGACCGTGGTAGGCGCGGGCTCTGGCGCCGGCGGCGGCGGTCGCTCCGCCAGGCGACGTTCGGCGTCGGCACGGCCGGCCTTCGCCGCGGCGGCGAGATGCTCGGCCTCGTCGACGGCGCGGCGCATCCGGTTCAGATCTCGCTCGAGGTCGGCCACGTGGTCGTGGAGAACCTTCAGGTCGTGACCCGCGGCTCGGGTCTTGTCGATCAGCGCCTGCTCAACCTCGGTGCGCCGCGCGCGCTCGGCGTGGACATGCTGCTCGGAGCTCCGCAGCCGGCGATCGCGCTCGGTGAGGTCGTCCCGCAGCCGGTCGGCCTCCTCGCGCGCCAGCGCCAGCTCGTCCTCGACCCGGGCGACCTCGACGTTCAGCTCGGCCGCGGCCGGCTCGGCCTCGGCGGCCCGCCGGCGAGCGCTCTCGGCCGCGAGCTCCAGGCTACGCAGCTGCCGAGCCTCGAGCAACTCCGGTCCAGAGTGCTCCCGATCCGCGGTCTCCGGGTCCTCGCCGCCCTCCGGCCCCCCGAGTTCGCCCACGGGTAGCGGCACCATCACCGCCCCGTACTGGAGGAAGGTCCTCCCCGCGAGCTGCGGCGCGAGCTCAGCCGGCACCGCGAAGGCCAGACGCCACGTCCCAGGCGCCGCGCCCATAAGAGACGGCGGCTCGGGCATCGCCACGAACCGTTGCCGAACCGTTCCGGTCTCAACCACGAGCATCGCCTGGCCGCGCAGCTCCGGGCGCCGGCGGCGCCACCGTCCGGTCACGCGAACCGTAACGCTGCGCCCACCCTCGGCCGCAAGCTCCACCGCCTCGATCCCAAGGGCGGAAGGCAGGTCGCTCATCGACCGGACGGTACGGCCGCGAGCGGACGAAACCTGGTCGGGCGCTATTCGGTCAGCTAGCCGAGACGCGGCGCTGGACTACCAGCGCGCCACCGGCCAGCGCAGCCCCTGCGAGCCCCGCGAGCGCGACCTTCGGAGCCGCCCCGGGCAGCTTACGCCGGGCGTACAACTTGCCGCCCTGCCAGACCACATATCCAAGAACCTTGTAACCCATTGGGTTTGAAGCTACCCACGGCTCCGATGCTCAATCCTCCTGCCCGTGGCGAAGGCGCCATGCCATCCGCGACTGCAACGACCACAGCTCGATGAACCCGGGCGAGGCGGCCTGGGCAAACAGCCCCCCGGACTGGGTGAACGAGGCTAGCTGCTCGTCGTACACCGCGTGCGGCGAGGAGCGCGTGACCGCCCGGGCCGAGCCCTTGTAGAGCTTGATCCCGATCGTGCCGGTGACCTGGGAGTTCGCGGCGTCCATGTATGCGTCGAGGTCATTGCGGAGTGGGTCCCACCACAGCCCGGCGTAGACGAGGTACGCCCAGCGCTGGTCAAGCATCGGCTTCAGCTGGTTCTGGTGGATCGTTCCGACCAGCTTCTCGAGCTCCTGGTGGGCAAGCAGCAGGATCGCGGCCGCGGGCACCTCGTAGATGTCGCGGACCTTGAGGCCGACGATCCGGTCTTCGATGTGGTCGACGATCCCGACGCCGTGTCGCGCCCCGATCTCCCCGGCTCGCTCGAGCAACTCCACGAGCGAGAGGCGCTCGCCGTTCAGCGCCACCGGGACGCCCTGCTCGAACTCAACCGTGACGACCTCCGGCGAATCCGGCGCCTCCTCGGGACGCGTGACGAGCTGGAACACGTCGTCCTCGGGCGCGTGGTCGAGCTGCTCGATCCAGCGGCCTTCGCTCGAGCGTCCCCATAGGTTGTCGTCGATCGAGTACGGCGTGACCTCACTGCCGCCCTTGAGCGGGATGCCGTGCTCGCGCGCGTACTCGGCCTCCTCCTCGCGCCCCATCCGCCAACCGCGCACGGGCGCGATCACCCTCAACTCGGGGCCGAGCGTGGCGACGGTCGCATCGATCCGCACCTGGTCATTGCCCTTGCCCGTGCAGCCGTGGGCGATCGTGTCGCAGCCGCTCTGGCGCGCGTAGTGGACCGCCAGTTTCGCGATCAGCGGCCGGCCGAGCGCGGTGAACAGCGGGTAGCCGAGGCCGTAGATCCCGTTGGCCTTGATCGCGGGGACGATGTACTCGTGGGCGAACTCCTCGCGCGCGTCGACCACATGGCAGTCGAGCGCGCCGAGCGCGAGCGCCTTGTTGCGGATCCCCTCGTAGTCCTCGCCCGGCTGGCCCAGGTTCACGGTCAGCGCCACGACCTCGGCGTTGTACTGCTCCTGGATCCACTTGAGCATCACGCTTGTGTCGAGCCCACCGCTGTACAGGAGGAGCACGCGATGTACCTGTGAGGGATCCGCCTCGTAGGTCGTGGTCGGCAGATGTCCGAAATCCGATGCGCTCATGCGAATGTCTCCTTGACCAGTCGCCGCTGCTCCGTTGAGGCGAATTCGGCAAACCGGCCGGCGAACTCGCCGCGCGCGGCGCGCTCGTCCTCGCCGAGCCGCGCCACCAGCGCTCCGATCGCCATCAGGGCGGCCTCGCCGCCCGACACCGCCGCGACCTCAGTCCCGAGCGAGCGCAGGAGCGCAATCTGCACCTCCCGATCCTGGTGTCGGCCGAGCACGTCCTGGAGGGACTTGAGCGTCTTGATCATCGGCCTGACCACCTCCTCGGGGAACAGCGGGGCGCCGAACAGCTCGAGCAGGTAGCGGAGCTCCTTGCCCTTCTTGCGGAGCTCGTGGTAGGCGGCGGCTGGGCTCGACGGGTCGATCGCGCCGCCCATCTTCAGCATCCGCCGGTAGACCTTGCGGATCCGCTCGGCGGAGATCTCGCCGATCGGTCGGGCCGCGTCGGGACGCTCGTCCTCCGGAGTCGCCTCCAAGCCGTCGAGAAACGTGCCCCAGCCCGACAGCAGCGCCTGCGTCCGCTTGGAGCGAAGCGCCCGTACCATCGTCCGGCGGGCTGCCGCTCGCCGCGCCTTCAACACGCGCAGCAGCGGAGCGAGGTCGTCACGCATCGCGTCGGGCACGAGTGCGCGCATGTCGTCGAACTCGAGAACGTGGACGTCGAGGTCGCGGACGTCGCCGGTGGCTTGTTGAAGCCAGCGGAACTCCGCTCGGTAGTGCTCGAGCTGATCCGGCGGAAACGCGCGCTTGAGCTCTCGCTGGACCGATCGCGAGCGCCGCACCGACACCCGCAGGTCGTGGAGAAACTCGCTGTCGATGTCGGCGATCGTCCCGTCGAGGTTCGCCTCGATCACCTCGAGCATCCCGCGCAGGACGACGGCAGCGGCGGCGTCCGTGCGCTGGTCGGGCACGAGCGGCACGCCGACCTTCGTGGGAAGGCCGCCGGGTAAGCCACCCGCGACCCTGACCGCCTCGTCGACCAGCGACTGGTCCGCCGGCTTGAACCCGAGCTCGACTACCAGCGTCTCCTGCACGCGTTCGAACTCCTTTTCGTAGCCGCGGATGCCGGTGATCCGCAGGCGCGGGCGCAGCGCCGAGCTCGCTCCCTTCGAGTCGACGACTGAGGGCTCCTCGAGCGCGAGGCGGACGACGGTCTTGCGCTCGTCGTCGAGGACGGCGAGCGGGCGCTCGTGGCTGTGCAGGTGCGTAAGCGCAAGCAGCGCACGGACCTCGGTGATGGGTAGCAGCGTGTCGCGGAGCGGACCCGGCGGCAGCTCGCGCGCGAACAGCGGCTTGGTCGGCGCCGGGATCGGCAGCGAAGCGACGACCACCCCGGAGTCCTGCGACGCCACCGACAGGGTCCCATCGGCGTGCATAAGCGTCAGCCCGGCGTCGCGCACCAGCCAGTCGAACGTGTCGTAATAGATCCGGTCGCGGTCGCACTGGACGCCGTCCTCGATGTCAAGACGGGCCGCGAGCGCCTCGCCGGCGCCGCGCAACGTCATCTCGTCGGGAAGCAGCAGCTCAGACCCGGCGGTCACTGCGCGAGTGCCCCCAGCCGGGTGACGGCATCGTCGAGCTCGTCGTCGGACACGACCAGCGGAGGCTCGAGCCGGATCGTCGCCGGACCCGTGGCGTTAACTACGAGCCGCTGCTCCAGGAGCGCCCGCCGGGCCAGGTCGGCTGCGTCGATCTGCGGGTCCACGTCGATCGCGAGCATAAGTCCCCGCCCGCGGACGGCGGTCACGTAAGGCAGCGTCGCCAGCCCCGCGGCCAGGCGCTGACCTGCGGTCCTCACCCGCGCGAGCAGCTCAGGATCCGAGCAGATCTCGAGCGCGACTAGCGCCGCCGACGCCACGACCGGGCCGCCGGCGAACGTCGAGCCGTGATCGCCCGGCTGAAGCGTGTCGGCCAGCCGCGGCCCGGTTATCAAGGCACCGATCGGCAACCCGCCGCCGAGCGCCTTGGCGCTGGTCATCGCGTCGGGAACCACGTCGGTCTGCGCGTACGCCCACAACGTCCCGGTCCGTCCCATCCCGGTCTGGATCTCGTCGAACACGAGCGCCGCGCCCGTCCGGTCGCATGCCTCGCGCGCGGCGTGCAGCAGCTCCTCATCGATCACGTGAATTCCCGTCTCGCCCTGGATCGGCTCGAGCAGCACCGCCGCAGTGTGGTCGTTGACCGCCGCCGACAACGCGGCCGGGTCCTTCGGGAGAACCACGAACCCCGGCACCAGCGGCGCAAACGGCGCCTGCTTGGTCTCCTGCGGGGTGGCCGACAGCGCGCCGTAGGTACGTCCGTGGAACGCCCCTTCAAGAACCACAATGTTCCCGCCGGGCCGCGCGCGCCGCACGAGCTTGATCGCCGCCTCGTTCGCCTCCGCGCCCGAGTTACACAGGAACACCTTCCCGCCGAGCGAGCTTTGAGAAAGGGCCGCGGATAGCTTCAGCGCCGGCTCGGTGTAGTAGAGGTTGCTGACGTGCGACAGGCGGCCGGCCTGGTCGCGCACGGCCTCGACCACCCGCGGATGGCAGTGCCCGACGTTGAGCACGGAGATCCCGGCCAGGAAATCGAGGTACTCGTTGCCGTCGGCGTCCCACAGCCGGACCCCGGAGCCGCGAACGAACTGCACCGGGTTGCGGACGTACGTCGGGACGGCGTAATCGCGCTCGAGGCCCTGGAGCTCGGCGACGGTCATACGGCGGGCCTGATCTTGACGGTCATACGGCGGGCCTGATCTTCGTGCCCTGGCCAGCGTTGGTGAACAGCTCGAGCAGCAGCGAGTGGGGCACGCGGCCGTCCACGATGTGCGCGAACGAGACGCCGCCCTGGATCGCGTCGACGCACGCCTGGAGCTTCGGCCTCATGCCACCGCCGATGCTCGCCAGAGATTCGACCACCGCGTCCACACCGGCTTCGGACACGACGCTTCCTAGATCGGACTGGTCGCGCAGCCAGCCCGGCACATCGGTCAGGAACATCAGCTTGTACGCGCTCAGCGCCCGGGCCACGGCGCCGGCGGCTTCGTCCGCATTGATGTTGTAGGAGTTGCCCTCGCGGTCGGCGCCGACGCTTGCCACCACCGGGATGTAGTCCTGCGCGACGTGGGTCAGCACGTCGACGTCGACCCGCTCAATCGCGCCCACGAAGCCGATGTCCTGGCCGCTCGGCGCGGTCTTGCGCTTGGCCCGGAACAGCAGCCCGTCGTCCCCGCACAGGCCGATCGCCGGCTGGCCATGCCGGTTGATCAAGAGCACGATGTCCTTGTTGACCTTGCCGACGAGCACCATCTTCGCGATCTCGACGGTCTCGGCGCTCGACACCCGCAGGCCGTCGACGAACTGCACCGGCAGGTCCAGGCGCTGCATGTAGCTCGTGATCTCCGGGCCGCCGCCGTGCACGATCACCGGGTTCATCCCGACGTACTTGAGCAACACCACGTCGCGCGCGAAATCCTCCTTGAGCGAGGCGTCGATCATCGCCGCGCCGCCGTACTTGATGACGACGGTCTTTCCGTGGAACTCGCGGATGTACGGCAGCGCCTCGAGCAGCGTGCCGACGTCCCGCATGCTCTGCGAGTCGTAGGTGCTAGGTGGTGTGCTCGGCATTCAACTTACGTATCCATGACCTAGGTTGCGACCTGGGTCATGTCGTGTACTCCGCGTTGAGCGTCACGTAGCCATGACCCAAGTCGGAGAAGTAGCGCTCGGTCTCGGCACCCTCGCCGGGGAGGTTGATGTCGTACTCGACCTCCTCACCCTGCACCGCCGCCTTGAGGGCCTCCTCGTCGTGCGGGACGTACTGGCCGCGCGCGCAGACCTGAATCCCCTCGATCGTGATGTCGACCGCGAGCGGCGCAGTGCCGGGCATCGCCATCCCGACCGCCTGGATGATGCGGCCCCAGTTCGGGTCGCCCCCGTATAGCGCGGTCTTCACCAGCGGCGAGTCCGCGACGGTATGCGCCACCCGGTCCACGACGTCATCCGAGCCTCCATGCACGACGACACGTCCAACCCGGCGCGCGCCTTCTCCGTCGCGCACCATGTTCAACGCCAGCTGCCGGAGGACTGCGTCGAGTGCTTCGCCGAACCGCACTTCGTCCTCGGTCTCGGGCTCGATCGCCACGCCGGACTCGCCGCTGGCCTGGAGGATCACGGTGTCGCTGGTCGACAGCTGGCCGTCGACGCTGATCCGCTCGAAGCTCCGCTTGACCGTCACCCCAAGCAGCAGGTCGCAGGTCTCAGGCGATAGCGCGGCGTCGGTCTGGGCGAAGCAAAGGAGCGTCGCGAAGTTCGGCGAGATCATCCCGGCGCCCTTGGCCTGTGCCGTCAGCCGGACCGTGCCGCCGCCGACGACGACGTCGACGCAGGCGTGCTTGTCGAGCACGTCGGTGGTCCGGATCGCGCGCGCGAAGTCGATCTCGCCGTCGGGGCGAAGCGCGTGGGTCGCCTGCACGATTCCGGTGATCGCTGAGCTCACCGGGAGCGGCACGCCGATCACTCCTGTCGAGGCGACCGCGACCGCGCCCTCGGGGCAGCGGCTGGCAAGCGCGGCGGCGCCCTGCATCTTCACCGCGTTTTCGAATCCCGGACGCCCGGTGGCGGCGTTCGCGTTGCCCGAGTTGACTACCACGGCACGGATCCCGTCGAGCGCGCAACGCTCCCGGCACAACAGCACCGGCGCGGATTGCGTGCCCGAGCTCGTGAACCGCGCGGCGCTGGTCGTCGCGGGCGCGCTCGAGACGACGAGCCCGAGATCGAGCCCGCCGCTCGGCTTGATCCCGCACGCGACGCCGGCCGCGGCGAATCCCTTCGGCAGCCCGCCTCCCGGTTCGCTCACGTTGTCAGGGACATCGACCCAGCGCGAGCGGAAGAACGAACCCGTCGCGGTCACCGAAGCGCCTCGCGAGCGGTGGCGCGGACGGGACCGATCCCCTCGTCCTCGGGCAGCCCGAGCATGAGGTTCAGGTTCTGGACCGCCTGGGAAGCTGCGCCCTTCCAGAGGTTGTCGATCGCGCCGAACACGATCACACGCCCCGCCCGCTCGTCGCGGTGCACGGAGATCCGGCAGATGTTCGTCTCGCGGACGTCGCGGACGCCGGGCGGGGCCGCGGTCAGCTCCACGAACGGCTCATCGGCGTAGAAATCCTCGTAGAGCTGTTCGAGGTCGACGTCGCCCGCCGAGGACGACGTCACGTAGCAGGTGACGAGCTCGCCCTGGTCGAGCGGCACCAGGTGCGGGATGAACGTGATCCGGACGTTCGCCCCGAGGATCTCGAGCTCCTGCTCGATCTCTGGGATGTGGCGGTGCCGCGGGACGCCGTAGGCGTGCAGATTCTCGTCGACGCTGACGAAGTGGGTCTTGTCAGTCGCGGCCCGCCCCGCCCCCGACACACCGGACTTCGCGTCGATCACGACATCCTCGATCACCCCCGCCCTAGCCAGCGGAGCCAGCGCGAGCAGCGACGCGGTCGGATAGCAGCCCGGGTTCGCCACCAGCGAGGCCCCGCGGATCTCCTCGCGATATAGCTCGGGGAGGCCGTAGACCGCGTCATCGAGCAGCTCGGGAGCCTCGTGGTCGCGATACCAGCGTCCGTAGACGGCTGGGTCTTGGAGGCGGAAGTCCGCGCTCAGGTCGACCACGCGTACGCCCCGCGCGCGCAGCTCGGCGACCAGCGGCGCGGCGGCGCCGTGGGGATAGGCGACGACCGCGGCGTCGACCTCCGCATGGCGGTCGAGATCGAGCTCCTCAAGCTCGATCGGCACTCGGTGATAGGGGTACAGATCGTCGAGCCGGCGCCCCACGTCGCTGCGCGCGGTGAGCGCGCGCAGTTCAAGCGAGGGATGGCGGAGCAGCAGCCGCGCCGTGAGCGCGCCCGTGAAGCCTGCGGCGCCGAACACCGACACGCTATGAGGCACGGATCCTCCCGCCCAGTTGGTCGGCCACCGCCTCGGCGATCGCGTCTCGCCGCTCCGCGACCTCCTCGTCGGTCAGTGTCCGGTCGCCGGCCCGGTAGGTCAGCCTGACCGCGAGCGACACGTTGCCCTCGCCGATGCGATCGGCGTCCCGGTACACGTCGAACACCTCCGCCCCGGCGAGGAGTCGCCCGCCGGCGTGCCGGACGAGCGCGAGCAGCTGCGCCGCAGTCACGTGGTCGGGGACGATCACCGCGATGTCCTCGCGCACGTCCGGAAAGCCGCTGACCTCCGTGTAGAGCGCTGTCGCCGGCTCGGGCACGGCGTCCACGTTCAGCTCGAATCCCGCCACGGTCTCGCGCAGGTCCCACTCCACAGCGACGAGCGGATGGATCTCGCCGATCCACCCGGCATCGTCCCCGGCCACGACGATGCGCGCGGACCGCCCCGGATGCAGGAACGGCTCCTGCGCGGGCTCGAGCCGCCAGTCTGCGCGCAGCGCGCCCATCAACCCCTCGAGCACGCCTTTCGCCGCGAAGAAGTCGACCGCGGGCGGATGGTCTTCGCGCCAGCTCGCGGGACGCACGGCCCCGGTCAGCACCGCACCGACGTGATAGGGCTCGCGCGGGAGCTGTCCGGGCTCGGTGGGGAGGTACACCGCGCCCGCCTCGAACAAGCGCACGGTCGCGGCGCCGCGGGCGCGGTTGTACCGCGTGGTGTCCAGCAGCGACCCGAGCAGCGTCGTGCGCAGGACGGACAGGTCGGTCGAGAGCGGGTTGGCCAGCGTGACCGTGCGCCGCAGCGGATGGTTGGCCCCGAGGCGCAGACGGTCGGCGACCTCGGGGTGAGAGAAGCTCCAGCCGACGATCTCGTGGAGCCCCTGCGCCGCGAGCGCGTCGGCGGCGCGGCGGCGAAGCCGCTGGCGGGCGGTGAGCCGGCCGGAGACGCCGTGGCGCGAGGGCAGCGTCGACGGAAGCTTGTCGAGGCCGTCGATCCGCGCGACCTCCTCGATCAGGTCGGCCTCGCGTGTGACGTCGCCACGCCGGAACGCCGGCACGGTCACGTCGAGGCCGTCCTCGGCGTCGACGGTCGTGAACTCGAGCGCTTGCAGGATCTCGCCGCACCGTTGTCGCGAGATCGGTGCTCCGAGCAGACTCTCGACCCGCGCCTCCCGCAGGCGGATGGTCTTCGGTGGGGGGCCGTCGCCTCCGATGTCGATCGTCCCCGGCACGAGCCTCGCTCCGCACAGCTCGATCATCAGCCGGGTCACGACCGCCTGCGCCTCGATCGCCTGCTCGGGCTGGAGCTGCTTCTCGAACCGGCTCGAGGCCTCGCTCCGGAGTCCGAGCTTCAGCGATGTGTCGTGGATGTTCGCCCCGTTCCAGTTCGCCGCCTCCATCAGCACGCGCGTCGTGTCGGCCTGCACTTCGCTTCGGACTCCGCCCATGATTCCGGCGATCGACGTGGGACCGGCGGCGTCCTCGATCAGGACCATGTCGCCATCGAGCGTGCGGGTCTGGCCGTCGAGCGTCTCGATCTGCTCGCCGTCGCGGGCACGGCGGACGGTGAGCGTCGCGCCCTCCACGCGGTCGAGGTCGAACGCGTGCAGCGGCTGCCCGGTGAGCAGCATCACGTAGTTGGTGATGTCAACCACGTTCGAAATCGGGCGCTGTCCCGCGGCCATCAGGCGTGCCTTCAGCCACAGCGGGCTCGGCCCGAGCTTGACCTCCTCGAACATGCGCGCCGTGAACCGCGGGCAAAGGTCGGGGCAATCGACGGCGACGGTCGCGCCCGTGACCTCACCCTGTGTTCCCGGATCGTCGGCCCACGGCGCGGGTTTCAGGGGGGCGCCCGTCGCCGCGTGGACCTCGCGCGCGACTCCGTAGATCGCCAGGCAGTCTGGGCGGTTCGGCGTGATCTCGAGCACGAGCACGTCGGTGGCGATCGGGAGCACGTCCTTCAGCGGCATGCCTGGCTCGAGCCCGTTGCGCTCGAGCACCATGATCCCGTCGTGCTCGGTGCCGATCGCGACCTCGTCCTCGGCGAGAATCATCCCGTTGGACTCGATGCCGCGGAGCTTGGCCTTGCCGAGCTTCGTCCCGTCGGGCATCACCGCACCGGGCTTCGCGACCGCGACCGTCTGCCCCGGGGCGACGTTCGGCGCGCCGCAAACGATCTGCGACGGCTCGCCGGCCCCGACATCTACGACGCAGACTCGTAGACGATCGGCGTTGGGGTGCTGCTCGGCCTCGAGCACGCGGCCGATCACGAAATTCTCGAGCGCGGTCACCCCGTGGGTCTCGACGCGCTCGACCTCGGTGCCGGTCAGCGCCAGGCGCTCGGCGAGCGCGTGCGTGTCGAGCGCGGGCGCGACGTATTCGTTCAGCCATTCGATGGGCACGCGCATCAGGCGAACTGCTCCAGGAAGCGGACGTCGTTGTCGTACAGCAGACGCAGGTCGGGGACGCCGTGCTTGAGCATCGCGATCCGCTCGATCCCCATCCCGAACGCGAACCCCTGGACCTTCTCCGGGTCGTAGCCGTACTCGCGCACGGACTCGAACACGTTCGGGTCGACCATCCCGGAGCCGAGGATCTCGATCCACGCCGTGCCCTTGCACAGCGGGCACCGCTCGCCGTCGGCGGTCACGCCCTGGTTGCAGTTGAAGCACGACACGTCGACCTCGACGCTCGGCTCGGTGAACGGGAAGAAGTGAGGCCGAAGGCGCACCTCGCGCTCGGAGCCGAAGACCGCGCGGGCGAACGCGAGCAGCGTCCCCCGGAGGTCGCCGAGCGTGATGTCGGTGTCGACTGCGAGCCCTTCTAGCTGGTGGAACTGCGGCGTGTGGGTGGCGTCGTTGTCGGGGCGGTAGGTGCGCCCGGGCACGACGATGTAGATCGGCGGCGGCTGCTGCTCCATCGCGCGGATCTGAACCGGCGAGGTGTGGACGCGCAGCAGCAGTGCGTTCGGGTCGAAGATGTCCGGCGTCGGCTCGACGTAGAACGTGTCGGTCATCAGCCGAGAGGGATGCGTGGGCGCGTGGTTGAGCGCGTCGAAGTTGTAGTAGACGGTCTCGACCTCCGGTCCCTCCGCCACGTTGAAGCCGAGGCCGATGAAGATGTCCTCGAGCTCGCGCCTGGTCTGGGTGATCAGGTGGAGGCTTCCGGTCTCCGGCGCCGGCGCGCCGGGGAGCGTTATGTCGACCCGGTCGCGCTCGAGCCGCTGGTCGAGCTCCCGCGCGGCGAGCTGGCGCTCGCGTTCCTCGATCGCCGCCTCGAGCGCCTTGCGCGCCTCGTTGGCGGCCTTGCCGGTGGCGGCGCGCTGGTCGGCTGGCAGGTCGGCGACACTCCGCAACAGGTTCGGCAACTCGGCCTTGCGCCCCAGGTAGCGGATCCGGACGTCCTCGAGCGCGGCGGTGTCAGTCGCCCCGGCGATCGCGCTGTCCGCCTCGGCCCGGATCTGCTCGATGCGGTCGGTCATTCGGGCGCCATCCTACGGCTCAATTCGTACAAAGCGACGGTCGCGGCCATCGCCGCATTGAGGGACTCGGTTTGGATCGGGATGTGCGCGACGTGATCCGCGTGCGCGACGACCTCGTCCGGCAGGCCGTCGCGCTCGGAGCCGATCATGATCGTGGCGCCGATGGCGCTGGGCATGACATATACGTGACCTGAGCGCCAAAGAACGTCGAGGGGTGCGCCGTCGCGGGGGACGAGAGCGATCTTCTTGCCGGGAAGGTCGCTCGGGTCGGCCCGCGAAAGCGGAAGCGAGAAGATCGCCCCCATGCTGGCGCGAACCGCCTTAGGCGAGTAAGGGTCCGCGGTCCCCGGACCGAGTGCGACGCAGGACGCCCCGAACGCCCTGGCGCTTCGCAGCACCGCCCCGACGTTCCCGGGGTCGTGGAGGCCGTGCAGGTACACGCACAGCGGCCCGACTGGCGCCGGCGCCCACCGCTCCTCGTATACCGCGAGCGCCCGCGTCCCCGAGCTCAGACCCGACGCGCTCGCGAGCACCGACGGCTCGACCTCGATCCCGGACAGCCCGCTGCCCGCCGCCACATACCGCTCGATGGCAACCCAGCCGCTCGCGTCCGCTGCACTCAACAAATCCTCACCTTCCGCCACGAACTGCCCAGCCCGTTCGCGCCACCGACGCCGCTGGCGAAGCTTCCGTATTTCCTTGAGCTTCTGGTTGTGGGAGCTTGTGATCATCAAAAAAGGCGCCCTCCTGAAGGAGCGGCGCCCGGGTGGCGGTGCTGGTTCTGGTCGGCTTCTCGTCAGCCGGCCGCCAGCGCCTCGCGGGCGCGGTCGGCAAAGCGTCGGAAGGTCTCTGCGTCGCGGACGGCGATGTCCGCGAGGATCTTGCGGTCAAGCTCCACGCCGGCGAGCTGGAGCCCGTGCATGAACTGCGAATAGGACATGTCGTGCTGCCGCGCCGCGGCATTGATCCGGGTGATCCACAGCCGCCGGAAGTCGCGCTTGCGGTTGCGCCGGTCCCGGTATCGGTACTGATCAGCCTTGAGCAGCGCCTCCTTGGCGACCCGGTAATGCCGGCTCGCGTCGCCGCGGAAGCCCTTTGTGAGCGCGAGCGTCGCCCGGCGCTTCTTGCGCGCGTGTACCGAACGCTTGACGCGGGTCATCCGCGCTCCCTCCGCTTGGAGCCGAGCAGCGTCTTGACCCGCGGCTCATCGTGCGGGCTGATCCACGAAGGCTTCGCCTGCTTGCGCTTCCGCTTCGGTGTCTTCTTCTCGAGGATGTGGGTCGAGAACGCCCGGCGGCCGCGCACCTTGCCGGTGGCGGTCAGCTTGAAGCGCTTCTTGGCGCCGGAATGGGTCTTCATCTTCGGCATCGGAGTGCCGCCTAGTAAAGCAGAGCGGCCGCGGCGTGCGCGCGGCGCGGTACGGCATCCGCCGGGGAGGCTGACCGCCTCCTCCCCGAGGTTTAAGCCGCCGCGTCGCCGGGATCGCCGCGGTAACCGCGCACCTGGGCTTCGTAAAGCTTGCTCCAGGCGATCCCGTACAGCCAGGTGCGGGCCGGCTCGGCCCTGAGCTCGTACCGGCGCGAGGCCTCGAACGCGTCCGGGTCCCGCGCGGTCGCGACGAGTAGCTCGCCGTCGGTCCGAGGGTCGACTGCCTCCATACCTACTTATTGTCGGAACGGCGCCGTTTGTGACAGACGCCTGGTCGTCAGGCTGCGGTGGAACTCTCCGCTTGGACTGCCTCGGAGTGCTCGCCGTTCGCGGACGGCTGCTCCCCGTTGGCAGCCGGCTGGGCGTCGCCGTCGGCCTGCTCCGGCGCGGGCTCGCCCTTCGCGTGGCGGGCGTCCGCCGGCTTCTCCTGCTTACCGTCCTTCTCCGCCGCGAGCACCGCCTTCGACGGCGCGAGCAGCATCGTCATGTTGCGCCCGTCCTGAATCGGCGACTGCTCGATGACCGCGATCTCCGACAGCTCGCCGGCGAGCCGGTCGAGCAGCGCCGTGCCGCGCTCGGGATGGGTGACCTCGCGCCCTCGGAACATGATCGTGATCTTGACCTTGTCCTTGTTCTTGAGGAACCGCGACACGTGGCCCTTCTTCGTGTCGTAGTCGTTCTGGGCGATCTTCGGACGAAACTTGATCTCGCGGATGGTGATCTGCTGCTGATGGCGGCGCGCGGCCTTCTGCTTCTGCGCCTGCTCGTACTTGTATTTGGAGTAGTCGAGCACGCGGCACACGGGCGGGCGCGCCTCGGGTGCGACCTCGACGAGGTCCAGATCGCGGTCCTGGGCGTACGAGAGTGCCTCGGCCGTCTTAACGATCCCGATCTGCTTGCCGTCGTCGCCGATCAGGCGTACCTCGGGCACGCGAATGCGGTCGTTGATCCGAGTCTGGTCCCGGTCGGGCGGGCGCCGGTCGAACTTACGAGGGACCGGCACTAGCTGCGATGAGAGGGAAACGTCAAGCGGTGACGGGCCCTATGGAATGTTGCGCATGGATCAACAAGCGCGAGTATAGCGGCGGTCCTACCGTCCGGAGGGACTTTGAACGGCTTCTCGGACGCGCGCGATGAACTTTTCAACTGGCACCGATCCCTCATCCCCGCGGCGGTGCTCGCGTACGGCGACCTGCTGGGCTTCCTGCTCGCGGTCCCCCACAACGAGCATGTACGGAATCTTGCGCAGCTCGGCATCGCGAATCTTGCGGCCAACCGACTCGGTTCGCTCGTCGAGTTCGACCCTGACGCCGCCGGCCTTTAGCCGGTCGCGAACGGTCCGGGCGTAGTCGAGGTGGCGGTCGGAGATCGGAAGCACGATCGCCTGCACCGGCGTCAGCCAGACCGGCAGCTCGCCCCCGTAGTGCTCGATCAGGATCGCGATGAACCGCTCGTATGAGCCCATCAGGGCGCGGTGGATCAATGCCGGCTGGTGCTCGACGTTGTCGGCGCCCGTGTAGGTGAGCCCGAACCGCGCGGGCATGTTGTAGTCGAGCTGCACTGTGCCGATCTGCCACGAGCGCCCGAGCGAATCGGTCATGTGCAAGTCGATCTTGGGGCCATAGAACGAGCCGTCCCCGGGGTTCAGGTCGTACTCGAGGCCCTTGCGATCGAGGACCTGGATCAGGTTCTGCTCGGCGCGGTCCCATATCTCGTCCGAGCCGAGCCGCTCGTCGGGTCGGGTCGAGAGCTCGAGCCGGACGTCGAAGCCGAAGATCTCATAGGTGTCGAACGCGAAGTCCAGGCACGCCTCCAGCTCGTCCTGGACCTGCTCCTCGGAGCAGAAGATGTGTCCGTCGTCCTGGGCGAAGTTCCGGGTGCGAAGCAGCCCGTGGAGGGCGCCGCTCAGCTCGTTGCGGTGAAGCAGCCCCGGCTCGGAGTAGCGGATCGGCAGGTCCCGGTAGGAGTGCGGCTGCATCGCGTACAGCTGGCAGTGGCCCGGGCAGTTCATCGGCTTCAGTCCCATCGGCGTGTCGGCCGACTCGGTGATGAACATGTGTTCGCGGAACTTGTCCCAGTGTCCCGAGGTCTTCCACAGAGAGCTGTCGTACAGCTGCGGGGTCTTGACCTCGGTGTAGCCGCGCGGGTCGCCCATCTCGCGGCTCAGCCCGACCAGCGAGTTGAACACCTGGGTGCCGGCGGGGAACCAGAACGCCATCCCCGGCGCGACGTCCGAGAAGTTGAACAGGCCGAGCTGCGGTCCGAGCTTGCGATGGTCACGCGCGCGAGCCTCTTCCACGCGCTCGAGGTACTCCTGCAGGTCCTTGTCGGAGAAGAACGCGGTGCCGTATATGCGCGTCAGCATCGGCTTCGTCGAATCACCCCGCCAGTACGCCCCGGCGACGGACTGGAGCTTGAACGCCTTGATCCGCTTGGTCGACGGGGCATGCGGGCCGCGGCACAGATCGGTGAACGGGCCGTTGGTGTACAGGGACACCGTCGGGACACCGTCCTTCTCGATCAGGTCCTCGATCAGCTCTACCTTGTAATCCTGGGCCTCCCTCAGGAACCGGTCGAGCGCCTCGCTTGCCGGTATGTCCTCGCGCACGAACGGCTCGTCGGCCGCGATGTGCTCGCGCATCTTCGCCTCGATCGGCTCGAAGTCCGCCTCGGAGATGCTGATCCCCTCCGGAAAGTCGAAGTCGTAGTAGAAGCCGTTCTCGACGGGCGGCCCGATCGAGATCTTCACGCCGGGATATAGCTCCATCACCGCCGCCGCCAGCACGTGCGCGGCATCGTGGCGAATCAGGCTCAAAGCCTCGTCGCCGCTGCGGTCGGTGAGGATCTCAAGCTTCGCGGGGCCATTCGGGTGGTTCTCCGGGAGCGGACGAGACAGGTCGCGGAGCTCCCCGTCGACCTTGACCGCGAGCGCCGCCCGCGCCAGCCCGGATCCGATCGCGGCCGCGGCGTCCGCCCCGGTGGCGCCGTCGGCTAGCGTCAATCGTTTGCCGTCGGGAAGCTCGACCTCCATGCCGTTGGATCCTAGTAAGGACGGGGCGGTTAGCCGTGGCTGACGCGGAACGTGAACTTGCCGACGATCCGGGGCAGCGGCAAGATCGCGGGGCACGCCTTGCCGATGGGGCACCTCGGGATCAGAACGTTCCACACCTGGCCTCGGAACGTCCCCGCGCACCAGCCTCGGCGCGCGGTCGGCGCCAGCGTCACGTGAACCGTGCCGCCGGCCAGCGCTCCTGGCGCCACCGTGGAGATGCTCGACTCACACCTGCCATGCCCCGAGTTGCTCGCCGTGATTCGGTAATCGACGACACCGGTCCTCTGGGGCGCCTTGAAGCTGATCCGGAAATGAGTCGCCGACGACCCTGACGCCGGCCTGACGGACACGTGCACGGTCGGCAAGCCGATCGGCTCGACGGCGCCGGAGCTTGCCGGAATCGCCGCGATCCCGAAGAGCGCGATCGCTGCCGCGGCCCTCCACCTCATCTCGCGGGCGAGTCTACTCGCGCCTCGCCGCCCAGGTACATTTAGCTCCTCCCGGGCGATTAGCTCAGCTGGGAGAGCGCCGTCTCGACAAGGCGGAGGTCGCTGGTTCGAGCCCAGCATCGCCCATCAGCCGGATTTGCAGCGCATTCGCGCTCATCGCGGTTAGCCGTT
>DATJYY010000251.1:0-3223 GCA_035499395.1 Solirubrobacteraceae bacterium
GCAACCGGCGCAGCGCCGGAAGTCGAGTATGCGCTCGTCCCTGCTGCCGCAGGGGCGCCCGGGGAAGCAGCGGCAGCCCCGTCCGCCGGGCCCCCAGCGTCGGCAGGAATGACAGCGTCGGCAAGGATATCCGGTTCAGGGCCCGTCAGCGTGGAATCGTCGTGGTCAGTCATGCGGGTTTCGTGTCGGTGCGTTGGACGTGCGTTCCTACCCTGAGACGGCCGAGCCGCGGCTCTTGCCGAGCCGGGTCACCGAAGGGGCCAGCAGGCCCGCGCTCTCAGCGAGCTTCACGGCCTCGGCTCGGTTGGTGGCCCCGAGCTTCTTGTAGATGTTCTCGACGTGCGTCTTTACGGTGGGACGGCCGATCCCGAGCTCGGCGCCGATGGCGAAGAGCGTTCGGTATGTCGGCAACAGGGACAGAACGCGGCTCTCGGCCGGCGTCAGGGAAACTGCCATGGAGGCGTCTCGCTCAGTGTCGGTGTTCGTCGGGTCGGCAATAACACTCCGACCGTACGACCCGGATCACCGGTCCGTCATCAGCCTAAATGGCTGATCTCTCCGCTCGAGACCCCTCGTCGATGTCGGCCAGGAGCTTGCCGCGTGCACCGGCGACGAACGCCGGCGCTTGCCGGGGGCGGAGATACTCGCGCGCACCACCCCTCCCATACTCGTAAGACGCTCCCCGGCGTTGCGGTTTTCCCGAAGGTTTCTTCGTGTTCCTAGCCGATATTGCACCGTTCATCGGCCGGGTAGCGTCTGGGTCGTCCTTTGTTGGCACCGAGATGTGGCATCTACCGATGCGGCTGACCGGTTTTGTTGGCATTACGCGACCGGATTCGAGGCGCATATGTGGACCGATCTGTTAGAGACCTGGGCGCCGTCTCACCCTCCAGTAAGCGTGGCGACGCTCGTACGCGAGGTTGTCGTCGACACCGCTGGGAGCGGGGGGTCGAGCGGTGGGTAGCGGCGTCTTGTCCGAGACCAGGCCGCTGCCCCGGAGGTCGGAGCTTGGAGGTCTGACTGTCCGGCCGGGCGTGGTGCTGCGTACTCGTCTCGCTTCGTTGCAGCTGGTCGCGGAGCGGAGCCGGCTGGTGCTGGTTTCGGCGCCGGCGGGTTACGGGAAGTCGACGCTTGTCGCGCAGTGGAGTGAGGCGGATCCCAGGCCCTGCTACTGGGTGCAGCTCGGCCACGGCGACAACGACCCAGTGGTGCTGCTCGCCCGTGTCGCGGCGGCGCTCGAGCACACAGGCCCGGTTGAAGGTGAGCTTCTGGAGGAGTTGTCGCGACCGCGGCCCAGAATCGATGAGGTTGTCCTCCCTCTGTTGGCCGGCGAGCTCGGGGACCGTGACCCGTTCGTCCTGGTGCTGGACGACGTACATGTCATATCGGCCGAGAAGAGCCGGGCGGTTCTCGCGTTTCTCGTCGACCAGGTTCCGTCAGGGTCTCAGCTGGTGCTGGTCACGCGCGGGAATCCGGGAGTGCCGCTGGGCCGTCTGCGTGTCGGCGGCGATCTGGTCGAGATCGGGACCGAGCTTCTCGGTCTGGACGCGCAGGAGACCCGTGATGTCGCCGCGAGCGGAGGGCTGGAGCTCTCAGAGGAGGCGGCCGAGGCGCTGCGCGAGCGGACGGAGGGGTGGGCGGCCGCGGTCGTCCTGGCGGCGCTGTCGCTGCGCGACCGTGACGATGCCAAAGCCAGGGCTGCCGGTCTGTCGGGCGATCAGACCCAGATCGCCGACTACCTCTTGGAAGAGGTGCCGGACCGCCAGCCGGAGCATCTCAAGAGCTTTCTGCTCGGGACGTCGGTCCTCGAGGGGATGTCGGCCTCGTTGTGCGACGCGGTGCTTGGCACGACCGATGCCGCCGCGTCGCTTGAGGTCCTCGCTCGTTGAGACGCGTTCGTCGTGCCGATGGACGATCGCCGGGAGTGGTATCGCTACCACCATCTGTTCGGTGATCTTCTCCGCGCGGAGCTGGGTCGTCGCCATCCGGAGCTGCTCGCCATGTATCGGCAGCGGGCGGCACGTTGGTGTGAGCGGCACGGACTCGTCGGCGAGGCGTTCCTCTACGCGCATTCCAGCGGCGATCTCGCTCAAGCGGGCCGGATCGCGCTTGCGCATCGAGACGAGCTCGCAAGGCGTGGGCGGAGCGAGACCGTGCGGCTGTGGCTCGAAGGCTGCACGGACGAGGAGATCGCCTCAGACCCGCAACTGTCCCTCGCAGCCACCTGGGTGTTCCTCTTCGGCGGCGACCTGGCCCGGGCGCGGCGGTTCATCGCCGCGGCCGAACGAGGGCCGCTCGACGTGCCATCCGCCAACGGGGCGTCCTCGCTGCGCGCGTCCCACGCGAACATCCGAAGCCTCCTGGCGCCCGACGGCATCCCCCCGATGCTGCGCGACGGTGAGCTCGTGTACTCGTCCGAAAAGCAGGCGGGCACCCGATGGCTGGTCAGCGTCGCGCGATGGGACTGGCGAACGCTCTCCTGGGCCGGCCGCAGGAGGCGATCACCGCGCTACGGGAGGCAGTCGGGCTGTTGCGCGAGCGACCCGAGGCCGCCCACTCGCGGGTGATCTGTCTCGGCTATCTCGCCTTTGCGGCCGCGGACATGGGGAATCGGCGAGAGTTGCGGCGTTGGGCGGTCGAAGCCACCTGGCTGGTCGCCGAAGCGCACCTCGAGGAGACGGCCGGCGGCGCGATCGCCCACACGGCCCGGGCGCTTGCTCACCAGCAGCGCGGTGACTACACGGCGGCCGCACCCGAGCTCGAAGGCGTCCGGCGGCTCCGCGGGCACCTGCGCGGGGCCTGGTGGCTCGAGGCGGATCTTGCGCTTCGCTGCGGCAACATCAGCCTCGATCTCGGCGACCTGGTCGGCGCGCTCGAGTTCGCGCAGGCTGCGGACGACGCGCTGCAGGGATATCCGGATGCCGGAACGCTTCCTGCCCGCCTACGAGGTCTCCAAGCGCGGATCAGCCGAGGCGAGGACTACGGTCTCACGTCGGCCGAGCTGCGGGTCCTGAGCTTCCTTCCGACGCATCTCTCGCTCCAGGAGATCGCCGATCGGCTCTACCTCGCGCGCCCTACGGTCAAGACCCACGTCGCGTCGATCTACGACAAGCTCGGCGTCCCGGGCCGATCCCAAGCAGTCGAGATCATCGAGCGTCTCGGTCTCGGATCGACACGCGTCCCGGCCACGATCCCAGATCCAGATGTCGACTTAGGCGAGGGC
>DATJYY010000252.1:0-19036 GCA_035499395.1 Solirubrobacteraceae bacterium
TACGGCGGCAACGCGATCGTCGGCGGCGGGCTGCCGCTGGCCGTCGGTCTCGCCCTCGCCGACAAGCTGCAGGGCCGCCGCCGGGTGACCGCGTGCTTCTTCGGCGACGGCGCTGTCGCCGAAGGCGAGTTCCACGAATGCATGAACCTCGCCGCGCTGTGGAGCCTGCCCGTGCTGTTCCTGTGCGAGAACAACCGGTACGCGATGGGCACCGCGATCGAGCGCTACGAGTCGGAGACCGATCTGGCGCTGAAGGCGGCGAGCTACGAGATGACGGCCTGGTCGGTCGACGGCATGGACGTGCTCGCGGTCGAGGAGGCGGCGCGGCGCGCGGCGGCCGAGGTCAGGGACGGCGACCGGCCGTGCTTCCTGGAGCTTCGCACCTACCGTTTCCGCGCTCATTCGATGTACGACCCCGACCTGTACCGGACCAAGGAGGAAATCGAGCGCTGGAAGCAGCACGATCCGATCCCGGCCCTGACCGCCCGGCTCCAGGCCGACGGCCTGCTGACCGACGATGCTGTGGAGCAGCTCGAGCAGGAGATCGCAACTGAGATCGAGGACGCGATCGCGTTCGCCCAAGCCGGCCGGCTCGAGCCGGTTGAGGAGCTTGAGCGGTTCGTCTACTACGAGGGGGCCGCGCCGTGACCGTCGCGCCGACAAGGACGATGACCTACCGCGAGGCGATGCGCGAGGCGATCCGCGAGGCGCTGCTGGCTGATCAGCGCGTGTTCCTGATGGGTGAGGACGTGGGCGCCTACGGCGGCTGCTTCGGTGTCAGCAAGGGCCTGCTGGAGGAGTTCGGCCCGGAGCGGATCCGGGACACGCCGCTGTCGGAGTCGGCGTTCGTCGGCGCCGGAATCGGCGCCGCGCTGGGCGGGATGCGACCGATCGTCGAGGTGATGACGGTCAACTTCTGCCTGCTGGCGCTCGATCAGATCATGAACAACGCCGCCACGATCACCCACATGTCGGGTGGTCAGTTCGCGATCCCGCTGGTGATCCGGATGACCACCGGCGCGGGCCGGCAGGTCGCGGCGCAGCACTCGCATAGCCTCGAGGGCTGGCTCGCGCACATCCCCGGCTTGAAGCTGCTCGTGCCGGCGACCATCGCCGACGCGCGCGGCATGCTCGCCCCGGCGCTGGCCGACCCCAACCCCGTGCTGATCTTCGAACACGGCTCGCTCTACAACCTCGAGGGAGAGCTCGCGGAAGACGCGGGCGCCGTCGACATCGAGCGGGCAGCGATCACGCGGCCGGGCGGCGACGTGACGCTGATCGCCTACGGCGGCACGCTCCCCACCGCTCTGTCGGCGGCCGAGGAGCTGGCGAGCACCGGGATCGACGCCGAGGTGATCGACCTGCGCGTGCTGCGCCCGCTGGATGACCGGACGATCATCGAGTCGGTGGCGCGCACGCACCGCGCCGTGGTCATCGACGAGGGGTGGCGGTCGGGCAGCTTGGCCGCCGAGGTCAGCGCCAGGATCATGGAACAGGCGTTCTACGAGCTCGACGCGCCGGTCGCGCGGGTGTGCTCAGCCGAGGTGCCGATGCCCTACCCCCGCCACCTGGAGCAGGCAGCGCTGCCCCAACCCGACAAGGTCGTCGACGAGGTGCGACGAATGATCGGAGTCCCGGCCGATGAGTGACTTCGTGATGCCCTCGCTCGGCGCCGACATGGACGCCGGCACGGTGCTCGAGTGGTACGTCAAGCCAGGGGACACGGTCAAGCGCGGCGACATCGTCGCGCTGGTGGACACCAGCAAGGCCGAGATCGAGGTCGAGATCTTCGAAGGCGGCGTGATCGATGAGCTTCTCGTCCCGGTGGGCGAGCGTGTTCCCGTCGGCACCGTACTGGCCACGCTTCACCCGGTAGACGCCGAGGCACCGGTACCGGTACCGGTTGGACCGCCCGCTCCACCGACGCCGGCACCATCAGCTCCACCGATCGCGGTGACCGCCCCGCCCACGGCGCCGCCGGCACCCGTCCCAGTTGCGGCGCCGGCCGGCACGAACCACCGCCTGCGCGTGTCGCCCCTTGCCCGGCGCGCCGCGGCTGGACTCGGAGTCGATCTCTCGGAGGTCGCGGGAAGCGGGCCGAACGGCGCAATCACCAGGGCCGACGTCGAGCGCGCCCACACGGGGCCCGAGCCACCGCCACCGGTCCAAGCGCTGGTGCCAGCGCGCGCACGCGAGCCAGGCGACCGCCAGGCCGCGATGCGCGACGCGATCGGCGCGCTGATGGCGCGCTCCAAGCGCGAGATTCCCCACTACTACCTGCAGCTCGAGATCGATATGGGCCGGGCGATCGACTGGTTGCGCGACTCGAACCTCCGGCGGCCGGTGAACGAGCGGCTCCTCCCGTCGATCCTGCTTCTGAGCGCGGTCGCCAGAGCCGCCGCCGAGATGCCCGAAATGAACGGGTTCTGGACCGACGGAGCGTTCCGACCCGGTGACGGCGTTCACCTGGGCGTGGCGGTCTCGCTGCGCGGCGGCGGCCTGATCGCCCCGGCCCTGCACGACGCCGACAAGAAGAGCCTTGACGAGATCATGGCGGGCGTCCGCGACCTCGTGCAGCGGGCCAGGGCCGGTCGGCTCCGAAGCTCGGAGATGTCCGACCCCACCCTCACGGTCACCAACCTCGGCGAGCGCGGCGTCGACCTGGTGCACGGCGTGATCTATCCGCCCCAGGTCGCGCTCGTCGGCTTCGGCGCTGTGCGTGAGCGGCCATGGGCGGTCGACGGGATGCTGGGGGTCCGACCGATCGTCGTCGCCACGCTGGCCGCCGACCACCGCGCCAGCGACGGGCACGCCGGAGGCCGCTTTCTAACCCTGATCGATCGGCGACTACAGGAACCGGAGAACCTATGAGCACTGAACAGGACCTGCGCGCGCTCGTGATAAGCGTCGTGTGCCAGATCGCGCCCGACGTCGATCCCGCGGCAGTCGACCCAGACGCCGCCCTGGCCGAGCAGCTGGATATCGACTCGATGGACTTCCTCAACATCGTCGTCGAGATCAACGCGCGCACCGGCATCGACATACCCGAGCGCGACTACCCCAAGCTCTCGACGCTGAACGACGCAGTCAGCTACCTCGCCGAGGCGCAGAAGCAAGCCGCCGGCGCCTAAGGCAAAGACTCACGAGTCGGCGTCCAGAGTGCGGCGAAATGCTGGCGATGGTCAAGGTGAATCTGCTGCGCCGGTGGGGGCGGACCACTCCCGACTTCGGGGTCTGCCGGGCCGGCCTGGCCGACCTGACCGCATCCTCGCTGCCTGACTCGATCGTGCCGCGAATCGAAGCCATGCCCGGCGCCGCGGCCGCCTCCCCCGTGCCAACGAGAAGATCGAGGGCTTCTACCGCGCGTGAACATCGCCGCGCGCTGACTTGCCGCACGATCGTGTTGTGAGCATTGGGTAGTTGACCGCAGCCGCCTCGCGCCGCGATACCGATGCCGTGTTGGCTCACGGGCGCGACGCTTTCACTGTGATGTCCGCAGCCGTGATCGTCTTGATCGTACTCGCCGTTCTGGCGTTGTTCGGGCTGATCGGCGCGATCCGCATCGTGCGCGAGTACGAGCGGGTCGTTGTCTTCCGGCTCGGTCGCCTCCGCGGTGCTCGCGGGCCTGGGCTGGTCCTGATCATCCCGCTGATCGAGCGCACCCGCTGGGTCAACCTGCAGGTCGACACGGCGGATATCCCAGCCCAGGACCTGATAACGAAGGACAACGTCACGGTCCGGGTCGAGGCGGCGGTGTTCTTCCGCGTGGTCGACCCGATCAAGGCTGTGGTCGAGATCCGCGACTATCAGCATGCGGTGCTGCGGATCGCGCAGACCACGTTGCGCGCGACGCTCGGGCAGCATGATCTCGACGATCTGCTCGCTAATCAGGCGGCGATCAACGAGCTACTCAAGCAGATCATCGACGCCGGCACCGAGCCGTGGGGGATCAACGTGGTCAAGGTCGAGACCAAGGACGTCGATCTGCCTGATGCGATGAAGCGGGCGATGGCCCGGCAGGCCGAGGCTGAGCGCGAGCGGCGCGCCAAGGTGATCGCCGCCGAGGGCGAGTACCAGGCCGCCGAGCGGCTCTCCCAGGCGGCCGGCGTGATCTCTCGTGAGCACGGGGCGCTCACGCTGCGCACCCTGCAGACGCTCGCGGAGGTCGCCACCGAGCATAACTCGACCCTGGTCTTCCCTATTCCCATGGATGTCCTCGACGCGGTACAGGAGCACATCGCCAACGGGCGCCCCAGCGTGGTTGCCGGGCACACCGATGGCTAGGACGCCGCCGCGTCCGCTGACGCGGACGCGCGCGGAGGCGGTAGAGCCGACGGCGCGGTTGATCGGCAAGCAGTTTTTGATCGTCGCCGGCAAGGGAGGGGTCGGGAGGTCGACCGTCGCGGCGGCGTTCGGCGTGGCTGCGGCCCGGAGCGGACGTCGCGCGCTCGTCGTAGAGACCGCCGGCCGCGCCGACATTCCGCCGCTGCTCGGCCGCCGAGCTGCTGATCCGCTGACCGAGGTCGAGCTCCTGCCGAGACTGCATCACGTGACGGTCGAGCGTCGCGGTGCACTCGAGGAGTACCTCCGCCGCGAGGTGCCGGGGCCGATCCCGGCCGGGATGCTTGCCCGCAGTCGTGCGTTCGGGCTGTTCGTCGAAGCCGCGCCCGGCATGAGCGATCTGCTGACGATCGGCAAGGTGTGGGAGCTTGGCCAGCGCCCGCGGCACAAGACGCACGCGCGTCGCTATGACGTGGTGATCCTCGACGCGCCGGCGAGCGGTCAGCTGGTCGGCCTGCTGGCGGCTCCGGGCACGTTCAGCCGGATCGCTCGCGTGGGGCCGGTGGCGCGGCAGGCCGCCGGGATTGAGCGTGCGCTCACCGACACGGCCGACGTCGGCGCCGTGGTGGTGGCGACGGCCGAGCAGATGGCGGTGACCGAGGCCCTTGAGCTGGAGGCGACGCTGTTCGAACGGTTTGGCGTCGAGGTCGGAGCGGTGGTGGTCAACCGGCTGTTGCCGGCGCGGTTCAGCTCCGAGGATGGGCTCGCCCTTGCGGCTGCGCCCGACGATCCGGCCATCCGCAGTGCTCGCTGGTTCCATGCGCGCGCGCAGGCGCAGCGCGTCGAGCTCGAGCGGCTGGTCGGCCGGCTGCAGGCAGCACCCTGCATCACGCTGCCGTTTCTGTTCGAGGCGGAGCTCGGCAAGCGGCACATCAATCAGCTCGCCGATCTGCTGGTCGGGGCGGACCATGAACCGCCTGGATAGTGCGCTGGCGGGTAAGCGCGTGGTCATCTGTGGCGGCGCAGGCGGCGTGGGCAAGACGACCGTGTCGGCAACGGTCGCGCTCGGGCTTGCCACCGAAGGACGCCGGGTCGCGCTTGTCACGATCGATCCCGCTCGTCGTCTGGCGGAGGCGCTTGGGCTCGATGCGCTCGGTAATCGGCCCCAGGTCGTGGACGTGGCCAGGTTCGGCCGTTCGGGCGTCGAGATCCAGGGCGAGCTGGCGGCGATGATGCTCGATGCGAAGCGGACCTTCGATGAGCTGATCGGGCTGCTCGCGCCGACGCCCGCCGTGCGCGACGAGATCCTCGGCAATCCGGTCTACGAGCACATTTCCACGGCGGTGGCCGGGTCGCAGGAGTACACAGCGATCGCGAAGTTGTACGAGCTCGAGCACGGCGGCGGTTACGACGTGATCGTGCTCGACACCCCGCCCTCCCGGCACGCGGTCGACTTCCTGGACGCCCCGGACCGGCTGATCGGGTTTCTCGAGGGGCGGGCGCTGGCCGCGTTCATGAGACCGACCGGCCATGCCATCCGCGCGGCGGGCGTCGCGTTCGCGGGATTGCGGCGGATCACCGGAACCAGGCTGCTCGAGGATCTGACCTCACTGTTCGGCCAGCTCAGCGAGCTGCTCGAGGGCTTTCGCCAGCGCGCGGCGGACGTGCATGAGCTGCTCACGGATCGAGGCAGCGCCTTCCTGATCGTCACCTCGCCGGAGCGGGCGGCGATCGAGGAAGCGCTCTTCTTTGCCGGGGAGCTTGATCGGGCGGGCATGCACCGCGCGGGGGTGATCGTCAACCGTGTCCACCCAATCGACCCGAGCGACCTCGACGTCGCGGGGACGGCGGCGCGGCTCGCCCCGGTGCTCGGCTCCTCCTTGGCCGAGCGGACCGCGCGCACGCACGAGGAGGTTCAGCGTCTGGCGCAACGAGACGCGGCCGCCATCACATGCTTGCGCTCGGCACTGCAATCCCAACCTGCTTCTCTGGTCGAGCGACCCTCCGACGTGCACGACATACCGGGGCTCATGGCACTGCGCGACGAGCTGTTCGAGCGCGATGACGCTGACCGTACGCGTCGGCAGATTCCACGGGTTGGATAGCTGTGGCGGCGGGCGCGAAGCTGTCGATACGGGGCGTGGTGGATGACAGGCTTCCAGGCGTGGGATTGCCGAGCCTCGATCGCGAGCGGCTGACGTCGATTTGGTGGGAGCTCACCGAGCCGATAGTCAGTCGCTCACAGCCCAGGCGCCGGCGGAGCGCGATCATGCTCGTGATGCGTGGTGCTCTCGGCATCATCTGGGGTATCGCGGCCGTCTCGAGCTCGCATTTCTTCGTCGCGGGGGCCTCCTACATCCTCAGTGACCTGAATACCTGGGGCGGGATCGTGATGGGCTTCGGGGCCGTCGAGGTCCTGGCCGCTCTGTCGGTCTGGCGCGGGGGTGAGTTCGGGCGCTGGTTCGGGATCTTTGCCGCCTTGCTCGCGGGCCTGGCAGCGATGTTCTCGATTCCGGCCTACCCGTTCTGGTCGCTGACGCTCGTAGCGATCGAGGTGCTGGTCATCTACGGTCTCGCCGCTTACGGCGGCAAGCCGTACCTGCCCCGGTAGCAATTAATCGGGCAACCGTCGGGCGGCCCCTACCGGCCGTCCGACACCTGCGGCGGCTTTGCCTCCGGACACTGAGCCCGCCCCCAGGATGCACGACGCGCAGTGTCAAGCAGCGGATCCGCGGGACTTCCGCATCGAATTGCGTACGAGCTCCCGATGTCGCCGCCGTGTGGCCGTGCGATGTTCTGGTTGCCGCACCCACTTAGAGCTCGCACGAAGGGGAGACGATGGCTACCGAATCGGTGACTCTTCATCGCGCCGGGATTCCCGTGGTGCCATTCGCGCCGGCCGTTATGGCCCAGGACATCACGCGTCGCTATGGGGAGGGTGACGCGGCGGTGGACGCGCTTCGAGGCGTCTCATTGTCGGTTGCCCGAGGCGAGCTGGTGGCGGTAATGGGTCCCTCGGGATCGGGCAAGTCGTCGCTGTTACACATCCTCGCGGGCCTCGATCGGCCCACGTCGGGCGAAGCGCTGATTGACGGCGTTCCGCTTTCGAGGATGGACGACGATGACCTGACGCTGCTGCGGCGCGAGAAGGTCGGCTTCGTGTTCCAGTTCTTCAATCTGCTGCCGATGCTGAGCGCCGAGCAGAATGTGGTGCTACCGCTCCGGCTCGCCGGTGGGACCATCGACCAGCACTGGGTCGATCAGGTGATCGGGGACCTGGGGCTGAGTGACCGCCGCGCGCACCGGCCGGCCGAGCTGTCCGGCGGGCAGCAGCAGCGGGTGGCGATCGCACGGGCACTCGTGACCCGTCCCTCGATCCTGTTCGCTGATGAGCCGACCGGGAACCTCGACTCGAAAACTGGTCACGAGATTCTCGAGCTGTTGCGCTCGTGCGTGGCCTCCTATGGCCAGACGATCCTGACCGTCACGCACGAGCCACGCGTGTCCACGGTCGCCGACCGGATCCTGTTGCTCGCCGACGGTCGGATCGTCCGCGAGCTCGACGACGCCTCCAGCAGCGAGGTGATGAGCGCGATCGCCGCGCTCGCCGGATGATCGCCGTCGTCCTCGGGGGCCTGAGAATGCGCAAAGGTCGCGCGGCGATGACCGCGCTCGCGATCGTGCTCGGGGTCACGATGATCAGCGGCACGTACGTGCTGATGGACACCACGTTGCATGCGTTCAACACGATCTTCACGACGGCATACTCGAAGGCCGACGTCGTGGTCGTCGGCAAGAGTCCGATCTCCGGCGTCGGCGTGCCGGCCCCACCGGTGCCCGCGACTGTGCTGACCAGGATCCGCGCGCTTACGCAGGTGCAGGATGTGCAAGGCTTCGTCGAGGACCGAGCCCAACTGCGCAACGCGCAGGGTGCCGCCGTGACCGGGCCTGGCAGCCCGTTGGCGTTCGGGGTGCCCGCTCGCGGCAGCTCATTCAACACGCTTCAGGTCGTGGCCGGCCACCGACCCAGCGGGCCGCGGGAAATCGCCATCGATCCGCAGACGGCGAGCGCCAATCACCTGGCCATCGGGTCAACTATCGGCGTCGTCACCCGCCGGCCACTCGAGTTCTTCCGGATCGTCGGGATCGTGCGCTTCGGCGGGGTGGGTTCACTGGGGCCGATCGATCTGCTCGTGTTCGACACCCCGGTCGCCCAGCGCCTGTTCGACAAGCAGGGCGAATACGACCAGATCTACGTTTCCTCGCGCCCGGGCGTGAGCCCACAGCAACTCGTGCACGCGATCGCGCCGCTGCTGCCGGCGAGCGCTCAGGTCAAGACGCGCGCTCAGGAGGTGAAGACGAACACCGACAACATCAACCAGGCGTTCGCGATCGTGCGCGATGTCCTGCTCGCGTTCGCCGGGATCGCCCTGTTCGTCGGGTCGTTCGTCATCTTCAACACGCTGTCGGTCACGGTTGCCCAGCGGACCCGTGAGTTCGCGACTCTCCGCACGCTCGGCGCGTCGCGACGCCAGGTACTCGGATCCGTGGTTCTGGAGGCGCTCGTGATCGGGGCGGCAGCGTCGGTGGTCGGCCTCGTCGCGGGGCTCGGGCTGGCCCGCGCGCTCGATGCCCTGTTCGCCTCGATGGGTGCGACATTGCCCAGTAGCGGCGTCGTCATGGCCACGCGTACGGTGATCGTGAGCCTTTCGGCGGGGATCCTCGTCACGCTGCTCGCGAGCCTCGCTCCGGCAGTCCGCGCCACCCGTGTGCCGCCAATCGCCGCCGTTCGCGAGGGCGCGATTCTCCCACCGGGACGGCTAGCGCGGTTCATCAAGCCGCTGCTTGCCACCGCCGGCCTGGCGGGCGCGGCGGTGCTGGGTATCGGGCTGTTCGCCGGCGGCCTGTCGACCGCCAACCGGTTGCTGGCCCTCGCTGGCGGGGCCGCGCTGCTGTTCGTCGCCTTGGCGTTCGTCTTGCGCTGGCTCGTGACCCCCCTGGCCGGTGTAATCGGTAGACCGTTCGAGCGGCGCGCCGGCACCGCCGGAATGCTCGCGCGAGAGAACGCGAGCCGAAATCCGTCCCGCACCGCTGTTACGGCCGGAGCGCTGACCGTCGGCGTGGCGCTCGTGGTGTTCGTCTCGGTGCTCGGCGCCGGGCTGAGTGACACACTCAACTCTTCGATCAGGCAGCAACTCCGCGCGGACTACGTCGTCAACACGACCAACGCCCTGCTGCCGCCGGCCGTCGGTGACGCGCTGCGCGCAGCACCTGGAATCGAAGCGACGGCGGCCCGCCAGGGCGAGATCAGGGCGTACGGCAAGAACGAGCAGATGAACGGCGTCGACCCCTCGAGGATCGCGCATTTCTACAACTTCAAATGGGTATCCGGATCTCATTCCGGCGCTCTGGCCGAGCTCGGCCAAACCGGAGCGATCGTCTCGCAACAGTTCGCGACCGATCATCACCTGGCCATCGGAAGCACGCTTGCCGTCGAGACACAATCGGGCACCAACCTCGACCTGGTCGTGCGTGGCATCCAGCAGCCCCCCGTCGTCGGCGCGCTGGTCGGAGCGGTAACGATCAGTACGGCGCTGTTCGACCGAAGCTTTAGCCAGCCTCAAGACTCAGGAGTGCTCGTCAACACGGGCGGTGCCAGGCGCGCCGCTCTCAGGTCTCTGAAGGCACTCCTCGCCGGCTTCCCGAGCGTGACCATCCAGACCGTCCCGGCCTTCATCAAGAGCGCACAGACGTCGCTCGCCTCGCTACTCAGCCTGTTCAACCTGATGCTCGCCCTCTCGATCATCGTCAGCATGTTCGGGATCGTCAACACGCTCGTCCTCTCCATCGTCGAGCGCACGCGCGAGATCGGGACGCTGCGAGCGATCGGCATGACCCGTAAGCAGCTTCGCCGGATGATCCGGATCGAAGGCGAGATCACCGGTCTGATCGGCGGCCTGATCGGAATCGTCGTGGGTATCGCGCTGGCCGCGCTGGCGACCGTCGCCCTTTCCACCTGGAGCCTCAGCTTCACGATCCCGCTGCCCACGATCGGCCTCATGATCCTGACCGCCTTCTTCGCGGGCAGGTTCGCCGCCGGAGCACCCGCTCGCCGCGCCTCTCGCCTCGATCCCTTGCAGGCGTTGCAGTACGAATAGGCGCGATTGGTTACTTTGGCGCTGGCCACCCCGGACCAACTGCCCGAGGAGCTTGGCGGACCCGGCCGTTGGTCGGTGGCTCGGCTGGTTCAGCCTGGGCGCGTTACGACGACCCGCTGGGACCCCCGCGCCGCGGCGCTGGATCTGTTCCGCGACCTCGGCATCGAAGGCGGCTTGGCCAAGATGCTCCACTTTCCGTGTGACCGCCAGTCGAATTCGTCCCGGTAGCCGAGCTCGACCACCACGGCGTGCGGGTGTATATCGCGCTGTCATTGAGCCCGGAGAAGACCAGAATCGTCGAGCTGACCAGAGGCAAAGAGGGGTTAGATCGGACAGCAGAGTTGTCCGACGAGGTGCTGAAGTCGCTCGAGACAAGCGGGCGGGGCCGCGATTGAGGCGATGGGGCAGTCCGTGATCACCATCGAGGAAGCGGTCCCTCACGAATTCACAGGCACCTCCGAGGTTGCGAAACGATCACCGAGCCGGGTCTGACGATGGCCGATCGGCTGGTCCACACGGAATACGACCTCCTTCGCGACATCGTGAAGAGCGCTGCCAACTCTCTCCGCCGCGACAGGGCAAAAACCGTCGCCGCCTAGGCGTCATCGACGGCGCATAGCCGGCGAATCTGAGTGCGACATAACGATGATGGACTCGTCACTCGGCGCCGGCACCGTCGCTTACCCGACCACCGTCCCGCCAAGCTCACCGCGGGGGGGTGACGCCCCAGCGTCCGAGGCCGTCTGAGCAGCCCTGCTGGAACGCCAGGTGGCGACCTCGCGGAGCGCCTCGAGCGGGCGCTCCTCGACCAGGGTGGGAGCGCCAGCGTACACCAGGCCGGCTTCGGCCTCGATACAGACGACATTACCCTCCGCGATCTCACGCCCCGCGATCTGGGCGGTTCGCGCCTCGAGGTCGACCGTCAGGTCGGTGCAGCCGACGAGGCAGGGCTTCCCGAGCTCGCGTGCCACCACGGCGGCGTGCGATGTGCGGCTGCCGGACGACGTCAGGACACCAGCCGCAATAGACATCGCGGCCACATCCTCGGTGGCCGCATCCGCGCGCGCGAGCACCGCTGGCGTGCCCGCTCGGGCAAGCCGCTCAGCTGCCTTCCGGTCAAGGGCGAGCGGACCGATGGCAACGCCGAGACTTGCCGGGATGGCGTGGCAGAGCGGCTCCCAGCCATTCGAGTCCTGAACGTGCACGCGCCGAATGTCGCCGAGATCGAGCTCCTCGACGCGCTCGAGAGCCGTCTGGGTGGAGATGAGGCCCTCGTGGACCTGGTCGGTCGCGATTCGTAGAGCCGCCCACGGCGTCCGCTTCGCCGGCCTCGCTTGGAGCAGGAACAGCCGTCCTTCCTCGACTGTGAGCTCGAACTCCTGAACATCCCGGAATTCGGCCTCCAGTGTCGGACACACCCGCTCGATCTCGGCCAGCACATCGGGAGCGATAACCGAGAGCTCGCTGCTCCCCTCCGCCGTGTGACGCCCGGCCACGATGTCCTCACCCTGGGCGTCGAAGAGGAAGTCCATGTACAGGCGGCGCTCGCCAAGCGCGGGATCGCGTGTGAAGGCCACCCCTGCTCCGGACACGCCGCCGGCGTTGCCGAACACCATCCGCTGCACCAGCACGGCCGTTCCGAGCTTCTCGTCGATGCCGTGCAGGCGGCGATATTCCTCCGCCTTTGGCGCATTCCACGAGGCCAGGACGGCGGCGACGGCGCCGTCCAGTTGGTCGATTGGGTCCTGTGGGAATTCGCTACCGGTCAGCTCCGCGTAGAGGTCGAGGTGCGTGCGCGTGAGCCACTCGAGCCTGGCCGACGTCAATTCGCGAGCGGTGCGTGCGTCGGCGCCCGCGAGCGTCGCGCGTACGGCCTGATCGAACGGCTCCCGGGGGCAGCCGTTAACCACCGTCGCGTATGACTCGATCAGGCGCCGGTACGAGTCCCACGCGAGCCGCGGGTTGCCGGTCAACGCGATCAACCCGCGTGCCGTTCCATCGCATAAGCCAACGTCCAGCACGGTCTCGAGCATCCCCGGCATCGAGATCGGGGCACCCGAGCGCACCGACAAGAGCAGTGGACGCCGCGAGCTTCCCAGTCGGAGGCCGGTGCGGCGCTCCAAAGTATCGACGGCACCTCGCATCGCGTCTCGCACGGCCGGCTCGGCGCTCCCCGACTGCACCCAGCTACGCCAGAGCTCGGTGGTCAGCACGACACCCTCGGGCACCGGCAGCCCGGCTCGCGCGATGCGTGCCAGCCCGTACGCCTTGCCGCCGATGACATTGGCCGCCGGGATTGGAAGCGAGGAGTCGCCCAGGACGTAGAGATGCTCACCCGCCATGCCCGGCTGGACCGCGGGCCGCGAGGCGGCAGCATAGGTGTCGGCCGCGCGCTGCGGCAGGGGCTCTGAGCCGACGACGCGAGCCAGGGTCTGCGTGCGTATCAGATGAGCACTGTGCATCAGCGCGTCGGCCGCCTCCTCGAAGGCTCGGGTGAGCTCGACGACCACGAACATCGACGCACCGGACTCGCCACCATCCGCGACGATCGCCTGATGGACGCCACGCTGCGCCTCATCCGTATCGCGCTCGAGCGTTACCGTCTGATGCGCGGCCTCGAGGAACGCGTCCATCTCGCCGCGCGGCCCGCCTCGGCGAAGCTCGATGCTCAGCTGTACCGCGCGCAGGTATTCCCGCGCCGCGGCAAGGACCAGGCGGGCGATCCGTCGTACGTGGGGCCGAACACCGTCGGCAGGATGTCCGCGCGGCAGCAGCGTGGCATAGAAGGCCGCTTCCTCGGCGCAGTCGGCGATGTCATCAGCGGCCTCGACCAACTCGAGGAACGGCGCCAGGTCGGGCGCCCGGGCGACGGCGATGCGAGCCTTACCGACCAGCTCGTCTGCGTCGTGCTCGGCCAACTGCGCTTGGGCCGCCAGCGCATGACAGCGATCTTGGGCACCGGTGATCGCCTGCTCCAGTGCATCGCGCGCGGCCTCGGCGATCTCGACGCTCACCTCGGCGTGACGGAGGGCGAGCCCGAGGATCTCCTGCCGGGCCGAGCGCAGATAACCCGTCAGCTCCGCCCGGACCTCGTCCTGGATGAGCGAAACGAGCTTGCCGTCCAGCAGGCCTTCCGAGCAGATCTTCAGCACGGACCGGAGGTACGCCTGAGCAGCATCGGCGCCTAGCACGTCCTCGAGCGATTCGCCGGCCCGGACGACACGACCGCCGGCAAACTCCAGCGCGTCGTAGACGAGCCCGTCGGCCCCCGCCCGCAGAAAGGCCATATGCCCGTATCCTCGCTCCGCAGCCCAGCGGAGCAGGTCGATGGCCGCCCGGCGCCCCACCAGGCGACGAAGTCGCTTCCGCGCCCGGTTCCAGTCGATCATGAACACGAGCCGCGAGCCCAGATGCTCGAGGAAGCCGTCAAGGTCCGCCGTCTCGGCGGCCTCGAAGCGACCACTGGCCAGGTGATAGAGGCCTCCCTCAACCGACTTGTCACTGCGCGACCGGGTGTCTTCCCAGGCAACCGGCCACGCGGCCAGCAGGTCTTGGAAGAACACGAGGCGAATGAGATGAACGTCCGTGTAGTTGATCGTCACCGCGCGGTCAGTCACTCTGATTACAACCACATGCGCGTCGGTTTCGCCGAGATCGTTCTGAATCACCACCGTGGAACCTGTCCGTGTCGCGACCGTCCCGAGCCCGGGATGATCGAACCGAAGTCGCTCGGTGGCGTGCACTCCCCGCATGAACGCGTGGACGAGGCCGGCATCGCCCGGGTCCAGGTCATGCACGCGGGCGCCGTCGATGGAGTCCGAAGCAATCCGCGCCTCTAGCGCGTTCAGCTCGCGGTGAGCGTCCATCACCACGAGATGCAGGCTGTCGTCGCCCGTCCCCCGTGGAGCGGTCAGCCGCACAACGTCTTCCGTGGCGATCCGATCACCCTCAACCCTCAACGCCGCCGTTACCGCGTCGACCCGGTCGGCGAGATTCTCTGCTGCCGGCGCGGCCGCCGCCTCGAGCGGCGCCAGCATCCGTCGCACCTCCAGGATTGCCTGCTCCGAGAGAAGCTCGGCGCCCGGAATGCGGTACCAGCCGTCCCCCTCGCGCGAAGATTCCGAGACGACCCGATCGAGTTGCGCGTCGTCGACGCCGCTGGCAACCCGCTCATCCTGCAGGTTCGTCAGGCCGGTCGCGCCGTCGGCCGCTGTGCGCGCCGTCTGCAGAAGAGTGAGCAGGTACTTGACGCGATCATTGGCCGCGAGCGCTCTGGCGATTAAGCCGGGAAGCAACAGATGCCGCTCGCCCAGAGCCTCGATTATCCGGTCTTTGCCCATGGCACTCCACCGATCGACGACGTTACAACTTGTGTCCATCGTGCCCAGCATCTGGCCCGGAGGCATCCGCGTAAAGCCGCCGAAGCTATCCGCGAAGTAGCCAGAACTTCACAAAGCCGTGCCTGCCACGGCGGCCGCTTCTCGGGATGACACGATCGACGACACGGCCTGCAGGGGGATGACCAGGAGCGGGCAAGTCGCGCGCCGAGTCGCGCTGGCGCTCATCGACCGCCGACTCGACACGCGCAGCATGACTCCGTGATCCGTCGCCCGTTCGCGATCAGGGAGCCAGCCGGCGACTGACGGCAGTCACTACGAGCCTTTGGTTGCAGGTGTTGTTCAGCGAGCACCCAGCGTGCCCGTTGGGCACCACCAGCCTCGCGGTCGCGACGGTGCGGTAGACGTGGCCGAGGTAGGCGGCGCGGTTGCGAATCATCCTCAGCGGGTTGCTCTTGGTCGGGCCGGCGGCGAAGTCCGAGCCCCTGATCGTGCACCAGGTGCGGCCGTCTTGGCCGAGCACTTGGTCATACATGGTTAGCGTCTTGAGGCCGATGCCGCCCGTGCAGCTCGTGCCGCCGCCGTAGTCTTGGGTCCACCCACTTGCATGCGAGTGATACGTCGGCCCGTAAGCCGTCACCGAGCACGACCCGTAGCCCACGGCAAGCACTTAGCCAGCCGGCGGCGAGATCCGCGCCGCTGCCGCGGGTGGACAGATCGGGCCAACCGCCGCAGGTCGCGTCGCGACACTCGCCATGTCGCCTGCACGGTGACCGGCGGATAGCCGAAGCGAGTCTTGGCTGCTCATCTTGCTTTGGCTTCCATTGCGTGTGGCGGCAGTTATCCGGTTCGTCGACCGTGGCGCGGTTCGTGGGAGCGAACCACGGCCGCTAGCCCGCTGCGGCAGGCACCCCGAACGACGGTACCCGGAAGGGCACAGCCTGGCGTGTTCCGGCTGCGCGGGGCAATACCGATGTCCGCGCCGACCCGCATGCCCCTCCTTCGTCACGGCGGCAAGACTCGCCGGCGGGTGCTCGGTCGGTAATTGCCCGCACTAGACGGGAGAGGTTGTGCCGATGCCTCTCGCGCGCGCAAGGGCCATGCTCCGAGCCGATGGCAATCATGGCGGTCGGATCCATGAATCGGCTCGAGGGCGGCTTCGGGATCGCGCGGATCGCGGTCGGAGTTGAGGGATACCGAGCGGACGCCTACTCGGGGTGCGCGGGATGAGCGCTCTCATGGCTGATCCGGTGGAGGTTGTCTGCGCCCGGGGTCGAGCCGACCGGGGACGCCGATGGGGTGCTGCGAGGGCTGAAGTCCGGCTACGGGGGCCTCAGCTCGCGCGAGGCTCAGCGACGCCTGACGCAATTCGGACCTAACGAGCTGAGGCGGCAGCGGGGACGGCGATGGCCGCGTGAGCTGGCACGGCAGTTCACGCATCCTTTGGCGCTTCTGCTGGTCGCTGCCGCGGGGCTCGCCTGGATCGCAGGGATCGTGGCAGTCGCGCTGGCGATCGTCGTGGTGATCCTCCTCAATGCGGGGTTCGCGTTCGTTCAGGAGATGCAGGCCGAGCGCGCGGTCGAGGCGCTGGCGGCATTCATTCCGTCCCATGCCAAGGTGGTTCGGGACGGTCGGCATGTGGTCCTCGAGGCTCGCGAGCTGGTTCCGGGAGATGTCCTGATCATCGAGGAGGGGGATCGCATCTCTGCCGATGCGCGGCTGCTGAGCGGAGGGATCGAGGTTGACGCCTCAACCCTCACGGGAGAGTCGATGCCCGTGTTCCGCGCCGCTGACCTGACCGATCACGGCGTGCCCCTGCTGCAGGCGCGTGAGATCGTGTTCAGTGGCACGACGTGCACCGAGGGCGAGGCGCGAGGAGTCGTGTTCGCCACCGGGATGCATACCGAGCTGGGGCGCATCGCCGCGCTGTCGGAGCGCGTCAAGGTCGAGGCGAGCCCGCTCGACTCGCAGGTGCGGCGGGTGGCGTGGCTGATCGCGTTGATCGCGGTCATTTTCGGTATCGCGTTCATCCCAGTCGCCACCGCGCTCGCCGGGCTGGGACTCTCCGCGGCGACTGTGTTCGCGGTGGGCTTGATCGTGGGGAACGTCCCCGAAGGGATGCTGCCGGTGATCACGCTCGCGCTCGCTGTTGGGGTCCGCGACCCTGGTGGCGCGGGGGGCCGTGGTCAAGCGACTGAGCGCGGTCGAGACGCTGGGCTCGACGACCGTGATCTGCACCGATAAGACCGGAACGCTGACCGCGAATCGCATGCATGTTGAGGGCGTCTGGGCCCCGGGGCAGGAGGTGGACGACGCGGCCGGGACGTACGGCGGCGCTGTCGCCGCTAGCCGGCGTCTGATCGCGGTGATCGCGTGGTGCAATAACGCCGAGCTAGGTACGCCGAGCGGTGCGATCGGCGACCCCACCGAGATTGCGCTGCTTGAGTTCGTGCTCAAGCGGATGAGCACCGTCGACGCGCGCGAAGGGGGTCTGTGGGTCGACGCGAAGGGCGCGCCCGAACAGCTCGTGCCGAGCTGCACCACCATGCGCTCGGTCGACGGGCGCGACCGAGCGCTGGGACCGGATGACCGTCGCGCCATAAAGGACGCGGCCGAGAAGTTCGCGGCTCGGGGGCTGCGGGTGCTCGGAGTCGCCGACCGGGCACTCGAGGAGGGCGCGAGGGCGCCTGAGCGGCGCGAGGACGCCGAACGCCATCTCTGCTTCCTCGGGCTCGTCGCGATGCTCGATCCGCCGCGCCCGGAGGTGGCGAAGCCGTCGCGCGGTGCCACGAGGCAGGAATGCGCATCATCGTCATCACCGGTGATCATCCGACGACCGGCGCGACGATCGCGCGGAAGGTGGGAATCGGCGATGAGGCCTCGCCAATCGTCACCGGTGACGAGCTTGATCGAATGAGCGACTCGTCGCTGGAGGCGCTGTTGCTGGGCGGAGCGGAGATCGTGTTTGCTCGAGCCTCGCCCGAAGCCAAGCTGCGGGTCGCCGAGGCGTTGCAGGCGGAAGGGCACGTCGTGGCGATGACGGGTGACGGCGTCAACGACGCGCCGGCGCTACGGCGGGCCGATATCGGGGTGGTGATGGGAATGTCCGGCACCGATGTCGCCCGCGAGGCCGCCACGATGGTGCTGACCGACGACAACTTCGCGACGATCGTGACCGCGATTCAGGGAGGCCGCCGGGTCTACGACAACATCCGCAAGTTCATCCTCTACATCTTTGCCCACGCCACTCCGGAGGTGACACCGTTCCTGTTCTTCGCTCTGAGCGGCGGCAGGATTCCCCTGCCGCTGACCGTCCTGCAGCTGTTGGCGTTCGACGTGGGCACCGAGACGCTGCCTGCGCTTGCCCTGGGGCGTGAGCCCGCCGAGCCGGGTCTGATGCGCCGACCGCCGCGTCCTCGCTCCGAGGGAGTCATCCAGCCGCCGATGCTCCTACGCGCATGGCTGTTTCTCGGCGTGATCTGCGCATGCCTCGAGATGGCCGGGTTCTTCTTCGTACTGCTGCGGGCCGGCTGGCATCCCGGGGCACCGGTAGGCCCTGGGGATTACTTGCATCACGCCTACGTGGTGGCGACGACGATGACGTTCTTCGGCATGATCGCTGGCCAGATTGGAACGGCGTTCGCCGCCCGCACCGACCGGGCATCGCTGCGGTCCGTCGGCGTGCTCTCGAATCGCCTATTGCTATGGGGGATCGCGTTCGAGCTGATGCTCGCGGCGATTCTGATCTACGCCCCGCCGTTTCAGGCCTTGCTGTCCACCGCAGCGCTCAGCCCCGCCGAGCTGCTCTTCGCGCTCCCATATCCCTTCATCGTCTGGGGCGCTGACGAGCTACGGCGATACGTAATCAGGACGCGCACGGCAACACGGCCGCGTCCCGTCACACCAGCAGCGGCCGGCTGACATCGCGCAACCAGAGCCAGAACTCCCCTCCGTCGTCCAATCCCTCACACGCGAGGCGAACCACCGAGCGAACCGGATCAACTAAGGGCGCCATGCGGCTTGGCCCGATGCCGAGACACCATCCCCTCCATGGTGTGGCAGCGCGACGGTGAGTTCAGCGACCGAAACACTTACCCGCGACGCCGACCGCGGCGTTGTCGCCGTCGGGGTCACCGAGGACGACGCAGCCCGGCGGCTGGCCCCAGTAGCCATACCGGCACGCCTGCGCACGAGCCGCTCTACGCGACCGTCGTCCGCGCAAACGTCCTCACCATGTTCAACCTGATCCGGGCCGCGTTC
>DATJYY010000253.1:0-58289 GCA_035499395.1 Solirubrobacteraceae bacterium
CTGCAAACAATCGGCCCACCTCGCGCTCTGCGCGATTCCTGGGAGACCATCAGCCGCGGCGCCGGGGACGATCTCTTGTGGTCAGGACGACGTTCGCGACGGTCCGCTAGTCACCTCAACGCACTGCTCCATCGGTGACGGGGTAGCCATCTCGCCCGTCTGGTCCTGACTGCTGCAAACGGGCAGAGCCACGCGTGCGCCATATGCCTTGAGACTCGGGCGATAGCGAAGGCAGGTCTCGACCAGCCGATCGCGAGGGGTCGCGCTCCTCGCCTCTATTGCGCGTCCACCTACCTGTCCACTGCATGCAAAGCTCGCTGCTAACGATCTGGCCGGAGCAGAAGTATGCGCCGGACTCGGGCTGCCTTCTGGAACGGACGACCGAGCAGCATGAGCGCTGGCTGGTCGTCGGCGGACGCCTCCATCCCGGGCGAATCCAGAAGCGCTGCTTCTAGTTGTCGGCGCAGGACACCTGGCTTCGCGCCGCGACGGGAAGGTCGCCTGGTTGAACTCGCACGTGTATCCGGCGGGTGGGGGATCCATCCTGCGACGAGCCGCGTGGTTGCAGACGTCATGGCTCGAGGTCTCCCCCAAAAAGGCTCCCCAAACTCAAGAATTCTCATGGCCATCTTTTCTCCCCAGTGGCGTGCTGGGCGTGGGTTCAGGTCACCTGGGAGCGTTCCTGCGCCCATCGCTCTGAGCAGCCGCCGCCCATTGTCCCGTACGCACGGCCCGCGACCCGGCCGTCCGTACCGAACCGGTGGCGGCGGGCCGCGGCCGTACGCGGTTTAGAGGCAAACGACTCAATGCGAATAGGTCAGAGGACGGGGTTGCGCCAGACCGCCGCTGAGACAGTGTCGACTGTCCCCGCCGTGAGATCAGCCAGGAGGTCACGATGTTCGTCTCTGAGCCCTTCGCTCGTTTTGAGCCACAATCAGTCGCCCCGCTGTCCGTCCGTGGAATTCCCGGCCTGGCCGCCGTGTTGGCGATCGGGTTCGTGTTGTTCGTGGTCATGCTTGCGGCGGCTCCCGGGATCACCCGCATCTGCCCCGCGCCGCGCGCCGGCACGCCGGTCCACCTCGCACGGTAGGACGTGAGCCTCTAGTGGAGAGACTTCGCGGCGCGCCGGTGTGCGCGCTCGACCCACGGTCGGGCTCGCAGCCACTCGAACGTCGCGATCGCGTCGGCGCGAAGGGAGCGATCGCCCGCGACCGCGTCGAACCCGGCTTCGGCGAGCTCCAGCGCAAGCACGGCGGCGTCGAACCTGACTCCGGCCTCGCTAATAATCTGACGGGCCGCGCGCCAGTGTTCGGCGGCGGCGTCGCGTTCGCCCGCGCGAGCAACCAGATGTCCGGCGAGCCGCCGAGCCTGGCTGGTCACGTACGGCGAGGTCTTTGGCGCCACTGGCCCCTCGAGCGCCTCGAGCGCCACGGCAAGCGCTCCGTCATCGCTGCTCCCAACTAGGAGATCGACTGCGAACGGAAGCCACGCCGGCCACTCGGCGTAATCACCTGACGCCGCGTGGACGATCGCCGCCAGCGCCCGATCCGGGGCGCGCTCAAGGTGGGCGAGCGCGACCGTGAACACGCTGCGGTAGTCGCTCTCGAACACGGCGCCGGACTGAGCCTGGTCTCGCTCGAAGTCGTCGATCATCGACCGGACGGTGTCGAGTTCGCCCCGAGCAAGCGCTGCGAGTACAGGCGGACCGATGGCCATGCCGGCGTTGCCCGGCGTTACCTCAGGCGCCACCCTGCCGATGGTCTCGAGCGCCGCATCCCAATCGCCGAGGGAGAACAGCGTGCGAGCGAGATGGAGCGTCGCTCCCTCCCGGCTCGCGCTGCTGGCGAACCGCTCGGCGGCTTCGATCGCCGTCCGCGCGGCGTCGGCGGCCTCCGCGAAGCGGCCGAGCGCCGACAGCGAGATCGCCACGTTCGCGAGCGTGAACGGTACCTCGGCCGGCGCGTGGAGCTCGCGCACCTCGAGCGCGGCGCGGAACAGCTCGAGCGCCTGGGCCGGTTGACCGAGCTCGACGAACGCCGAGGCGCGCCAGTTGAGCGCGACGCCAAGTGCGACGGGGGCTCCAGCGGCCTCGGCCGCGTCGGCGGCTGCGCCCGCTACCCTCTCGGCCGCCGCTGCGTCGCCGTCTGCGTAGAGCACCCCCGCTAGCGCGGCGGCAGCGGCGGCAAACGCCGCATCGTCGGTCCCGCGGAGGGCATCGTAGACCTCGCGGAGTGGCGCGATCAGCTCGGTGGCCGGGCTCGTCATGCGGTAGGCGTAGAGCTCTCGGGCTCGCAACGCGAGCGCCTCGCGAGCGCGTCCGGCGGCCTCGTGCAGCGCTCGCGCCCTGGCGTAGTGGTCCGCGGCCACAACGCGCTCGCCGTAGTGCTCGGCCCACCCGGCACCCTCGACTAGGTACTCGGCTCGCCGACTCTCCTCCGGCTCGATCTCGGCGGCCCGTCCGAACAGGGCCACCGCCTCGCGCAGCGCACCGATGCCGGCCGCGCGCCGTGCCGCCTCAACGATCGTTGTCAGCGCCCGCCGTCGGATGAACTGGGCATCGTCGGCGATCGGGTCGATTTCCGCGGCCGCCAGCAGGTGACCGGCATACAGGCCGGCCACATCGGGGTCGGGCTCCCCCCTAGCCAGCCAATCGGCGGCGGCTAGGTGCCTCGTCTTGCGGGCTTGCTTGGACATCGTTGCGAGTGCCACCCGCTGGATCTGGCGATGCGAGAACTGGTACTGACCGCGCTCGGGTGACAGCGGATCGGTCGATACCGCCAGAAACTGCTTTGCGACCAGCCCGTCGAGCAGAACGCGCACGTCGCCTTTGGGAGCCCCGGCGACCGCCGCGGCGGTCGCCGCGCTGAAACGCTGGCCGAGCACGGCCGCGTCGAACAGCACGTGGCGCTCGTCGGCACCGAGCGTGTCCAGGCGCCCGGCGATCAACGCGTGAATGCTCGGCGGAACCGCCAGCTCGTGCACGTCTCCGACGAGCCGGTAGGCGTCCGCATCGCGCTCGGCGACCATCACCCCTCGGTCCGCGAGCATACGCAGCGACTCCACCGCGAACAGCGGCACCCCACCGGCGTAATCCCGCACGACGGCCAACAGCTCCGCGGGCGCGTTGCTCACCGTCTCGCCGATCAGCGTCTCGATCTCGGACGGCGCCAGCGGCGTGAGGTCAAGACGACGCCCGCGCTGGCTGATCGCATCGAGCCGCTCGTCCGGACGGCTGAGCACAAGAATCAGAATCGGCGCCTCGGACGCCCAATCGGCCATGTGCCCGATAAAGTCGAATAGACCCTGGTCAGCCCAGTGGAGGTCCTCGAACAGGAGCAGCACGGGATGACGGTTGGCCAGCCGCTCGAACAGCCGTCGCCACGAGGAGAACAGCTCGCCCCGGTCGATCAACGTGCTCCCGTCGTCGAGCCCGAGCAGGCGCCGCAATGCCCGCCCGACGCGAGCATGTCCCTCGGCGTCGCTGGCGAAGACGTCGTCGAGAAGCGCGTCGAGTTTCGTCCGTTCGACGTCCCGAGAGTCCTCGAGCGTGATCCTGGCCCGCATCCGGACCATATCGCCGAGCGCTCTGAAGCCGACCCCCTGCCCGAAGCTCGAGGCTTGCCCGCGATGCCAGAGTACGGTCGCGGCGAGACCGTCGACGTACTTCTCGAGCTCCCAGGCCAGTCGGGACTTTCCGAGTCCGGCCTCTCCCACGACCGATACGAGCGTCAATCCAGCCCTCTTCTCGAGCAGGCGGTCGAGCTCCTCGCGTAGGACGTCGAGCTCTGCGGCACGCCCGACGAGCGGCAGCTCGAGCAGCGTTCGTCCTGCACCGCCAACCGTGGCCACGATCCGCATGGGGCGCCAGGCCTGAATCGGAATCGCTTTCCCCTTGACCACGTGGGTCCCGGCGTCGTGATAGACGATCGCGCGCTCGGTGGCCATCCGGGTGACGTCGTCAACCAGCACGGTGCCGGGCTCGGCGATTGACTGCAGCCGCGACGCCGTATTGACCGCGTCTCCCTGCACCATTCCCTCTTCGACGCCGCCGATGTCCACCGCCGCCTCGCCGGTGAGCACGCCAACCCGAAGGCGGAGGTCGAGGCCGAGCCGGTCACCGAGGTTGGTCACGGCCGCCACGAGATCGAGTGCCGCTCGCACCGCGCGCTCCGCATCGTCCTCCCGCGCCACCGGTGCACCCCAGGTTGCCATCACGCCGTCGCCCTCGTACTTGCGGATCGTGCCGCCGTAAGCGGACGTGATCCTCCGCGCGGCCGCGTAGTACGTGGTCACGAGCTGGCGCACATCTTCGGCGTCGTGACTCTCGCTGAAGGACGTGAACCCGGTCAGGTCGGCGAACAGCACCGACACCAGGCGCCGCTCCACCGCAGGCAAATCGAACACGCTGGCCGAGGGTTTGGCTCCAGGCGCGGCTGGTGCAGTCGCTGGGGCCTCCACATTCTCGGGGGGCGACCTCCGACCGCCGAGCGGCGGGATCGCCGCTCCGCACTCGAGGCAGAAACGCTGGTCCGGTTGGGTCGTGAGCGTCCCGCACGCCGGGCAGTGGAGCGCCTGTGGCGCGCCGCACTGACCGCAGAACTTGGCCCCGGGTGGAACCTCAGCCGAGCAGCCGCGGCACGTCGAGCTCATCTACCCGCGCTAGCCCTGGCAGCGAGCCGCGGTGGCAACCGGACCTGATGACCCCGTCCGGTCGTGCGGGCTCGCGGCGGCGTCGCCCGCCGGCGGCGGCCCGCCTGGGCTCGGCGGGGCCGGGCACGAGCCGCCCTTTCCCGTCAACGTAGGCAGCGCGGCTTCATATTGCTGGACCACGGTGGAGGAGCACACCAACTGCGGGTTACCTCCGGTCGCTTCGCACACCTCGGCCGTCAGGACTTCCGCCTCGCCCGCGATCACCTGGGTGGAAAGGTTGTTCGGATCGGTTAGAGCACCGGCAAGCTGGGTCCACGATTTGTGGGCGATGAGCTGCGGATCCACCGTCGAGCTGTCCGTTATGAACCGGTTGGCGACGTCGACGAACGGCGTCTCGTCTGGCGGGTCGAACTCGTGCAGCAGCGCGGCCTCGGGAGGGGTGAGTCGCTGCAGGCGAGCGAGGCCGGGAGGCTTCGGCACGTTGCTCCACACCTCGACTGGAATGAACGAGACGTAGGCGCTTCGGTAGCCGGATCCGAAGAAGGTGAACGTCCTCACCTGGGGTGGCGTCGTGGCGACGCTCTGCATCAGATGCAGGTTTGAGAACGTTCCGAACTGCGACAGCCCGACGATCATGCCCCAGCGCTGGACGCCGCAGAACGGACACGCTTCCGAGCCGGCGTAGAAGACCTCCGGCTTGCCACCAAAGGTGAGGGGCTTCGAAGGATGCTCGATCTTCGGCCCGGCCATTCCAAACCGCGTGCCGCTGAGGGCTTGCGCGGCCGCGGCCGCCAGCACACCCGACGGGACGTGGGTGACCTCGCTCGCTAGCAGCCGCGCCAGGGAGCCAAAGGCGGCCTGCCAGGCCTTCGCATACGAACCCACCGCCGCCGACAGGTTGCCGGCGCGTGCCTGCCGGTTGCCGGCCGAGAGCGCCTTTCGTGCCGTCGCGAGCAGCGCGGCGGGCCCGCCGTGCGCCTGCGCGATGGTGTCGTCGGCGAGACCCCGGTCGGCCGCGAGGATCAGTCCAACCGTTGTCGCCCGGCCCGGAAGTGACAGCCCGGCGAGGTCCTCGAGGGCTTGTCCCGACGCGGTGAAAACGTTTCTCCCATAAGGCGGAGCGTCCGCTTCACGACCGTTGATCCAGAGCCCTGGCGCCGTCGCTCGAGCCAGCGCGGCGGCGGCGTCGCTCGCCGCCCTCGTGCTCGCCTGTGGCGCGAGCGCGTGCACCCGGCGCAGGGCCTGACGTAGAGCAGCTTTCGGTGCGGGTGCCGCGCCGGCCGCCGCGGCTGAACCGCACAGCACACCGCAGAAGATCAAAACCGCGAGTGCGCCACGGCCGCGCGATATCGGCGACCGGATCACGACGGTGGCGGGGGCGGCGGCCGGGCGGGGAGCCGGCGGAGGACGGCAGCCGCGGCGGCGCGCACGCCGGGCGACTTGCAGACGCTGCCGGGACGCCCCTTGGTGACGCGGCAGATCGCCGCCGTGAACAGATTGGCCAGGCCGTCCACGTGACGCGCGATCCGATTGTGAGGGTTCGCCAGGCTCCCAGCGATCTGCGACCACGTCTTGTGGGCGAGCGTCCCGGGGTCATAGCCCGGCCCCAGGAAACCGATCGCGCCGGCTATGTCGAGAGCGGGAGCGCTTGCTGCATGCGGATCGAACGTGTTGATCGAACGGTACTCGCGCCGAGTGGGCCGTTCGAGGTTACGCCCGTTGACGTCTTGGAGAACGATCGCTGCGAAGCTGATGTAGTTGCTGCGGTAGACCGCATCCAAGAAGCTGAGCCCGTGGGTGTATGGGAAACAAACCGTGGGGCCCAGCGAGCACGGGTCCTGGGCGACCTTGCAGTAGTAGGTGCCGGTATCGATTTCGCGCAGCCCAGTGAGGGTTCCGAAGCGGCTGAGCGCCACCGCCAACGCCCAGCTGTTGGTCGCACAGTGCGGACACCAGGCGAAGTTCATCGTCACGATCTCCGGTTTGCCGTCGCTCGTGAGGTGCCCACGGCGCTTGGCGACTCCGAAGAACTGGCTGCTGACGGGGTTGTAGGCGGCGCCGGCGCCGACCCGGTTAAGCGTGCTGACCGGGACGTTGCTCACCAGCCCGGCTATTTGCGCTGGCGCCGGTATCGAACCGTCCGAACGCTGGGCGGCCTGAGCAGCAGGAACCAGGAAAACCAGCGATGCGACCCAAACGACCGCGATGCGCCCCACGCCGGAAACGTATCCATCCCTGGGCCTGATTGCAACTTTGGCCACATACTCGCGCTGCCACCGAGTCGGGGCCGGGTCGGCGTGCTCGAGCGTAGCCACCTCCCTTCCGTCGTTTGGAGATGGCATCCGCAAGCCGGCGTATGAACGCGCCAGGCGTTCAAGCCGCCCTTGCCCGGTGCGCATGGCCTCGCTCGCCGAAGCTCACCACGAACTGAATGCGGGGCGCAGCCGATGCGGCCGCGCCTTGCGCTTTCCAAGCCCCCAGCCCCCAGCTCACCGCGCGCGGCGCGGTCCCGCTGCTACCACTCCACTGTCACCGACTGACCGGTGGTGTAATTGCGCAGCAGCGTCCCGCTCACGGTGCACGCCGTCGGCACGTAGCCCCTGGCCTGGAACGTACGGATCTCCCGCGCAACCTGTTGTGCCGAGACGCGGACGCCGTGCTGCTTCGCGCGGCGCTGATTCGAATGTGCGGCGCTGGCGGTGACCCCGGTTCCCGCGGCAACGCAGACGCCGAGCACGGAGACGAGCTGAACGAGGCGATACTTGACGCTGCGGCGCCGAACGATCGCGTGGCTACGGTGAGAGTTGAGGGCATCGCTGACCATCTCCTGCTGACGGGCGCGGGCGATCGCGTAGTGCAGGCACGGTGACATGGGTTTGCTCCTCCGACGGGGTCTGGGCGGCTGTTCCCGGTGGCCTCTGGTCGGTCGTCCGGGCTGATACCGGTACTGTCGCGCCGCGCGGCCCAGTCGCCCACGGCCGTTGACGCTTTAGTTGTGCGTCCTTTGACACAGTCGCCCTGTCTGCGAGCCGCGCTGTGGAGCGAGCGGTACGTGCGCCCTTAGAGCTCGCCGTACGCGCGCCGGCGCAGGCCCGCGATATCGCGGATGAGCACGGTGCGCCGACCCGTCGTGATACATCCGAGCCCGCGCAGCGCGGCGAGCGCCTTTACCGTGGCCTCACGCGACGCGCCGCACCAGCTGGCGAGCTGCTCCTGGGAGAGCGGGAGCTCCACCTCGATTCCCTCGGCGGTTTGCTCGCCAAAGCGCTCGCTGAGCTCCTGCAGCCGCCAGGCGACCCGTCCCAAGGTGTCTAGCGCAGCGAACTCCAAGCGTTTGAGGTCGGCGTCGCGCAGGCGAGCTGCGAGCACGCGGAGCAGATCCAACGCGGTCTCGGCATCGCTTAGCGCACGCGTCATGGCCGAGCTCGGCGCGACGGTCGCCTCCACCGCGCCGACCGCAAGCGCAGTCGCCGAGCGCGGGGCCCCGTCCAGCGCGGACAGGTCGCCGATGAGATCGCCCGGACCGCGCAGCCCCAGGACGATCTCGCGGCCGCCCGGAGCCACGCTCGTGATCAGGACCCAGCCGCGCTCGATCACGAACACCCGCTCGGCGCGATCGCCCTGCGTAAAGATCGCCTGCCCGCGGCGAAACCGTACGGGACGCCCCTCGGCACGCAACGCTCCGGCCAGCAGCGCTCCGCTGTCTGTCACCGCGGACACCGGCGCAGTCTGACGGACAGCGACTGTAAGAGCCACCCCTTTACGTGCGACGACGGGGCCGACCTGCACTCACAGGATCCCGCGCAACGCCGCGGGATCCTGCTCCAGCAGGTGGTGCACGGCTCTCCGGCCGGCCTCCCGCATCCCGGGGAGCTGATGCCAGTCGAGCAGTCCCACGCCGTCCACGGCCGGTGTGATCACAACGTCCGCATGCCGCCGAGCCGCCGTCGCGGTGTCGTTGCTCCCAACCGCGAGTGTCTGCAACAGCGTCTCGCCCAGGCGCGGCAGAGCTACGTCCTGCCCAGAGATGACCCGGCGCAGCCGCGCTCGCGGGGAGGAGTTCGAAGGGCCGCGCGGTCGCCACACCGCGGCTCGAGTTACGTCACTGCGATCACGGGTCCCTCGGCATCGGCCGCCATCGTTTCCACTGGCAGGTTGTCGAGCACTCCGCCGTCGACCAGCAGCCGCCCGTCCTGGGTTGGAACGGGTGGAAAGACGCCGGGCACGGCAAGGCTCGAGAGGATCGCTTGGCGAAGCGACCCGGTCCGGTGGACCACCGCGGCACGGCTGTTGAGATCCGCGCTCAAGCAGAAGAAGGGAATCGACAGCCCCTCGATCGTCATGCCGCCGGTGGAACCGCTGAACCATCGTCTCGTCATCCCACTCCGCCGCGACGGCGCCGGCAACGAGCGCGCCCATGCTCACTCCGCGGCGCGATCGATGCGAACGCGGCCGGCGCGAAGTTCCTGCACGACCCCTAGATGTGCGAACGCGCGGGCACCGGCCCCGGAAAAGACGATCCCGACGGCGCGACCCGAGAGGCGTCGCGCCCCGAGCTCGAGTGACCGTCGGACCGCGGCATCGTCCGGGAGCGTCTGAACGACGGCTGGCTCGAAGGCTCGGAGCAGCGCGTCAGGCACCGATCGTCCGACCAGTAGGAGCTCGCAGCCGAGCAGGAGCGGCGCACCCGCGATCCACCGGCGCGTCGGATGGCCATGGCTCACGGCGATTACCCGGTCTGCCTCCGCGATGCACATGTCAGTCCATGCGTCACCCGGCTCGCCTCCGGCGCTGAGCACGACCCAACGGCTGGCCGCCTCGGCACCCTCTATGGCCGCGGTGTAGTCGGCGGCCGGCGCGAGCTGGCCCGGGAGGATGACACTGGGCCGGCCTGCCAGCGACAACTCGCAAATTTCCCCAATAGCGCGACGCGCCGTGCGGACCCGAGAAGCGCAGGCAACGAACGCACGACCAACTACGCCCCGGTCGTCGCCTGGTCGCCGGAGCGATCGTTCGTGCCGGTCGGGCTCGGGTAGGAAAGGGATCGCCGGCGCTGCGCTCGCCGGAGGACTCTTGCGGGCGAAATGGAGAAGATTGAACCGCTCGGCAGCGGCGAAGTCGGGTTAGCGACAGTGTGCTCAACGTCGGACTGTCCGACCGGTCCCCAAGGCGTTCCGGAGTGGCTGACCGGCCAAGCGCCGCCGACGCCGCACCGGTCCCGTCCTCCCAGAGGATGTTCGTGTGGAAATCTGAGGCCACGGCGCTCGGCTTGGAGTCCTGGACGGTCGCATACGCCTGCTCGCCCCGGAAAATGCGCTGTGGTGACGAGCTGGTGGTGCCGGTGCCGGCAAGCGACGCGTCTCCCGGGCCCTGGTAGGTCGCATCGAAGTTGAACGCAACATTCGACGGTGAGCCCCGAGGAACCCCGAGGCAGTGATCAGCGGAACCAGAGCGTGATCCCGCTGATCTCTCAGAGCGTGCTCAGCCCACCCCTTGGGTGTTGTGCTTCGGGTGGAGTTGCGCGAGGACGCGCTCCACTTCGGCGTCCAGCAGAGGCGCGAGTTCCTTGCTGTACTGCTGCGTCATGTGGTCCTTGTCACGCGAGACGACCGTGTGGTTGATGACCATCGGGCAGATGCCCTCGCCACAGAACCACTGCATCGTCGGGATCGACGGGTGATGAGTCTTGGCCGCCATCGCCTGCATGGACTTCATGAACGCGATGTAACTGCTGGTCACACGAGCAGAGCACTCGCCCATTGTCGCGTGCGGTTTGTAGATGCAGTCGGTCGGCTCCACATCCTGGCGCGGATGGTCCGCGAGATACACCCCATTCGTCACCTGCGAGAGCACGGACCGGAAGTAGCCGGTTGTGCGGGCGATCTTGTCCTCGAACTGCCAGGCGAACAGGAAGTTCACGAACGTCGCCACTGGATGCAGCCGATGATCCCACCCGAGTGCCCACTTGAACCAGGCCGCGCACGGCCACCCCGCACTGTTCGTGTAGACGCGGGTGACGAAACATCCCGGTTTCACCAGCGGGACGACCGCAAGGTGCTCTTCTTGGGCGACCTGCCTCAACGCTCCCATCCACGTTCCGGCCTGGGAGTCACCGATTTCGACGATCACCTGCTTCGACGCAGCGTCACCGAGGCGACACACCTTGGCGGTCACCCCCGGCCCGAATGCCGGCAGGCAATCGGTCGGATCAGCGCCGCCTCCAGTTGAGTTCTCCCGCGCAAGCACCTGGGCGGAAGGCGTGATCTGCTTCGGCAGCGGCAGGTTGTGTCGCACCTGGGTCACAGCTGCTTGAACGGCCGGAATCGGCGCGGAGTTCCACAAGCTCGTCGGGCTCGGCGGAATCTGATTCGGGTTGGTGCTGGAAGGTGGCGGACCCAGCGGCTTTGGATGAATCTTGGCCGCGACCTTTGCTTCCGCCGCCAGGGTGTTATTGAAGAGGCCGATCGGTACTAGTACCGCCGTAAGGCAGGCAGCTATGCACACAGCGGCCATTGCGGCGGCCGTCTTCCGAGTGCGTAGATAGCGTGAGAACCGCAGACGGTTCTCCCAGAACTTGTAGGTGAAAATCGACAGCATCAACGCTCCCGCGAGTAGGACTAGATTGGTGGCGACTGGAAGTTCCCGCCCGGCGAGCTGCCACGCCAAGATCAGCACCGGGAAGTGCCATAGGTAGAAGGCGTACGAACGGTCCCCAACATAGTTGAGCGGACGGACCGACAGCATTCGGTCTGCGCCGACGCGCGTAGACGTGATGCCGGCGACGATGATGAGCCCCGCTCCAACTACCGGGAGCAATGCTTCGTATCCCGGGAAGGGCGTTGAGCCTGAGTACAGCAACGCCGCGGCGGCGATCATCGCGCACCCGGCCCAGCCGAGTGTCTCTCGGAAGCGTTGCGGTAGCGCCGGTGTCGCACCAGCGAGCAGCGCTAGCATCGCACCGAGGCCGAGTTCCCAGGCTCGATCAAAGGTCGAGAAGTAGGCAGACTGTGGACTGGTGGACGTATCGTGGATCGACCACGCTAGCGACGCGACGCACGCGGTTGCAATCACGACACCGACGACTCGGGCTGTGGCGCGCGGCGTCATTCGACGGCACGTGAAGAAGAGAAGGAGTAGGGCTGGAGCCCAAACGAAGTAGAACTGCTCCTCAACCGACAGCGACCAGAAGTGCTGGAACGGAGAAGGAAACGTGGTCGCAGCCTGAGCGAAGTAGTTAGTCGCTGTCGAAGCAAGGTGAACATTGGCGTAGAACAGCGACGCAGACAACGCATCCAGAAGCACAACTTTCGTTTGCAGAAAGTCAGCTCGGTCGACGTCGTAGACGATGTAGACAGCAACGCTTGTCACGACCAGCGTGAGCGTGGCGGCCGGCAGGATGCGTCGCGCTCGGCGCGCGTAGAAGTCGCCGACGGACACTTGGCGGCGAGGTCCGAAACCTTCTCTCAACAGGATGCCGGTAATGAGGTAGCCAGATACGACGAAGAAGACGTCGACCCCAACGTAGCCCCCCTTGAGGAAAGGAACATTCGCGTGGTTCAACGCGACGAGGAGCACCGCAAGGGCGCGTAGTCCCTGAATATCGAGACGCTTGGTCGGACTTCGTGCATGGGCGTCTCGAGCCACGACATCGTGTCGTTCCACCTCGGCAGTAACGGTGCTCATGCCCGCGTCCCCCCGCGACCCCCGGCGCTGCCAGCCCCACCACGACCGCGGCCGCGCTCGCTGGTGCCAACGCGACTACGATTCGGATTGCCGAGGCCGTGAAGTGCCCGGATGTGGCCTTTACCGCCCCAACCCGCGTCGCGACAGCCCACGTCGCGCCCCCAATCGTTGACGATTCCGTTCCTGCGCCAGTCGGGAGCAGCCGATCCGCCCAAGCGGGACGCGTGAGCCAACAGCAAGCAGGCGACCAACAGTAACACTGCGATGAGCAGCACGTCGCTCCAGCCGTGTTGCTTGCCCCATTCTGTGCGCGATGAATTGTTGTCCGCCGCCGCCCCCGGCAGGCAAGCGCGGGCACTGTACGCCCCCAGCCAATCCCTGTCAAGAGCCCTGAGTTCGGCCGCGGGATCGCGAACGAGCTCGGATTTCCGGCTGCAGCTCAACGCGTGGTTTGACGAGCCCAACGCGCGCACACACAAGTCGCCGCGCGCCAGGCCGATTTGACCGTCTGACCGCAGCAACGAAGCGGTCGACGCGCTAAGGGGGATGGCCCAGTGTTCGAGGTCGGCGTGCGGTCCGCCGCACTGGGAATAACAGCCTGCTGAACCGAACATCGCGTGATCTTCAACCGAGTTCACCGTCGGCGCGATGGTCCACCGGCTGGTGCACCACGCCGAGATCAGCTCCCTAGAAGGGCGACAGCTACCGCTTCAAGGGCCGCGACCTCCGCCGCGCCACGGCGGCGGGAAACTAGGCCACCTCCGGACGACGCCCCGGCGGCATCTCGCTCCGCCTCGGGCCGCGGGCTCAGGTTCGCGAGAATTCGCCGCCAACTGGCGCGAACCCTCAGGGGGGGCAATTTCGACCGGCGCTAGAGGGTCAATATTCGACAGGCCTTGACAGCCTTTCGGTATCCGAAGGCCTGTGCGGGCAGCCTTCGGGGTAGATGGGGACTGCTACGAGCCTTCGAGACCGCGCAGATGACGCAAAGGCGGGAGAGACCGGAATGCGGCCTGTCTCGACCGTGCGCGCTCCTATCCGAACCGCGAGCAGCACCGCATATCGACATCGACGACGTTCGCCAGGCCAACGCGGACGGGTGATGAGGTACGCGGGGAGCTCGCAGGGCACACCGGCCGTCGCGTTCCCCTGCGAACACCAAGCGGCGCGCTTCTGGCAATGCTGCTACTCAACTGCGCGTTTTCGTCCGCGACCGCAGCATCGCGTCGACACTCGACGCGCTCACGCCGGGCGTGGCGGAGGGTTTTCTCTTCGAAGGCACCGTGACCGGAATGGGCACGTCGCCACCGTCGATAGGCACGCGCACAACCGCGGGGAGACCATGCTGGCGCCATTGCTCAGCGCTCGCGGGAGCCGACTCGCAGCTCGGGTAGCACAGACATCGCGCTCCAGCCCCGAATCGGTGAGCTGGAACGCCCTACCGGAGTGTCCCTTGGGGCGATGGGCGTTGTGATTCGGCGGGCGTGGCTGTATGCGCTCATGGTCGGCGTCTTGGCGCTCTGCGCCGGCGTTGGGGCTCGCGCGCTCGACCCCGGAGCTACCAGCCCGTCTGGCGGCTCAAGCGGCCCGCTCTCCATCAAGTGGCTGGCACCCAGAGATGGCAACACGGTACGAGGTGTCCTGCGGGGTTCCACCTGCGATGTAACCGTCCATGACGTCATCCCGATCACGAAGGTCACCTTTGGTCTCGACGGATCGACGTTGACGACGGACACGGCGCCGCCCTACACGTGCGAGCTCGGTGCGGCCGCACTGTCGCCCGGCATGCACCTTCTCAAGGCCAAGGCTTACGACGCTGCCGGAAACATCCAGTCGACCAACATCCAGGTATCAGCCCGATGGACGGGCACACCGGGGATAACCGTCACCGTGCAGGGCGACTCACTGACCGTCGGGTCGTGGTCGGAGCTACCCGCAGATCTTGGTCCAGATTACAAGTTCGTTTCCTACTCCGCCCATTGGGGCCGACCCTCGGTCAAGGGCTTGTCGCTGCTGCGCAGGCAGCGACTCGGGCGCGTCGTCGTGTTTGCGCTCGGGACCAACGACTGGCGGTCAAGTCCCAGGGCATACCGGCGGCAACTCACGTCTGCCTTGCAGATGATCGGGCCGAGCCGCTGCCTCGTCGTTGCGACAATCTGGCGACAAGGCCCGAACCGTGCCCTGAACGCCGTCCTGTACTCGCTGGCCAGACGCTACGGTCCGGCTCGCATGCAGCTCGCGCGCTGGTCAGAGGCGGTCGCCTCCGGCCGGATCCGGCTATCCCCCGATGGAACGCACCCCGACTCCCGGGCGGCCTGGAACAGCCACGCCGCCATCCTCGCCTCGGCGATCCGCGCCTGCGGGACAAAGTAGCGTGCAGGCTGGTTGCTTCGTTGGGAGTGCATGGCCAGCGATTCCAGGATCCGTTCGACCGGCTTGGTTAACACGCCCGCTAACGCTTCCGCCTGGCGAGGATGGGCTTCAGTTCGAGATTGAGCAGCGGCGCAAGAGCGGTGCTGTACTGCCTCGTCATGTGGCTTGCGTCGCGTGTGGTGAGCGTGTGGTCGATAACCATCGGGCAGATGCCGTCGGCACAGAACCATTGCAGCGTCGGGATCGCCGGATGGTGAGTCAGAGCTGTCATGCGCGCCAGCGCCTGCATCAAGGTGAGATAAGTGCGGGGCACGCGCGCGGAGCATCTACCCATGTTCGCGTTCCGCTTCGAGATGCACACGGACCCCTGCTGAATCTGACTGGGCGGGTCGCTGAGGAGTACCCCACGTGTCACCTGCGACAGCACAGACTTCATGTCGCCTACGGTCAACGCTAGGTGCTGCTGCAGATAGGTGGCGAGGAGGAACGCTACGATCGTCGCCACGGGATGGAGCGCCTTGTCTTGCGCGAGCGCCCACTGATACCAACTGGCGCACGGGAACCCTGGGAGATCGGTGTACACGCGGCTCACGAAGCACCCGGGCTTGTTCAGCGGGACTACCGCGAAGTGCTGTGCACGGGCTACCGCCACCATGGCCGGCATCCACGTGCCCGCGTGGGAGTCCCCTAGCACAACCACGACTCGCGTCGACGCAGTGTCGCCGAGACGGCACACGTTGGCGGTCACGCCGGGTCCGAACGCCGGCTCGCAGGCAGGGGGAACGATGCCGCCGCCTGTGGCGTTCTCTTGCGCGAGTTCCTGCGGCGAAGGAACGATCGGCCTGGGCAGCGGCGCGTGGCGCTGCGCCAGCTTGGCGGCCGCCACGACGGCCGGTATCGGCTCGGAGTCCCATAGGTTCGTGGGGTCCGGCTGGCCGGGGGCAGGCGTCAATGCGACGACACCGGCCCTAGGCGGAGCGGCAGCTTGCGCGGCCAACGAACCCTCGCAGAGGGCCAGCGGGACAATCACGGCGGTGACGGACAGCGCGATGGCGACGGGACCGATCGTGACCGTTCGACGGCCGCGCAGCCATCGCGCGACGCGCGAGCGATTTTCAAAGAACCTGGAGGTGAATGCCGAGAGCATGAATGCTCCTGCGGGTAGCACGAGGTCGCAACCGACCGGGGGAGCCCGCCCGGTCGTCTGCCACACGAGGATCGCTTCCGCAGACGCGTGGCCTCAGGAGCATGTCCACCCCTCAGAGGCTGTCGAGGCTCGTGTGTAGCGCGGACCTTTCATCCCTCGTCTCGATTCTGGTCATCCCGGCCGCCCGTCCCGTATTTGCAACACCGCCGCCGGCTTCGCGCGCTTGTGCGCATCGAACGCCACGGAGAAGCAGCCGATCCCGGGATCGGTACGGATAATGTCAGATTCGGACCTGTCCGCGACGGTCCCGCAGCTTCCAGGTCGCCGATCCGATCGCGAGCCGGAATCGCCCGCCGGAGTGAGCGATCATTAGGCTCGCGACGCGGTGCGCCGCGAGATGTGCCCCGGCCCACCAAAGCCTGAGTGGCTGCCGGCGGTCTGCTAGAAGACGCAGGACATGCCAACCGCACAATTCGACATCAGTGCAGACGACGATCGAGTCAGAGTTACGACATGGACGTTCGAGGACGGTCAGGACACCGGCCACCATCGGCACGAGTACGACTACATCGTCGTGCCGATCAGCGGGGGGACGTTCGAAATCACGGAGACAGACGGCACGACCCGCGAAATGACCCAGGAAGCGGGGGGTGCGTATCTCGGGCGAGCAGGCACCGAGCACAACGTCATCAACCGAGCCGGGCGCACGGCGGTATTCGTTGAGATTGAGCTCAAGGCTTGAGCTCAAACCTCGGCCGCCATTCCGATGACCGTGAACGCTCGCCCTGCCTTTAACGAAAAGACCACCTTCCCGTGGCGAGGGGGAGGATCGGGGGACCGGCCGGGGCGCCGCGGTTGCCGCTCCGCGGGAATTGCGGTCACGAGACCACACCGCTGACGCGCGGCCACGTCGCCGGTATCGCGCTCGTCCGGGCTGGTTGACCGCGGGCGCCTCACGACCTGGCTAAGCGGGCCGCACACGACGGCGCTGCTGGACGACTCGTTGTCGCCAACGCGGTAGCCGGCTCTTGGCCCGCGAGAACACGAATGCGATCGTGCGGGGGTGAACCCGCCACGCTCCCAAAATGAGCGGCATCTGCTCGCCCGCCGCGGCGAGGTGCGGTCGCGCGCATGGGCCGCGGCGTCTCGCGCCGCTCGGCACCCGGGCATGACCGAGTATCAGTCGCCATGACCGGCCGCATCAATTGGGTTTTGCCGCTCGATGTATCAGGGGCGGTGGTGCCGACTCTGTCCGTCGGGAAGTTCCGTCCTCCGGGCATCAGCGGATCTCGTTGAGGACACCAATCGCTCTGGATAGGGGGGAGCTGTGGGCGCACTCATAGGCGTGTTGGTCCTGATCGTCGTCGTCACAGCGCTGATCAGGTTGTCGTCGAGACTGCGAGCCGCGCATCAGCGTCGCAGCGGGGTGTCAGCGTCGAGCGACGCCGTAACAGCGAGCCCCGCAGAGGACGGACGCGTGTCGCCGATCTTCCGTGTCCTCGCGCTTGGCGCTTCGGGGAGTGGAAAGACGGTGTTTCTCTCGAGCATGTTTCACGAGCTCGATCACCGTTCGCAGCACCGGCGTTACTATCTCGACACGAGCGCCGAGCAGCGGATCCTGCTGTCGGAGATCTACAGCTCGGTGAGCGACACGACGAAGCCGTTTCCGCTCGGCACACGTGTTGGCGACATGCGTGAGTTCGTCTTCGACTGTGTCGCTGTTGACGACGCCAGCGGTGCCAGGGCTCCGGTGCTTCGCGTCTCTTACCTCGACTACGCGGGTGAGGTGCTTGAACGTGGACAGGAAGGCGGCAGTACGTCGCTCACTGAGCTAGCTGCCGCGATGGAGGGCGCGGACTCACTGCTGGGAATCATCGACGGCTACCGTGTCTGGCAATTGCTGCAGGGAATACCTGCGGGCGAAACACACTTCCGCAATACCCTGCGGCCGCTGTTCGGGTTCATGGCGCGGGCCTCTTGCCCAATCCAGTTCGTGCTGACGAAGTGGGATCTCGTGCGCAATTTCGGGGAACCGCAGGATGCCGACGATCAACAACGGCTCGACTGTGTCATTGAGGCCCTGATGGGCTTCGAGCATTTCAGCTCGCTCGTGCACGAGCACAGCTCGCGCCAGGTTGTGCGCCTCATTCCGGTCAGCGCGGTAGGGCGGGAGTTCGCGCATATCGTCGACGGAACGGTCAGCAAACGGCGCGGGGGAATTCTGCGTCCTTACAATGTCGACGCGCCGTTCAGCGCGGTGCTGCCCGACCTCTTCAAGCAGGTTGAGGCGACGCTCGACACTGGTGCTCTCAACGGGTTGCGCGAGGAGGGACGCAAAGCGCTGCGCGCACACCGACTCGACGCGATCGCCGTCGCTCTGGCGCGCCCGGCGGTGGTGGCCGCCCGGGGTCTGTTGACCGCCGCATACGGCCTGACCTTCAGCGAACGGCTCACCACCGCCTATCTGCAATGGATGGCAGCGCCGCTGGACGTCACCGCGCAGGAGTTGGAGAAACAACGCGACGCCGCAGCACGAGAGTTCGCTCAACTACAACATCTACGCGCGCTCGTCATGGCGGACTTCGACCGAACGGTTCTGCGGCTTGAGGCGTCCCTTCCGCAGTCGGAACTGCGGGGCACGTGGTGACTTCAACGCATCAGGACACGCCAGCGTGGCCATTCCTGGTCGGCCGCGGCCGCCATCAGGGCTACCGGACCCTCCTCGCGCCCGGCTTCCTGGTCGAGCAGGACATGTACGAGACGCTCTCCGCGGCGACCCCCAGCGTCGCGCCGGGCGTGCTCGGCCAGGCCGAGATCACGTGCGCCGGCCTCGGTCGGCTGGCACTGACGTACACCACCGAGAGCATCTCGTGTGATGGTGCCGGGGGCCCAGATCGCGTCGACGAATGGCTCGACGAACACGGTCGACCGCTCGAGATGCTGTATGGCGTCGTGGCGCATGAGCCGCTCAGCCACACCCTCGCGATCAGCGACTTATCGCGAGCTCGCGAGGACGCGCACGATGCTTACCGGACCTTCCTTGCCGACGAGGACGACTTCTCGGTCTGTGTCTCGCAACCGTATTCGCTGCCCCGGCAAGCGCCCGGCCGTCGCCAGAACGGCGTCGTCGCGCCCGACGAACAGCGCCAGAATGCACGGCCGGGTGACAGGCACCGCCCGGAGTATCGCGGCCGTGGGGCCATCGCTCTGACCGCGTTCGTCGTGCTTATCGTCGCCGCCGGAGTCTGGCTCATGGGCCGTAGTTCTACGTCAGCGAACGTCAGCATCATCGCTGCCGGCGCCCGGCCCGCGAACGGCGACACCTGCTACAGCGCAACGCAGCTGTCGCTTCAAGCCTCGCTAAGCGCGGCGGACGGGGTTCGGATCCACTACCGCTGGGTACCCACAGGCGCACTCGCAGCTGATAGCCCGATGCCGGACGAGACAGTCACGATACGCGGCGGATCCCAGACCGTCACCGATATCCGTGATGCGTCAGCGGCACCCTACCGGCTCATCATCGACGGCCCCGTCTCACGACGGTCGGCTCCTGTCACCTGCCGGTCGTCGCCAGCCGGCACGCCGACGAGCTACGGGTCTAGCGAAACCAGCCCGTATTAGGCGTCGGAGATCGCAGGACGTGTCGATTTCGGGTCGCGTCTTTGACCTCTGCTGGGATATCGTCCTGCGCTCTGCATAGCTGCTCCCCGGCCGCCAGGGGATAGACGCCGGGCCGGCCCGCCGGTACTCTTTGTGCGTGTTCCGGCCAGACGCGAGTCTGCCTCTGCGCTTTGCGCGGAACGTGCTCGTTCCCTTCGGTCCGCTGATCGTCGTGGTGGTTCTCGGGAGCTTCCTCGGGCGCTCGGTGCGGCTGGGCGAACAGGCCTACGGGTTCCTCATCACAGCGGCGATGGCCTGGTTCTTCTGCTCGCTGATACTCGTCCCGGCGCTGCTCTTCAGAGCGGAACGATCCCCGGGTTCATCCACCGATGATGGCCGGGGCGGGAGCGGCGGCCCACGGGAGCCGCCGTCTGGCGATCCAGGCCCGGCGGGAATCCCGCTGCCCGACGCAGAGCCTTCGAGCGGCCGTATCCGAGACCACGTTCGGGGCAAGCGTCAGTGGCCGCCGAGAAGGACGGCCGGCGACCCCGAGCCGGCGTCATCTCCGAAGGTCCACGGCTAAGGATCAGACGGGCTTACAAGGCGTCGTCCTCGACGGCCGGGCTCGATTCCGGAGCCGACTGCCGCGGCTCGTCCGGGGCAGGCACCTTCGCAACCGTCCGGACTGGCCAGCGACTCGACCAAGAGAACACTTAAGTTCGCGCAAGAGTGCACGCGGCTCAGCGCAGCGTCGGCGCAGGCCAACTCGACGGCCGTGTGTCCAGCCGATACGACACTCGCCGGCCGTGGACTTGCACGATGCGTAAGTACGCCGTGTAGGGTCCCTCGGGCCCGGTGAAGTGGCAATTGAACCGGCCGCCCGGGGAGGCGGGGATGCCGGTCGGACACCGGACGTCCGTCGGACGAAAGCCGGTCTGCTGAAACACCACACGGTCGATGTAGCTTGCCGTGCCGGTCGGGTCGATCCGATTGTGGCCGCCGCACGCCGACAGAAGGGTCACCGAGCAGCCAACGGCAGCGAGGCACTTGAGAGGGGCGGTGGGGAGCGTGAGACCAATCATCAGACATCCGACGTCATGGCACCGGCCCCTTTATTGACGCGGCCGCAGCCGGATCCTTCCCGTCGGCTACGACTTGGCTGTCGGCTGTTCGGCGAAGCGTCTGGGAGACCCGCTCACGGGTTCGCAAGCAAGCCCTGGTATGGCTCCGAGTCGCCGAGCGCGGTCGCGGACGTCCCGCGACGTACAAACTCGCGTCCGGCGGGCCAGCGGGTCACGAACTGGTCACCGGTCTTGTCCTCATACCGGATGAAAGTCACGTCAACCACGTCGATCCGGAAGAGGTGGAATTCGCCCGGCACGGGCTCCCAGCCGAGGCGGTCACGTGCTTGCCTCGCATAGGCAGCCTGGACCGACCCGGACCGCTCCTCGATGGCATGACCGCGAAGCTTGTACTCCCCGGCGCCGCCGTCCCGGTCGGTCACGATGCTATGTACGAGGACTCTCGGGTCGCGTCGCAAGTCGGCGGCCTTATAGGAGCCGAGAAGCATGGAAAGCCAGAGGTCGCCGTCCCAGAGCAGCGGCTCGACTGGACTTATTCGAGCTGATCCATCACGGCGAACCGTTCCCACCAGGACGACACCACGGTCGATCAGTCGCTGACGACCAAGGTCCGCCAGCCGTGGCGCGTCGGCCGAAAACTCGGTCCACCTCACAACGGTTGGTGATACCCGCTGCGCCGGAACGAACACACGCAGCGAATTGCGAAGGAAGGATCGCCACCGCATGCGCGAGGACCTGCCCGGCCACCACCGACGTGGACCGTGTGGAATGCTTGCCTCATGCCGTGGCTCCCCGAGCTCTTCTCCGCGCCGGCGCTCCAGCAACTTCAGGAGAAGTGGCAACAGGAGCTCGTGACGGTTCCGTTCTTCGACGGCGTGATGACGGGGGAACTCGATGCGCTGGTCGAGTCGTTCGCCGGCGAGCCCCAAGTGCACCACCCCGTGCGTGGACGCATCCAGGGCGTGCGAGCCTTCAGCCGGTTCGTCGCGGAAACGAGAGAGTGGCTCAGCCAGCCCGGTGCTTCGGTCGAGGACCTCGAACGCGTCGTCCACGCCGGCCAACGGGGATGTGGAGAGGCGATTCTCCACGTCGAGGGCGAGCGCGGACGAGTCGGCCTGCCCGCCGCGATTGTCGCCGACAAGACGCCCGATGGACAGATCGAGGAACTGCGGATGTACTACAGCAGCTGGCCGCTGACCGGCCGCCATCTGAACCGCCCGCCGCTGCTCCAGCCCGATCCGGAACTTCGTGAGGCAGATCTCCTGGCCGACTATCAACGAGCGTTGGCGGCCGGCGACGTCGACGCTATCGTGGCGGCATTCGAGCCGGACGGATACGCTCGCGAGCCCGCGGGCGGGGACCACGTCCATCGAGGCCCGACCGAACTGCGCGCCTTCTATGAGCGGCTGTTCGCCAACAGTGGCGGCATCCCGCTCGAGCACTGCGCGGTGATCGACGACGGGTACGCATGCGTCCTCGAGTACAACGTCGTGCGGTGGGGCACGACGGACGTACCGCCGGAGGCAGGGGTCGCCATCTACGTCCGGGGGCAAACGGGCAAGATGGCTGCGGCTCGCATCTATGACGATGTCAGCCCGCCGCTGGGTGAATGACGAGTCGCACGGACTCGCGGCCGCGAAAGGTCGTACCCAATTCGCTGACCGGGCAGGACATGCAAGTCGATTCACCGAGCTGTCAACCGCTCGCACTGCGAGTATGGCTCCCTTCTTGAGCACGGCTGGGCGCGAGTACCCCGCCTGCGCGATGCCACGATGCGTCGATGGCGGGGATCTGGCACCTCGCCCCCAGCCGCCGAGCCGTAAGCTGCGGCCCATGGGGCGCTATGGAAAACGTGACGATCTGGTGGTCCACGGCGACGAGCCGTTCAACGTCGAGACGTGTCTCGGGTCGCTGACCGATTCGGTTACGGACACCGCGGCGTTTTACGTTCGCGGTCACGGCCCGGTACCCGAGATTGACGCCGACGTCTGGCGATTGCGGGTGTGCGGGCTGGTCGAGCGTGACCTCAACCTCTCGTTGGACACCTTGCGCGAGGCGTTTCGCGAGCGGTCGGTAACGGCGACGCTTCAATGCGCCGGCAATCGGCGCTCGGGTCTGATCGCGATCCGCGACATTCCTGGGGAGGCGCCGTGGGGTCCCGGAGCGACCGGCACCGCCGTCTGGACTGGTGTCGCGCTATCCGACGTGATCGCGCTCGCGGGCCCACTCACGCTTGCCTCAGATGTGGGATTCGAGGGCGCGGACCGGTGTCCGGAGGCCAAGCCCGTCCAGCGGTTCGGCGGCTCGATCCCGCTTGACAAGGCAAGACGAGCGGAGGTGCTGCTGGCGTGGGCGATGAACGGCGAGCCGCTTGCGCCGGTGCATGGCGCCCCGCTGCGAGTTGTCGTGCCCGGCTATATCGGCGCGCGCAGCGTCAAGTGGCTCGAACGGATCGAGCTGCGCTCCGAGCCTTGGTCGGGGTACTTCCAGCACGTCGTCTACCGGCTGGTGCCCGCGGATGAGACTCCAGGCCCGGGGGTCGGGATGCCGCTCGGCTTGGTGGCGCTCAACTCCGATGTCCTCTCCCCCCGCGATGGGGAGACCGTCACCGCCGGCCCGGTCCAGGTGTGCGGCTATGCGTTTGCCGGCGGAGACCGGTACGTCGCCCGAGTCGACATCTCGGTCGACGGTGGCAAGACCTGGACGCAGGCCGAGCTGTTGGATGACCTCGGCCGGTGGGCGTGGCGGCAATGGCGGATGACGCTGGAGCTGCCGCCGGGGGAGCACGAGCTGCTCGTGCGTGCCTGGGATTCCTCGGCGGCCACTCAACCCGAGGACGAAGCTGCGCTCTGGAACCCCAAGGGCTACGTTAACAACGCTCGCCCCAGGATCCGTGTGAGGGCGATTGCCCGATAGGCGCGGGATCCGCGGCGTCGCCGCTGGGGTCGAGCGGGCGCAGGCGGCGCTCGAGGAGTTGGAGGCGGCACCCTGGGCTCGGGCGGGTGAGCCGCTGCCTCACGCTTGAGCGCGGTGACTAGAGCGTGACGGTTCGACCGGCCTCGAACCCGTCGCCGGCCACGATCTCGTCGATCACGCCGGGAGGAACAGGCCCGTCCGTCGTCACGATCAGCACCTGAAGCCGCGTCTCGTCCTGGATCGAGTCGTCCGGGTCGCGGCCGGCAGCGGCCGAGACGATGTTGATGTCGTGCTTGCCGAAACAGGTACCGACGCGGCCGATCATCCCCGGTACGTCGCGGTAGCGGAGCACAGTGATCTGCTTCTCGAGCTGGACGTCGAAGCGCTGGCCCCAGACCTCTAGCAGGTGCGGACGATGCCGGCGCCCGTGCAGCGTCCCCGCGACGCGGACGCTCCGCTCCCCGGAGTCGATGCTCACCCTGACCAGGTCGCTGTAGTCATACGCCGTCGATGTCTTCGTCTCAACCAGCTCGATCCCGCGCTCCTCCGCGATCGTTGGCGCGTTCACCACTCCGACCTCCTCCTCGACGTGGCCGCTCAGCACTCCGATCAGCGCATGAATCGAGAGCAGCCGCGTGTCGCGCTCGGCGATCCGCCCCAGGAACTCGAGCCGTACGCGGTCGATCGACGATCCCTCCGCGATCGCGATCGCGATCTTCCCGAGCCCGCGGCACAGCGACACGAACGGCGCGAGTACGTCCACGTCCTCAGCGGCGATCGCGGGAACGTTCACCGCACTCGTCACCACCCCTCCGGTCAGCGCCGCGATCACTTGCTCGGCGGCCTGGTAGCCGGCGCGGTCCGTCGCCTCGGTGGTCGAGGCACCGAGGTGCGGCGTGACCACGACGTTGGGATAGCCGAACAGCGGGTGGTCGGTGACGGGCTCGGAGCTGAAGACGTCTAACGCAGCGCCGCCGACCTTGCCCGAGTCGAGCGCGGCCTGCAGGTCATCATCGACGACGAGCGGCCCGCGCGCGACGTTCAAGATCCGCACGCCATCCTTGCACTTCGCGATCGCCTCGGAGTCGAGCCAGCCCTTGGTCTCGGCGGTGTTCGGCAGGTGGAGTGTGATGAAGTCCGACGCGGCATACACCTCGTCGGGGGAATCGGCCTTCTCCACCCCCAGCTCCCGGTAGCGCTCGGCGGACACGAACGGATCGAACGCGACCACGCGCATCCCGAACGCGAGCGCGCGATGGGCGACGAGCTGGCCGATCCGCCCGAACCCCAGGACGCCGAGCGTCTTTTCGTACAACTCGATGCCCGAGAACTTCGACCGTTCCCATTTGCCGCCCGTGAGCGAGGCGTGGGCCTGCGGCAGGTTCCGGGCCAGTCCAAGCAGCATCGCCATCGTGTGCTCGGCCGCGGTGATGACGTTCGATTGCGGCGCGTTGGCCACGACGATTCCGAGCTTGGTCGCCGCCCCCACGTCGACGTTATCGACCCCGACGCCGGCGCGGCCGACAGCGCGCAAGCGCGCTCCCCGACCCAGCAACTCAGCGTCGAGCGAAGTCGCCGACCGGATCAGGATCCCCTCGAACTCGCCGATTCGCGCAGCCAACTGCTCGCGCGACCAGCCGATCCCCAATTCGACATCGAAATGTGCGCGCAGCAACTCGACGCCGGGATTGCCGATGTCCTCTGCCACCAACACCCGCCCTCGGACGGGCTCCTGATCCGGAACGGCGGACAGTGCGCTCATCGCCCGACTCAACCGACGGCGTCGAGCGCCTGCTCGATCGGGACCTCGCCGGCGCCCACGTACAGGATCCGCCCGATCGCGCGCGGTCGGGCCAGCAGTGCGTCGAGCACGGCAGCGACGTCGTCGCGCGGGACCTGACCGCGGAACGGCTCGACCTCGATCCGGACCTTGCCGCTGCCGGCCTCATCGCGCAGCGGACCGGGTCTGACGATCGTCCACTCGCTGCCGCTCGCCTGAACCGCCGCATCGGCTTCCGCCTTCGCCCGCAGATACACGCTGAACACGTCGTCGTCGTCGGGAGGAGCCTCGGCGCCGACGGAGCTGACGATCAGATATCGGGATGCCCCCACGTCTTCGGCCGCCTGCAGCAGCTTGATCGCGCCGTCGCGGTCCATCGTCATCTTGCGCTCGGCGCCGCTGCCGGGCCCCGCGCCGGCTGCGAATACGACCGCGGACGAGCCGCGGATCGCCGCCGTGACCTCGGTCACGTCGGCATGCTCGAGGTCGCACACCACGGGCTGTCCGCCCCTTGCCCGGACGTCGTCGGCATGATCGGGGTTGCGGATCAGGCTGACGACCGTTTCACCGCGTCCGCTGACGAGCTCGGCCAGCGTCAGCGCAATCTTCCCGTGTCCTCCGGCAATTGCGACCATGTCGTCATCCTACGACCCGTCGGGTTCCGACGGCCGCCCGCTACTCGTGCGGGGTTTCCTCGGGCACGTCATACCAGCGCTTGCGCTCGCCGATCTTCGCGCGCATCTTCCACCGTCGGCTCTTCGGCGCCGACTCCGCGGCGTCGCTGAGCGTTTGCAGCTGGGTTCTCGGGTCGAACTTGCCGCCCGCGATCGCGGGCCGCGCGCCGTCGCCCAGCAGCGCGGCGATCCGTTCGAGATTCATCGTCACCGTCCGCCACCAGCCCCAGTCATCCCCCACGAGCGAGCGAAAGACTCGCAGGTCGATCGCGTCCGGGTCGGCGCTGTCCTCGAGCCGAAACGTCATGAGCAGGCGCAGGCAGTCGTCGGCGTCCTTCTCGTTCAGCTCGACGATCTGGAGCTTTGACATCAGAAGGTCGACGGCGTCGAGCGTGTATGCCATCCGGGTGAGGCGGTCGGCGAACTCGAGCGTGTGACACATGTGCAGCTTGTCGATCAGGACGTCGATCGCGAGCCCGGTGTTGCCGTGGGCGAAGTACAGCTGCTTGTTGCCGTAGAGTGCATTGAAGTTCTTGTCAGGGTCGTAGCCCTGTTCGGTCAGCATGTCGGTCAGCGCACGCCGCGTCGAGCTCGCGGAGGCGAAGTCGAGGTCCTGGCCCATGCGGCTTCGCGGCGGAAGGTCGGGAGTGAGGAACCGGATCGCGAGGCCCCCGACGAGACGCAGGGCGATGCTGCGCTCGGCGGCGAGGTCGATCAGCGCCTTGGCGTCGCTGAGAAGGTCGGTTTCTGCGACCGTGTCGCTCACTCCCACATACGGTACAGGCTGTTGTTAGGGTGCTGACAATGCCGCTGACGGCCGCCGAGCAACGCGTGTGCGAGGCCATCGAAGCCGGTAGCGACGAACTCGTGAACCTCGCCGCGAGCTTGATCGGATTCGATACGACCGCGCGAGAGGTGGGCGATCCGTGCCGGGACGAGGCGGCATTGCAGGGTTACCTGGCAGGTCGGCTGAGCGCCGCCGGAGCGACCGTCGACGTCTGGGAGCCAGACGCCGAAGCGATGGCGGGGAAGCCACTCGTGCCGCCCGGGCTCTCGTTCGAGGGACGGCCGCAGCTGATCGCGCGACTCGCAGGGCAAGGCGGAGGGCGGTCGCTCGTGTTCAATGGGCATATCGACGTCGTGTCCGCCGAGCCCCGTTCGGAATGGACCAGCGACCCGTTCGCGGGCTCCGTACGCGACGGTCGCTTGTACGGGCGCGGCGCGTGCGATATGAAGGGCGGGATCGCGTCGATGGTGTTCGCGGTCGAGGCGCTCGCGTCGACCGGCGTGTTGCTCGACGGTGACCTGCTGGTCGCCACCAACACCGACGAGGAGTCCTCGGGCGCCGGAGGAACCGCGCTCGTCGAGCGTGGCCTGCGGGCCGATGCGGGCATCGTGACCGAGCCGACCGGGTTTCAGACCTGGATCGCGTGCCGTGGCTCGGACTACGGCGTGATCACCGTGCCCGGCCGGCCCGGGCACGCGGAGGTCCGCCAGCCGGACTGGCGGCTCGGTGGTGCCGTCAACGCGATCGAGAAGGCGACGGCGGTGCTGGATGCGATCGCCTCTCTCCGGCAAGCATGGGCATCGAGATCCGGGCTATCGCATCCATTCCTATCGGCGCCGTCGTTGCTTCCCACGCTGGCTCGCGCCGGCGAATGGGCCGTCACCTACCCGGCGTCGTGCGCGCTCACGATCGCGGTGATGTACCTGCCTTCCCAGGCCGACCCCTCGGGATGGGGGAGTGAGGTGCGGCGCGAGGTCGAGCGCTGGATCGCGACCGAGACGTCGAAGGACGACTGGCTGCGCGAGCATCCGCCGGTGATCGAGTGGTGGCCGAACGCGGTGATGCCGTTCGAGATCTCGCAGGGCGAGCCGATCGTGGGCGTCATGCGGGGAGCTTCGGAGGACATCGGTCGTCCAAGCCCGCTCGGCGGCCTCGACTCCTGGTACGACGGGGCGACGCTGACGCAGCTGGCGGGGATCCCGTCGATCGGCTATGGCCCGCCTGGGTTCGACGCCGACGGGGTCAGCGTCGCCCACATGATCGACGAGTTCGTGCCGGTTGACGGACTCGTTGCCGCCGCCCAGGGACTGGCAGTCGCGGCAATCCGTTTCTGTGGAGTGGCCGACTAGACGGCCTCAGCCCTCGACGCGCTGGGCGAGCTCAATGCCCTTCTTGCCGATGTCCACGACGTAGCCGCGCAAGATCCCGTGGTTGGCCTCGCTCCCGGGATTGATGCACAGCGTCTTGCCGATCTTCCGCTCGCCGCCGGACTCGTGGATGTGCCCGTGGATCGTGAGCAGCGGCTGGTAGGTCTCGATCAGCTTGCGCACCGCGGTCGACCCGACCGGGCCCCGGAGCACGTCGCCGGCCGAGATCGTCGGACGGAGGTTCTCGTCGAGCAGCGGCGCGGTGTCGAGACCCGAATCGTGGGGCGGGACGTGGATCATGAACACGGCCTTGCGGGGATCGCGGACCTGCTGAGCAAGGGCGTCGAGGCGGGCGTAGAGCTCGTTCTCGGACTCCTCGCGCGGCGTCTGCCACGGCGTGTGATTCGACCAGCCGGACGAGAGCAGCTGGAGGTCGCCGGGAATATCCAGCACCTTGCCGTCGGCGTTGACCGGCTTGATCCCGGGTTGGTCGAGGATCGGGTCGATCACGAACTCGTCGTCGTTGCCGGGGATGAGGTACAGGGGAGCGTTGCCGTCGGTCAGCCGCTCGGTCGCGAGCTTCATCCACGCGTCGACACGCTCGTTCATCAGGTTGTGGAGCAGTTCGTCGCGGCCCGGCTCGTCCGTGGCGAGCCGCTCGGCTTCCTCCGAGGTCGTGATGAACGAGTAGTAGCCGACGTCGGCGATGTCGCGCTCGAGCTGGGCCAGCTCGTCGTCACCGCTCGCCCGGCGGTGGACGCCGAACAGCTCGGTCTCGTAGCGGCCGTTACGCTGGATGATCGGGACGATCGCCTTGCCGGTGAGGTCGCCGGCGACCAGCGCCACGTCCGCCTTGTAGATGTTCATCGTGATCGCGTTCAGGAACTTTCGCCACGCCTTCTCGGCTGCGTGGAAGTCGCTGGCGATGTAGAAGCGGGTGGCGATCGCGGTTCCCCGGGTGTCGCTAGTCGGGTGGGATCTCGGTGAACAGCATCTTCTCGTCCACGCCGGCCTTGACGGCCCGGTAGCGCATGATGAAGTAGATGACGATCCCGATCAGGTAGAAGATGCCCGCGTCGATGATCCCGTTCGTCTCGAGATAGGTGAGCGCGCTCCCGCCCTTCAGGGCGTCTACGATCGGTTTGAAGACCGCGAAGACGTAGATCCAGATCGGGAACACGAGCCACGCGAGCCCGATCCACGGCAGCGCCTTTCCGAACGGCGCGTTGCGGACGAGGTCCGGCCGGCGCCACCGCACGAGGATCGCGTTGAAGCCCGGCAGCGACCAGGTGAGGATCGCCATCATGATCGAGAACCACGCGGTGCCGGCGAGGTTCAGCTTGTGGTTGGTCGTGGCCAGGAAGGTCGGCAGGTCCTTGTAGCTCTGGAAGAACAGGAAGATGCCGGTCAGCACGAGCGTGGCGATGATCGCGTTGAGCGGGCCGCGGAGCCGCTCGCTGACGTTCCCGAACCATTCGGGCACCTGGCGGTCGAGGCTCCACGCGAGCTGCATCCGGCTGATGAAGTTGATGTAAACCGGGCAGAGCAGGAACGGGAACACCACTCCCCCGAGGCTGATGAGGAACCACAACGGCCACAGGCTGTGGTTGGCGACCACCGCCAGCAGCGGCATCGAGTTCGGCTGGCCCAGCGGCAGCGCGGTCAGGCTGCTGTTGAAGCCCCAGTAGCTGCCACCCCAGCTGATCTGCGTGTTCAAGCCGAAGTGGCTCGAGATCGCGTCGACGTAGACGGAGTTGGCGAGCACCCCGATCACGAGCGCCCCGATCAGCGCGATCAGCACGCCGCGACGGACGTTGCCGCGCACCTCGCCCGCTATGTAAGCGGAGTACTGGAACCCGATGAACTGGAACAGCAGCACCGCCAGCACGAATGGGAAGACCGTCGTCGAGAAGATGTTGCTGAAGAAGCCGTTGCTTGAGGTGGCGATCAGGCCGGCGGTCTTGCCGGTCTGGGCGATGTGCGCCGCGGTAACGCCGCCGGTGTACTGCGGCAGGTGGGCGTTGAAGCTGCCCTTGTGCGTGAACAACAGTCCGAACAGGAACATCCCGACGAAGCACGCCACGCCGAACCCGGCCAGTGCCGTCACGACCTTGTGGAACGTCCGCGTCGGGAGCAGCGCGACGACCGCGATCAGCAGCAGCACGATGATCGAGGCGACGAAGCCCGGCGTGCCGGTGATCGTGCCGGTCGCGTCCGTGAACCAGGTGTTCGCTCCGTGGAAGCCGCCGGCGCCGATGCCGATGACCCGCGCGGAGATCTGAAGATTCCTCAGAACGAGCGGGACCTCGAACGCGATGATGAGGATGCTGGCGATCACCAGCGTCCACGACTCGAGCCAGCCGAGGAACGGATGCAGGATGCGACTGGAGAACACGTAGTCGCCGCCGGACCGCGGCATCACCGACGTCAGCGACGAGAAGATCAGCGCCAGGAGCACGCAGAACAGGCCGGCGATGATCGCCGCCCAGCCGTAGGCGGAGAACGGCCCGGCCTTCCAAATCGGGACCACGGCGAGGCTGTAGAAGATCGGGTAGAGGGTGAGGCCGACGCCGACGAACGCGGCCACGTTGAAGAACAGCGCGTTCGTGACGCTGACGTTGCGTACTAGTCCCGAGGACTGGCGCACGAACAGCTTCGGCGTAGTCGTCGCCGCAGCGGCAGAGGACCCGGATCCCGGTGGACCAGGAGCTCCCGGTCCAGACGTCACGTCAGCCACGCTCACCCTCCAGTGTGCTCGCCCAGTAGGTCGCTGTGGGCAACGTACCACCCGGGGAGGAGGGACTTTCCGAGGTTTGGACTACTTGAAGACCGACCCGTGGCTCTGAGAGGATCGCCGGGCTGGGGAACAGGAAGGGGCTGGTGCCGTGGATGGACCGATCGATCGAAGGGCATTCCTCGCCGGCGCGGGCGCCGCGGGCCTGTCGCTCGCGTGCGGAGCCGGCGGCGGCCGAGTGGCTCGCGCGGCAGCCACGGCCTCAGGCCCGCCGATACGCGGTCAGGTGATCAGGCGCGGCGCGTCCGGCTTCGCGGCGGCCGCGCACGTGTACAACGAGCGGTTCGACGGCGTGCTGCCGAACCTCGTCGTGCGGCCGGTCGACGCCGCCGACGTGCGTACGGCGGTCAGCTGGGGAGTCGCGCACGCCGTGCCGCTGCGGGCTCGCTCCGGTGGCCACAGCTACGCCGGCTACTCGACTCTGTCCGGGGGGATGGTCGTCGACCTGCGCAACCTACGCGGGATCACCGTCAACACCCACAACCGCACGGCGACGATCGGTGCCGGCTCTCAGCTGATCGACGTGTACTCGGCGCTGGCCGCGCGCGGCGTGACGATCCCCGCCGGCTCGTGCCCGTCCGTCGGCATCGCCGGCCACGCGATGGGCGGCGGCATGGGCCTCGCGGGCCGTCAGTTCGGATTGACCGCCGACAACCTGCTGAGCGCCCAGATCGTGACCGCGGACGGTCGGCTGCGGACCGCGAGCGCTCAGACCAACCCCGATTTGTACTGGGCGCTGCGTGGTGGTGGCGGCGGAAACTTCGGCGTGGTGACGAGCTTCACCATGCGCGTCCACTCCGTCCCGCGGACGGTTGCGGGGTTTACGGTCAGCTGGCCGTGGTCGCAGGCCGCCGACGCGCTCGCCGCGTGGCTGGGCTGGGCGCCCCACGCGCGGTCCCAGCTGACGTCGATCTTCCACCTGAACGGCGGCGGCGGTAGCACGTCGGTGAACGTCAGCGGCCAGTACTTCGGGCGTGCCAGGGATCTGGGCCGACTGCTCGCGCCCTTGACCGCGGTCGGCGGCGCCCACGTCTCGGCCGGCGACTTCAGTTACCTGCAGGCACAGTTGATGTGGGCGGGCTGCTCGCACATCTCGATGACGGCTTGCCACACGCAAGGCACGAGGCCCGGCGGGACGCTCCAACGCGAGCGCTTCCAGGCCAAGTCGGACTACGTGTCCAATCCATTGCCCGCCGCCGCCCGCCAGGCCCTCGTGAATGCCGTCGAGGCGCGAGCGAACCTTCCCGGCAGCGGCGCGATCCTGTTCGACTCCTACGGCGGGGCGATCAACCAGGTCAAGCCGGCGGCGACCGCATTCGTTCACCGTAAGGTCCTTTGCTGCATCCAGTACCTGAGCTACAACGGTGGTGGGTCCTGGTTGAGCTCGACGTACGCGCGGATGCGCCCGTACGTGACCGGCGGCGCATACGTCAATTACACCGATCCCGCCCTCACGCACTGGCAGACCGCATACTACGGGGCTAACTATCAGCGGCTGCTCAAGGTCCGGCGCGAATTCGACCCGCAGCACTACTTCAACTTCCCGCAGGCGATCGGGCGCTAGCTCTCAGGGATTGTCGCGCAGAGCCATGATCCGCGAAGCCGACTGCTGCGCGGATCCTCGAGCCAGCCGGCCATGCGCGAGCGCGGTTGCAATCGCGTTTCGGGCAGCGGTCCCCAGCGCCGGGGTGTTGTCGTCCGGGTTGGTCGTGGCGCACAGGATCAGATCGGCGCCGGCCGACGCCGCGAGCACGGCGCGGTTGCCGATCGAGCCGTACGGAGCCAGCGCGCCCGCCTCGAGCCCGTCCGTGATCGTCACGCCGCCGAATCCGAGATGTCCCCGAAGCTCGCCCTGGATCACCGCCGGCGACAGCCCCGCCGGTAGGCGCGGATCGAGCGCCGGATAGACCGCCCACGATGTCATCACGAGCTTCACTCCCGCCCCGATCGCGTTCGCGTAGGGCGCCTCGTCGACGGCGCGGAGGGTCGAGAGCGAGGCCCGCAGCGTGACCTGCCCGAGGTCGGTGTCCTGGCGGCGCGAAGCCGATCCAAGCCCGGGGAAGTGCTTGGCGGTGGCGGCCACGCCGAGGCGTTGCTGCGCGCCGATGAACGCGGCGCCCAGGATGCCGACCGCCTTCGGGCTGCTCGAGTACGACCGCTGGAACTCGTCGATGAAGTTTCCGGGCTGCCGGTAGACGTCGAGCACGGGAGCGAGGTTTACGTTGATGCCCGCGCCACGAAGCGTCCGGCCGGCGCCCGCACCGGCGTTGCCCGCAGCCGCCACGTCGTCGTCGGCCTCGCCGATCTGCTTCTCGGAGCGGATCGGGGCCCCCGGAAGACGGCGGACCTCGCCGCCCTCCTGGTCGGTGAGCATCAGCAGCCGCGTGTGCAACGGGCTGGCCAGGCTCGCGCGCTGGAGGTCGCCGACCACGCCTCGGAGCTGACGGGCATTCGCGATGTTCGGGGCGAAGAAGATCACGCCACCGGCCTCGCCGGCGCGGATGATGGCCAACAACGATGCCGGCGGCTTCAGGCCGGCGTAGGCGTAGACGATGCGCTGCCCGGCGAGCTGCTCGATCGAGAGTCGCTGGATTAGCGGGCGGACATGCGACGGGGCAGCGACATGGGGCTGCGCGATGGCAGGCCCGGCCCGGCTCGCTGTCGAGCGCACGGCGGCAACAGCCGCGACCGCCGCCACCAGGACTGCGGCCACGTACGCAAGGCGTCTCAACATCGATCCGAGTCAACCAGGTCGCGAGGATGCGAGCCCTCCGGGGGTTCCCGGGAATTTCTTTTGACCGTTTGGGAAAGGCCGGCCACGCCGCGGCGTCTTAAGTAGAGGTCACCAAAGGGGGGCTCGGTGAAAGGCGCACGAGCAGACAGGAGACAGACGTGACCGTTAAATCGGAGGAACGCGGCAGCAGCCGCCGGTCGTTCATCAAGGGAGCGGGGCTCGGCGTCCTCGGGGCCACCGTACTTTCGAGCGCGCCGGAGGCCTTCGGAAAGGGCAGTCTCACTCGGGGCGACGCGGCCATCCTGCGGTTCCTCGCCGCGGCCGAGATCCTCGAGACCGACCTATGGCAGCAGTACAACGAACTGTGCGGGATACGAGATCACGAGCTCCCTGCGGGGAGTGGCAACCAGGCGTTTACGACCGCGCTGAAGAACCTCGACGACGACATGGACCAATACGTCCACGACAACACCGAGGACGAGTTCACTCACTTCACGTTCATCAACTCCTACCTGAAAGCACGCGGTGCCGAGCCGGTGAACCTCGACCAGTTCCGCACGCTCCCCGGAAGCACGGCGACGGGGTCGGCGAACCGCATGCGACTCACGAACCTCATGGAGCTGACGCTCGACACCAGTTGGTGGACGCGTTACCGCTCGCGGCACAAGAACCCGGATCTGGGTGACACCTTCCCGCAGGCCGTGCCCGGCTTGTTCAAGGGTCAATTCCCGGCGATCCCGAGGACCGACGCGGACCTAAAGCCGGCCAACCACCTGCAGGCAATCGCGAACACCGCGGGATTTCACTTCGCGACTGTCGAGCAGGGCGGGAGCAGTCTGTACCCGTCGCTGGCCCAGAGGGTCACCGACCCCGAGGTGCTACGGATCATCCTCAGCATCGGCCCGACGGAGACGATGCATTTCCAAACCTGGAGCGACAAGGCGGGGGACGCACCGCCGGTGACCGATCCGACGAACGGGCTCGTGTTTCCCGACCTCAACAAGAAGCCGTTCGGCGGCACGAACTTTCAGACGAACCTGATCATGCCCGAGCCGACGACCACGTTCCTGGGTCGGAAGTTCCCGACCTGCTCGATCATTCGCCCGACCGAGACGAGAGGTGCGGCGATGGGCGCCGCCAAGTTCCTGACCGCGATGGGTCTGTTCCGTGGCCAGTCACCGGCGTTCTTCGCGACGGTGACGACCTTGGCCCAGCAGGCTGATGCGGCCCGGCCGCATCGCTAGCGACGCCGCGGCCATCACCCGGCCACTGTCGCGGTCTCGCTGACGGTCTCGCCGTCGTCGATCGGCAGTTGCACGCGGGCTGCTCGCGTCAGCACGAGCAGCGGGCTTCGGGCGGTCCGCGCCAGGTGCTGTGCCGTACTGCCGTGCACGAGCCTTCCGAGCGGGCCGTAGCCTCGCGACCCGACGACGAGCAGGTCAACCGAGGCGCTGAACAGCGTGAGCTCCTCCACCACGTCACCGTAGGCAGCGTGCGCCTCGACATCCCCGAGCATCCCGATCCGGGCCCTTGCGCGCTCCACCGTCCCCTCGATCATGTCCGGATCAACGACCGCCGACGGTCCGAGATACACGTAGGCGGGGACCGACACAGCCTCGAACGCGGACAGCCTGGCGCTGTGCCTGCGGGCGAGCTCTCTCGCCAGGCCGAGCGCGTGTTCGCTCTCGGGCGAGCCGTCGTAGCCGACGCCGACGTCCCGGACCAGCGCCGGCTCGCGGCAATATCCGGCGGGCGCGATCGCGACCGCGCACGGCGCCCCGTTGAGGGCCTGGCGCGTGTCGTCACCGATAAGCACGCGCCCGAACAGTCCGCGCCGTGTGGATCCGATCACGAGCAGATCGGCGCCATGGCTCTCGGCGTAGACGTGCAGGCCCCGTCCGACCGTCGTCGCCTCGAATGTCCGCAGCTTCGCGGTGATCCCGGCATCGTGGCTGACCTTTCTCAACATGTCGTGGATGCGCTGTCGCTCGATGCTGTCGAATCTGGGGCGCGATCCCCTCGATGGCAGCAGCTCGGCCGCAGACACATGGACGAGCGTCAGGTCCGCGCCGTCGCCCGCGAGCATCCGCGCCAGCGCGACGGCGTCGCGCCCGCCCTCGCCTTCATCCACGCCCACCACAACGTTGTCGAACATCTCGCGTTCCTCCTGGCGGTTTCCACCCCGGGACGCTATGTCGCGCGGCCGCCCACGCCATCGCGATCGCGCCGTGCCCGACGTGCGGATTTCTACGTAGGCCCAAGCAGAGCGCGAACCTGCCCGGCGATCTCGAGGTCCTCGCGAGCCTGGATGACGACAGTGCGCACGGTGGCGCGGGCGCTCGAGATATCGCCATCGCCCGTCTCCGCCTCGTTGCGCGCCGGATCGACGTCGACGCCGAGGAAGGCCAGGCCGCCGTCGGTATCCGCCCGGATCTCCGCGTTGTTCTCGCCGACGCCACCGGTGAACGCGAGCACATCGAGACCGGCGAGCGCGGCAGCCATCGAGGCAATGCCGGCGCGCAAACGATGCAGATAGACGTCGAGCGCGAGGCGAGCCGGGGCGTCGCCGGCGGCGGCGCGCGCCAGGACCTCGCGCATGTCGGCCGTGCTCGACAGCCCGAGAAGACCCGATTCGTGCTCGAGCACACGGCCCATGTCCCCGATCGACATGTCTCCCCGCTCGAGCAGCCACAGCATTAGCCCCGGGTCGACGCTCCCCGAGCGCGTCGCCATCATCAGGCCCTCGAGCGGCGTGAACCCCATCGTCGTGTCGACCGACCGGCCGCCGGCGATCGCGCACAGCGATGCGCCGGCGCCGAGGTGGCAGCTGACGATCCGCAGGCCATCGCCCGGCGCTCCTACCAACTCGGGCGCTCGCCGAGCGATCCAGGCGTGCGAGAGTCCGTGGAAGCCGTAGCGCCGGATGCCCCACCGTGTCCTCCATTCGGCGGGCAGCGCATAAGTCGAGGCGGCGTCCGGGAGCGTCGCGTGGAAGGCCGTGTCGAAGCACGCCACCGCCGGGACCTCCGGGAGCGCCCGGGAGACCGCGTCCAGCGCAGCCAGCGACTTCGGCTGATGAAGCGGAGCCAGGTCGACCAGCTCTCCGAGCTCGCGCCGCACGCCCCCGTCGATGACCACTGCCGAGCGAAAGCGCGAGCCGCCGTGCACGATCCGGTGCCCGACTGCGTCCGCGTCGCCGAGACCGCCCTCCCCAAGAGCGCCCCGCAGCTCGTCGTCGTCGACCACCGCGCGCGGCGCAGACAGCTCCCGGTCCGCCAGCGTCTGGTCATCCGGTCCGATAACCGACAGCTTCAGGCTGCTCGAGCCCGCGTTGACGACGAGCACCCGCAAATACGTGGCCTACTGGTCCGCCGAGGTGTCCGGAGCAGTTATTGAAGAGGCCGCGACGCCCGCAGCCGACCCCGGCCACGTCCAATCGCGAACCTCGGGCATATCGTCGCCGACCTCCCGCGTGTACGCGCGGGCACGCAATCGCTCGTCGACCATGTCCTGACGGAGGTGGGCGCACCGCTCGCCGAGCCCTGTCACGCGATCGACCACGTCCATCACGAGATGGAAGCGGTCAAGGTCGTTGAGCATCACCATGTCGAACGGCGTCGTCGTCGTGCCCTCTTCCTTGTAGCCGCGCACATGCAGGTTGTGGTGGTTGTTACGGGTGTAGGTGAGCCGGTGGATCAGCAGGGGATAGCCGTGGTAGGCGAAGATCACCGGCCGCGACGCTGTGAACAGCGCGTCGAACTCGCGGTCCGACATCCCATGGGGGTGCTCGGTGTCAGGCTGGAGCCGCATCAGGTCGACGACGTTGACGACCCGGATCTTCAGGTCGGGGACTCGCTCGCGCAGGATCGACACCGCCGCGAGCGTCTCGAGCGTCGGGATGTCGCCCGCACACGCCATCACGACGTCAGGCTCCTGACCTTGGTCGTTCGACGCCCATTCCCAGATCCCGATCCCGCGGGTGCAATGGGCGATCGCCTGGTCCATCGTCAGATAGTCGAGCTGGGGCTGCTTCCCCGCGACGATCACGTTCACGTAGTGGCGGCTGCGCAGGCAGTGGTCGGCCACCGAGAGCAGGCAGTTGGCGTCCGGCGGCAGGTAAACGCGGATGACCTCCGCCTTCTTGTTCACGACGTGATCGATGAAGCCTGGATCCTGGTGGGAGAAACCGTTGTGGTCCTGACGCCACACGTGAGAGGAGAGGAGGTAATTCAGCGACGGCAACGGACGGCGCCAGGGGATGTGACGCGTGACCTTCAGCCACTTCGCGTGCTGGTTGAACATCGAGTCGATGATGTGGATGAACGCCTCGTAACAGTTGAACAGGCCGTGGCGGCCGGTCAGAACGTAACCCTCGAGCCAGCCCTGGCAGAGGTGCTCCGACAACACTTCCATCACGCGCCCGTCGCGCGACAGGTGATCGTCGGTTGGAAGCAGCTCGGCCTCCCACACGCGGTCGGTGGTCTCGAACACCGCGGAAAGCCGGTTCGACGCGGTCTCGTCCGGTCCCATCAGCCGGAACCGGTCGGGGTTCGCCCTCATCACGTCCCGCAGCCATCCGCCGAGCACGCGCGTCCCCTCGCTGGTGGCGCTCGCGGGCGCGGGGACGTCCACCGCGTAGTCGCGGAAGTCGGGTAGCTCGAGTGCCCTTGTCAGGAGCCCACCGTTGGTATGCGGGTTCGCGCTCATCCGGAGCTCGCCCTCAGGCGCGAGTGCGGTGATCTCCGGGATCACCGTGCCGTCATCGTTGAACAGCTCCTCCGGGCGGTAGGAGTGGAGCCATTCCTCGAGCTGGGCGAGATGCTCGGGGTTCGTGCGCACCTCGGCGAGCGGTACCTGGTGCGCGCGCCAGGTTCCCTCGACGGGAAGCCCGTCGACCACCTTCGGCCCGGTCCATCCCTTGGGCGTCTTCAGGACGATCATCGGCCAGCGCGGCCGCGCCAGGTCGCCATCCTTGCGCGCGCGCCGCTGGATGTGCGCGATCTCGTCGAGGACGTCGTCGAGCGCCGCCGCCATCAGCGTGTGCATCTCCTCGGGATCCGAGCCCTCGACGAACCGCGGCGAGTAGCCGTAGCCCTCGAGCAGCGCGCGGAGCTCATCGCCGTGAATCCGTGCCAGCACGGTCGGGTTCGCGATCTTGTAGCCGTTGAGGTGCAACACCGGCAGCACCGCCCCGTCGCGCGCCGGATTCAGGAACTTGTTCGAGTGCCAGCTTGCGGCGAGCGGGCCGGTTTCTGCCTCTCCGTCCCCGACCACGCACAGCGCCAGCAGGTCCGGGTTATCGAGCACCGCGCCGTACGCGTGCAGCAGCGAGTACCCGAGCTCGCCGCCCTCGTGGATCGACCCGGGCGTCTCGGGTGCCACGTGGCTCGGGATCCCGCCCGGGAACGAGAACTGTCGGAACAGCCGCCGCAACCCCTCCTCGTCGCGCGCGATGTGGGGATAGACCTCGCTGTAGGTTCCGTCGAGATACGCGCTGGCGACGAGCCCCGGGCCGCCGTGGCCCGGGCCGGTCACGTAGAGCGCGCTCAGCCCGCGGGCACGGATCGCCCGGTTCATGTGCACATAGAGGAAGTTCAGCCCTGGAGTCGTGCCCCAGTGGCCGAGCAAGCGAGGCTTGATGTGCTCCGGGCGGAGCGGCTCGCGCAGCAGGGGGTTGGCGAGGAGGTAGATCTGCCCGACCGACAGGTAGTTCGCGGCGCGCCACCAGGCGTGCATCACCTCGAGCTCGTCGGCGGACAGGGGGCTTGGGCTGGGCCGGGTCTCTATGGTCATATGGGAGGCCTACCAGATCCGCCGGGCCACGATGTAGCGATTGAGCAAGCCTCCGCTCAGAACGACTACGCTCCGGAGGCGCGCTGGGCACCGAGCCGGCGCCATCTCCGGCAAGCGAAGGTGAGTTATGGCAGCGATGAAGTGGTGGGGATGGGGGAACGAGGGGGTCGAGTTCACGCACGAGGACAAGCCAGCTCTGGCGCCGTTCATCCTCGAGAAGATCGGTGTCGACGTCGGCAGGAAAGTGGCGGCGCCGATGCGGTTCGATCAGCTCCAGATCCCGGATCCGGTGCTTCCGGACGACTTGTGGGAGGCGCTCGAGCACGCGGTGACGCGCAAGTTCGTCTCGCTCGACCCGCTCGACCGCGTCGTCCACGGGCGCGGCAAGTCGCTCCGTGATCTGGTGTGGCAGCGAGCCGGCGAGCTGCCGCGGGTTCCTGACGCGGTCGTTCGGCCGGGTACCGAAGACGAAGTCGCCGAGATCCTCCAGGCAGCCGTGCGGTTCGATGCGGTGGTGATCGCGTTCGGCGGCGGCTCGTCGATCTCCGGCTCTTTGGAGGCCCCGTCGAGCGAGACTCGGCCGGTGATCTCGGTCGACCTCGAGCGGCTGAGCCAGGTGCTCGAGATCGACGGGGAGTCTCGGCTCGCGCGTGTGCAGGCCGGCGTGTTCGGCCCCGACCTCGAGGAGCAGCTCCAGGCCCGCGGGTACACGTTCGGCCACTTCCCCGACTCGTTCACGCACTCGACGCTCGGCGGCTGGATTGCCACGCGGTCCTCCGGGATGCAATCCGACCGGTACGGGGACATCGCGGACATGACCAAGGGCCTGCGAGTGGTCACGCCTTCGGGCACGCTCGTCACCCGCCCGGTGCCGGCGGCCTCGACCGGACCGAGCATCCGCGAGATGGTGCTCGGGAGCGAGGGGCGTCTCGGGATCATCACCGAGGCGACGGTCCACGTTAGGCGAATCCCCGAGAAGCGCGTGATCCTCGGCTACCTGTTCCCGAGCTTCGCCGCCGGCCTGGCCGCAATGCAGGAGATCGCGGCCGGCGAGTACTCGGTGTCGGTCACGCGCGTCTCGGACGCGAACGAGACCCAGTTCTCGTTCGCGATGCGGGTTCTGCCGACATTCACCGACAAGCTGCAGTCGCGCGCGCTGCGGCTGTACCTCAGCAACCGGCTCAAATGGGACGTCAACGAGATGTGCCTGGCGTTCATCGGCTACGAGGGCAGCGAGCAGCACGTGGCCATGCAGCGCCGCGCGGTCGGCAAGCTCGTCAAGCGCCACGGCGGGTTGTGCATCGGGTCGGGGCCGGGGGCGCTCTACGACCAGAAGAAGTTCGACATCCCGTACATCCGCGACTTCCTGCTCGACCGGGGCGCGCCCGGCGACGTGTCCGAGACCGCCACCACCTGGAGCGGTCTGATGCCGCTGTACGCCGCGGTGACCGCGGCGGCGAACGGCGCGTTCGACGAGCTGGCGGTCAAGGGCTACGTGATGTGTCACCTTTCCCACAGCTATCACGCCGGCGCGTGCCTGTATTTCACGTTCGCGTTCGGCGCGACGTCCCCGGACGCGATGGCCGGCGAGTACGAGGTCGTCAAGTCGGCGATCCAGCAGGCGTTCGTCGACAACGGCGCCACGCTCTCGCATCACCACGCGGTCGGCACCGAGCACGCGCAGTGGCTCGAGCAGGACATCTCGGCGCCGGGGGTGGTGATGCTCGAGGCGCTGTTCGCCGGCACCGACCCCGGTCAGCACCTGAACCCCGGCAAGATCGTCGGCACGAATCACGGAAGCGCCGTGGAGCGTGCCGCCACGTCTGACTGAGCGCGGGGAATCCGGCTCGATGCCCCCGGCCCTCGATTGTCGGTGGGCCGAATTTCCTAGCCCGGCCGTAGCCGTCGCGCGGCCGCAGCCGCCGCCGCCGCCCGAGGGCGGAATGCCGGGTGCAGCCCGAACTGGAGCGGGATCGCCGCCGACCGGCTCGGGGTCGACGATCGACATCACCGCGTCGACGTTCTCATAGGCGTGCTGGTAGATGCGCCGGAGCGCCGGAATGTAGATCGCGTCTGGACCGGGAATGCCCGCGGCGTGCAGCGCGGGCGACGCGTGATGGACTACCACCACCGCGGCACCGAGCCGGTGCGCCTCGCGCGTGACGCTGCCCGGCCGCCAGAACGGATCGTGCAGGATCACGACGTCGGGCCTCACCGCACGGAGCGTCTCTCTTGGCCTAGGCTCATTTGCAGGGACATTGAGCCAGGTGCCGACCGCAACGATCGGGAGTGCTGGCGTCGTCCGTCTGCGGGCGGGGCGCACGGTCACATTCGTGGCCGCGGGACCCGAGGACGGCTTTCCCGGTCGTCTACCGCCACGGCGCGATCGGCTCGCCGCGCTGGCACACGCCCGGCCTCGACGAGGCTCCCCGTCACGCTCTGGCACGGACGGGGCGATCGGCTCGTCCCGCTCGCCCACACACTCGCGCTGGCCGCCGCGATCCCGGGCTCCGAGGCGCGCGTCGACCGTCACGGCGGTCACTTCTTCTACAGCCGCGCGCTCCCGGAGATCCTCGAGTCGCTGCTGCCGGCGGGAGCCGCAGGCACGCCCACCGCCCCCGAGGCGCTACCCCAGGCGGCATGACCGGTGCGACGATACGTGGGTGCCTTGCCGCAAGTTGATCGGAGTGGCGCTGGCGGCGGCGGTTCTCGCCGGATGCGCCGGAAACGAGGAATGCGACGGGCACCCGTGCGTCGGGGCCTGGAAGCGGGACATGGCGCTTGGCGGCACGGTCGTCCACTGCCCCGATGGTTCCTGGTCGCACGGCGGCGGCCTCGGGGACGCATGCGCCGGGCACGAACGCAAGAAGTGACCTTCGGACCTCACGCCAGCGACGCCACCGCGTCGCACAACCGGTCAGCCTCCGCGGCCATCGTGTAGTGCAGGTAGCCGGCCCGGACCGCGCCACCGGACTCCTCGAGGCCGAGCGCGGTCATTACGCCGAGCGCGTAGTAGTTCCCGTGGTAGGTGAACAGACCGCGACCCGCGAGCTCGGTACTGAGAGCCTCGGCGCTCCAGCCGTCGAGGTTGAAGCAGAACGTCGGCGTTCGTTCATCGACGCGAGCGGGGTCGCCAATGCCGTAGAGCCGCAGACCCGGAATCTGGTTCAGCCGTTGAAGCGTGTGTCGGGTCAGGTCGCGCTCGTGTGCCTCGATGCGCGCGTAGGCGAGGTCCAGACGCGCTGACCGCTCGTCGCCCGGTGCACCGAGCGACTCGAGATACTCGACCGCGGCCACGAATCCGGCCAGCGCCTCGTGCGAGAGCGTGCCGGTCTCGAACCGGTGGCCCGCCGGCACCTCCAGGGACGGACGGACGCGGTCGGCGGGCAACGAGCGCGCCAGGTCGCTGCGCACCGCGGCGACGCCGAGATGCGGTCCGAAGAACTTGTATGCGGAGGTCAGCAGCACGTCGGCGCCGAGGCCGGCGCGGTCGACGCGTCGGTGCGGCGCCAGGTGCACGCCGTCGACCCACACCAGGGCACCCGTGTCATGTGCGGCCGTCGCGAGCCGCCGCGCGTCCGGGATCGACCCGAGCGCGTTGGACGCAAGCGTGAACGCGACGACGCGCGTACGCGCGGTGATCAGCTCCGCGACCGCGTCTACATCCAGCGTGCCCTCACGCGGGTCCAGTCGTGCCGTCCGGACAGTGAGGCCGCGGTCGCCGGCGACCAGCAGCCACGGCGACACGTTCGCGTCGTGGTCGAGCTCGGTGACGATGACCTCATCGCCCGGCTCGAGCGTCCGCGCCACCGCGTGGGCGAGGAGGAAGTTGATCGTGGTCGTGTTGGCGCCGAACACGATCTCTTCCTCGGCGGCGCCGAGGAAGTCGGCCGCGGCCAGGTGAGCCTCGTGGACGAGAAGCTCGCTGTCGACCGAGGTCACGAACGGGCCCCCGACGTTTGCGTTCGCGCCCAGGAGATAATCGGCCACGGCGCGGGCGACCAAGTCCGGCGTTTGCGAGCCACCCGGACCGTCGAGGTACACCGCGGGGAAGCCGTTCACCTCCCGGCCCAGGGCGGAGAACTGCGCGCGGATGCTCGCGAGATCGAGTCCCTCGTCCATCGCCGCACAGCCTTTCATAAGCCGGTAAGGCCCGGCCTCTGTCGGCGTAAGGGGTTCCCGCCCGAACGTCGCTCCGTTTGCCCGATGTGCGAACGCGGGCCTCACTCCATCATCGTTGGTGTCCAATAGGAGGAACTGGTGATGACAACATCGATGATTGGTAGATGGTCTTCTGACTCGGTGGCGCCGACGGTGGCGCTGCGGATGGCCGAGCGTGACGAGGCTCCGGCGCTTCGGCGACTGGCCGCGCTTGATGACGCGCCTGCGCTCGAGGGGCCGGTACTGCTCGCGCTGATGGACGGCGAGCCGGTGGCGGCGCTGTCGCTGCTCGACCGGCGTACCGTCGCGAACCCGTTCGTGCCTACGCGAGATTTGGTGCAGCTGTTGCGCGTCCGGGCAGACCACATCGCGGGACCGGGCCCGGGTCCCCGCCGGGCAGGGTTCCTGCGTCGCGCGGCGTAATCGAGGCGTACCGCGTGCACCGCGGTACGCTCCGGTCGTGCCGAAGGTCTTCAACCTCTACGGCGACGCCTGGGACCGGGCCGAGGATCGTCCGGGGTGGCGCAGCAAGGACGCGTGGGTCGGCGCGCGGATCGGCGGGGAGCTACTCGGTGCCAGCCTGTACGAACTCGAGCCGGGCGATCGCCTGTGGCCCTATCACACCCACCATGCCAACGAGGAGTGGTTGCTGGTGGTACGGGGGCGTCCGACGCTCCGCACCCCTGAAGGCGAGGACGACCTGAGGGAGGGCGATGTGGTTGCGTTCCCGCGTGGCGAGGCCGGTCTTCATCAGGTGCGAAATCGGACGGACGCGCCGATCCGCGTGCTGATGCTCTCGACCCAGATCATGCCCGAGGTCCTCGAGTATCGCGACAGCGGGAAGGTCGCGGCGAACGACGCCAACGGCAAGCGCCTCTTCGTGACCCGACCCGAAGGGAAGCTCGAGTACTGGGACGGCGAGGACTGATGACCTCGCTGTCGGAGACGATCGCCGGGCAGGCGGATCAACTCGAGTCGGTCCTCTCCGTGGCGATCGACGATGCGGCCGAGCGGATCGCGGGCTCGAAGCGCCTCTGGCTCGTCGGAACCGGGACCAGTCAGCACGCTGCCGAGCTCGGCGCGCTGATGTTCGGACCGGGAAAGCCAGATGCCCGGTGGCGCTCGTCGGCCGCGTTTTGCGGGGATCCGCCCTCGCTCACCGCCGACGACGCGGTAGTGGTCATCTCTCACACAACCGAGACGGCGTTCGCGCAGCGCGCCCGGGCCTACTCGATCGAGTCGAGGGCTGGCGTCGTCTCGATCACCGCGCAGGGACGCGGGTGGCCCGAGGCGATCGAGGCCGCGCCGCTCGAGCGGGCGGAGACGTATACGGCGAGTTACCTCGCGGCGCTCCTCGTACTCGCGCGCCTCAGCGTTGCCGTCGGCGAACCGGGCTTCGACGAGCGCGAGCTGTCCGACGTGCCGGGACGGGTTCGCGTCGCCGCCCGGGCCCCGGCGGTGCTCGACGCCGCCCCCGAGCGCCTGCTCGTGCTCGCCGGCGCCGGCCCCGCGGCGGTGACCGCGCGCGAGGGAGCGCTCAAACTGCGCGAGGGGGCACAGCTTCCGGCCGAGGGATTCGAGGCGGAGTATCTGCTTCACGGGACGGCAGTACCGCTTGAGGCCGGGGATGCCATGATCGCGATTCAGCCGTCCGACGACCTGTTCGGGCTGCTCGAGTTGCTCAGCGCGGCGGCAGCGAGCGAAGGCCTCGAGGTGCACACCGTGAGCGAGCCCGAGGGACTCCACCCGGTCCTCGCGCAGATCCCGTTGACCGTGCGCCTCCAGAAGCTCGCCTCAGACCTGGCCGACGCCCGCGGCGTCGATCCCGACAAGGTGATCCGCGGCGCCTGGGCCGCGGAGCGCCTGTGGCAGCTCGGCGCGCCTTGACCGTGCCTCTCGGTCCGTATAGACCACGAGGCCTCCCACCAACCCCAGGAGGTTCCGCATGGGCCGCAGCATCACGAACCGGCGCGGCAAGGCCGTGCCCGCCGAAGTCACCGGGGCGCACATCATCGGCGCCCACGCCATCGGAGCGCGGCTGTTCGGACCATCGGCGATGGGGCCGCTCGCGATCGCGGTCACCGCGGTTGGTGCAGTAGCCATCGGGCGTCTGGCGATCGCCGAAGCGGTCATTCGGAAGCTCAAGGCGGAAGAGATCGAGATCGGCTCGCTGAAGGTGCGCGAGCTCGAGGTCGGCGGCCGGCGGTTCCCAGAGGAGGCGTAGCCGGCTCAGCCGAGCGCCGGGCGCAGCACGTCGGCGCGCATCGGATGTAGAAAGCGCAGCTCGCCAGGCCGCTCGCCCGGCTCCCCGAGGCGCTCGAGGGCCTCGGTGAGCTCGCCGGCCAGCTCGTCGAACCGTTCCGCACGGCGGGGATCGGCGGCGACGACCCGGGCCCGCAGCCCGGGCAGGCCCGCGACCGTCAGCGGCGCGTCGTAGTCGATCGTGGTCTCCCGTTCCAGACCCGCGTCCGAGGCCCGAGCGAGCGCGGCCTGGGCCGCGGCGCGCACCTCGACTTCGTCCTCCACCATCCGGGTGACCTCGAAGAAGCTCCCTTCGGCCAACGGCTCGGCGACGTACACCGCCCCGCCGGGCCGGATCACCCGGCGCGCCTCGGCCAGTGCGGCGTCGAGGTCCGCCTGTGGCACGTGGTGCAACGAGCGCATGAACACCGCGATGTCCACCGACGCGTCGTCGAACGGCAGGTGCTCCGCCCGGCCCACGAGATAGCGGGCGCCGCGTCCGTCGTCGTGCTCGATCGCCGCCGCAAGCTGCGACTCCGAGATCTCCACACCGGTGACGTGAGCGCCTCGGTCGGTCAGCGCGCGCACGAGCGCGCCGCCGCCGCAGCCCACGTCGACCACGTCCTGGCCCTCGGGCGGCACGAGCCGCTCGAGCATCGACAGATCGCTGATCACCTCGCGGCTCAAGCCACGAAATCGTAGCCGGGAGATCGTCGCCGGCTCTTGTAGGCTCGATCGTATGGTCTCGAAGTACCGGTCCGTGCTGTCGGTCCCGGGCGCCCGGCGTCTGTTCGCGAGCGCGCTCGTGGGCCGGTTGCCACAGGGCATGTCGACGCTCGCGATCCTGCTGCTCGTGCGCAGCACGACGCACTCCTACGCCGCCGCAGGCGTCGCGGTCGGCGCGTTCGCGCTCGCGACCGCGGCGTGCGCGCCGTTCATCGGCCGGTTGGTCGACCACTTTGGACGCGCCCGTGTACTGCTCCCGTTCGCCTGCGCACAGGCCTGCGTGTACGCGCTGCTCGTCATCGCAGCGGAGGCGGGCGGGGGCGTCGTCGTGCTGATCGTGCTCTCGGGGATGGCCGGCGCGCTGCTGCCACCGATCGCGCCCGCGGTCAGAGCGCTCCTGCGCGAGGTCTTCGACGACCAGGCCGTGCTCGACACCGCCTATGCGCTCGAGTCGATCTTCCAGGAGACGGTCTGGATCGTCGGCCCGCTGGTGGTAGCGCTGGTCGTCGCGGCCACGTCGCCCGACGCGGCGGTGGCGATGCTCGGCGCGGTGTGCATCGTCGGGACGTCGCTGTTCCTGCGCTCGCCGCTGGTGCGCTCGTCGTCGACGTCCTACGGGTCAGGACACGAGCGCGCGCCGGCGCTCGCCAGTCCGGAGTTGCGCGCGCTGCTCGGCCCGGTGGCGCTGACCGGGGTCGCGTTGGGCGCGATCGAGGTTGGACTACCGTCGCTGGCGCTTCACGCCGGGTCGCGTCCGGCTTCGGGTTTGCTGCTCGCGCTGTGGAGCGTCGGCAGCATGGCCGGGGGGCTCTGGTATGGCGCGCACGTGTGGCGCTCGCCGCTGTCGACGCGCTACCAGTTGTTGCTCGTGGTGCTCCTGGTCTGCACGCTTCCGCTGATCGCGGCCAGGTCGGTCCCTGCCGGCATCGTGTGCAGCCTGCTCGCCGGCCTGGCTGTCGCGCCGGTGTTCTCCTGCCAGTACGCGCTCGTCGGCCGTTCGGTCACGCCGGGCAGCGAGACCGAGGCGTTCACGTGGGTATCCGCCGCGCTGATTGGCGGGCTCGCCGCGGGCTCGGCGGTCGGCGGCGTGGGGATCGGCGCCGGTGGCGTCGGCGCGCCGTTCGTGTTCTCGTGCCTGGCCTCGCTGCTCGCGGTCCTGATCGCGGTCGGGTACCGAAGCCGCGCGCGACAACTCGCGTAGACCGCGCCGCTACGGAACCCAGCGCTCGCCGGCGGGGGTGACGACCAGCTCGTGGGTGTACGCCCGCACGCCCTGCTCGACCAGGTACGCCACCGCCTTGGCGATCTCGCCCATCTCGGCCAGTGCCCCTTCCGGCGTGCCTTGCGTGAACACGGCGGTCTTCGGCGACTGGATCGTGGCGTCGACAGCCAGCAGCGCGACGTGAATGCCCGTGGCGCGCATCTCCTGCGCGGCGGCCTGGACGAGCGCCCGCGTCGCGAACGCGCCGGCGGCCCACAGTCCCCGGCCAGGCATCGCGCGACGCGAGGAGCCACCCGTGATCTGCACGAGCGCACCGCCGTCTTCGTTCTGCTCGAGCGCGGCGATCCCCGTGGACAGGAACACGAAAGCCTGCCGGGCGACGGCCACGGTCCAGGCGTCGAAGGCGTCCAGGTCGGCGCTCGCCAGCTCGCCACCCCCGAACGGGCCGCCGGCGGCGCGGCTGGCGGTCACGGCGTTGATCACGGCGTTGACCGATCCGAAGTGACCGCGAACGTCAGCGAGCGCGGTACCCAGCGACTCCGGGTCCGAGGCGTCGGCGTCGAGCCCGAGCGCACCGCGCTCACGCACGCGGGTCAGCGTGTCGTCGCTACGAGCGATGCCGGCGGCGTTCCATCCGAGCTCGAGGAAATGCTCGATGATCGCGCCACCGAGGTTGCGCGCCCCGAGTACGACCACGGTCTTGGCCATCGTCGTCAAAGACTACGGGTCAGCGAGCCTCGGCCACCTGAGTGCGCCCGCCCGGTCCGATGTGATCCACGGCGCCCAGGCCGTGTTCGTCACCGCGGCGCCGATCGCCGCGGTCGCGTTGATCGTCGTCCTTCTGCTCAGAGAGGCGCCGCTACGGGGATCGGCACGAGAACGGGCCGGCGCAGGCGCGCCGGCACCCGGCCGCTGATGGATGAGGTCAGGAACACCACGTCGGCGCTCGTGAGGCGGTCGAGGTCAATCGGCTCCTCGCGGGCGCCTTCGTGCGCCAGCAGCGCTCCGCGAGTGGTACCCGGCAGGATCCGGCCGTCCGCCGGTGGCGTGATCAGATCGTCGCCCTCCACGATCCAGACGTTCGCGTGGGCGGCTTCGAGCACGAGGCCGTCGGTGTCGACCAGCAACGGCACCGTGCCGGGGCGCACGGCGGCGAGCGCGTCGAGCAGTCGGCGATCGCGCCACTTGTGCGCCCCGAGGCCACCCGGCAAAGCAAACGGCTCGAGCACCACGGTCCCCGCCGGCGGCGGCCCCTGCGGCGACACGGTGATCCGGACGGCTCCGTCTGCGTCGGCGAGCACGCGCATGCGGGAGCGGCCAACGGCCTCGGCCGCCATCGCCTGAGCGCCGGCGAGGACCGTCGAGGGCAGTGCGGCGCCGTACAGCTCGGCGACCGAGGCGGCGAGGCGCGCCAGGTGCGGGCCGAGCGCGACCGGGCGGCCCCCCTCCACGAGCACCGTCTCGAACACGCCCATCGCCGGGTCGGGCCGCTGCCCGTGGAGCAGTGCGCGCTCGACCGCGCGCCCCGGGTACACGCAAAGTTCGGGGGGATACGCCGGCCGCTCGAGCGGGCGGGCCAGCGATCCACCGATCGCCGCGACCGGTCCGGCCGCCTTGGTCAGCGCCTCGTCGAGCTCCTGTCCGGGCTCGGAGTCGGCCACGATCGCGCCGCCGACCCCTATCCAGATCGCGTCCCCGGCGGTCTCGAACGTGCGGATCACGACGCTCGTGTCGAGACCGGCGATCGGGCTGGCGATCCCAATCGCTCCCGTGTAGACCTCGCGCCGGGTCGCCTCGAGCGTCGCGATCACCTTCATCGCCTGGACCTTCGGCGCCCCGGTGACCGAGCCGGGCGGGAAGGTGGCGTGCAGCAGGTCGCCGTCGCGCACGCCCTCGCGAAGCTGGCCGGTCACGGTCGAGACGAGATGCCACACTCCGGCGTGAGGCTCGACCCGCGGCTCGATGGCCCGCACCGTTCCGTACGAGCACACCCGGCCGAGATCGTTGCGCATCAGGTCGACGATCATCACGTGCTCGGCTGCGTCCTTGGTCGACGCCAGCAGCGCCTCGCGCGCCGCCTGGCGGTCCTCGTCGGAGCCGGTCCGTGGGCGTGTGCCCTTGATCGGCTCGGTCCATACGTCCCGCCCGGACCGCCGCAGGAACCGCTCGGGGGAGAGGCTCACGACGCCGTCGACCAGCGCCCCGAACCGCGGCCGAGCCAAAGGCAAGGCGCGCGCGAACAGATCGAGCGGGTCCCCCTTGTACTCCGCCTGGAGGCGCACGCATAGATTCGCCTGGTACAGCTCGCCGGTTTCGATCCGGTGCCGGCAATCCGCCACCGCCTCGAGGTGGCCCGCCCCGCCGTTCGCGGCGAGCACGAACGGAGTCGGCGTGCGGTCGGTGAGCGGCCCCGAAGGCCCGGCGCTCAACCGTCCTCTCCACAATGCGAGACGCTCTTCCAGCACCCCGGAGCGCTCCGCCGACCAGAGCCCTTCGAACCACCAACGCTCTCCGTCGTGCAGTACGACGTGGTCGTAGAACGCGAGCGAGAAGGACGGGCAGAGGATCGGCGCCGGCGGGCTCGGGGGCAGCCGCTCGACGAGCGACCCGAGTCCGTAGCCGAGCCAGCCGACCCAGCCGCCGCCGACGACCGCCTCGCCGGCCTCGAGCTCGGGTTGCGCCTCCATCACCGCGAACGGATCGCGGTCAGGACCGGCTGTCTCGCGCGGAAACGACCCAAGCAGCGAACAACCGCCGAGCCACTCGCCGACCAGCGCGAACGGCCGGTCCTCCCCGCGCAGCCAGGCGACCGCGTCCTCGGGCGCGAGGTCCGACTCGAGCGGCACCCGGAACGGTCTCACGCGCTCATCCCTCCGCGAACCGCTGCTCGAGCTCACGGATCTCTGCCAGGCCGATGAATTCGAGGAAGTCGCCAAACGGGAGCATCGATCCCACGAGCTGGATCGGCGTCCCGTCGGCCTTCACCCGTCGTAGCGCCGACCGGATCGCAGCCGTCGCCGCGAGCAGGATCGTGAGCGGGAAGATGACGAGCTTGAAGCCGAGCTCGCGGAGGAAGTCGTGAGAGACCGGCGGGGTCTTGCCGCCCTCGGCATAGTTGAACAGCAGTGGCACGTCGGGGAACGCACGCGCGACGGTCTCGATCTCCCTCTCGGACTGCGGGGCCTCGACGAACAGCACGTCGGCTCCCGCCTCGCGGTAGACGCGCGCGCGCTGCAAAGCGGCGTCGAGGCCCTCGACCGCGCGCGCGTCGGTTCGAGCGATGATCAGGAACTCGGACGAGCTGCGCGCCGCGACGGCGGCGGCCACCTTGGCCGCCATCTCGGCGACGGGAACGACCTGCTTGCCCTCCATGTGGCCGCACTTCTTCGGCATCACCTGGTCCTCGAGGTGGATCGCGCTCACCCCGGCGGCCTCGTATTCGTGGACGGTCCGGATCACGTTGAGCGAGTTGCCGTAGCCGGTGTCGGCGTCGGCGATCACCGGGATGTCGATCGCCTGCGCGATCCGGCGGGCGTTGTCGACCATCTCGGACAGCGTCATCAGCCCCACATCCGGGCGGCCGAGCCGCGACGCCGCGCTGCCGAAGCCAGTCATGTACGCGGCGCTGAAGCCCGCCTCCTCGATCAGCCGCGCCCCGAGCGCGTCGTAGCAGCCCGGGGCGAGCACCATCTCGCCTGACTCGAACTGCTCGCGGAGGCCGGTCGTCGTGCCCCGCTCGGACCCAAGAAGCCGCGCCATCGAGATCCGTCAGTCCCCGGTCGGCTGGACTCCCGCCGCCTCGACCATGAGGATCGCAGTCCGGACAGGAGCGCGGGTGCGGTGTTCGACGCGCTTGGGCACGGTGTAGCCCTGGTGCGGACCCAGCACGACCGTGCCCTCGCCCTCGATGTCGATCAGCAGCTGTCCCTCGAGCACGAGGAAGAACTCGTCGGTGTCGTCGTGATGGTGCCAGTGGAAGTCGCCGTCGATCACGCCGAGGCGGACGACGGCATCGTTGACCGTGGTCAGGGTCTGGTTGAACCACGGCTCGTGGGAGGCGATCTCCGACGGCAGATCGATCAGCGTGAGGCTGCCGAACTTGTCGTCGAGGTGGATGTCGTAGTCGGTCATCGGTTCAGTAACTCCTCCAGTTCGTCCATGTCGCTCGCGCTCGGCTCCCACCGCGCGGCCGCGACGTTCTGGCGTACCTGCTCGGGCCTGGTGGCGCCGGCGATCACGCTGCTCACCGGCGGACGTGCGAGCAGCGCCCCGATCGCGACGTCGATCAGCTTCAGGCCGCGGGCGTCGGCGTAGCCCTCGAGGGCTTCGATCAGATCGAACTGCTCGTCGGTTCCGACCTGGTCTCGGTCCGCCAGCCGCGTCCCCGCCGGCGCCGCCTCGTCCCGGTGGTACTTGCCGGTCAGCAGTCCCGAGGCCAGCGGGAAGAACGGCACGAAGCCGATGCCGAGCCGCTCACAGGTCGGCAGCACCTCGCGCTCGGCCTCGCGGTTCAGCAGGCTGTAGTTGTTCTGGACCGCGGTGAACCGGGCGAACCCGCGGTCGCGTGCCACCGCGTCGGCTTCCTCGGTCTGCTCGGCGTTGAAGTTCGACGCGCCGATCGCGCGGACCGTCCCGGCTCGGACGAGTCCGTCGAGGGTCTCGAGCGTCTCGGCGATCGGGGTCACGCCGTCGGGCTGGTGGTACCAGTAGTAGTCGATCACGTCGGTCCGAAGCCGACGCAGCGACGCCTCAACCGCCTGGAGGATGCAGTCGCGCGAGCCGCGGGGGCCGAGGCCGTCGGCCATGTCCATACCGAACTTCGTCGCGAGCACGACCTGATCCCGTCGGCCCTGAAGCACCTCACCGAGGAGCTCCTCGCTGCGCCCGTGTGGGCTCCCGTATGTGTTAGCGGTATCGAAGAACGTGATCCCGGCCTCGATCGCGGCGTCGACGACCGCGCGGGTGCCCTCGACGTCGACGCGGCGGCCGAAGTTGTTACACCCGAGCCCCACCACCGACACCTCGGGACCGAGCACGCCGAGCGATCGTGTTCCAAGATCAGCCATCGGCATCGGTCTATAGCAGACGGCCGCGCAGCGGTTTGCGGTCGAGCTTTCCCACGGCCGTGAGCGGAACCGAGTCGACGATGTGGATCTCCCGCGGGTACTTGTAGCCGCCGATCCTTTGTCGCGCCCACTCGATCAGTTCGTCCGCGTTCACACCCTCTGGTGCGCAAACCGACAGGAACGCGACGACCTCCTCGCCGTGTCGATCGTCGGGACGCCCGACGACGCCGGCTCCGGTCACCGCCGGATGCTCGAGCAGCGCGTCCTCGGGGACAGCGGCAGCGTCATCAGCGAGCGATTTACGCCGTCCACGTGGGATGCCTTCTGCACGCCGCCGCCCGAGAAGTACAGGTTCGCGTGCGACAGCAACACGCCCTTGGCCTGGCCCGTCGTTCCTCCCGTATACAGCAGGGCGGCGAGATCGTCGTCGTCGCGATCGACGATCGGCGCGGGCTCGGACGACTCGAGCTCGTCCAACGGCCTGATCCCATCCGCGTCCCCGTCGTCCGCGCAGATCACGTGCGGTACGCGTTCGAGGCCGGCAACCGCGTCGCCGACCTTGTCGACGAACTCGGAGGTCGTGATCACCGCGCGCGCCCCCGAGTCAGCGATCACATGGCGGAGGTCCTCGGCCCGAGCTGTACCAGTAACCCTCGAACAGCAGCGACTCGTAGTCGCCCCTGCGCTCGTATGCCGCTTCGGCGAGGCGGGCCAGGTTGCTATTTGTGGTCACTGGGCGGGATCAGCTGGCTCGGCGTGATCCGCCGGTACACCACATCATCGAGCGCGGCGCCCCACAACGGGGATTCGACGCGCGCCGCCGCGGCCCCGAGCGAGGTGCCGATCGTCTTCCAGCCGAAGCCTAACCCGGCAAGGATCGCCACCGCGCCGCTTACGATCCCCGCCGGGTCGCTCGCGACGATGATCACGACGATCCCGGCGATGAGGAGCGCGAGCGCGCCGAGGCACGCCCACAGGTAGTGACGGAGGAACCTACGTGCGAGCGCGCCGGCGTTCTTGAGGCTCTCCTCGCCTGCCGTGAGGTAGTCGATCTGCTGGAGCGTGTCGACGGGGCGCTTCTCGCCCGACAGCAGACTTCGCCAGAGCCGGCCCTGGGGCTGGAGGTGGGGAAGGATCTGGGCCTCGCTTGCTTCGCCCGACTGGGCCGGACTCGCCGCCCATGCGCTCCACCGCTCGATCGAGTGTGCAACGGCGCGCGAAGCGTGCGGCGGGAAGGCGCTGGCCAGATCCCTGATCCACGCCGCGAGTACGGATACGCGGGAGCTCTGGAGCTCGACGTGGTAGTTGGCCGGGAACCGGGTGGCGTCCGCGATCGCGAGTCCGAGGCTGTAGGCCTTGCCGAGGCGGTAGTCCGTGGCCGTCAGCGTCGCCAGCAGGTTGATGTGGAACTGCCGGAGCGCGTCGGCGCGTTCGGCGCCAGCCAGCTTCGCCAGGCTGTCGGCGAAATCCTGGGCGTCGGGGATCGCGAGACCCGCGAGGCTGATCGCCTCGCTCAGTTTGCTGATGCCTGCCTGGAGTTGGAGCAGGCCAATCCTGTCCCAGTCGTGGGCATCGAGCTGCGACATGTCGGGCAAGTCGCCCGCCTGCACCGGCGGCACCTGCTCCGGCGCGTCGGGCCGGTAGATCTCGGACATCTGCCACCCCAGCGCGAACGCCTCGGACACGCGCCAGTCGGGGTCGCCGCGGGCCGCGAGCTTGGCGTCGGCCAGAGCGGTGTTGGCGAACGCGGTCAGCACGTCGGACGGGGAGCCCGACGTGCTCACGGATGTCCGCCGGGAAGTCCGGCGTGTCGGAGCAGCCGGGCCATCTCGTAGAACCCGTTCTGGAAGTCGGTCAGCTCGTGCGGTGCTATGACTTCGGCGACCGGATCCTTGAATCTGGCCTGTGTGAACTGGTCGCGCCAGTCCGTGAGCGACTCGATCGCGGCCGAATGGTCCGGGACATCCGCTCGGGGCGGGTCACCGTGGAGTAGGTGGCCGAGATGGTTCGCAGCGCCGGCGCGCGCGGTCATCTCGGGAATCTGCCCGTCTATCTGACAGAAGCGGGTGAAGATCGTCTTCATGATCGAGGTGTGGTCGAAATGGAAGTCGCCCCCGAGCAGGGCCGTCGAGGTCGAGCCCGGAGCGATGAGCGGGGACACCAGCAGCGCCGGCACGCGGATCCCGAGGCGCCGGAAGTCGGGGTCGTCGTCGGTCGCGGCGGGCGGAGGAACGTGGTCGTAGAACCCGCCGTGCTCGTCGTAGGTGATTATCAGGAGCGTCTTCGGCCAGGTTGGCGCGCTCGACAGCGCGTGGTAGACGGTCAGGATCAGGTCCTGGCCCGCGAGCACGTCCGACGGCGGGTGGTCGTCGTTCGAGTCCGGCCCGAGTACCCGCAGATCCTTGAACCGCGGATCGATCCACGAGACCTGGGCGAGCTTCCCCGCCGCCGCGTCATCGAGCAACGACCCCTTCTCGGTCAGCTTCCCCACCACCTCCTCGCGGATGCTGAGCTTGCGGGCGTCGACGTACCCGAAGTGGTCGTGGCTGCTCAGGCGGTAGGCCGGGTCGACGGCGCGGAGCGTTCCCGGATCGAACGAGTACCAGCGCCAGTCGACTCTGCCCTCGTCGAGGTAGCGCACGAACGTCGGCAGTTCGTACAGCGGCGGCGATATGTCGTTACGACTTCCGGCCGCCTGCCCCGCCAGCGCGTACAACCGGTTCGGCCACGTGGCCCCCGCCACCGAGCTGTACCAGCGGTCGACGACGCAGTACTCGGCGGCGAGGTGGTCGTAGACCGGAAGGTCGTCGCCGTCGTAGTAGCCCATCACGAGACCCGGGTCGGGCACCGGCACGTTCAGCTGCTTGGCGCGCGCCGCCGAGATCCGGGCGAAGTTGTCGACGAACCCCTGGCCGCCATTCGCCAGTTGCTGGTCGACCGAGCCGCCTGAGTGATCGGGATCTTCCGCCTCCCCGGTGAACTGGGTCTGGGCCAGGTGGTGGATGGGGTACCGCGTCCCGCCGTGCATGTTGAAATTCGCCTCCGGTCCTCTGAGGCCGTCGACGTCGGCGCGATCGCGGCCTCCCAGGGCGGCCGGGAGCGACAGGTATCCGAGCATGTGGTCGAACGAGCGGTTCTCGAGCATCACGACGACGATGTGCTCGATCTGGTCCAGCCGTCTTGCGGCGGCGTCGGTAGGTGCGGGCATCCGCTGCCCGGGGGTCGGTGGCACGGCGGCCGCGGCGACGTCGATGATCTGCCGCCATTTGCCAGGTAGGAGATGGGCAACCGCGCGGAGCGCCGCCCGCTCTGCTTCGTCCCCCCACATGCTGCGCGTCACCCTAACGGACTTGTGAACGCGGCGGTGGCCGCGTCGAGAATCGCCTCGGCGATCAGATCGCCGGCACCCCCGACCGGGATGTATCCGGGCACGAACGACACCGCTGCGTCGAACTCGAACTCGATCTCCGTGAATCCGTTCTCCCGCAGGCGCCAGGTGAGCTCGAGCCGGTCCTGGTCGGCGGCGTCGGCGGGGAGCTTCGTGAACTGCATCGTCTCGGGATGCTCGCCTTCGATCAATACGAGCAGCTTGAAGTCGGTGCCGAACGGGCTCTGGGGGACGTAGAGCTCTACGCGCGCCAGCCGCGGACGGCCGTCGGGCTCCCACTCGAGGACTTCAGCGTCGCGGACGACCTCGAACCACGCCGGGTATCGATCGATCGACGCGAGCAGAGTGAAGCAATCGCTGATCGGCACGTCGATCTCGGCGCTCGCGCGTCCCTGCAGCTCCTTCAAGGGATCAGCAGCAGCTTGCCGGTGGTTTTGCGCGCCTCGAGGTCCTCGTGCGCCTGACGCGCCTCCTCCAGCGGGTAGCGGGCGCCGATACGGACGTCGAGCGCCCCGGACTCGATCAGCTCGAACAGCTCGGCGGCCCGCCCACGCAGCAGCTCGGGCGTGCGCGTGTACGTCTGCAGCGTCGGCCGCTGGACGTACAGCGAGCCCGCCGGACCGAGCGCGGACAGCGCGAGCGGGTCCGGCTGGCCGCTGGCCGCGCCGTACAGGATCATCCGTCCCGTCGGCGCGAGCGCATTCAGGCCCTCCAGGAACGTGGTCTTGCCGACGCCGTCGTACACCGCCTTCACGCCCTCGCCGCCGGTGATCTCCTTCACGCGCCTCGCGAAGCCCTCGTACCCGATCACCTCGTTGGCGCCCGCATCTTTGGCGAGCTTCGCCTTGGCATCCGTCGAGGTCGTCGCGATCACGCGACCGCCGCGCAACTTCGCGAGCTGGGTCAGGAGCAGCCCAACGCCCCCCGCCGCCGCGTGGACGAGCACCCAGTCGCCCTCGGCGACCGGATAGGAGTCGGCTGCCAGGTAATGGGCGGTCATGCCCTGGAGGATTGCGGCAGCCGCCACCTCGGCCGAAATGTCGTCGGGGACGGACACGAGCCTGTCGCGCGGAGCGACGATCTGCTCGGCGTAGCTACCGTCCACGTGTGCCCAGGCGACGCGCTCGCCGGTCCCGGCGATCATGCCGGCACCTTCCACGCCGATGATCGCTGGCGGCGCCGAGCCGTATCCGACACCGTCGCGCTCGTATACGTCGCGGTAATTGATGCCGATCGCGTCGACGTTGACGAGCACCTCGTCGCCGCCGGGCGTCGGGGTTGGGAGGTCGCGGACCTGAAGGACCTCGGGGCCGCCGTTCTGCTCGAAATAGATCGCCCGCATGGCCGCGGCCGAACGCTACCGGAGCGTAAGCTCGCGGGCGCCTGTCGGCTCGGACACGCCGCCGAAAGCCCTGGTCAGGCCGGCCACGAGCAGCAGCAGCGCGAGCCCGAGGGCCACTCCGCCGGCGATGTACCACGGCCACGGGCCCATCAGGTTCAGCAACGAGTTGTGCACGGGCTTGCTCGCCAGATACATGTAGTTCCCGCCGGTGATCAGGTCGGCGGCGCCCGCTATGGCCGTCCACGCGATCGTGATCCAGAACACCCGCCAGACCGCCCCGGGCCGCGGAAACAGACGACATCCGAACACCAGGAAGCTCGCCGCCACGATCGCGCCGACGTGGTAGATGAAGTAGGTGAAATAGAAGACGCTCGGGAAGTTCTGGCCGAGGTCGGGCGTGAGGACGGCTTGCAGTGAGGCCGTGTACGACCAGAAGTAGGCGAGCTCGACGAGCAGCTGGCGGCGAGTCAGCAGCGCCGCGATCGACACGGCTGAGACCACGTCGGTCAGCTGGAGCGGAAGCGTGTACTGGACCGACCAGGTTCCGAGGATCACGTCGGCCACGTACTCCCCCATCCAGCCGGCGGAGATGAGCGCCGCCAGAGCGATCGAGAACCACCGCATCCAGGGACCGGGGTGCCGCCGCGCGCCCCACACGCTCGCGCTGATGCCGATGACCATCGTCAACAGCGCCGCGAGATGCGGATCGGAGAACTGTTTCACGCGACCGGGCCCTCTTGTGCGCGGGGATGCTCGCAGACGG
>DATJYY010000254.1:0-67491 GCA_035499395.1 Solirubrobacteraceae bacterium
TCTGCAGTGTTCGCCGGTGTAGCCGTCGTCGGCTTCGATGACGTCGCCGAGGACGAGGGCGGTGCCGCGGTATGCGCTTGAGAGTTCGAGCATGCTTTGCAGGCGTCGGTGGCGCTCGTGGGCGAACGTCGCGAGCAAGCCGAGCAGAGGGATCAGCGAAACGGCGGCGAGCGGAGCGCTGTGGACGTCCATGGCCACGACCAGCGCGATCCCCGACAGAGCGGCGTCGATCATGTAGACCCACGTCGATCGCACGAGCGATGACAGGTCCGCGCCCCGGATGATCTTGAATCGCACCGATGACACGACGAAATCGGCGAGGAACTGCGCGCCGAGAGCGGCGATTAGAAGCGGCGCGCCCGCGCGCGCGGGCTCGACGCCGGCCAGGGCGAGCACGGCCACGGCCCCGATCGCAAACCAGGAGTTCGCCGGTACGAGCAGAAGCCGGTCGGGTCGCACCTCCCCCGCCCTGATGTCGGGCAACCATGCCGCCGTCATCGCGAGTGCAACCGCGATCGGCACCAGCGCGAGCGGCAGCGCGAACAGGAGCGGGACGAACCCGAGCTGGGTCGCCGGCGCCTGGCCGAACGGTGTGTCGAAGCACACCAGCATCGCGAGTACGAGCACAACGAAGCACGCGAGCGCCGGCAGCGGCGCGAACGCCTGAGGCGGACAGATCAGCAGCAGGCCGGCCACGGCCAGCGCGAACGCGCCGGCGATCAGCCCGCCGACGCGGATCTCCAGGCGGGACATACGGGACGCCATGAGGTCGGCGGTCTCCGCCAGAAGCTCCTGCTCCTCAAAGCTCGGCTCGAATGACATGTCCGCGGAGATATCGATCCGAGCGGCAACAATCCTTAGCAATCGGGACGATCCCTGTGGAATCCTCGAACAAGCGTCCAAAGTTTGCGATCGGCGCTCGCCGGGTCGGCGGCGGCGCCGATGACACGGGCGTACCCCAACTGAAAAGGGCAAACCTGGCGTGAGCCGGGGACGCAAAGCAAGAGGTCTCACCGAAGGGCGAGATGGCTCGGCTGCCAGTAAAGCCATGGAGGGCTCTACGTGTCCAGTCTGCTTACGTCCGTCGTTCCGTCTCGCCGCCGGCTGATCCTCAAGGGTCTGGTCGGCGCTCTTGCGCTTGTCTGCATTCCCGTCGCGTCCGCGCACGCGGCGCCGCTGATTCAAACCGACGCGTGTGACAGCGCCACGCTGACCCAGCCGTTCCTCCCGTGGGGGGACCCGAACACCTACAAGATCGTCCCCGGGGGTGACTTCGAGGGAAGCCTCGCCGGCTGGACGCTCACCGGCGGCGCCACGCGCGTGTCGGGCAGCGAAACCTTCGATGCAACCGGCTCGGTCGGGAAGTCGTCGATCTACCTCCGCGCGGGCGCGAGCGTGCAGTCGCCGTACACGTGCGTCGACGCCGCGTATCCGACGTTCCGCTTCTTCGGCCGCAACAACGGTCTGCTCTCGATCGTCGCGGTTTCGATCGTGTACAAGGAACCGCTGCTCGGGCCGGTGGCGGTGCCGATCGGCACCGTCCTGCTGAGCCCGAGCTGGGCTCCGTCGGCGCAGATGTTCACGCTGTCGGCCGTGCAGGGAATCGTCAACGGCTTGCTCACCGGCAAGACGCCGCAGGTCGCACTTCGCTTCACCGCGGTCACCGGGTCGTCGCAGATCGACGACGTATACATCGACCCTCACATGTCCAAGGCGTAACCGTCAGCGCCGGAAGCCGCCCGGCACCTGTCACCTCTCGACCAGCGAACTAATAAGCCCGCCTCGCACCTGGTGTGCGGGGCGGACTTAGTCGTTCGGGGGCGGCCCTGCCGCCGCCGGCGTTTGGCTAGCGACGGTGCATCGAACGCGGCATTTGGGCCCCCTTGGCTGTCGGTAAGTCAGTGCAGTCACCTCGGGCGGTAACACCGCACCACACGCGACTAGCAGCTCATACGGGGCATGGTGACACCTCCCTGTGTCGAAGACCACATCAGGCTGCACCCGCCGGCTCTGCCACTGCGGCCAACGGCTCGCCGGAGCGGTCGGGACGGAAACCGAGAAGGCCGGCGATTGCGAGGAGAACCAGGCCCGCGCCACCGAGCGCGACAACCGCTCGGACTCCGAGTTCGGCCAGCACCGCGCCCGCGCTCAGGGACGCGGCCACGTAAGCAATGTTCACGAGCATGTCGCGAAGCCCGAACACGCGGCCGAGCAGCCGCTCGTCGACGAGCTCCTGCACGAGGCGGATCTCCGGTCCTACCGCGAGCGTGTTGCCGACGCCGGTGACCGCAAAGCTCGCGAGCGCCCACGTGAGGCTCGGGGCCGTCGCCGATCCGATCATGCCGACCCCCTGCAACAAGAGCCCGACGAGCAGCCGGGAGCGCAGGCCCCCGACGCTCGAACCAGCGCGCGAAAGTGCCACCGTTACGATCACCATCGCGCCGCCGTAAACGGCGACCAGGATCGAATAACCGGAGCTGCCGGCGCCGAGCGGACCGGTGGCGAGCAGCGGCTCCGCGACGTTCATCAGCGAGCCGGCGAGGGCCGAACCAGTTCCGATCAGCAGCAACGTCTGCACCCCCGGCGTCTGTGCGGCGACCGGGCTCCACCTACCATCGGCGACCAGAAGGACTCTGGCTCCTCGGCACAGTCGGCCTTGCGTTCCGCCGGCGCGTTCGACCCGAACGGAACCGTCCTCAGCAGCGCCGCCGAGAACAGGAACGTCACGCCGTTGATCGCAAGCATCACCGTCGCCGAGCCGAACAGCAGGACGAGCGCGGTCAGCGCCGGGCCGACGGTCAGACCTCGGCGTCGACCGCAAGGCTGCGTTGGGAGAACCGGTCGGCCAGCGCGCCGAACACGATGCCCGGGAGGAAGTCGGCGAGCAGCACCAACGCGATCGCCCAGCCCGAGTGAAGGCGATGGTACCCGCGTTCACCATCGGGCGCGCGAAGTGAACCGCGCGTCACAAGTGCGTCCTGCCCCCGATTACGAACGATCGCGACCCCTTGTCACTTCCGCCGCGCGAGCGTACCGACCGACTCCGCGCGCGGCGATGGGACGTCTGTCCAGCGGTCGCTACAGCCCGTACGAGCGCCCGATGACCTCGAGCATGATCTCGTCGCTGCCGGCGCCGATCCGGTTCAGACGCAGATCACGCCAGGACCGTTCGATCCCGTATTCCTTCATGTACCCGTTGCCACCGTGGATCTGGATGCACTCGTCGGCCACCTCGACCGCGATCCGCGCGGAATAGAGCTTGGCCATTGTGATCTCCCGGACCGGGTACTCGCCTTTCTGAAAGCGCCAGGCGGTCGTGTAGACCATCTGGCGCGCGGTCTCGATCTTGGTCGCCATCTCGGCGAACTTGTGCCGGATGGCCTGGAAGCGACCGATCGGCCGACCGAAGGCGGTGCGCTCCTTGGCGTACTCGAGCGTGCGATCGAATACGTGCTGCGCGCCCGCGACCGAGCCCGCGGCTCCGATCAGGCGCTCGCCCTGAAGCTCCCACATGATGTGGTAGAAGCCCTTTCCGACCTGGCCTAGCACGGCGGCCTCCGGCACGCGGACATCCTGGAACGCGAGCAGCGCCGTGTCGGAGGCGTGCATGCCGAGCTTCTGCAGGCGCTTTTCGCGGACGACGCCCGGCGAGTCCATCCGCACCAGGAACAGAGTGAATCCGTCGTATCCGGCGTCGGGGTCGGTCTTGGTCACGAGCACGATCCCGTGGGCGCGGTGGCCGTTCGTGATGAAGGTCTTGGAGCCGTTGATCACGTATTCCTCGCCGTCTCTGACGGCGCGCGTCTTGATCCCCGAGACGTCCGAGCCGGCGTCGGGCTCGGTGATGCCGAGGCACAGGATCTTCCTGCCGGCGATTGCGGGCACGGCCCACTCCTGCTTCTGCTCCTCGGTGCCGAACGCGAGGATCGGCGGGATCGTCATGTCGGTCTGGACCGCGATGCCCATCCCCAGCCCGCCGCAGTGGGCGTGCACCAGCTCCTCGGCGAGCACCAGCGCTGTGTAGTAGTCGCCGCCCTGGCCGCCGTATTCGACGGGCTTGTCCAGCCCCAGGAACCCGAGCTCGCCCATCCGCTCGAACACCCAATCCGGAAACGTCGTCTCCTCCCACTCCTCGGCGTGGGGCTGTAGCTCCTTGATCACGAACCGGCGGATCGACTCGCGCAGCAGTTCGTGGTCGTCGGTAAAGATGAAATGCTTGCGCCGCGAGGCGAAATCGGGCTTGAGGACATCTGCGGTAGCCATGACGCTGGACGCTATCGGAGCGGGCTCGCAAAGTAAACAGTAGGACTTTCTACTTTCGATGCCCGGCATAGTCAGGATTGGCGCGGCGGGGCCGTGATCTGCTTCCGAAACCTGTGCAAGACTTACCCATCGGAAGCGAGGCCCCGGGGCGAGGGCGCTCGACGGCTCGGCCTCGCGCACCCTGGAAATGAGCCGCTTGCCGCCTCACCATATCCCGCGTCCTCGGTTGACCGAGCGATGCGCGGGCGGGGACGCAGTGATCGTGGTGGAGGCAGCGGCCGGTTACGGAAAGTCGGTGCTGGCCGCCGAGCTGGTTGCCGCCTTGGGGGTGGTCCCGATCGAGACGCTCATGGAGCAGCCAGGCGTGTCGGCCGAATTGCTCGCCGCCCGGTTGCGTGCGGCGGTGGCACGAGCCGGCTTTATGGATGCTGCCGAGCTGATGGCCGGCGCCGGCGCGGACCCGGCCGGCGCGGTCGACGCGATGCTCGTGGCCCTCAAGGGCGAGGCGTGCGCGATCGTCCTCGATGACGCCCACAACGCAACCCGCGACGCCGCGGTCATGATCGATCGAATTGCGACCGAGATCGCGCCGCCCCAGAGGCTGATGGTGCTGGCTCGCAGCCTCCCGGCGGGCGCCGAGCGCCTGCGTCGCGCGGAGACGCTGTGCCTGACCGCCACCGATCTGGCGCTCAGACAAGACGAGACACTCGCACTGTGCCGCTCGGGGTTCGGCCTGGACGTGTCCGCGGATGATGCGCGGATACTCGACGCCGCCACCGGCGGGTGGACGGCGGCGGCGGTCCTGGCGGCATCGCGCGCCAAGCGCACGGACACGCCGCTTCGCGACCTCGCCGGTGTGGGCGGGGAATCCGGGCAGCTTTCGGCGTCGGTCGCGGCGATCCTCGACGAGCCGCTCGTGGCGCTCGGCCCGGATCGTCATCTGCTTGCACAGATCGCGCCCCTGCCGCTGCTGGACCGGGATCTGTGTGCCGTGGTTACTGGCGAGCCCGATTTCTTCGACCGTGCACGAGCCCTCGGGCTGCCGATCACCCCGGCCACGGATGGCTGGTGGGAACTGCCCGGTCCGGTGCGCGACCACCTTGCGAGGCTCGCGAGCCCCGACCCGCGTGCACTCGTGCGAGCCGCCACCCATTACCAGCGGCGCGGACGGCTTGCGACGGCTTTGCAACTGCTGCTCGGCGCGGGAGAGGCCGAGCTCGCGGCACGCCTGATGGCAGAGGCGGACGTGCCGACGATCGAGACGGTGAATGCCTTCGAGCTGCTTGCCCTGTTCCAGCGGATCCCGCAGAGCGTGGCCGATCGCCACCCATGGGCCACCTTCCAGACGGCTCGCGCGTGCGCGGTGGCCGCGTTGATCGGCCCGCGTTCGAACCTGCTGGCTCGGTTGGATGCGCGCATCGGCCAGCAGGACGACGCAGCGCTCCGAAGAGCGATCGACATCGAGCTCGCGATCGACGTGCTCAACGGGGGTGATCCCTCGGAGGCCGAAGTACTCGGCCGGCGCGTGCTCGAGTCGCTGGCGGCGGATGAACAGTTCACTCGAGCCCGGGCCCTCACCGTGATCGGGTTCGCGTTGTGCTGGGCTCGCGACGCGGATGGAGTGCTCCACGAGGCATCCCTGCGGGAGGCGGGCAGGTACCTCGCCGAGGCGTCGGAGCTGTACGTCGGCCTCGGATACCGCGAGGGGGCGACAGGGGCCGTGGCACCCCGCGCCATCTGGACGGAGCTCGGCGCCGGCCGGCCGCTGGTCGCGCTCGAGGTGCTCGACGCGGCGCTCACGGATTGTGCGGCCCGCCCGGTGCGCGTCGGTCGCCTGCTCTATCACCGAGCGGAGGTGCTCGCTGAGCTGGGCCGGTTCGACGAAGCGCAAGCCAATTGCGAGGAAGCCGAGGGGATCGGCCGCAGGATCGGTGACGATCTGATCGTTGCCACCTCCCACTGGGGACGCATGACGGTTGCCTCGTTGCGTGGCGACGGCGAGCGCACCCTTTACCACGCCGATCAGGTCGAGGCCGTCCGCGGCGACTGGTGGAACGTCATCGGCGCGGAGGTGCTCGCGGAGGCCGGAGACTGCCTGGGCCGCGTGGGCTATACAGCGGAGGCGTGGAACCGTCTCGCGCGCGCCCAGGAGCATCCCGACCGCGCGGAGTCATCGATCGCGATGAGCGAGTGCGCTCTACTCGCTCGCCACGGGGATGCGGTGTTGGCCGAGCAACGACTGCGCGAAGTGCACCGCCACGGGATATTCCCGCGCGAGTATTGGCGCGTGACGCTGCTGCGGGCCTATGCCGCGTGGCGCCGGGGTGAGGCCGGAGCCGGCGCACTGGCGGCGCGTGCGTTCGACGAGGCGGCCCGGCTGGGGCAGCCCAACCTGCCGCTGATTCGGGAGCGCGATCTGACCGAATCGATGCTTGCGCTCGCGTGCGAGACCGGCTCGCCGGCGGCGCTGGCGCTCCAGGCGGAGTCGTTGCCGGTGGCGCTGGCGGTGCTGGGGAGGTTCGAGCTGACCCGGGGCGGGCGGCCGGTGCCCCTGGTCCCCGGCCAGTCGGCGCAGTTGCTGAAGCTGGTGGCGGTGAGCGGGGGCCGGATTAACGCCGAGCGGGCGATCGAGGTGCTGTGGCCGGACGTCGCCCCCGACGCCGGTCGCAACCGGCTGCGGACGGTCCTCGGCCGCCTCCGCGAGGCCGCCTCTGATGTGATCGTGCGCGAGGGCGATCTGCTCGCGTTGGAAACCGACGTGCGGCTCGACCTCGCGCAGTTCAAGCTGGACGGACGCCAGGCGCTGTCGCTCGGCGTGGCCGGAGGTAATGCCGCTGTGGCGCTGGCCCGATCGGCGATGGCCCGCTACCGGGGTGACCTGCTTCCGCACGATCTGTACGAGGATTGGGCGGACTACCCGCGCGAGGACGCGCGGCGGACGATGCTCGATCTGCTCGACCTGTGCGCGGCCGCGGCGGCGGGGCGCGGCGACCTCGACGAGGCCCGGCGGATGGTGGAGCGGACGATCGAGCTCGCGCCCTACGACGACGACCGCTATTTCAAGGTTGCGTCGATCCTTCAGGAGCAGGGGCGCCGTGGTGCCGCGCTGAGCGTCCTGCGCCGCGCCCGTTCCACGCTGTCGGAGCTGGGCGTGCCGCTGCCGGCGCAGCTTCGCGAGCTCGAGGAGTCGCTGGTCGCTTAGGTTTGGCGCTCAGTGGCCGGCGATCTGGAGCGCGGCGACGATCAGCTCGATGGCGGTTTCCGAGGCATTCGAGCTCGTGTGACGCTCGTGTGACGCTCTCCGATGACCATGCCCGCCGAACGTTTCCTGGTCAAGGCGACCCTTCAAAGGGGGCAGACGATGAGGTTCCGATCCGTATTTGCCGTCTTCGCGGTTTGCGCGAGTGCGCTCGCAATTCCGGCGGTGGCCTCGGCGCGAAATGGCGGTCGCTGCACGCTGCCGGTCACGCACGACCCGTACTACGGGTTTCACGTGGGCGTCCCGAGCGGCTGGAACCTCGGGAGGTTGAACGGCATGGCCGTGGTGAACAAGGACGCCGCGGGGACGGTGGAGGCGGTCGTCGAGCCGGTCGTGCTGACGCGCGGACTGACCTCCGGGCACGTATTCTCGAGCGTCACCTCGACGCTGAAGCAAGAGGTGGCAGCGGGCGGAAACTCGCTGTCCTTCCGCGTCACGAGTCGTCGCGGCGGGATCGTGCAGGCTTCGGTCAGCGGCGTTGCGGGCGGCGCGCAGCTGACGGGGAAGGCGGGCGTCTCGGTGCTGGCGCACCGGACAGCCCACGGCTCCAAACTCGCGGTGTTCTACGGCTATTGGGCGCCGCGGCAGCAGTGGGGCGCCGAACGCGCCACGCTGGCTGCGATCCCGGCGTGCTTCGGCCCGCAGCCGGCCATGCTCCTGCAGATCGTCCAAAGCCAGCAGTTCAGCTACGCGTATCCGCCGAACTGGCAGGTCAACGAGGGGTTCAACACCCTCGCGGTGCAGGATGGCAACACCGCCGGGGCATTTTTCTTCTTCCTCGAGGACGTGCCGACGAGCCAGGGAGCGACGGGCGCGCAGACCCTCCTGCAATACCTGTTCAGCCACGAAGGGATCAACGTCACGAACACCGTCTACACGGTTACGGCGCCGGCCACGAGCACGGTGACCGGCGAAGTCTCGGAGTCGGAACGCACCGAGTTCACCGGGACCCTCAACGGCAACGAGGCCATCCACGCGGTCGTGCAGGTGAACGACACCACCGGCTCGGGCCTCACAAGCGGCGTGATCCGCCTGGCGATCGCGCAATCCAGCGCGTGGAATTCGCTCAGCGGCGTGCTGATCGAGATCGCGGGCGGGATCCAGCACAGCTTCGTCCAGGATCTCCGGCAGATCGCCCAGGCCAGCCAGCAGATGCAGGCGTTCAGCCAGCAGGTGGCCGGATTCGATGACGCGCTCAACAGCGTGGACATCGTCACCGACCCGGTCACCGGGAAGAACTACATGGCGTCGTACGACGCCTATGACCAGGAAGGCCCAAACGGTCCTGGCTACTACCTGGGAGACCAGAAGCTCAAGATCATCACGCCGCAATAGCCGGGACGATGATCGCGACGAACACGAGAGGCTGACGTTGAGGGATCGGCGCGTATCAGCGTCAAACCGCAACGCGCCTGCTGCCGGCGGCACAGCTGGCGGCGGTGGCGCCAGTGGAGGCGCATGCACGTCGGGCGGCGGCGGCTCGTTCCTGTATGGGCCGGACGGACTGCTGCTTGACGGAGGCGGCGCCGAGGCGGGGCCACTTTCGGTGACGCGGCGCGCAGCTCCAGTAACGCGCTATGCGCTCGTGAGCCGCGTAGGCTTCCGCTCCGAATGCCCTACGCGACCCTTCGCTACGAGACGTCGGAGGCCGGCGTGGCGACGATCTCGCTCGACCAACCCGACACCCGGAACGCTCTGTCCGATGAGCTGCTCGACGAGCTGATCGCAGCGCTCGAGGCGGCTCGTGACGACCCAGGCGTGCACTGTGTTGTGTTGACGTCAACGCACGAGCGGATCTTTTCGGCCGGCGCCAACCTTGGAGGGTTCGCCGGCGAGACGACGCTCGTTGAGAAACACCTCGGGACGACGCGCTTTCCCCGTTTGTTCCGCACCATCGGGGAGCTCGGCAAACCGACGATCTGCGCCGCCAACGGACACGTGCTCGCGGGCGCGCTCGGGATCGCGCTCGCTTGTGACCTGATTCTCGCGCGCGAAGGGGCGAGGTTCGGAACGCCCGAGATCAACGTCGGCGTGTTCCCGTTCATGATCATGGCGCTGATCTACCGCAACGTCCCGCGGAAGAAGACCAACGAGCTGCTGTTGCTCGGGGAGCAGATCTCGGCTGCCGAGGCGGAGCGGATCGGCATCGTCAACAAAGTGTTCGCACCGGAGGAGTTCGAGGCCGGCGTCCGCGAGTGGGCGGAGAAGCTGGCGCGCAAGTCGCCGGTGTTGATGCGGCTCGGGAAGGACGCGATGTTCCGCCAGCAGGACATGGCGTTCCTCGATGCGCTCGACTTCCTGCGCTCGCAGCTCACGATCGCGTTCTCAACCGAGGACATCCAGGAGGGCGTTCGCGCGTTCTTCGAAAAACGCGAGCCCGAGTGGAAGGGGCGCTGAGCCCGCAAACAGCTCCCGGCTTGACCGCGTCACGCAACCGTGGGAAAGTAAGCAGTAGTACGTCTCACTTTCGGCGATGGCCACCGACGCCCCATCCACGAGCCTCCTTCGTCCGCTGGCCGAAGATCTCCGCGCGCGTCGAGAGCGGATCAAGCTCGGCGGCGGTCCCGACAAGATCGCCGTGCATCATGCGGCCGAGAAGCTGACCGCTCGCGAGCGGATCGCGCTGCTGATCGACCCGGGCACGTTTGTCGAGCTCGGGATTCACGGCCGGCCCCACTTCTCGCAGCGTGCGATGGATGGCCGCGACGCGCCCGCGGACGGCGTCGTGACCGGTTACGGCAAGATCGACGGCAGGCTGTCGGCGGTCGCCGCTTATGACTTCACGGTGATGGCCGGGTCGATGGGGATGACCGGCGAGCTCAAGGTGACGCGGCTGCGTGAGCTCGCGGTGACCAAGCGGATCCCGCTGATCTGGCTGCTGGATTCCGCCGGCGCCCGGATCCAGGAGGCGGTTGGATCGCTGTTTGCCGGCAGCGGTCACCTGTTCCGTGAGGAGGTCGTGAACTCCGGCGTGATCCCGCAGGTCGCGGCGCTGATGGGGCCGTGCGCGGCCGGGACCGCCTACATCCCGGGGCTCGCCGACTTCGTGCCGATGGTGCGGGGCCGGGGATCGATGGCGCTGGCAGGCCCGCACCTGGTGCGCGCCGCGGTCGGCGAGGACGTCACCCAGGAGGAGCTGGGCGGCTCACGCGTGCATTGCCGCAAGTCGGGGGTGGGCGACCTGGAGGTGCAGTCCGATGAGGCGTGCATCGATGCGATCAAGCAATACCTGAGCTACTTCCCGCAGAGCTGCGAGGAACCGCCGCCGATCAAGCCGACGACCGATCCGGTCGATCGCGCCGACGACGACCTGCTCGACATCCTGCCCGAGTCGAATCGCAAGCCGTACGACATGTACGAGGTGATCCGCCGGATTGTCGACGACGGCAACTACTTCGACCTCAAGCCGCAGTGGGCGAAGACGATCATCACCTGCCTGGCCCGGTTCGGCGGCCGTCCCGCAGGGATCGTCGCCAACCAGCCCAAGCAACTTGGCGGGATCCTCGACAACGACTCGGCCGACAAGGCGGCCCGATTCATCAATCTGTGCAACGCCTACGGCCTGCCGCTCGTGTACCTGATGGACGTTCCAGGGTTCATGGTCGGGACTAAGGTCGAGGAGGCCGGGATCATCCGCCACGGGGCGAAGATGCTGTACGCGACCGCGAACGCCACCGTTCCGAAGGTCACGGTCGTGCTGCGAAAGGCCTACGGCGCCGGCTACTACGTGATGTGCGGCCGCGCGTACGAGCCAGACCTGATCGTCGCCTGGCCGTCGGCCGAAATCAGCGTGATGGGCGCCGAGGGCGCGGTCGAGATCATCTTCCGCAAGCAGGTGCAGGAGGCCGACGATCCGGCTGCCAAGCGCGCCGAGCTGATCGCGAACTTCCGCGAGATCATCGACGTGTACGTGGCTGCCGGCAACGACATGATCGACGACGTCATCGACCCGCGCGAGACGCGCGCCACGATCTGCAGCGCACTCGAGCTTGCGGCGGGGAAGAAGGTCGAGCGTCCGTGGAAGCGCTCGGGAGTCGTTCCCGTCTGATGGCCGCCGACGATCCCGTCATCATCACGTGTGCGATCAGCGGTGCGATCGCGAACCGCGAGCAGTGCCCGGCGATCCCGTACACGCCCGACGAATACGCGGCGGAGGCGCGACGCGTCGTCGATGAGGGCGGCGTGCACATCCACATCCATGCGCGCACGCCCGATGGGACGCCGAGCTACGAGGTCGAGGATTTCCTGGCGATCCGCGATGCGATCCGCGGCGCCGTCGGTGACGCGGTGATCGTCAACTTCTCCACGGGCACTGTCGGCGTCCCCGTGGACAAGAGGATCGCCTACCTCGAGGCCGGCAGGCCGGAGGTGGCCGCACTCAACATGGGCTCGATGAACTACGCCAAGTACTCGCGGAGCCGCAAGGACTTCGTATTCAAGTTCGTGTTCGCGAACCCGTTCGACGAGATCATCGAATTGCTCGAGGCGATGCGCCGTCTCGGGATCAAGCCCGAGCACGAGTGCTTCGACGTCGGGCATGTCGGCTCGCTGGCGCCGCTGGTCGACATGGGATTGCTGGAGGCCCCTCTGCACGCCGATTTCGTGATGGGCGTGGTCGGGGGGATCCCGGCGAGCGCGCGGAACGTCGCGGCGATGGCGGACAACCTGCCGGCAGGAAAGCACCACTGGGGGGTGATCGGGATCGGGCGGGATCAGTGGATGCTGATCGCTGCCGCGCTCACGCTCGGCGGATCCGTGCGCGTCGGGCTCGAGGACAACTTCTACCTGCCCGGCGGGGAGATGGCGCGCTCGAACGGAGACCTGGTCGCCAAGGCCCGGCAGATGACCGAGGACGCGGGGCGCCGGCCGGCGACGGTCGACGAGGCCCGGGCGCTGCTCGGAATCCCCGCGGGGGCGCACGCGTGACCGGGCTCCCGCTCGCGGGGCTGAGAGTGCTCGATCTCACGAGGCTGCTTCCCGGCGGCTTCTGCTCGCTGCTTCTCGCCGACTTCGGCGCCGACGTGATCAAAGTCGAGGACACCGGGGCGGGGGACTACGTTCGCTGGGCGCCGCCCCATTACGAGGGCGCCGAGCCGAGCGCCGGCAGCGCCCTGTTCCTGTCGCTGAACCGGGGTAAACGCTCGATCCGGATCGACCTGAAGTCGGCCGCGGGCAAGGACGTGCTGCTGCGGTTGGTCCGCGAGGTTGACGTGCTGATCGAGTCATTCCGCCCGGGCGTGATGGACCGCCTGGGCGTCGGGTACGAGCGCCTCGCCGAGGAGAACCACGGACTCGTCTACTGCGCGATCACCGGCTACGGTCAGGACGGTCCGAACCGTGGCCGGCCCGGGCACGACATCAACTATCTCGGCCTGAACGGAATTCTCGGGCTGACCGGCGAGGCCGACGGACCGCCCGTGTCGGCGGCCGCGCAGATCGCGGATCTGGGCGGCGGCGCGCTGATGGGTGTCGCGGGAATCCTCATCGCGCTCCGGGAGCGCGCGCTCTCGGGCCAGGGCCAGCTCGTCGACTGCTCGATGTTCGACGGCTCGCTGTCGTTCCTGGCGATGCTGGCCGGCGAGATGCTTGCCGACGGGAACATCCCGCGCCGTGGCGAGCTCCGGCTCGCCGGCGGTCTCGTCTGCTACCGGCCGTACCGATGCGCGGACGGCTACGTCACGCTCGGCGCGCTCGAGCCGAAGTTCTGGGCCGAGTTCTGCCGGGGTGCCGGCCGCGAGGATCTGCTCGACCACGCCTTCGATCCGCCCGGCTCGGACGCGCACCGGGCGGTCTGTGATGTGTTCGCCGCGCGCACCCGGGCGGAGTGGGAGGCGTTCGCCGGCGAGCACGACTGCTGCCTGGAGCCGGTGCTGGGCCTCGACGAGGCGCTCGACGGTGATTTGGTCGCCGCCCGCGAGATGGTCGTCGAGCTCGACCAGCCGGGCGCGCGCCAGCCGGTGCGGTTGCTCGGCGTGCCGTTCAAGCTGAGCCGCACCCCCGCCGACCCGGTGCGCGCGCCAGGTCCGGCCCTCGGTGAGCACACGCACGAGGTGCTGGCGGAGGCCGGGTACACGCCGGAGGAGATCGACGCGCTGCTCGAGTCCGGAGCCGTCGCGGGGCCTGCCCCGGACACCGTGCAGAGCTCGTTCATGGCGTGAGCGCGGTGGCGGACGGGAACGGTTACCTCCGCATCTCAGAGCTGGCCGAGCGCTCGGGCGTCAGCGCCGGCACGATCAAGCACTACCTGCGCGAGGGGCTGCTCGGCTCCGAGGACGATGTCGTCCGCACCTCACGGAACATGGCGTATTACCCGCCGAAGTTCGTCGAGCGGATCCAGCTGATCAAGCGCCTCCAGGAGGAGCGATTCATGCCGTTGCGGGTGATCCGCGAGCTGATCGGAACCGATCCCGAGCGGGCGGCGCGGATGATCGAGCTCGAGGACCGGATCCTCGATCGCGCGATCGAGGCCCGCGAGACCGGCCGCATCTCGCGCGCGAAGGTGCGCGAGACCTACGACCTGCCGCAGAACGTGCTCGACCGGCTCGAGCAGCTCGGGGTGCTCGCGCCGAGCGCGCGCGGTTACGACCGGGACGACATCGCGATCATCGAGGCGATCTCCCGGTTCCGGGCCGGCGGCTACGAGGAGGCGATCGGGTTCACGGTGTACGACACGCTCCGGTACCGCGAGGCGCTCGAGCCGCTCGTGGAGGAGGAGGTGAGGGTGCTACTCGACCGCCTGGCCGGCAAGGTCGACGTCGACCGCGCGGTCGAGATCATCTCGTCGGGGGCCGAGCCGTTGCGCGAGCTGATCGGCGCGATGCACTCGAAGCTGCTGTTGGCGGCACTGCGCCGGCAGCGCGGGTTGGTGGGTTACACTGATCGAGCTGACTGACTGGTCAATCGAGCCCGGGAGGGGCCGTGCGCGTAGGCGCCGTTCAGCTTAACGCCACAGAGGACACAGACCGGAATCTCGAGACCGCCGACCGGCTCACCCGGCAAGCCGCGGCGCGCGGGGCCGAGGTGGTCGTGCTTCCCGAGAAGTGGAGCGTGCTCGGGACCGACGAGCAGATGACCGCCGGAGCCGAGCCGCTCGACGGCCGCTGCATCTCGTGGGCGCGATCGATCGCTCGCGAGCTTTCGATCGACCTCGTCGCCGGATCGATCGTCGAGCGCGTGGACGGCCGCGACAAGGCGGCCAACACGAGTGTCCACGTCGGCGCCGACGGCGAGGTGCGCGCCGTGTACCGCAAGCTCCACATGTTCGACGTGGAGGTCGACGGCGACGTCTACGCCGAGTCCGCCCACGAGGATGCCGGCGACGAGGTCGTGGTCTCGGAGCTGCCCGGCGGCGTCGGGTTGGGGATGAGCATCTGTTACGACGTCCGCTTTCCCGAGCTGTACCGGATGCTCGCGATCCGGGGCGCGCGCGTGCTGCTGGTTCCGGCGGCGTTCACGCTCGCGACCACGCGCGACCACTGGGAGGTGCTGCTGCGAGCCCGCGCGATCGAGAACCAGTGCTTCGTGATCGCGCCGAACCAGATCGGTGCCCATCCGCCCGGCCATCGCGCGGGCGGCCGGTCGCTGATCGTCGACCCGTGGGGGCTGGTCCTGGCCAGCGCGCCGGATTTGGAGACGGCGATCGTCGCCGACCTGGATTTCGACACGCTCGAGAGCGTCAGGATGCGGATCCCGGCGCTCACCCACCGCCGGCCCGACGTCTACGGCTGGCAAGTCTGATGGCAGCATCAGGCACCGCAGCCGCCGACAAGCGCCGGGTGATCCTCGACGCCGCCATGCGGGTGTTCGCGCGCCAGGGGTTCCACACTTGCCGCGTGTCGGACATCGCCGACGAGGCGGGGGTCGCCTACGGGCTCGTCTACCACTACTTCTCATCCAAGGACGAGATCCTCGACACGATGTTCCTCGAGCGCTGGAACGTGATGCTCGCGGCGATCGCCGAGGCGGACCGGACCGAGCGTTCGCCCCGCGACAAGCTGGGCGCGATCGCCGGGTTCATCGTCGACTCCTACCGGTACGAGCCCGAGCTGATGAAGGTGATCGTGGTCGAGGTCACGCGCGCGGCTAACACGTTCGGCCGCACCCATCTAGAGAAGATCCGCGAGGCTTACGCCAAGATCGCCGGGATCGTCGAGCGCGCCCAGGCCGACGGGCTGTTCCGGACCGAGATCTCGCCGGAATTCGGGGCGCTTGCCTTCTACGGGTCGATCGAGCAGGTGCTGACCCGCTGGATCTTCGACCGTGACGCGGTCGACGAGGACGAGCTCGAGGGCGCCAAGCGGATGATCGTCGAGACCATCTGCCGCGGGCTCGAGCGGGACACCGCACCGGCGGCTTCGAGCGTCGCCTCAATGTCTGATTGAATCCTCCTCGTGATGACTGAGAGTCCCCTGGTCAAGCGACTGCTTTGGGCGGGCTTGCTCGCCGGAACCGGCGCGCTCGCAACGCTCCTGTCGACACGCCTGTCCGCGATGATCTGGACACGCGTGTTCGGCGAGGATCCGCCCGAGTGACCGAAGACATCGAGAGTTCGAGTACGCAGCCCACAGCGGACGCCGCGCCCAGCGCGGCGGACAGCGTTCCCCTGCAAGCCCGCGCCGCCGCAGTCGCCGACGATCGGCCAGAGGTGGCGATGGGGGCTGCTTTCGCCGGCGGCCTGTTGGTCGCCATGATCCTCAAGCGCCTTGCCCGCTAACAACAACGCCTCGTCCGAAAACCTCGTCCAAGCGGTTACCGATGTTTCCGACCGCGTCAGCAGCCTGGTTCGGGAGGAGTTCGAGCTCGCGAAGGCCGAGGTCGCGATCAAGGCCAGGAGCCTGCTGCGGGGAACGGTCGCAGTGTTCGCCGGAGCGGTGTTTGGTGTATTCGCAATCTTCATCGGGCTCGAGGCCGCGGCGTGGGCCCTTAACGCGATCCTCGTTCCCGGCGCTGGGAGCATCTGGGAGGGATTCCTGATCGTGTTCGGGGTGCTCGCGGTGCTCGCGATCGCGTCGTTCCTGTTCGCCTGGACCAAACTGAAGGCCGGGGCGCCGCCGGCGCCGACGATGGCGATCGACGAGGCCAAGCGAATCCGCGAGACGGTCGCCTCGAGGACGGAGATCGGAAGCTGATGGCTGCGGCACGCACGCCCGACCAGATCCGCGCCTCGATCGAGCAGAACCGCCGGGAGCTCGGCCAGTCGCTCGACAAGCTCCGGGCGGAGGTCACCGAGCTCACCGACTGGCGAGGCCAGATCCGCCGACACCAGACGCAGTTCCTGGTCGGCGCGGGGGTCGCCGGGTTCGTGCTCGGGGGTGGACTCGCGGCGCTCGGTGCGCTCACGTTCGGCCGCGGCCGCCGCCGGCAGCTCGGTCGCTGAGCGGCCGCGGGTGGCCACGCTCTACCGCTGCTCGACTCCGACCAACTGGCTGTGCCCGTGCGGGAAAGTGGCGCGGGCGCTGGCGAACGATGAGATCTCGTTCGAGCAGGTCGTCGTGCCCCAGCGCCGCTCCCGCCGCCCGGAGGTCGTGGCGCTCACCGGTCAGCGGCGGGTGCCGGTGCTGGTGATCGACGGCGAGGCGATCTGCGACTCGCGCCGGATCGTCGAGCACCTCGAGTTCCGTCGCGTCAGATCCGAGGGTCAACCACCCACTTCTTCGCCGGCCCCCCGGTAGGGGTCGCGAGCGCGGCCGGGAGCTGCCCGAGCGGGATCGTCGGCCCGAGCAGCGTCCGCCACAGGGCGTCGTCGGACGCGAGCGCCTCGAGCGCTCGGTCGACGTCGCCCCGCGAGTGGTGAAACGACCCGCGGAGCTCGAGTTCCTCGTAGTGGAGCGGACCGGTCGGCAGCGCGACCTCGGTCCCGCCGGGGCAGCCGCCCACGAGCACCACGACGCCGCCGGGAGATGCGGCTGCCGCGGCGGCGCGCCACGTCTCGGGGCGCCCGACGGCCTCGAACACGAGGTCGTGGCCGGTCAGTATCTCGACCGCCTGCGCACCCAGCTCCACTGCCTGCCGGCGTCGCTCCTCGTGAGGATCGGCGACGGTGACGGACCGCCCTTGCGACACCAGCAGCGATGTGAGCATCAATCCCATCGGGCCGCCCCCGAGTACGCCGACGTCCGTCGCGGTGGTGCCGCGGTCGACGGCGTGGACGGCGGCGGCGAGCGGCTCGGCCATCGCCGCCGCGGCGGCCGGGAGGCCATCCGGGATGCGGTGGAGTGCCGCTTCCGGGGCCCCGATCCGCTCGGCGAAGCCGCCGAGCACCCAGGTCGGATTGCGGCAGATCTGGCTTCGGCCGGTTCGGCATGGATCACACGCCCCGCAGGCCACCGAGTCCGATACGAGCACGCGCTCGCCGGTGTCGGTCCGCACGCCGGCGGTCTCGTGGCCGAACGCGCATGGATACCCCGCGAGTATCCGGTGCCCGTGCCGCCACATCTTGACGTCGGTGCCGCACGTGGTCGCCGCCTCGATTTCGACGATCACCGCGCCGCCCGGTTCGGGGACGTCCTCGACGCGTACGGACTCGGTTCCGAACAGGAGCGCGGCCTTCACGGCTGCACCACGATCTTCAGCCCGCCGGCGCGCCGCTGGAGGTCGAGTGCGCGCCCGGTCTGCTCCAGCGGGAGCCGGTGCGACACGAGCGGGGTTGGATCGAAGCGCCGCTCGGCGATCAGCTCGAGCGCGGCCCCCATGTCGGCGGGGCCGGCTGAATAGCTGGCGGTGACGGTGACCTCGCGGAGGTAGAGCGCGGTGGCGTCGAGGTTTGGAGGCGCGTCGGGAGCGGGCGGCGCGTAGAAGCAGAGCGTGCCACCCGGCGCCACCGCTTCGGCGGCCGCTTCGATCGCCTCGGGCTTGGGGGTGCACACGATCGCGACGTCGACAAGCTCGTTGCCGTGGTGCTCGGCACCCCACGCCTCCGCGCGCTCCAGGCGCTCTGGCCTCGGCTCTCGGACCCACACGGCTTCGATTCCGCGGGCGTGCGCGGCCGCGATCTGCAGCAGACCGTTGACGCCCGCGCCGACCACGAGCAGCGAGTCGCCTGGGTGCAACCCGGCGCGATCCTGAGAGCGGAGCACACACGCCAGCGGCTCGATGAACGTGGCCGTGACCGGATCGAGGTCGTCGGGAAGCTCGAGCAACTCGGTCACCAGCGCCGCGCTTAATCGTACGCGTTCCGCGAATCCCCCGGGATCGAGGCGTGTGGCACGAAACTGGTCGCATAGGGTCTCGTGGCCGCGCCGGCAACGACGGCACTCGCCGCATGGGGTGTGGTGATGGATCGCCACGCGGGTGCCCACGGCCGGCGCGCTGATCCCGTCGCCGAGCGCACGCACGGTCCCCACGACCTCGTGGCCGAGCACGGCGGGTAGCCGGGGAGCGATGTACCAGTCGGTCACGTCGGAGCCGCAGACGCCTACGGCGAGGACGTCGCACACCACTTCGCCCGTGCCTGGCTCGGGCTCGGGTGCCTCCTCGATCCGGACGTCGCCGGGGGCGAACGACCGCGCGACCCTCATTGGGACGCGATCGACCCCGCGTCCGGGGAGCGGATGACTCCTCGCTCGGTGACGAGCGCGGTGATCAGCTTAGCCGGCGTGACGTCGAACGCCGGGTTCCGGCAGCGCGTGCTGGACGGAGTGAGCGGCCGGCCGGCGGCTTTTCGCACCTCGTCCGGATCGCGTTCCTCGATCGTGATCTCCCGGCCGGTCGGGGTGGCGAGGTCGACCGTTGAGGTAGGACCGGCGACCACGAACGGGATGCCGGCGGCGCGGGCGGCGAGCGCCAGGCCGTATGTGCCGACCTTGTTGGCGACGTCGCCGTTGGCGGCCACGCGGTCGCAGCCGACGATCACGGCGTCCACGGCGCCGCCCCCGATCAGCCCGGCAGCCGCGCTGTCGACGATCAACTCGTGGGGGATGTTCAGGCGAGCGAGCTCGTACGTGGTCAGGCGGGCGCCCTGGAGCAGCGGGCGCGATTCGGTGGCGAGCACGTGGTCGAGCAGGCCGCGGCCGGCGAGCTCCGCGATCACGGCGAGCGCGGTGCCGCGGCCGGGCGCCGCGAGCGCGCCGGTGTTGCAGTGCGTCATGATCCGGCGAGCGCCGGTGAGGAAGTCTGCGCCGTGGGCGGCGATCGCCGCGCTGGCGGCTTCCTCCTCGGCCTCGATCGTGCGCGCCTCGGCGAGCGCAGCGCCGAACCGGTCGGCGCTCGCGGCGTTCGCGGCTTCACACACGCGGTCGACGGCCACGCGCAGGTTCACCGCGGTGGGACGAGCGTCGCGAAGGATCGCGCGGGCTCGCTCGAGCGCTTGCGCCGAAGGGTCGCCTGACAGCTCGACGACCACCCCGTACGCGCCGGCGACCCCGATCAGCGGGGCGCCGCGGATCGCCAGGCGTTGGATCGCTTCGGCCACGTCCGCGGCGGCGCGGAGCTCGAGCCGGCGCTCCTCCCACGGGAGCGCGGTCTGGTCGATCGCCCACAGTGTGGTGCCGTCGAAGCGGAGCGCGACGACGCTTGCGGGCTTGGCTCGAGTCGTGGCCATGAACCGATGCTATCCCGAGGTCCCGGGGGTATGCTGTCCTCGCCGCGCGGGGCCTGCGGCGCTTGAAAGGGGCAACGAATTGCGCGTTTTACTGCTGACGTCATTGGTGCTGGCGGGGCTGTGCCTTCCCGCGACCGCTGCCCGCGCCGACGGCGGGCCGATCATGCCGCTCTCGCAGGTCCAGCCCGGGATGAGCTGCACCGGCTATACGGTGATCCAGGGCACGACGATCACCTCGTTCGGTGTCCAGGTGATCGACATCGTGCAGGCGCCGGGCGAGGGGCCGCAGATCCTCGTCCAGGTGTCGGGGCCCGCGGTCGCCGCCACCGGTGTCGCCGAGGGGTTTTCCGGGTCTCCGGTCTACTGTCCCGACGCGTTCGGAACGATGGAGAACATCGGCGCGATCGCCGAGGGGATCGGGCAGTACGGCAACAACGTCGTGCTGGTGACGCCGATCGAGCAGATGCTCGGCGAGCCCGTCGATCCGCCGCCCGACCTGCCGCGGCTCGCGGTCAAGCCGACGCCGCTGCTCGCGCCGCTGACAGTGGGCGGGCTGTCTCCGGCAGTCTTCGACCTCGTCCAGCGCGCCGGCGAGCGCGCCGGGCGTCTGATCCTGGCCGCCCCGGCTGGCGGTAGCCAGGCCACGAACTTCCCGGTGCAGCCGCTCGTCCCGGGTGCGTCGGTGGCCGCCAGCTACTCGTCGGGCGCCGTCCCGATGGGCGCGGTCGGAACCGTCACGTACGTCAACGGGCCGACCGTGTACGCGTTCGGGCACGAACTCGACGGCGCCGGCCGGCGGGCGCTGCTGCTCCAGGACGCGTACGTGTACTACGTGGTCAACAACCCCGACCCGACAACGCAGCCGAGCTACAAGCTCGCGTCTCCCGGCCACACCGAGGGCACGCTCTCGAGCGACACGCCCAACGGCGTGATCGGCGAGGTGGGAGCGCCGCCGCCGACGGTTCCGATCGAGGTGACCGCCCGCGATCTCGATACCGGCCAGTCGCTGTCGCTCGATACCCAGGTGGCCGACGAGACCGGGGTCGGCCTGCCGCTCGGCAGCTCGGTGGTCGACACGATCGCGCCGCTCGAGGTCGCGCAGGCCGCCACGCAGATCTACGACGGGCCGCCCGCTGAGGAGTCGGGAAACATGTGCCTGCGCATCTACCTGCGCGAGACCCGCAAGCCGCTCGGGTTCTGCAACCGCTACGTGGGCACGGGCACCGCCGGCGACGCGGGCGAGACGCTGCCGGAGCTCGCGAACGCCGCGTCGACCGACGTGACGAGCGCGTTTGGAGACCTCGAGCAGGTCGATTTCGCGGCGCTCCACATCACGCAGGTGGTGGCCGACCTCCATGCCTTGCGCGGCTTGGCGACGGCGTCGATCGTCGGGGCGCGCGCTCCGCTCCAGGTCAAAGCGGGGCAGATGGCCCGGGTGCGGCTCGATCTCCGGGTCTACCGGGGACCGCGCCGAACCGTGTCCTTCCCGTTGCGGATCCCCCGGTCAGCAAGCGGGCCAATCGTCGTGACCATCCACGGGCCGGCGGCGGCGACGACCGCGAGTTCGAACAGCCTGTCCTCGACGCTCGTCGTGTCCCTCTCGCCGGGCGGATCCGCGGGGACCGGCAGTAGCTCGTCGCCGATCTCCTCGCTCGCCGAGCTGCGGGCCGCGATCGCGGCGATCCCAAGCTACGACGGGTTGTACGCGAGCGTGGCGGGACACGGCAAGCGCCGCGTCTTCCGCGACCCGTCGCTGCTGATCACGGGGCGGGCGGCGCTGCCGTTTCTGGTCTCTAAGCCTTAGAGACGGTTCTCGATCGAGAGGGGGGCAGGCTCCTGGGCGGGGGGCTCGGGCGCGGGCTCGCTGCCGTTCGCGTCCTCTACGCCGAGCGCGGTCTGAAGCTCGCCGGACTCGTACATCTCGGTGACGATGTCGCAACCGCCGACGAACTCGCCGTCGATGAACAGCTGCGGAATCGTCGGCCAGTTGGACAGCCCCGAGAGCTCCTGGCGGATGCGCGGGTCGGGGAGGATGTTGACGGCCGCGAACGGCGTGCCCACGTGCTGAAGGATCGCCACCGTCCGCGCCGAGAATCCGCACATCGGCTGGTCGGGAGTCCCCTTCATGAAGAGGATCACGGGGTTCTCAGAGATCGCGCTCTGGATTGCCTCGCGGATCTGGGTGGTCTGCTCGTCGCTCATGCGATGTTCTCCGTTTCCGAGGCTTTCGTCTGGATTGACAGGGCGTGGATGCGGTCCCCGACCTCCGTGCCGAACACGTCGTAGACGAGCCGGTGCTGGGCGATCCGGGACATGCCCTGGAACGCCGGCGCCGACACGACCGCGTTGAAGTGATGGCCGTCTCCGCTGACCACCGCGGTGGCGCCGGGGATCCCCGCCTCGATTCGCTCCTTGAGCTCCGCGGGGGTGGCCGGTGCGTCGGTGGCTGCCATGCCCTTAGCGTAGCGAGATGCCATCGCTATACTGAATGAAGCAAGCTGCCGATAGGGATTTGCATGATCACACTGACCGACAAAGGCGCTGAGAAGGTTCGCGAGTTTCTCGCCTCGCAGAATGCGGTGGCCGAGACCGCCGGGCTTCGTGTCGGCGTTCGTGGCGGCGGTTGCTCGGGCTTCCAGTACGCGCTGGCGTTCGACGAGCAGCGCGCCGACGACACCGTGTTCGAGGACAAGGGGATCCGCCTCCTCGTCGACACACCCAGCCTTCCGTACGTGAAGGGGTCGGTGATCGACTTCGTCGACAGCCTCCAGGGCGCCGGCTTCAAGGTCGAGAACCCGAACGTGATCGCGGCCTGCGGCTGCGGGTCGTCGTTCCGCGTCGCCGAAGAAGAAGAAGTCTCCGCGGTCTGATCCGCGCGTTTTCAGATCCTGGCGGCGATCAGATCGGCGTCGCGTGCAGCGAACGCCACAGGAACAAGCTGGCAAGCGTCCGGTAGGGTCGCCAGGCCTCCCCTATCTCGGTGAGCTCGACCGGCCCGGGGAGGGCCGGCAACCGGTACAGGCTCATGACCGCTTTCCGGATCCCGAGATCGCCGACTGGGAGGACGTCGGGCCGATGCAGATGGATGATCAGGAACATCTGGGCGCTCCACAGGCCGATGCCCTTGACCGCCACCAGGGCGCCGATGACCTCCTCGTCGGAGAGTTCGTCAAGGTTGTCGAGGTCGAGCGAGCCGTCGATGACGTGTTCGGCGAGCGAGCGCAGGTAGCGCACCTTCGCGTGGCTGAGGCCGGCGGCGACTCGCATCTGGTCGGGATCGTCGGCGAGCAGCTCGGCCGGCGTCGGCGGCCGGCCTCCGTACCGCCCGAGCAACTTGGTGTAGATCGCCACGGCTGCGCTGTTCGAGAGCTGCTGGCCGGCGATCGCGCGGATCAGCGTCGCGTAGCTGTCGCTTGGGAGACCAGACCGGAAGTTCTCGAGCCCGTCGGTCCCGACCTGGTCGATCACTTCGCGGAGCACCGGGTCTGACTCGCGGAGAGCCGCGACCGCGTCGGCCTCCGCCGGTACGACCCCTGATTTACGGCTGTCCGGCAACGACCCCGGGGACGCCGGTGTTTGTCGAGTACGCAGGCTGGATGCGCACCTCAGGCCGGATCTCGTGCACGGCCTGCGCCACCGCGATTGCCGACTCCGCAAAACCGGTGGCGATGAGCTTCAGCTTGCCGTCGAACGTGGTGATGTCGCCGCACGCCCACACGCGCTCGAGCGACGTCTTCATCAGCTGGTCGACGGCGATCGCGCCCTTGACCACTTCGAACCCCCAGTCCTTCAGGGGACCCAGAGCAGTCTTGAACCCCAGCTGCAGGAGGATGGCGTCGACCTCCACCTCGATCTCGTGCGCCTCGTCCTGCGAATTGAACAGCCGCACGCGCTCGACGTCCCCGTTGCCGGACACCTCGCGGATCTGAAACGGAACGTGGATCGCGACGTCCCCGCGGTCGGCGGCCTCGAGCACCTGGCCGACGGTCAGTTCGTGGGCGCGGAACCCCTCGCGGCGATGGACCAGCGTCACCGACTGGGCCACATCGAGCAAGTTGATGACCCAATCCACGGCGGAGTCGCCGCCACCGACGATCATCACCCGCTGGCCCTCGAACACCGACTTGTCGCCGACGATGTAGTGCACGCCGCGCCCCTCCCACGGCGTCATGTCGTATCCCGGCAGCTTTTTCGGCTCGAACGCCCCGTGCCCGCCGGCGACGATCACCGTCCGCGACCGCAGTTCGCCCCGATCCGTGTGCAACACCACCACGCGGTCGTCCCCGGAACCCTCCCAGGAGATCGTCTCGGCCGTCGTGCCCAGGTGAACCGGGACATCGAACGCCTCCAGCGACTGGACCTGCAACGACTCGACGAGGTCCCGCGCCAATATCCGCGGATGGCCGGGAACGTCGAAGATCCACTTCTCCGGATACAGCGTGGTCAGCTGGCCGCCCAGTTCGGGTAGCGAGTCGATCACGCGCGACGAGGCTTCGCGCATCCCCGCCCAGAAGGCGGTGCACATCCCGACCGGCCCGGCGCCGATCACGGTCACATCGCGGATCTCGTCGAAGTCGAGCGCCAGCTTGGCCGGCTCGGACGTCACGTCCCGGCGACCTCCGCCACCAGGTCGCGCTCGCGCGGCAGTGCCTCGCCGTCAAGCGCGCCCAGCGCCCGCTCGACCGAGGACGAGATGCAGGTGAATGTCGGCGTGTCGCGGAGCGTGTACGCGCTCGACTCGGTCGTCCGCAGACGCTGGACCAGATCCACGAAATCAGCGGGATTATCGGTCTCGAACGCGACCACGAATTCCTGGTCGTCCAATCCGAACGAGTAGCTCGTGTTCAGGTCGACCGACGGGTACTCGCGGCCGATCTTGATGTGCTCCTGCATGATCCGCCAGCGCTCGTCGGCCGGAAGCGCATACCACGCGCGCGTCTTGACGAACGGGTACACGAACAGGTACTTGCCGTGCGCCGGCCGGACCTCGAGCCGGGACTCCTCGGAGTACTCGGATGGCTTAGTCATGGCCAGCAGCGAGTACGGGACCTCGCACCACTTCATCAGCCCGCTCTGGGCCAGCACAACATGGAACTCGTGGATCCGCTCGAGGTTCTGCGCCTGGCTGAGCAGCATCAGATCGGCGTCGCCCCGGGTCCCGACGAGCGAGAAGGCGCGCAGCAGGTGGCCGTCGGCGAAGTCCTCGCAGGCGGCGATGAACTCGCGCTTGTCGGCGGTCCGGCGGTCAGGGTCGAGCCGCCGCCAGGCAGGATCGGCCTTGAGAAAGGTGTATTTGACGAAATGTCTAACCGGCACCGGTGTATCTGATGATACGCGCGGCCCCGTGCGCTCCCATGGTCTGCCCTCCCAACCTCTACCATTACACCCAATGCGAGTAGCGATTCTGTCGCCCTACTCGTGGACGTATCCGGGGGGCGTCACGAGGCATATCGAAGCGCTCGCGGAGCGGTTCATCGATGACGGACATCACGTCCGCGTGCTCGCGCCGTTCGACCTGACCGATCGCTTCGGCTCTGTCCTGCATCGCGGCGCGCGGCCCCAGCCGATGGAAAAGCCCGACTACCTGGTCTCGCTGGGCAGGACGTTTTCGTTGAACGCCAACCAGGCGGTATCGAATATCTCGATCACGCCGCACGCGTACGCCACCGCGGTGCAGGAGCTCCGCACGGGCGGCTACGACGTGGTCCACGTCCACGAGCCGCTGGCGCCGGTGTCGCCGTGGCTCGTCACCGACCGGATCGGCCTCCCCCTGGTCGGCACCTTCCATACCTACAACGAGAACCGCATCTCGAACGGGATGGCGAACGTGCTCGGAGCGCGACGGATGCTCAATCGCCTCCACGTCCGGATCGCGGTGTCCGAGGCGGCGGCCTGGACCGCACGCCGCTTTTTCGGCGGCCACTACCGAATCATCCCCAACGGGGTTCACGTCGACGCCGAGAAGGCAGCGCTCGGAGCGCTTCGGCCCCAGTCGGACAAGCTCAGGATCGTGTTCGTCGGCCAGGCCGTCGAGCGCAAGGGCCTCCCGCTCCTCTTGCGTGCGTTCGAGGCGCTGCGCGAGCACATCCCGACCGAGCTGACCGTGATCGGCCCCTCGGCGCAGGAGCTCTCGCCGCTGATGCTCGACATGCGCGACGTTCGCGTGCTCGGCAAGGTCGACGACGACACCAAGCGCGCCGAGCTCGAAGCAAGCGATGTGCTATGCGCTCCCTCGCTCGGGGGCGAGAGCTTCGGCATGGTCCTGACCGAGGCGTTCGCCGCGGGCACCCCCGTGGTCGCGTCGGACATCGCCGGCTATCGCGACGTCGTGCGCGACGGCGTCGATGGGGTCCTCGCGCCCCGTGGAGATGCGCAGGCTCTGGCCGAGGCGCTCCGCGACCTCTACGAGGAGCCCGCGCGCCGCGCCGGGATGGCCCGGGCTGCCGCACTCGGCGCCGAGCGGTTCGCGTGGACGCGCGTCGCGGCCCAGGTGATGGAGGCCTACGAGGACGCAATCGCGGTACCCGAGCCGGCGACCAGGCTCCAGCGCGCCGCGGTCCGCGTCGGCGCCCGCGCCGCCGACCTCAAGCCGCACGTGCCGCCCCAGCGGCTGGCCAGTCTCGAGCCGCCGCTCACCGTCGCCCAGCGCCACAGCAAGGCTCTCGGCATCGCCCGCCGCGTCGGCCTTGCCACCGTGTCGATCGGCGGCGCCGTGCTCGCGTTCCTCGCGCTCCAGAAGATCGGCTTGACCAATATTGCCTCGGCGCTGATCACGGCGAAGCCGACCCTGGTGCTGCTGGGGCTCGCGATCATGTGCGGCTCGATGGTGCTCCGTGCCGTTTCGTGGCACGCGATCCTTCGTGCCGCGCTGCCGCGCTCGCGCGTCCGGATGTCCGACGCGGCCCAGGGCACGTTTATCGGCGTGCTGATGTCCTCGACGCTGCCCGCCCGGCTCGGTGAGCCGTCCCGCGCGCTCGTCGTGGCCAGACGGACCGGACGCCCGCGCGAGAACCTTCCGATCGTGCTCGGCACGGTCGTGTCGCAGACGCTGCTGAACATCGTCGCCCTGGTCGTGCTCGGAGCGATCATGTTCTCCTCGGTCGATCTGTTCAGCGGCCACCAGAACGCGCTTCTGGTGGCCGCGCTCGCGCCGGTCGCGTTGTTGACGTTGGTGCTGATCATGCCGGTGGTGCTGCGCGGCACCGGCAACAGGTCGCGCACGTCGCGGGTGCACGCCCTGGCGGCGCAGGTGCGCGGAGCGCTGGCGCGCGTCCGCGCGGGCCTGATCGTGTTCCGTCGCCCACGCCTTGGCGCGACCGCGACCGCAGCCCAGCTGTCGGCGTGGGCGCTCCAGTGCCTGTCCTGCTGGGTGCTGCTGGTGGCGCTTGGGCTCGACAAGCACGGCGCCGGCATCGGCGCCGCCGCCGCCGTTCTGTTCGCGGTCAACATCACCGCGGTGCTGCCGGCCACGCCGGCGAACCTCGGCGTGTTCCAGGCGGCCTGCGCCGCCGTGCTCCACACCGGCTGGCACGTCGGCTACGGCGACGGCGTTGCCTTCGGCGTGATCCTGCAGGCCGTAGAGGTGACCACCGCGATCGTGATGGGGATGCCGGCGCTGCTCAAGGAGGGCATGTCATGGCGCGAGGTCAGGCTGCGGGCGATGCACACGACGCCGGTCAAGCTGCCGGCGCGCCCGAGCTCACCGATCGCTGGGCGCCCGGCCTCGCAGAGCGTGGCCGGCACCCGTACCTGAGCGACTACGCCTCCGCCATCGCGGGCTCGCCCTCGGCGACGGGCTCGGGCTCCTCGTCGCCCAGCTCGCTCAAGAGGGTCGGATCCTTGTCGGTGCCGGCGATCAGCTCGTCGGCCGCCTGCCGGTCGGTCTTCGGCAGGGTGCCCGACTTCATCCCGAAGTACACGGCCTGCGGGTGGTGGGCGACGATCGCGAGCGTCGACTGCTCGGGCTCGACTGCGTAGCCGCCTGAGAGCCGAAGCCCGATCGACGGCGCGTCGAGCAGCCTGAACACCTTCTCGTGCTCCGACTGCTCGGGGCACGCGGGATAGCCCCAGGAGTAGCGGCGGCCCTGGGTCGGCTCGATGCCCAGATCCGAGCGGACGCGCGAGTGGAGCCACTCGGCCATCCCTTCGGCGGTCTGGACACCGAGTCCGTGGACGAAGAGTTGCTCGGCGAACTCGCCGTCGGCCTCGAGCTTCGCCATCAGCTCGGTCACCTCATCGCCGGCGGTGACGGCCTGGATCGCGACCACGTCGACCTCGCCCGACCCGACGGGGCGGTAGAAGTCCGCGAGGCAGATCCGGTCGTGGCGGGGCTGGCGCGGGAACACGAGCCGCTCAAGCTCACGCTCGCCGGGGACCTCCGGGTCCCACACGATGAGCTCGTTGCCGTCCGAGTTGCAGGGGAAGTAGCCGACCAGCGCCCGGGGATGCAGGTAGGTCTGCTCGCGCCACATGCGCTCGAGGCGAGGCTTGAAGTCCTCGCCCACGAGTCGCTTCCATTCCTCGCCCTTGACGCCGCGCCCACCCCAATGCAGCTTGAACAGCACGTGGGTGTCGAGGTGGCGGTAGACGGCGTCCATCGGAACCTCGAGCTCGCGCACGCCCCAGAACGGCGGGGCCGGGATCGGGCTGTCGGTGGCGGCGGCGCTCCGGACTGAGGAGTCGGTGACCGGCGGCGCGTCGTCGTCGGTCACCTCTGGACGCTCGCGCAACTGCTTCGCGGCGTCTCGCGTCTTGGCGATGAGCGCGGTGCGCGCCTCGCCGTCGACGAGCTGGTCCATCTTCGAGAGTCCCTCGAACGCGTCGCGGCAGTAGAACACGCCGGCTTCGTAGACGTCGTCGGACTCGGTGCCGTTCGGGTACAGGATCCGCAGGCCGAAGTTACGATTGATCGCGGCGCCGCCGATCAGCAGCGGGAACTCGAGGCCTTGGGAGTGGAGCTCCTGGACGCACGCGGGCATCTGCTTCGAGGTGGAGACGAGCAGCGCGCTCAGGCCGATCGCGGTCGCCTTGTGCTCGACCGCGGCGTCGATGATCGTCTGGATCGGGACCTGCTTGCCGAGGTCGACGACCGTATAGCCGTTGTTGGTGAGAATCGTGTTGACGAGCGACTTGCCGATGTCGTGGACATCGCCGAACACGGTCGCGAGCACCACCGTGCCCTTGGTGTAGCCCTCGATCTTGTCGAGGTAGTTCTCGAGCTGGGCGACCGCGCGCTTCATCACCTCGGCCGACTGCAGCACGAACGGGAGGATCAGCTCGCCGGCGCCGAACTTGTCCCCGACCTCCTTCATCGCCGGCAGGAGCACGTCGTTCAGCGTCGGAACGGCGCCGATCTTGTCGACGCTGCGGTCGATCCAGTCCTCGACGCCGTCCTTCTTGCGGCGAAGGATGTGGAAGTGGAGCGCTTCCTCGGGCTCCATCCCGGCGGTCGGATCGGCCTTCTCCTCGGCCTCCGCCGGGCCCTTGGACTCGAAGTGGGCGATGAAGCGCTCGAGGGCGTCCTCGCGCCGGTTGAACACCAGATCGTCGGCGAGCTCGCGCTCGTCCTCGGAGATCTCCCCGTACGGGGTGATGTGATTGGGGTTGACCATCGCCAGGTCGAGGCCGGCCTCGACGCAGTGGTGCAGGAACACGCTGTTCAGCACGCTCCGCGCCGGCAGGCTGACCCCGAAGCTGACATTGCTGACCCCGAGGCTCGTCTTGACTCCCGGGATGTTCTCCTTGATCGCCCGGATCCCGTCGATCGTCGCGACCGCGCTCGGCCGCCACTCCTCGTCGCCGGTGGTCAGCGTGAACGTCAGGCAATCGAAGATCAGGACCTCGGGGTCGAGGCCGTGCTCCTCGCAGCACAGCTGCGTGATCCGCTGGGCGACCTCGAGCTTGCGCTCCGCGGTCTTTGCCATCCCGACCTCGTCGATCGTCAGCGCGATCACGCCGGCGCCGTGGGCCTTGGCAAGCGGCACGACCTTGTCAAGCTTTGCGCGCCCGGCCTCGAGGTTGATCGAGTTGACGATCGCGCGGCCCGGGATCTGCTGGAGCGCGGTCTCGATCACGTCGGGCTCGGTCGAGTCGACCTGGATCGGCGCCGGCTGGCTCAGCGAGATCCGCTTGACCACCTGGCGCATCTGCTCGGCCTCGTCCTGGCGCTCGGTGAGCGCCACGCATACGTCGAGCACATGGGCGCCGCCCGCGACCTGGTCTTCGGCGACCGTCAGCAGGCCGTCGTAGTCGTCGGCCAGCAGCATCTCTTTGGCCTTGCGCGAGCCCTGCGAGTTGACGCGCTCGCCGATCAGCGTGGGCCGCGGGTCCTGGACGAGTGTGTTCGCCGCGATCATGCTCGACACGTGCGGCGGCCGCCGCGCCGGGCGCTCGCCGGGCTTGTTGGCGCGGGCGCGCTCGGCGATGGCCTCGATGTGCGCCGGCGTCGTGCCGCAGCAGCCGCCGACGATCGTCACGCCGTAGCGCTCGATGAACTCGCCCAGGACGTTCGCGAGCGGCTCCGGCTCCTCGGGGAAGATCGTCTCGCCGTTCAGGCCCTGGAGCGGCAGGCCGGCGTTCGGGATGCAGTGGACCGGGACCGAGCAGTTCTCGCCGAGGAAGCGGATCGCGTCGCGCATGTCCTCGGGGCCGGTCGAGCAGTTGAGCCCGATCGCATCGACGTCGAGCGCCTCGAGCGTCGCCAACACCGCGCTGATGTCCGTCCCGAGCAGCATCTTGCCGCCTTGGGGGAGTAGCGACACGCTGCACTGGATCGGCACCGTCCGCCCGGTCTCCTTGAACGCGGCGCGCGCGCCGAAGACCGCCGCCTTGACCTCGAGGATGTCCTGCGCGGTCTCGATGATCAGCAGGTCGACGCCGCCCTTGATCAGCGCGCGGGCCTGCTCCTCGAACACGGTGACCAGCTCGGGGAACTGGATCTGGCCGAGCGTCGGGTCATCGCTCGCCGGCAGGAAGCCGGTCGGGCCGATCGAGCCCGCGACAAAGCGGTGCTCGCCCGCGGCCTTGCGCGCGATCTCGGCCGCCTTCTGGTTGATCTCGAAAGTGTGGTCCTCGAGGCCCCACTCGGAGAGCTTCAGTCGCGACGCCTGGAAGGTGTCGGTCTCGAGCACCTCGGCGCCGGCGTCGAGCATCGCGGTGTGGACGCCCTCGATCACATCCGGGCGGTTGAGCACGAGGACCTCGTGGCACCGGCCGGGGAGCTTGTAGTCGTTCTCGAGGCTCAGGTCGAACTGCTCGAGCGTTGCCCCCATCCCGCCGTCGTAGACGAGGATGCGGTCGCGGGTAGCCGCCAGGAAGTCGCGCATCGCCGGGACTGTACCAAACCTTGACATGATCCTGTCAAGGTTAACGGGGAAGGGGACTACCGTCTTTCGGGGCCTCGCTGACGCGAGGCCCTCAAGAACCCGCGCGCGACAGCAACCGCGACATGACCACCTGCGACCGCGTCCGCACCACGTGGCCGTCGCGCTGCAGATCCATGATCAGCCGCTCGAGGTCGGTGTTGTTCTGCGTGCGCACGCGCGCGATCGCGTCGGCCTCGCCGGTGACGCTCCACGCCTCGACGACCTCCGGGTGGCGGCGTAGCGTGTTGGTGACCGCGTCGAGCAGCGTTCCCGGGGCGTAGAACAGCTCGATCAGCGCCTCGGTGTGGTCGCCGAGCGCATTGTGGTCGACGACCGCCGTGAACCCCTGCAGGGCGCCGCGGGAGCGCAGGCGATCGACGCGTCGCTTGACCGCCGGCGCCGAAAGCGACACGCGCTGGCCGATGTCGTCGTATGTGCGACGGCCGTCTTCAACGAGCAACGCAATAATCTGACGATCTTGGTCATCCATGCGGCGATCTCTTGCACAGGTTACATCGATTTCGGCATCGACAACCGCCGGGGGCCCGAGTAGCCTGTGAGGATGACCGAATCCGGAATGCTCGCCCGCGTCATTTTCGACGAGGCCCACAGCGAGGCCTGGACCGTCCGGCCGGAGCTCGCGCGCGAGATGCAGCCCGCGCACCCCGGCGATTCGTCCTATGCCCGTGCAGCCGCGTCGCTGGCCGGCCGCGACTTTGTGGTGGAGGTCAACGCCGACGGACCGCTGACCGAGGAGACCCTCGCCGGCGCCGGCGTGCTCGTGATCGCGCATCCGTCGGACCCGACGTGGGAGCGTACGACGGGCACGGGAACTCCGCGGCTGACGCCGGAAGAGCTCGATGCGGTCGAGGCGTTCGTGGCTGACGGCGGTGGGCTGATCGTGCTCGGCGAAACCGAGCAGGACAAGTACGGCAACAACCTGAACGAGCTGCTGGCGCGGTTCGGGCTCCGCCTCGAGAACGACACCGTGCAGGACTACGAGCACTACCGGAGCGCACCGAGCTGGGTGCTCGCAGATCTGGCCCAGGGCGGCCGCGGTCGCGCCGGCGACCTTCTCGCGCGCGTGAACGCGCTGTGCCTGTACCGGGCGACGACGATCTCATCGAGCAACGGTGGCGTCGTGCTCGCCCGCACGCACGCGAGCGCGTCGGTTCCGGGGGCGCCGCTGATCGTGGCATCGACCCACGGCGAAGGCCGCGTGGTCGTGCTGGCCGACTCGGACCTGTTCGGCGACGATTGCATCGACGAGCTCGATCACCGCACGCTGTGGCTCAACCTCTGTTACTGGGCGGCTCGGCCGGACGGCGGGATCTGGCCGATCCGCACCCACCGCGACGGGCACGGACCCGAGCACGAGCCCGCGTGGGCGCGGCTGCGCAACGAGACCAACGCGCTCGCGCTGCTCCAGGACCCCGACGGATCGCTGACGAGCGAGTCGGACGCGGACGCGGCTCGCCGTCACGTCGAGGCGATGGCGGGCGCGATCGAAGAGCTCGCGCCGCGTTTCCCCCACGACGCCGCCTACCTGAAGGCCGCGGTCGAGGACCTTCGCGCCTGGGATTTCGGCAAGCCGGACTTCACGCGCTCGCTCGCCGAGTTCCGCCCGGAGCTGATGCGCACCAATGGGATCGAGCACCTGGTGGTGTTCCCGATGTACAAGCAGAACGGTTCACGCGACACCTGTTTCGAGGCGCTGATCGTCAACGTCCCGTGGCCGGACTGGATCGCCGAGCTCGAGCGCACGCGGTACGACAACCCCAAGTACGTACCGGTGGAGCTTGTCGACGCGACTCGCGGGTACGACAGCGAGTGCGCGGTGCTGTTCCCCGAGACGGTGTCGGTCGCGGGCCGGCCGGTCGCAAACTTCGGGGCGATCTTCTGCGATCGTGAGGCCGCTCGGCTGCGGCGCCTCGCCGGCGCCGCGGCCGATCTTCTTCGGCTGAACCTTCCGCCGGACGCGGCGTGCATGCTGGCCAGCCCGGGCATGTCGCAGCAGGCCTACATCCTGTGGGACCTGATCCACGATCGCGCCCACAGCCACGGCGATCTCCCGTTCGACCCGTTCATGATCCGCCAGCGCGCGCCGTACTGGATGTATTCGCTCGAGGAGCTCCGGTGCGATCTGACCGCGTTCGGCCAGGCGGTGGCGCTGGAGGCCGAGGGCGTGGCGTTCGCACGGTACGTCCAGTACTCGATCCTGCTGGACCGGTTGCTGCGGTTCCCGATCACCGGTTCGCGGATCCGCAACTACGACGGGCTTGGCGGGCAGCTGCTGTTCGCCTATCTGCATCGCCACGGCTACCTGCACTGGACCGACAACCAGCTGACGATCGAGTGGGAGCGGGTGGCCGACGGCGTCGCGTCCTTGCGGAACGAGGTCGAGGAGCTGTACCGGCTCGGGATCGACCGGACCAAGCTTCAGCACTGGGCGGCGGCGCACGATCTCGTCGCGGCGAGCGTCTCGCCGGCGGCGGGCTCGCAGTGGACCGCGGCCGTGCGCGAGTTCACGGACGTCGAGGATCCGCGGCCGTACGTCGACCTCGTCCGCGACGACGAGTTCCCGCTCTCGATCTTCTATTCGTCGCTGAAGGCTAAGCTCGCGGCGTGAGCGGCGAGCGCGGGTTCGCGTCAGACAACTCGGCCACGATCCACCCCGACGTCCTCGAGGCGATCGCACGGGTGAACGTCGGCCACGCGTTCGGTTACGGCCACGACGGCTACAGCTGGGATGTGGCCAGGCGTGTGGCCGAGTGCTTCGGTGAGGAGGCGCAGGCGTTCTTCGTGTTCAACGGCACCGGCGCCAACGTCCTCTGCCTCCGCGCGGTGTGCCGGCCGTACGCGGCCGTGATCTGCGCGGACACCGCCCACCTCAATGTGGATGAATGCGGCGCGCCGGAGGCGATCGCCGGAGTCAAGCTGCTGACCGTTCCGGGTGTCGACGGCAAGCTCACGCCGGATGTGGTGATGCGCCGCGTAGCTCGCGTGGGGGATGAACACGCGGTCCAGGCGCGGGTGGTCTCGATCTCACAGTGCACCGAGCTCGGGACGCTGTACACGCGGGAGGAGGTCGGCGAGCTCGCGGCCGTGACACACGAGCGCGGGATGCTTCTGCATGTCGACGGCGCGCGCCTCTCGAATGCCGCTGCCGCGCTCGGGACGTCGCTTCGGGAGGCCGCCGCCGGGGCGGACCTCATCTCGTTCGGCGGGACTAAGAACGGCCTGCTCGCCGCCGAGGCCGTGGTGTTATTCAACTCAGATGTCGCGAACGAGTTCAACTACATCCGCAAGCAGACGATCCAGCTCGCCTCGAAGATGCGGTTCCTGGCCGCCCAGTTCGATGCCCTCATCACCGATGAGCTGTGGCTGCGGTGCGCCGCGCACGCCAATGCGATGGCCGCGCGGCTCGCCGCAGCGGTGGACGACGCTCCGGGGTTGACCATCACACGCCCGGTGCAGACGAACGCGGTGTTCGCCAAGCTGCCCGCGGCGGTCATCGGGGAGCTCCAGCGCGACTTCCCGTTCTACACCTGGGACGAGGAGTCGGGCGAGGTCCGGTGGATGTGTTCGTGGGACACGACCGAAGAGGACGTGGACGGGTTTGCAACGGCGGTCCGCGCCGCCCTCGACGCGGCTTAGCGAGCCCGGTCCGCGACGCAGGTGTTCTCGAGGCGGCCCACTCCGTCGACCTCGACCACGACCACGTCGCCGTCGCTCAACAGCAGCTGCGGCTCGCGCCGGTAGCCGACGCCGCCGGGCGTGCCGGTCAGGATCAGGTCGCCGGGCTCGAGCGTGGCGAACTCCGAGACTGTGCTCACCAGCGTGGCCACGTCGAATATCAGCAACTCGGTCGTCGCCTCCTGGACCTTCTCCCCATTGACCAACGTCCTCAGGGTGAGGGGGTCGGGGGCCTCGTCGAGGGTGACCAGGTCAGGGCCGACTGGCGTCGAAGCGTCCCAAGCCTTGCCCTGGAGCCACTGATGGGTCTTGTACTGGTAGTCACGCATCGAGACGTCGTTGGCGACCGTGTAGCCGGCGACGAACTCGAGCGCTTTGTCCGGGGGTATGCGTCGACCGCGCTCCCCGATCACGACCACCAGCTCCCCCTCATAGTCGATCGCCTCGCTCTCGGGGGGGAGCGGGATCGGATCGTTCGGGCCGGTCAGCGTCGTGGCGAACTTCGTGAACAGCACCGGGTAGTCCGAGTGCTCTCGCTTGGTCTCCTCGATGTGGGCGGCGTAGTTGAGCCCGACGCACACGATCTTGCCGGGCCGCGGGATCACGGGGCGCCGGTGGAGGCCGTGCGTGGGGAGGGTCGCGTCCCGGTCGAGCGGCGGGTCCCTGAGCAGCGATAGGGGCGTGTCGGGGCCGAGCTCGGTGACGCCTTGTATAGGCACGGCGAGGTCGCCGTGGATCGCGACCGCGACGGGGGCGCCCTCGTGCAAGATGGAGGCGAATCTCATCGCGCCGGAAAGATACGTGGAGCGTGCGAGCGACGACAGGCTGAGCCGGAACGTACGGACCGCAAGCTACTCTCCTCGGCGCAACGTTTGAGGTCGCGGCGGGTTTGATGATTGGTTGCAGGAGGTTTCGAGACAGTTGAGGTCCCGACGGTGGTCTGGGGTCACACGGGCAGTCGTGATTGCGCTGGCGGCGGCGTCGATGTTGCTCGCCGCGGCGCCGGCCGCGCTCGCCCAACCCGCGGTGGCGGTGTTCCCGAGCCCGAACACCACCAGCGCACTGCCCCAGACGCAGATCACGTTCAGAGGCATTCCCGCCGGTCAGATCGGCCACCTCACGGTCGTCGGCTCGAGCTCCGGCGCCCACAGCGGGAAAATCGAGGGCGACTCCGACGGGCAGGGCGGAAGCTTCATTCCGAGCACGCCGTTCACCACCGGCGAGACCGTGACCGTGACCACCGGGCTGAACGTGGTGGGCGGCACGAACGGCAGCTTCCACTTCGGCATCGCGGTCCCGTTCGGAACCATCAACCCGATAAAGCTCCCGATGGTCCCGGCCGGGTCCAACGGCGTCCAGCACTTCCACTCGCGTCCTGACCTCGAGCCGGGGTCGGTCACGGTGAAACGGCATTCGTCGTCTGAGTACAGCGGCGACATCTTCGTGACCCCGCAATACGGACCGGTTCAAAACGGCCCGATGATCCTCGACCCGTCCGGCAACACGATCTGGTTCCAGCCGGTGCCCGCGAACGAGCTCGCCACCGACTTCCGAGTGCAGCAGCTGAACGGGCAGCCGGTGCTGACGTGGTGGCAAGGGTTCACGAACAACGGTTCGGGGCGCGGCGAGGGCGTGATCTACAACGCCCAGTACCAGCAGATCGCCACCGTGCAGGCGGGTAACGGGCTGCAGGGCATGGACCTGCACGAGTTCCTGGTGACTCCGCAAGGCGACGCGTACATCGTCGCCGTCTCCCCGGTGCACTACCCCGGGATGGGGCGGCCGCTGATGGACGCGGTGATCCAGGAGATCGATATCAAGACCGGTCTGGTCCTGTTCGAGTGGCACGCCCTCGACCACATCCCGATCACCGAGTCATTCTTCAAGAAGGGCGCGCCGGGACACGTGTACGACCCCTACCACCTGAACTCGGTGTCGCTCGACACCGACGGGAATCTGATCGTCTCGATGCGCAACACCTGGGCCGTCTACAAGATCGACCACACGACCGGCGCGGTGATCTGGACGCTCGGCTCCAACCAGAACAACTTCAGGAGGGGATCCGGCACGCAGACGGCGTTCCAGCATGACGTGCTGGTCCAGCCGGGTGGCACGTTCACGTTGTTCGACGACGGCGGTGGGCCGCCGACGGTCCACCAGGCCCGCGCGCTCGAGCTATCGGTGAACGAGACCGGCAAGACCGTGACCCTGGTCAGGCAGTTCGAGCACAGCCCGGGGCTGAACACCGACTTCGAGGGCAACGCCCAGCTGCTCCCGGGAGGCAATCTGTTCGTCGGCTGGGGGCAACAGCCGTATTTCACGGAGTTCAACTCCGCCGGCAACGAGGTGTTCGACGCGCGCTTCACGTCGAACACGTCGAGCTATCGCGCCTACAAGTTCCCGTGGAGCGGGCAGCCGACGGCGCCGCCGGCAATTGCGGCCGCGCCGAACAACGACGGCACCACCCAGGTGTGGCCGAGCTGGAACGGCGCCACAACGGTCTCGTCGTGGCGGGTGCTGGCGGGATCCAACCCGCGCACGCTGGCGCCGCTCTCGACCGTCACGAAGCGGGGGTTCGAGACGGCGATCTCGGCGCCCACCGGGATGGGGATGTTCCAGGTGCAGGCGCTTGACTCCCACGGCAACGTGCTCTCGACGTCGCCGACCGCCACGGTGGGGCCGCACATCGGGATCGCCGGCCGCAGCGCGTTCGTGTCGCGCGGCGCCACCGGCGGCCTGCCGGCCGTCTGCGACAACGGCTTCGCCTGTCATATCGCGATAACGATGACCTCGGGGCGCACGGTGATCGCGCGCACCGGCAGCGAGCACGTCCCGGCCAACGGTGGCGCGGTCATCTACTTCTCTCTGACGGGCGCGGGGCGGTCGATGCTCGCGCACGCTCGCGGCCACCGGTTGCTGGTGCACATGACGGGCAGTTCCGGGAAGCTCAAGCTGAACCGCCTGATCACGCTGATCCCGTTCTCCACGAGCGGGGCGGCGCCGGCGCACAGCGCCAGCCAGTCGCCTTCGCTACAGATCCTCGGGCTGACTAGCTTCGTGTCCTTCGGTGGGACGGGCGGAATCCTCGCCGAGTGCCTCGCGACGACGCCGTGCCACACGAGGACAACCGTGTCCGTCGGAAATACCGTGATCGCCACCACCGGGTCCGAGCTGCTCGGCGCGCGCGACGTCGGATACCTGTTGTTCTCGCTCACCTCAGCCGGCAAGTCGATGCTCGAGCACGCCCGCGGCAACCAGCTCGGGGCCGAGGTGAGGATCTCGGACGGCGCCGCCACCGCCACCGGCGCGGTCTCGCTGGTGCGCTTCCGCTGAGTAGCGGGTAGCCTGCGCGCCCACAGCTCATGCCTCGGCTCATGATCGTCATCGCCTCGACGCGCCCTGGCCGCGGCGGCTGGCCCGTCGCGCAGTGGTTCATCGAGCGCGCCACCGACTACGGGTCGTTCGAGATCGAGGTGGTCGACCTCGTCGAGTTCAGGCTGCCGATGCTCGACGAGCCCAATCATCCGCGCCTGCGCCAGTACACCAACCCGCACACGCACAAGTGGAGCGCGAAGGTCGACGCGGCCGACGCGTTCGTGTTCGTCACGCCCGAGTACAACCACGGCTATCCGGCTTCGCTGAAGAACGCGATCGACTACCTGCACCACGAGTGGCGCTACAAGCCGGTCGGCTTCGTCTCGTACGGCGGGGTGGCTGCCGGCACGCGATCGGTCGAGCAGCTCCAGCAGGTCGTCACCGCCGTGAAGCTGTACCCGCTGATCGAGCAGGTCAACATCCCGTTCTACCAGCAGTTCATCGACGATGGCGTAGTTCGCGCGAACGACGTGATGGAGACGGCGGCCGGCGCGTTGCTCGATCAGCTGGTGAGGATGGAGGCGTTGCTGCGGCCGCTGCGCGAACAGGCGGCGCAGGCCTAGCGGGCGGTCCAGCCCTGGTCGAGCGTCACCGGGACGCCGGTGAACGCCCGGCCTGCCGGCGTCAGCAGGAACGTCACGACGTCGGCGACCTCGGACGGCTCGATCAGCTGCTTCACCGCGTGCGGCGCGAGGATCACCTGCTCGATCACGTCCTCCTCGGGGAGGTTGTGCGCCTTCGCCTGGTCGGCGATCTGCTTCTCGACCAGCGGCGTCCGGACGTAGCCGGGGCACACGGCCGCGGCGGTGATCCCGTCGCCCGCGCCCTCCAGCGCGAGCGTCTTGACCAGGCCGACGACACCGTGCTTGGCCGAGATGTAGGCCGCCTTGAACGGCGATGCGACGAGGCCGTGTACGGAGGCGATCGCGATGAACCTGCCGGCGCCGGACTCCTTCAGCGCGGGCCATCCGTATTTCGCGAGGAGAAACGGGCTCGTGAGCAGCAGGGACACGATCGTGTTCCATCGCTCGACCGGGAACTCGGCGACCGGAGCCACGTGCTGGATGCCCGCGTTGGCGACGATCACATCGAGCCGTCCGAATCGGTCGAGGGCCGCGTTCACGCTCGCCTCGTTCGCCTCTGCGTTCGTGAGGTCCGCCTCGAACGGGGTGCCGGGTCCGTCGGGGTCCGGCTTGAGGTCGACACTCAGCACGTCCATTCCGTCGGCTTCGAACCGGGTCGCTATCGCGCGTCCGATTCCGCTGGCGGCACCGGTGACGAGCGCGGCCTTCGGCGCGTTCACGACGATGACCGCTTCCCGGCTGGCGCCGACGCGACGAACGACTCGTAGATCTCGATCAGCGCCTTGCGCTGGCGTGCCGTGAGGCGGCGGTCGGCGCCGATCGCGTCGAGGACGGCGTTGTCCTCCTCTTCCTCCCCGGGAGGCGTGATGCCGGCCTGCTCGTACAGCGCGTCGGCCGAAAGGTGGAGCGCCTTGGCGATGCCGTCCACTACGTGCTCGGACGGAGCCCGAAGGCCGCGTTCGATCTGCGACAGGTAGGGGTTGGAGATCCCGGCAAGCTCGGCAAACTGGCGCATCGACATTGCGGTGAGCTCGCGCTGCTGGCGGATGATCTCGCCCAGTGCTGCCGATGGGCGGGGAGCCATGTCATCAGCATAGGCTGACCGCGCTGCCGCTGTCGGCTGCTCGGTACAGCGCTTCGATCGTTTTCGCCTGGCCGATCGCGTCGGCGCGACCGAGCAGCAGCGGTGCCTCGCCGCGGATCGAGGCCGACATGTTCTCGGCCTCGAGACGGTAGGAGTCGGCCAGCTCGATCTCGATGTACTCGTCCCCGTCCTCGCGCTGAAGCTGGATACCGGGGTTGACGATGTGCCACGGATCCTCGAGCCGTAGCACGCCTTCGTCTCCTACGACCTCGAACAAGTCCCGGCTGACGATCGCGAGGCCGGCGTCGAAGTGGGCAGTGATGTCGTTTGCGAACCGCATGATCCCGGCAAACGCCACATCCACGCCGTCGTCTTGGCCGCCGAGTTCCTGCTCGCCCATCACGCGCTCGGGCTCGCCGGCGATCAGGCGAGCGCCGCTGACGCAGTAGCAGCCGACGTCCATGAGCGCCCCGCCGTCGAGCGCCGGGCTCAGGCGGACGTCGGCGGGGTCGCGGGCGACGTACCCGAACGTACCCCGGATCATCCGGACGCGGCCGACGGCGCCCTGCGCGACGAGCTCGGTGAGCCGGAGCGTCTGCGGGTTGTGGCGATACATGAACGCCTCCATCAACAGGCGGTCCTGCTTTTCCGCGAGGTCGAACGCGCGCTCGACCTCGGACCTGCGACGGCTCAGCGGCTTCTCGCACAGCACGTGCTTACCGGCCTCGAGCGCGCGCAACGTCCAGTCGATGTGCATCGAGTTCGGGAGCGAGATGTACACGACCTCGACGTCGGGGTCGGCGAGGAGCGCGTCGTAGCTGCCGTAAGCGCGTTCGATGCCATTTTCCCGGGCGTATTCGTCGGCGCGCTGTTGCTCTCGGCTCGCCACCGCGAGAATCTCCAAGTCCGGTGATTGGCGCGCGCCGGCGAGGAACAGACGGTTGATGTCCGCGGTTGACACGATTCCCCACTTGACAGGCACAGCGAGGACACTAATCGAACTTTGACCAGCCACGCCGTTGCATTCGCTCCCGGGCGCGCCAACCTGATCGGCGAGCACACCGACTACAACCAGGGCCTCGCGCTGCCGTTCGCGATCAGCGAGGGGGTGACGGTTCGCGCTCGCGCGCTTGCCGAGCGCCGGATCGACGCGATAGCGGTCGACCTCGGCGAGCGCGACAGCTTCTCGCTCGACCCTCTCGAGTCCGCGGACGGCTGGCGGGCATTCGTGCGGGGCGCCGCCGGTGAGCTGATCGGCGCCGGCGTGAAAGTGTCCGGGGCCGAGCTCGAGATCAGCGGGACCGTCCCGCGCGGCGCCGGCCTGTCCTCGTCGGCCGCGCTCGAGGTGGCTCTGGTGATGGCGCTGCTGAGCGTCAGTGGGGCTTCGGAGCCCGACCGGCTCGACCTCGCCAAGCTGTGCTCGCGGATCGAGAACGACTGGGTCGGGGCGCAGACCGGCCTGCTCGACCAGATCTCCTCGCTGTTCGGCGAGTCCGATCGGGCGCTGCGGATCGATTTCCGCTCGCTCGACGTGCGCCCGGTCGAGCTCGAGCTCGACGGCTGCAAGCTGGTGACGCTCGACTCGGGTGAGCATCACGCGATCGCGGTCTCCGGGTACAACGAGCGCCGCGCGGAATGTGCGCAGGCGTGCGCGGAACTCGGCGTGCCGAGCCTGCGGGACGTGACGCTCGCGGACGCGGATCGGCTGCCGGCGGTTCTGTGTGAGCGTGCGCGTCACGTGATCACCGAGAACGAGCGGGTGGATGCCGCGGTGGCGGCGGTGTCGCGGGGCGACACGACCTCGCTGGGTCGGCTCCTCGACGAATCCCACGCGAGCCTGCGCGACTGCTTCGAGGTGTCGACGCCCGCGGTCGAGGAGGCGGTGGCGCGTTTGAAGCGTGCGGGCGCGCTCGGGGCGCGGATCGTGGGCGGCGGGTTCGGTGGACACGTGCTCGGGCTGATGCCGGCGGATGCGCATGCGGTCGCCGGCGCGCTCGAGGTGCGCCCCGGCGACGGCGCGCGGGTGACGGGCTCGTGAGCGCGCGCGTCGAACTGGGGGCGGAGGGGATGTCGGCCGCCGAGGTCGTCGCGGTGGCGCGCGAGGACGCGGAGGTCGTGTTGACTGCTGCGGCGCTTGCCGCCATGGAGCGAAGTGCGGCGGTGGTTGCTTCGCGGGCGGCGTCGGAAGAGCCTGCCTACGGGATCTCGACCGGGTTCGGGTCGCTGGCGATGGTCCGGATCCCAGCGGAGGAGCGCGCGGAGTTGCAGCGGGCGCTGATCCGGTCGCACGCGGCCGGGATGGGTCCGCCCGTCGAGCGCGAGGTCGTGAGGGCGATGGTGGTGCTGCGCGCGCGGACGCTGGCGATGGGGTGCTCGGGGGCGCGGCCGGTCCTCGCCGAGCGGATGTTGGCGCTGTTGGCGGCCGGGCTCACGCCCGTGGTCCCCGAGCACGGGTCCTTAGGGGCGAGCGGCGACCTGGCTCCGCTCGCGCACTGCGCTCTGGTCTTGATCGGCGAGGGCGACGTGTTCGATGCGCGCGGGGAGCTGCTTCCCGCTTCGGAGGCATTGGCCGCGGCCGGTATCGAGCCGATCGAGCTGATCGCGAAGGAGGGGCTTGCGCTGATCAACGGAACCGACGGGATGCTCGGAATGCTCGTGCTCGCATTGTTTGATCTCGAGCGGCTTCTGCGCGTGGCCGAGGTGGCCGCGGCCATGTCGGTCGAGGCGCTGCTCGGGACCGACCGCGTGTTCGCCGAGGATCTGATCGCGCTGCGGCCCCAGCCGGGGCAGGTGGCGAGCGCGGAGAATCTCCGGCGGCTGTTGGCGGGTTCTTCGATTGTCGCGAGCCATCGGTACGGCGATCCTCGAGTTCAGGACGCGTACTCGCTGCGATGCGCGCCGCAGGTGGTGGGCGCCGCTCGCGACGCGGTTCGGTTCGCTTCTGGGATCGCTTCGGTCGAGCTGCGGTCCGCGATCGACAATCCGATGGTCTTGGCTGACGGGCGGGTCGAATCGTGTGGCAACTTCCATGGGGCGCCGCTGGGGATGGCATGCGACTTCCTGGCGATCGCGGCTGCCGAGGTCGGCGCGATCGCCGAGCGGCGGACCGATCGCTTGCTCGACGCCACGCGGTCGCACGGGCTCCCGGCGTTCCTGGCTTCGAGTCCCGGCGTCGACTCGGGGATGATGATCGCGGGGTACACCCAGGCCGCGCTGGTCGCGGAGAACCGGCGGCTCGCGACCCCGGCGAGCGTCGACTCGCTGCCGACCAGCGCGATGCAGGAGGACCACGTATCGATGGGGTGGGGGGCGGCGCGCAAGCTGCGGGTGGCGGCGGCGAATTTGACGCGGATCGTCACCGTGGAACTGTCGTGCGCGGCGCGCGCGTTGGATTTGCGCGCGCCGCTGACGCCGGCCCTGGGGACGGGCGCGGCCCTGTCGGTGCTTCGCTCGCGGGTTCCCGGGCCGGGGCCGGATCGGTTCACGGCGCCCGAGCTGGCTTCGGTCGAAGAGCTGGTTCGGTCGGGGGCCGTGTTGGCTGCGGTCGAGGACGCCGTCGGCCCGCTCAGCTGAGCGCCTTCAGCGCCGGATACAGAGCGCGGTAGCGCTCGCGCTGCTCCCGATACGGCTCGACCCACTCCTCGACCGGGTCGATCTGGCTGCGGGGCTTCACGGTCGCGGTCACGGCGGCGTGCACGTCCGGCCACACGCCCGCCGCCACCCCGCCCAGGATCGCGGCTCCGAATGCGGCGCCCTCATCGACCGCAACCTGCTCCAACGGCAACTCGAGCACCGACGCGATGATCTGCGCCCACAGGCGGCTGCGAGCGCCGCCTCCGGAGATGCGACCGAGTTCTGGGACGCCACCGAGGTCTTCGGTCAGGTCGAGCGAGTCTTTGAGGCCGAACGCGACCCCTTCGAGGACCGCGCGGGCCAGGGCGCCTCGGTCGTGGCGGATGCTGAGCCCGACGAACGCACCGCGCGCGTCGGGGTCCGCGTAAGGCGTGCGCTCGCCGGCGAGATACGGGAGGAACAACAGATTCTCGGTGCCCGCGGACCACGTCGAGGCTTCGTCCAGGAGCACGTCGAACGGCGTGCCCGGGTCGGTGGCGTCGCGGAGCCATGTGAGCGAGCCGGCCGCGCTCAGCATCACTCCCATCGCGTGCCATTCGCCCGGGACGGCGTGGCAGAAGGCGTGGACGCGCGCTTCGGGGTCGGAGGCGAACGCGTCAAGCGCGGCGAACACGACGCCCGAGGTCCCGAGCGCCACCGACACCGGGCCTTTGCGGTCGACACCGACGCCGACCGCGCCGGCGGCCTGGTCGCCACCGCCGGCGGCGACGGGAATGTTGTCGCCGGTGACGCCGGAGGTGGTCGGGCTTTCGAGAACGTTCGGCAGCCAGGCCGGGTCGATCTCGAGCGCTTGTAGGACGTCGTCGCTCCACGTTCGGTTCGCGACATCGAGGAGGAGCGTTCCCGACGCGTCGGAGACGTCGGTGGCGTGCTCGCCGGTGAGGCGGAGTCGCACGTAGTCCTTCGGGAGCGCGATCCGGGCGATCCGTTTGTAGTTGTCCGGCTCGTGATGCCGGAGCCACAGGATCTTCGGCGCGGTGAAGCCGGCCAGCGCGCGGTTGCCGGTGAGCTCGATCAGTCTTTGGAGGCCGATCGTGTCCTCGATCTCGCTGCACTCGGCTTGCGTGCGCTGGTCGTTCCAGAGGATCGCGGGGCGGATGACGTTATCGTTGTCGTCCAGCGCCACCAGCCCGTGCATCTGGCCGGACAGCCCGATGCCGGCGGGCGCGCCGGCGGCGTCGGTGAGCTTTTCGAGGACCGCCTCGGTGGCGCGCCACCAGTCCTCGGGGTCCTGCTCGGACCAGCCGGGTCGCGGGGTGGAAAGCGGGTAGGCGGCCTCCTCGTTGGCGAGGACGGTGCCGTCGGGGTCGATCGCGAGGCCCTTGGTCGCGCTCGTTCCGACGTCGATGCCGAAGAGGACGGTCACGATCCGGGGGGTGAATCGACCCGGGTTGCGGGCTCTTGCGGTATGAGATGCCGTCGAACGACCGCCCCTCGGGAAGAACCGATGACTATTTCACCGTTTCGTCCCAAGAGGCGGTGGATCGGGCGATTGCGGAGGTGGCGGCGAGGCAGTGGGGGAACATCACGCGCCGGCAACTGCACGACATCGGTCTCGACGACAACGCGGTCGCGTACCGCGTGCGGATCGGGCGGCTGTACCGCGTCTTCCGTGGCGTGTACTCCGTCGGGACGCCGGCGCTCACGCCGCACCACCGGGCGAGCGCTGCAGTGCTCGCCTGCGGACCGGGTGCGGCGCTCAGCCACAGCTCCGCGATGACCCTCTGGGGGTACTGGCGACAGTGGGACACGCCGCTCGAGGTCACGGTGGTCGGCGACCGCCGCACCAAGGGCATACAACTTCACCGCAGCACCACGCTCCGCCGGCGGGACATCACGACCCAGCTCGGGATCCGCGTCACCTCGCCGGCCCGCACTCTCATCGACATCTCCCCGCGGCTGAAAGACAAGGCCCTCAAGCGCGCGGTCAACAACGCGCTGCACTCGCCGTGGCTGTCCGAGGACCAGCTCGCCGAGACCCTCGCCCGCCACCCGACGCCCCGGATCGCGAAGCTGATCGGGCCGAAGGGCACGCCGACCCGCTCCGGCTGGGAAGACGACTTCCCAAAGTTCTGCGCCGATTACGGCTTGCCGGCGCCGGTCATGGGCGAACCTCTCCACGGGTACATCGTCGACGCGCTGTTCCCGGCCGAGAAGGTCATCGTCGAACTCGACGGCTGGGAATCCCACAAGGACAAGATCGCGTTCGAGGACGACCGGGAGCGCGACGCCGAGATGCTCGCCCACGGCTTCGTCACCGTCCGGATGACCTGGGAGCGAATCCACGAGCGACCGCAAAAAGAAGCGGACCGGCTGAACGCGATCCTCGACCAAGCTCACGCCCCGAGAGCCGCGTAGACGATCTCGTACGCGCGGACCGCATCCTTGGCGGCCTGGGCCTCGCGCAGCGCGCCATCGTCGATTCGCGCCGCCACCGAGTCGATGAACCGCCATTGCAGCACCGACCGCTGCACCGCGCCCACCTGGTCCTCGGTGTATGGATAGAGGTCGAACCCCAGCCGCTCGCCGCCGGACCCATACCCGCACCGCCGCAGCTCCAGCGCGAGCTCGAGCGTCTCCATGAACGCGGTGGCGCCGACCATGTTGTCGTCGTCGGTAATGCCCCAACCCGAGTTCGCGTGCAGGTGGCCGAGCAGGCTCTCGGAGGACAGCAGCGCGGCGTACTCGGGCAGATGCTCGCCGTTCATGATCAGGTGCTGCCAGTCCATGTTGACCTGAACGTTGTCGAGCCCCTGGTCGCGGAGCTTCGAGATCACGAACAGGCACATCCCGATGTTGCGCATCAGGATCTTCATCGCCGGCTCGGAGTTCTTGTGCTCCAGGAACAGCTTCACGCCGTGCTCGCGGCAGACAGACGCGGCCTCGCCGAGACCCTCGATCAGCCACCGCCACGAGTCGGCGTACGGCGTCTGGAACGGGTAGTTGTAGCCCTCGCCGCCGGGCCAGATGATCAGATGCGCCCCCAGCGATCCCGCGAACGCGGCAGCGTCGCGGACGATCGAAACCGCCTCCGCTCGCACCGTCGGGTCCGGGTTGACCAACCCGCCGCGGCCGAACTGCGGGTGTAAATGCAATCCCCCGGCGATGCAGTAGATGTCGTGACCGGCGAGTGCCGCCCGCACCTCGTCGAGATTAGATTCAGACAGTTCGTCCGGGTAATGGAACTCGTAGCCGTCGATCAGGTCGCCGAGCCCCTCGACGGCCCTGTTCACCTTTTCGGCGACCGGCTCGGTCTCGTAGCTGTGGCCGGGTTGGTAGCCGCCGGGCACGAACCGTGTGATCATCGGTCCGAATGCCCATATGCCCAAGCTCGTCTTCATCACCGCTCCTTCGAGGTCGAGTCGTGCGCGGCGATCTTATTCGCGAATGGCCGTTAGCGCTAACATGCCTGGCTGCAAAGGGACTTTTCTGGGCGGAAGAGCCGGGCGGCGGATCACTCTTCGATGGAGCCAGGCGACGAAATGAGCTCAATGGAGCCGGTCGATGAGGTGATCGCTCGACGCCGGCCGCGCGCGCCGGTGATGTCGGACGTCGGACGGCTCGCGGGGGTCTCGCACCAGACGGTGTCGCGGGTGATCAACGGCAGCCCGCACGTGCGACCCGAGACCCGCAAGCGGGTGCTCGAGGCGATGGAGGAGCTTGGCTACCGGCCGAACTCGGTCGCCCGCGCGCTCGTGACCGGCCGGTCGAGGACGCTTGGCGTGGTCAGCTTCGACACCACGCTGTACGGCCCGGCCTCCACGCTGTTCGGGATTGAGCAGGCCGCTCACGAAGCCGGCTACTTCATCATCGTCGCCAGCCTTAAGGCGCTCAACCGCTCCTCGGTGACCGACGCGGTCGAGCGGCTCCGCCGTCAGGGGGTCGACGGAGTTCTCGTGATCGCCCCGCACGAGGAAGCGGGCGACGCGCTGCTGCATATGCACGCCGACGTGCCGATGGTGGCGGTGGAGGCGGGACCCGACGACGGGGTTCCGGTGGTCGCGGTCGATCAGGTCGCGGGCGCGGTCAGCGCGACTAGGCATCTGCTGTCGCTCGGGCACGAGACCGTGTGGCACATCAGCGGTCCCCCCAACTTCATCGAGTCCCGCCAGCGCCGGGACGGCTGGCGCGCGACGCTCGAGGCGGCGGGCGCGGACGTGCCCGAGGCCCTGGTCGGCGACTGGAGCCCGAACGCGGGATACGAGCTCGGCCGGTGCCTCAGCACCGACTCAGCGGTCACCGCTGTGTTCGTGGCCAACGACCAGATGGCGCTCGGACTGCTACGCGCAATGCACGAGGCCGGCCGGGACGTGCCGGGCGAGCTGAGCGTGGTCGGGTTCGACGACATCCCGGAGGCGGCGTACTTCCTGCCGCCGCTGACCACGGTCCGTCAAGACTTCAACGAAATGGGCACGCGCAGCCTGCGGCTGCTGCTGCGGACGATCGAAACCGGCGACGGGGATTCGTCGGGCACGCTCGTCCCGCCGGAGCTGATCATCCGGGCCAGCACGACTGCCGCCCCGTGATGGCATTGACACCGCGCCGTTGTGATCGCTAACATGGCCGCCGCATCAACGCGAGAGGAGAGCTAGAGGCGTGGGTCCGGCCGACGCCCGTCGTGACGTATTGCGAGCTGCGCCGGAGGACCTCGATGTGCCCGGTGAGCGGTGGGACATCAGCCGTCACCGGCGTGCTGACACCGCCAGTGTGCGGCTAAGTACTGATTCGGCGACGGTCGCAGTGATGGTTTTCTGAGCTTTAGTACTCAGGTCTTGTCGGAGCGGACGAGAGGAGCAGTGCAGGTGTCACAAGAAGATATTGTGGGTGACGCGATCGAGCGGCTCGAGTGGGACGAGCGCAAACAGGAGGAGACCCCCTCCAAGAAGTGGCGTCAGCTGACGCGACGGACCGCGCTGACCGGCGCCGCTGCCGGGATCGCGGCGGCAGCGCTCGAGGCATGCGGCTCGAGCAAGAGCTCGGGCACGGGCACCTCGAAAGCGGCGACGACTAGCGGAGGCGGGCCCTACGGAAGCAGCGGGGGCCACAAGTTCGTGATGGTCAACCATGTGACGACCAACTCGTTCTTCACCGCGACGATCTATGGGTGCCAGGACGCCTGTGCACTCACCGGCTCCTCGTTCCAGTGGACCGGCTCCAACAATTCGATCGTCGGCCAGATGGTGTCGGCGTTCAACGCGGCCATCGCCGCCAAGGCGGACGGGATCGGGTGCTGTCTGATCGACAACACCGCCTTCAACGGACCCGTCAACACCGCGCTGAGCCAGGGCATTCCGGTGATCGCGTACAACGCCGACGTCTCGCCGGGGACCAAGAACAACCGGATGTGCTACATCGGCCAGAACAACCTCACCGCGGGTGCCGCGGTCGGGCAGGAGATCCTCAAACACGTGACGAAGGGCGACAAGGTCGCCGGGATCATCGCGACTCCGGGGACGGGGAACATCCAGCCGCGGCTCGACGGCGCGAAGCCCGCTTTTCAACAGGCCGGCATCAACTTCGTGGAGGTCGGGACTTCGGCGACCGAGGGCGCGCCGGAGTACAACAAGATCTCCGCGTGGTACGCCGGTAACAAGGACGTGAAGTTCATGATGGCCGTGGACAGCGGGGACAGCAACGCGGTCGCGCAGTTCATCAAGAACCAGGGTCTGCAGGGGAAGGTCGGCGCATCGGTCTGGGACGTCGGATTGCCGGTCGTGCAGGCCATCCAGGCCGGCTACGTGACCGCCACGATCGACCAGCAGGCGTACCTGCAGGGCTTCGACACGATCATGCAGCTGTTCCTGTGGAACGTCTCGGGCGGGCTGATGACCCCCACGGACACCGACACTGGAATCGGCATCGTCACCAAGTCGAACGTCACGCCCTACCTCACGCCGAGCCGTTTCGAGGGAACGTCCTCGACGAAGAAGGCGATCGCGCCGCCGTCCTCGATCTCCACGTAGTCTCCCGCGAGCGTGGAATCGAACGCTCCAACGTCTGCTGCTGCCCCGGAGGCGAGCCCACCGGGGCAGCAGCCTGAATCCCCTTCGGCCGAGGAGCGAGCCGTATCGGTAGGGCGTCGGGTCTTCCGGGCGTTTCTCTACCAGCGCGAGCTGACCCCGATCGTGATCACGATCGCGCTGTTCGTGTACTTCGCGATCAGAGCCGGGTCGTCGTTCACCGGTGAGCTCAGCCTCAGCTCGGCGGCCGGCTACGCCGGACCGATCGGCGCGATCGCCGTCGGCGAGGTGCTGCTGCTCGTCCTCGCCGAGATCGACCTCTCCGCTGGTCAGGTCTTCCTGTTCTGCCCGTGGGTCATGTACTGGATGCACCAGGACGGCCTGCCGCTGGTGATCGCGATCCTGATCGCGCTCCTCGCGGTCTGTCTTGTGGGTGCGATCAACGGGCTGATCACCGTGCGCCTGGAGGTGCCCTCGTTCGTCACCACGCTGGCGATGAACTTCATCCTCTACGGAGTGGTACTCGTCGCCTCGAACGACCTGCAGGGGAGCCCGATCCCGCTGAGCTCGGGCACCGACTTCATAAGCCAGTTGATGGGCGTCTGGAAGTGGTCCGAGATCCTCTGGGTGCTCGCGATCACGATTGTCCTCAGTGTGCTGCTCACGCGCTCGCGCTTCGGCGTTCGGATCGTTGCCACGGGTGGCAACCTGGTTGGGGCGGCCGAGGCGGGCGTGCCGATCCGGCGCGTCAAGGTGTGGTGCTTCATTCTCTGTTCCTTCGTCGCCGGGCTCGTGGGAATCGTCGACGCGATCAAGTACGGGACGCTCGACCCGGGCAACTTCGGTGTCGACTACATCCTCTACGCCGTCGGCGCCTGCGTGATCGGCGGCACGGCGCTGACCGGCGGGCGCGGGACGGTGGTGGGGGCGTTCATCGGCGCGATCCTCATCGGCGTTCTCCAGGACGGCCTGACCGTGATCGGGGTCAGCACCAACGAGTTCTTCATCTATGTCGGCGTGGTGATCATCATCGCGATGGCGCTGAACGTCCAGTTCGACCGGATAATCGCTCGCTCGAGGGCCAGATGAGCGCTACGCCTCAGCCCGTGGAGCCCACGCCCCCCGTTCCGGCCGGCGCGCCCGTGCTCGAGGTGCGCGGCGTGACCAAGAGCTTCGGTGTGCTCAGGGTCCTCAACGGCATCGACCTCACTCTGCGCCAGGGCGAGGTGCTCGGGCTCGTCGGTGACAACGGCGCCGGCAAGAGCACGCTCGTCAAGATCTTGTGCGGCTTCCACCCGCCGGACGCGGGAGAGATCCTGCTCGAGGGCGAGCGCGTGAGTTTCTCGTCGGTCGAGGCCGCCCGATCCGCGGGGATCGAGACGGTCTACCAGGATCTCGCGCTCATCCCGCAGCTGCCCGTTTATCAGAACCTGTTCCTGGGCCACGAGCTGACGAGGCTCGGACCGTTGCGGCTTCTCAACAAGAGTGAGATGCGCAAGCTCACGCGTCAATACCTCGACGACATCAACGTGAACGTGCCGAGCGTGGACGCCGAGGCCGAGCAGCTCTCCGGCGGTCAGCGGCAGGCGGTCGCGGTCGCCCGGGCCGTGCGCGCCGCGAGCAAGATTCTGCTGCTCGACGAGCCGCTCGCCGCCATGGGGGCACGCGAGTCACGACTGATCATCGACCTCGTCAAGGACCTTGCCACGAGCGGCCGAATCTCGATCATTGTGATCGACCACAACTACGCTCATCTATTCGAGCTGTGCGACCGCCTGAACGTCATGCAAGGCGGACGCATCACGATCGACCAGGAGGTTCACCAGACGTCGATCGAGGAGCTCACGGAGCTGATGGTCTCAAGCTATCGCCGTCAACTGGCGCAGGCCAGCGCCGGCGCTTGAACCGTTGAGCGGATACGCGATCGGGATCGACTTCGGTACGGAATCCGGCCGCGCCGCGCTGGTCGACCTCGGCAACGGCGACGTGCTTGCCACCGCTGCGGTGGGCTACCCGAGCGGCGTGATCGACGAGACGCTCCCCTCGACCGGCGAGCGGCTGCCCCCGGACTGGGCGCTGCAGGACCCCGACGACTGGGTCACAGTTGTCGAGCAGGCCATCCCGAAGGTGCTCAAAGAGTCCGGCGTGGACAAGGACGAGGTCGTGGGCCTCGGGGTCGACTTCACGTCGTGCACTGTCCTCCCGATCACCAGCGACGGCGTGCCGCTGTGCACGCTCGAACAGTGGCGAGCACGCCGCCACGCGTGGCCGAAGCTGTGGAAGCACCATTCGGCGCAGCCGGTCGCCGACCGTCTGAACGAGGTCGCGCTCGAGCGGGGGGAGCCGTTCCTCGAGCGCTACGGCGGTCGCATCTCCTCAGAGTGGTACTTCCCGAAGCTGATCGAGGTGTGGCTCGAGGACCGCGAGATCTACGACGAGTGCGACGGGTTCATCGAAGCGACCGACTGGATCGTATGGTGGCTGAGCGGCATCGAGTGCCGTCAGACCGCGACGGCGGGGTTCAAGGCGATGTGGTCACCCGACGAAGGTCTGCCCCCGACCGAGTACTTCACCGCCGCCTACCCCGATTTCGACCGCCCCAGCGAGAAGCTCGGCGACAAGTTCGTACCGCTCGGGACCAAGGCGGGGACGCTTCGCCCGGAGGTCGCGAAGCGCATAGGGCTGCCCGAGTCCGTGGCGGTCGCGGTCGGGAACGTCGACGCCTGGGTGTCCGTTCCGGGGGTTGGGGTGGTGGATCCGGGGTGCTTCGTGGTCGTGATCGGGACCTCGATCTGCGACATGATCGTCCACCCGGAGGAGACGCGGCTCCCCGGAATAACCGGTGTGGTCAAGGACGGGATCCTGCCGGGTCTGTACGGATACGAGGCCGGGCAGGCCGCGGTCGGCGACATGCTCGCATGGTTCGTCGAGAACCTGGCCCAGGACGCCGGCGCGTATGCGCAACTCGAGGAAGCGGCGGCAAGGATGGAGCCCGGGGAGACCGGGCTGGTCGCGCTGGACTGGTGGAATGGCAACCGCACGATCCTGGCCGACGCCGATCTCACCGGTGCGATCCTCGGACTCGGCCTTCAGACCACCCGCGAGCAGATCTACCGCGCCCTGCTCGAGTCGATCGCGTTCGGAAGCCGACGGATCATGGACAACTTCGAGGAGCACGGACTCGTGCTATCGGAGATCGTCGCCTGCGGCGGAATCGCCGAGCGCAGCCCGCTGATGATGCAGTTGCTGGCCGACACGAGCGGACGTCTGGTCCACGTGCCCGAGGTGAGCGAGATCCCGGCCCGCGGCGCGGCGCTGTTCGGCGCGCTGGCGGCCGGCGTGTTCGACGACATCGGGAGCGCGATCGAAGCCACGCGGCCGAAGAAAGTGCGCACGTACGAGCCAGACCTTACGGCGAAGAAGACCTACGACCGGGTGTACGAGATCTACCGGACGCTGTACGAAATGCTCGGTCGCACCGAGGTCCGGCTCCTGCACGACCTGAAGCGCATCCGCACGGAAAGGAGAGAGGCGTGAGCCGGCAACCTCGAATCGGCCTCCTCGGGATCATGCAGGAGCTCTACGACGACATGATCCCGGGGATCACCGAGCGCCAGGGCGAATACGCGAAGGCCGTCGCACAGAAGCTCGCCCCGGTCGCGGACGTCCAATTCACGCGGCCGGCTCGCAACCGCGAGGACGTCGATCAAATCACGCGCGAACTCCTCGACGCAGGCGTCGACGGGATCGCGATCGTGATGCTCACCTACGGGCCGGCGATGCGCACGGTGCGCGCGCTGATGCAGACGCCGGTCCCGCTGCTGCTCGCGAACATCCAGCCCGAGCGCTCCATCACCCCGAAGTGGGACATGTCCGACCTGACGTACAACCAGGGCATCCACGGAGCGCAGGATCAGGCCAACGCGCTGGTCCGGGCCGGTCTGCCGTTCTCGGTGATCACCGGCGACTGGCGGTCGCCCGAGTTCGAGCGCGCGTTCGAGGACTGGGCACGCGCGGCGCAGACGGTGACTGAGCTCCGGCGCACGCGGATCGGGCTCCTCGGCTATCCGATGAACGGAATGGGGGACATCCGGTACGACCCGCCGTCGTTGCTCAGGCGGATCGGACCGACGATCGTGAGCGAAGACCTTGGCGCGCTCATCAAGCGAATGGACGCGGTGTCCGACGCCGACATCGATTCGGTCCTCGCCAGACACGCGGACGTCTTCGAGGTCGCGAGCGATCTCCCGCGCGAGCGCCATGCGTATGCCGCGCGGTTCGAGGTGGCGATCCGGGGGATGCTCGAAGATAACGGCTACGCCGGCTTCTCGTTCCACTTCGACTCGATCGGCGGCGACGGACGGTTCAAGCAGCTCCCGCTGCTGGCCGCGTCGGATTTGATGGCCGACGGCTACGGGTTCGCCGCCGAGGGCGACACCAACACCACGACGCTGATGTGCGCCGCCCAGACGATGATCGGCGACGCACACTTCTCGGAGATGTACGCGATGGACTGGGACCTCGACTCGGTGCTGATCAGCCACATGGGCGAGGGCAACTGGAAGATCGCGCGCGGCGACCGCCCAGTGAAGCTGATCGATCGCGAGCTCGGGATCGGCCGCCTCGACAACCCGCCGACGCCGGTGTTCTCCGCACAGCCGGGCGCCGCCACGACTGCGGCCCTGGTCCCGATCGAAGGCGACTATTACCGCCTCGTGGTTGGTCTCGGCCAGGTGCTGGACACACCCGAGTTGCCGAACGTCGAGATGCACTACTTTCATTTCCGCCCGGATGCGGGTATGGAGGAGTTCATGAACCGTTGGCTGTCACTCGCGGGCCCGCATCACTTCGTCACGAACCTCGGCGAACACAGAGGCCGCTGGCGCCGGCTCGCCGAGCTGCTCGAAATCGAGTACGCCGAGATCTGAGGCGCGGCCTCGTGGTGCCAGAGTCCCTGATCGCAGACGTGCTCAACGCCAACCAGGCGCTCGCCGCGCACGGCCTCGCGCCGCTCACCTGGGGAAACGCGAGTGGCATCGACCGCGACGAGGGCGTCGTGGTGATCAAGCCAAGCGGCGTCGGCTATGACGAGATGACCGAGGACGACATGGTCGTAGTTGATCTCGAGGGAAACGTCGTCGCGGGGGAGCGCCGACCGTCGACCGACACGCCCACGCACGTGGCCCTGTACCGCGCGTTCGAGGAGATCGGCGGCGTGGTCCACACCCACTCGACCTGGGGCGTGGCGTGGGCGCAGGCACAGCGTGAGATCCCGTTGCTCGGAACGACCCATGCCGATCTGAGCGCGTTCCCGATCCCGGTCACGCGCGCGCTGACCGACGAGGAGATCGGCGCCGACTACGAGGGCGCGACCGGGACGACGCTGGTCGAGCTGATCTCCGAGCGCGGACCGCTCGAGCTTCCGTGCGCGCTCGTCCGCGGGCACGCGCCGTTCTGCTGGGCGGAGACTCCCGCCAAGGCGGTCGACGTCGCGGTCACGCTCGAGCAGGTGGCGCGGATGGCGCTGCTGACCAAGATGGTCGATCCCGACGTGCCGCCACTCCAGGAGGCGCTCCGCGACAAGCACCACGATCGCAAGCACGGACCGCAGGCGTATTACGGACAACGCTGACGACTTGGCGGAGTGCAGAAGACTGCGGTAGGGTGGCGCCGGGCCTGGGTGGCGCGGTCAGGAGGATAAGCCGATGGCAGACACGATCGTAGTGGGGACCGACGGTTCGGACAGCGCCAAGCGCGCGGTGGCCGAGGCGGTGCATATCGCCGAGGCGCTCCATGCGGAGCTGCACATCGTGTCGGCGTTCGAGCCGCTGCACGCCCACCGCCAGAGGGGAGCGCCAGAAGGCGCGACACCGTACCCGGACTCAGAAGTCGACGCGATCCTCGAAGACGCCAAGTCGGAGTTTCGTGACGCCGGGGTCAAGACGGTCACGCATGCGACGGAGGACGACCATCCGGCGGATGCGCTGCTCCGGGTCGCAACCGAGGTCGGCGCGAGCTTGATCGTCGTCGGCAACCGCGGGATGCACAGCGGTTTGAAGCGGTTCGTGCTCGGCAGCGTCCCCGACAAGGTCTCGCACCACGCCCGCTGCAACGTGCTGATCGTCGCGACCGATCGCGAGTGAGCGGGCCCCGCCGCGGGTAAGCGCCCCGTAGGGTCCGAGCTGTGATCGGCGAGACTTCACACGTGAGCGTTCGTGTCTGAGGACGGGCTGCACGCCGCCGAGGCGAAGATGCGCGATGCGGGTCAGCCCGAGGAGGCGATCCGCAACTTCGCCAGCGCGTACCGGCGTCTGGAGAGCGGCGAGTCGGCGATGCTGCCGAGCGCGGAGCTCGAGCCGGCCGGCGACGTGCCGGCGCTCGACGGTCTACCCGACGCCGACGGCGGCGCGCTCGGTCGCGTAGCGGTGATCAAGCTCAACGGCGGCCTGGCGACGACGATGGGGCTGCGCAGCCCGAAGTCACTCGTCGAGGCGCGGGACGGCCGGTCGTTCCTCGACATCATCATCGGCAATACGCTCGCGCTCAGGCGGCGGTACGACGTGCGCTTGCCGCTCGTGCTGATGAACAGCCAGGCGACGCGCGCCGACACGATGCGCTCGCTCGAGTCACACCCGGATCTCGACACCGGCCTGCCGGTCCAGTTCCTCCAGAGCATGGAGCCGAAGATCGACGCCGAGTCGCTCGCGCCAGAGAGCTGGCCGCCGGATCCGTCGTTGGAGTGGTGCCCGCCGGGACACGGCGACGTGTACAGCTCGCTCCGCAGCTCGGGGATGCTCGACGCGCTGCTCGAGGATGGCTTTCGCTACGCGATGATCGCGAACGCCGACAACCTCGGTGCGATGCCCGATGCCCGCATCGCGGCGCACATGGAGCGCGGCGAGATCCCCTTCCTGATGGAGGTGGTCGAGGGAACCGAGGCCGACCGCAAGGGAGGTCACATCGCGCGCCGTCGCGCCGACGGTCAGCTCGTGCTGCGCGAGACCGCGCAGACGCCGTCCGAAGACCAGGAGTCGTTCCGCGATTACCGTCGCTGGCGTTACTACAACACGAACAGCCTGTGGGTGGACTTGCACGTGCTGAAGGCGAAGCTCGACGAAACGGGCGGCGTGCTCGAGCTGCCGCTGATCATCAACCGCAAGACCGTCGACCCGCGCGACAAGAGCTCGCCGCCGGTGATCCAGCTCGAGAGCGCGATGGGCGCCGCGATCGGCAGCTTCAAGGACGCACAGTTGCTGTGCGTGCCACGCGCGCGGTTCGTTCCGGTCAAGACGACCGATGATCTCCTTGTGCTGCGCTCAGACGTTTACACGCTGTCGGACGACCTGGTCGTCTCGGCGGTTCCCGAGCGCGTCGGGAACCTGCCGTACGTCGAACTGGACCCTGACTTCTACAAGCTCCTCGACGAGTTCGAGAAGCGCTTTCCCGGCGGCGCCCCGTCGTTGCGCGACGCCGAAAGGTTTGTGGTGCACGGAGACGTCACCTTCGACGAGGGCGTACGGGTGTGTGGAGCCGTCGAGCTCGACGTCGAGGAGCCGACGCGGATTGCGGCCGGGACGACGCTCGAGCCTTGAGGGCAAGGCCCGAGCGCAAACGTACTTAGCTGGTCTTCTTCGCGCGCGTCGTCTTCGCGCGCGACGCGGTCGAGCGGCCGGCGGTTGACCGCTTGGCGGTCGAGCGCTTGGCCGTCGAACGGCTTGCGGTCTTGCGCGCGCTGGTACGGGACGATGCGGAGCTCGTCTTGGACGCGCCGGCACTCTTCTTCGCCGTGCTCGCCTTCGACCTCGAGTTGGACCGCGTGGCCGTAGAAGCCTTCTGCGTGATCGCCGAGCGCACCTTGTCGAAGTCCTTCAGCGCCTGCTTGTTGGTCTTCGACGCTTCGCGCCGAAGCGACGCCAACGCTGCGGTCAGTTCCTTGTAGCTGCCCGCGGCACCGCGCCCGAGGTGCGTGCCGAGCGTCTTGAGCGCGTCGTTAGCGTCCTCGAGACGCTTCTCGAACCGCGCGATGGATTGCTCCACCTCGCGCCGCGTCGCCGCGGACGTCGAGGCTGCGCGCGCACGGACGCCTCTGGCGGCGCTGCGCGCGCTCGTGGCCGACTTTTGTGTGGCTGACTTCCTGGCTGGAGGCATCGCCTTCTCCCTGTTGAAACTGAACGAGTGGCGCAAAGCTTTGCGTACTGACCGGTCGCATGTCACCACATACCGACTTTGCATGCGTTATTGCTGCTGCCGTGCGCTCTGAACGCGAGGTATTGTGACCCGATGGACGAGGCATCGCGGCGCGGTTCGATCACGATCGTCCTGGCCGACGATCACCTGGTTGTCCGTGCGGGGCTGCGGATGCTGCTGCAAGCCGAGGAGGAGTTCGAGGTCGTGGCAGAGGCCGGAGACGTCGCCACGACCGAGCGCAGGGTGGCCGCGTATCACCCGCGCGTGCTGATCCTCGATCTGAACATGCCGGGGGAGTCGAGCCTGCCCGCGATCCCTCGGCTGCGGCAAACCGCCCCCGACACGCAGATCGTCGTGCTGACTATGCAGAACGATCCCGCGTTCGCGCGCGACGCGCTGCGCGCCGGCGCGATCGGATATGTGCTCAAGGAGGCTGCCGAGAGCGAGCTCGTGCAAGCGGTGCGCCTGGCCGCCGAAGGTCGCACGTATCTCAATCCGGAGCTTGGCGCGAGGCTCGCCGCCGAGCCGCAGGCCTCAGACGGTCCCCCCGACGACCTGTCCTCGCGCGAGATCGAGGTGCTTCGGCTGATCGCGCTCGGGCACACCAACACCGAGATCGCCGCGCATCTGTACCTGAGCGTGCGCACGGTCGAGTCGCATCGCGCACACATCCAGCAGAAGACGGGGTGTACGACGCGCGCGGCGCTGGTCGCCTACGCGCGCGAGCACGAACTGCTTTGAAGCGTCAGCCTGCGCCGCCGGCGCCTGCGATCTCGTCGCGCAACGCCCGCGCGTGCGCCGACTTCGGGACGGCCATCAACAGCGGCCGGTGCCGATCGCGCGAGCTGCGGACCGCTGCGGCCGACGCCACCACCGCGCCGGTGTTCGTCCACGTCACCGCTGCCGGAGCGAAATGCAGCAGCGCCGCCCACGTCGCGGGTCCGACGATTCCGTCGACCGACAATCCCTCAGCGCTCTGGAAGCTCTCGACCGCGGCCTGCGTCGCCGGGCCGTAGTCACCGTCGATCGGGATCGTGTAGCCGGCCGTCGCCAGGTGCTCCTGTGCCCAGACCACGAGATCCCCGAGGGAGCGGAGCTTCAGGATCGGGGTGTTCGTCGTCGCCGTAACGCCCGCGAGGTTGCCGGCGCCGATCGAGATGCTCTTCCAACCCGCGGTGCTCGCCTGCTGCCAGTTCCACCAAGAGACGCCGGCGGCGCCGTACGTGCGCGAAAGCTGACGGAAGCGAATGATCTGTCCCATCGGCGGATTCCGATAGACCTGCCCGAGCGGATCGATCGCCCGCTCATAGATGCTGTTGTACGCATACGTATGGGCGTACACGGCGTTGACGCTGGTGCCGATGTCCATCCAGTACATCTGCGGCGTGTTGTACTGAGCGCCGCCCGGCCCGAGGAAAATCGAGTAGGGGAACCCCGGGTGGTAATCAATGTAGGGAAATCCAGCCAGGGCCACGGGGAAGCTCTGCCCGATGTCATTGCGCAGCTGCGTTATGTAACGCTGGGCCGCAACGTACTTGCCTTCATATTCACTCTCGGCGTCGATGATCAGGCAATCGGCTCCGTCGTGAACGGCGGTGGCGGCGACGTTCGCCTCCTGGCGCGGGAAGTTCCCGTAGACGTATTGCCAGGCGCACACGTGCAGGCCGCTCGCGTGCAGTTCCTGAACCAGCGTGGGGTTGAACTGCGACCACATCGTGCGGCCGTCGCCGCTCTTGATGATCAGCGTGCTGATGCCGTATTTGCGCGCGCTGGCGACGATCGACGAAACGCTGCCGCCGTTCGAACGCGAGACGTACCAGATCCACATGCCGCGCTCGGCCAGAGCGCCCGAGTCGCCGGACTTGTGGATCTTCTTCGGCGCAGCGGCAACCGGATCAGGAGTCAGAGCGAATCCCACCAGAAGCAGCCCGACAAGCAGGGCCACAAAGCGCCCACGGTGTTCGGTCATACGGCCTGCCACCAATGCCACCGTAGCGTAAAACCCACTGCGCGAACACAAGTTGCGTTGCCGCGTGAAGGAGTCACCTGCCGCATGCCGTACCCGATGGGTCGGCACACGGCAGGTGTGGCTTTAGCGCTGACTGGCTACTTGATGAAGAGGATCTCGGAGTACTTCGGTAGCGGCCACAGGTCGTCCGCGACCACCTTCTCGAGCCGGTCGGCGCCGTTGCGGACGCCGTCCATCGCGGGGATGACCGAGTCCCGCATGAACTCCGCGTGCGCCTCGAGATCCTCTGGCTGGTTCTCGGCCAGGTTCGCCGACTCGAGCGTCTTGATCGCCTCCGTGAACTCGGCGATCAGGTCCGAGGTCTCGCCGGCCAGTTCGCCGAGCTGAGCCTCGAGCAGCAGCGCCAGGTGACGGGCCGCTGCGGGCAGCAGCATCGTGCGCGCGATCGATGCCTGGGTCTCGGCCTCGATGTTGAGCTTGGTCACGTACTGCTCGAGGAACACCTCGTGGCGCGACTCGAGCTCACGGCGAGAGAGCACGTTGTGCTTCTCGAACACCGACACGGTCTCGTCCGAGACCAGGTACGGCAGCGCGTCCGGAGTGGCTCGCAGATTCAGCAGGCCCCGGCGCTCGGCCTCGGCGTGCCACTCCTCGTCGTAGTTGTCGCCGCCGAAGATGATCCGCTTGTTGTCCGCGTATGTGCGCTGGAGTATCGGCCGCAGCGCATCCTCGAGCACCGCGTCGCGCAATGGATCGCCCGCCGGCGGACCGTCCTTGACCGCCGCCTCGAGCTCGTCGGCGAGCTCGTCGATCGCTTCCGCCACGATCGTGTTGAGCACCGTGTTCGGGAGCGCTGGCGACTGGCTCGAGCCGAGTGCCCGGAACTCGAACTTGTTACCGGTGAACGCGAACGGGCTCGTGCGGTTGCGGTCGCCGCCGTGCTTGGGGAGCTGTGGCAGCACCGGCGTGCCGAGGCCGAGGAACGACTGCGCCCTGGTCTCCGACGTCTCGCCGCGCTCGAGCGCGCCGAACACGTTCTCGAGTTCGCCGCCGAGGAAGATCGAGATGATCGCCGGCGGCGCCTCGTTGGCGCCGAGGCGATGATCCTGACCCGGCGATGCGATCGACGCGCGCAACAGGCCCTGGTATGCGTTGACGGCCTTGATCACCGCCGCGCAGAAGAACAGGAATTCGAGGTTTCGGTGCGGGGTGTCGCCGGGCTCGAGCAGGTTCTTGCCGGTGTTGGTCCCCATAGACCAGTTGTTGTGCTTGCCCGAGCCGTTGACGCCGGCGAACGGCTTCTCATGCAATAAGCACACGAGCCCGTAGCGGCGTGCGACGTTCTGCATCAGCTGCATCGTCAGCTGCTGATGATCGGAGCCCACGTTCGAGTTCTCGAAGATGGGAGCGATCTCGTACTGGTTGGGGGCCACCTCGTTGTGCCGTGTCTTCACCGGCACTCCCAACTTCGCAAGCTCGCGCTCGGTCTCGAGCATGCAAGCCAGGATCCGCTCGGGGATCGAGCCGAAGTAGTGATCGTCGAGCTCGTGGCCCTTCGGCGGCTTCGCGCCGAACAGCGTGCGACCGGTGGTGATCAGATCGGGCCGCTCGAAGTAGTACTGCTCGTCGATCAGGAAGTACTCCTGCTCGGGGCCGATCGTCGTGAACACGCGGTTGGCATCGGTGTCTCCGAACAGCCTGAGTGCGCGAACCGCCGACTTCGACAGCGCGTCCATCGAGCGCAGCAGCGGGATCTTGTGGTCCAGCGCCTCGCCCGTCCACGACGCGAATGCGGTCGGGATACACAGGACCGCCCCGTTGGGGTTCTCGAGGATGAAGGCCGGGGAGCTCGGGTCCCACGCGGTGTAGCCGCGCGCCTCGAACGTGGCCCGGATGCCGCCGGTGGGGAAGCTCGACGCGTCGGGCTCGCCCTGGATCAGCTCCTTGCCCGAGAACTCGGCGAGCGCCGTGCCCGCGCCGGTCGGCGTGTAGAAGCTGTCGTGCTTCTCGGCCGTCGAGCCGGTCAGCGGCTGGAACCAGTGCGTGTAGTGGGTCGCTCCGCGCTCCAGCGCCCATTCCTTCATCGCCAACGCGACCGCGTCGGCCAGCGTGGTGTCCAGCGGCTCGCCGCTGGCGAGCGTCTGCTGCAGGCGCTGGAAAACGTCCTTGGGCAGGCGCTGGCGCTGCACCGCCGGGGTGAACACGTTGTAGCCGAAGATCTGGTTGTCGGCGAGGGTCAGATCGGGGGCGCCGAGAACGCCTCCGTTGGGAGCCCACTGCGCTGCGAGGACGTTGTGCTGACGGATGCGCGGCATGCGTTCGTTTCCTTCCTAATGTGCGACTTGCTGTCGGAGAGGGTGCTACTCGGCGGCGGCCACAGGCGCGCGTGTAACTATGCGCCCGCGTCAAATGTATGGCATCGCGCCCCTGCGTGCCTGAAAGCCTGGTAATACTGAGGTCCCGATGCCCTTCAACGACAAACTCGCTCCAACTCGCTATCTCGCGTCGCCCGAGCGCTACGAATCGATCCAATACCGCCGCTGCGGGCGCAGCGGCCTGAAGCTGCCGCCGATCTCTTTGGGCCTGTGGCAGAACTTCGGCGACGACCGGCCGCTGGCCGACAGCCGCGCGATCCTGCGCCGGGCGTTCGATCTGGGCATCACGCACTTCGACCTCGCCAACAACTACGGCCCGCCCTACGGCAGCGCGGAGATCAACTTCGGGCGAATCTTCGTCGAGGACCTCGAGCCTTATCGCGACGAGCTGATCATCTCCACCAAGGCGGGCTACGACATGTGGCCCGGCCCGTACGGCGAATGGGGGTCGCGCAAGTACCTGCTCGGCAGCCTGGACCAGAGCCTAAAGCGCATGCGCCTGGAGTACGTCGACATCTTCTACTCGCACCGCTTCGATCCCGAGACGCCGCTGGAGGAGACGATGAGCGCGCTGGACGCGGCCGTGCGCTCCGGCAAAGCCCGCTACGTCGGGATCTCGTCCTATGGCCCGCGCCGGACGGAGGAGGCCGCGCAGCTCTTGCGGGACCTCGGCACCCCGCTGCTGATCCACCAGCCTTCCTACTCGATGTTCAACCGCTGGATCGAGGACGAGCTGCTCGACGTGCTCGACCGCGAGGGGGTCGGCTCGATCGTGTTCTCGCCGCTGGCCCAGGGGATGCTCACCGACAAGTACCTCGATGGGATCCCCGAGGACTCGCGGGTGCGCCGCGGCAACTACTTCTCCTCCGAACTCCTGTCCGACGACAACCTGCAGCGGGTCCGATCGCTGAACGAGATCGCCCGGCGCCGCGGCCAGTCGCTCGCGCAGATGGCGATCGCCTGGACGCTGCGCGACCCACGGGTGACGTCCGCCCTACTCGGTGCCAGCAGCGTCCGCCAGCTCGAGCAGAACGTCGCCGCGCTCGACTCAGACGACTTCGATTCCGCCGAGCTCGAGGAGATCGACCGCTACGCGGTGGACGGCGCGCTGAACATCTGGGAGCAGTCCAGCAAGGCGTAGGGCCCGCGGGCGCTACTGCTGGGTGACGACCTTGCCGGAGTTCGTGACGTAGGTCTTGGCGGGCGCCTTGCGGACGAGCACCGTGATCGTGCCTTTGCGCGTGCCGATGGCCTTGGCCTTGCCGTTGAGGCCGGCGGCCACCTCCCAGGCGACCTTGTGCAGGCCGGGCTGGACCGCGGTGACGCGCCACACGAACGTTGCGGTCTTCCCGGGAGCGAGGGCTCCAAGCGCCCAGGTGTTCGAGTAAGCCGTTACGGCCCCGCCCGAGCCGCCCTGATTGCAGGTGGGCGCGGTGCACGGCTTGGGCGGCGTGTCGACGATCCAGATCGGGCGCGACGGGTTGGCGACGCCCTCCTGGCTGATGTTGGCGGCGAACGCCCCCGTCGACGACCCGGTGCCGGCCGGCGCCGGGTAGGCGCAGGTGACGTTGCAGATCGTGACCGCGACGTTGGGAATCGTCTTGTTGCCCGTGTTGTGGACGATCACGACCATGCGCGAGTGCTCGGCGAGGCGCTGGCTGCTCGGGAAGCTCGCGGCGGCGCGCACGGGGAAATTGCCGCTGGGTTCGTTGGCGTCCTGGGACTGGCCGCCGCCGCAGGCGCTCAGCCCTACTGCCGCGACGATCACGGCCACGATCCAGGGGGCGTTGTTGAGACTCCTCCTCAAGGCCCGCCGGAACATACCACCTGCCATCGGCGTGCACGACGGTTCAAACTTGGTGGTCGCGCGTAGTGTGGCGTAGGCTTACCCCGGTCGCGAGCCCCCCGCGACACGGAGCCATTTGGGAGGACCTCAGAGGATTTGATCCGAGCAGTCGCTGATCGCACTTTCCTGCCGACCAAGAACGTCTTGGATCAGATCGGCAACATGATGATCCTGACGGGCAAGACGCTCACCTCGGCGGTGCGCCCTCCATATCCGTACGGAAGCGAGTTCGTCGGACAGTTCCTGTTCGCGATGAAGCTGTGCTGGTTCCCGCTGCTCGTCTCGACGGTGGCGTTCGGATACGGGGCGCCGGGCCTGCAGGCCGCGAACTTCCTGGTGTTGTTTGGAGCGCTTGACCGCCTCGGAGGCTTCTTCGTGCTCGCGTCGATCCGCGAGTTCGCGCCGTTCGTCGACGCGATCGTGCTCGCCGGGGTAGCCGGCACCGCGATCACCGCCGACCTGGGCGCCCGCAAGATCCGCGAGGAGCTCGACGCATTGCAGGTGCTGGGCGTCGACCCAATCAAGAACCTCGTCGTGCCCCGCTTCTTGGCGCTGATGCTCGTCACCGGGCTGTTCGACATCTACGCGCTGCTGTTCGGCATCTTCGGCGGGATCATCGCGACGCTCGTCAACAACGCACCGCTCGGGCCGTTCTGGGCCACGTTCTTCAACAACGCGTCGACGACCGACCTGTGGGGATCGGTCGTCAAGACCACGATCTTCGGCGCGATCATCGCGATCGTCTGCTGTTACAAGGGGATGACTGCGTCCGGTGGGGCCGAGGGGGTGGGGCGTGCCGTCAACCAGGCGGTGGTGATCGCCTTCCTGGGCATCTTCGCGTTCAACTACGCGTTCACGCAGACGCTGCTGGCCACCCACCCAGAGATCACGACGATCGTCAAATAAGCCATGGAAAGCCTTCTCGCCACTCCCCGCGGCTGGATCGAGTCGTTCGGGGAGATCGTCAAGTTCACCTCGAAGATCGTCGGCGAAGTCCTTCGCCTGAAGGTCCTGAAGTTCTTCGGCGAAGCGCTGCGCCAGTCCGGGATCCTGATCGTCTCCTCGACGCTGGTGATCTGGGGCCTGGTGTTCATCATCGGCCTGGAGTGCGGCGTCGAGGGCGCCTACTTCGACCGAGCCAACGGCACGCCGGCGTACGCGGGCGTGTTCTCGGCGTGGTGCGACCTGCGCGAGCTGGTGCCATACGGGTTCGGCTACATGATGGCCGCCAAGGTCGGCACCGGCATCGTCGCCGAGCTTGGCTCGATGCGGATCTCCGATGAGATCGACGCGCTCGAGGTGATGGGGATCAGCGGCGTCACGTTCCTGTGTGCAACGCGGCTACTGGCGGCGTGGATGGTGCTGCCGTTCGTGTACCTGTGCTCGATCGGCGCCGGCTTCTTCGCCAGCTACCTCGTCGTCGTCCAGCAGATCGGAGATGTCTCGTCGGGAGGCTTCTTCTTGATCTTCTGGCAGTTCCAGAACCCGCCGGACCTCTTATATAGCTTGATAAAGGCCATGACGATGGCGACCGTCATCGTGCTCGTCGGCTGCTATTACGGGTACAACGCCAGTGGTGGGCCCGTCGGGGTCGGTACCGCGACAGCGAAGTCAATGGTCTTGAACATCGTGGCCGTACACCTAATCGGAATGCTCGGTACGCAGCTCTTCTGGGGCGCCAACCCGAGGGCACCAATCGGAGGCTGAGTAATGGAAGGCACTGGCGCCGACAACCCACTGGACCGCCTCGATCGCGAGCGCGAGGGATCAAACGGCTCTAACGGCGAGCGTGACTCCGGCTCCGAGCGCCCGCAGGGCCGCGCCGACTCCGGCGACGATCCCGAACCGCTCCAGAACGCCTCGGACACGCGAGACCGCGACCGCGACGGGTCAGACGGCGCTCTCCAGGACGAGTCTGGCTCGCGCGTTTCGGTGGTCGACGAGCAGCCTGACCGGCCGGCCCCGCCCCAGGGCGCCGACGAGGAGGACTACAAGTACCACACCTACAAGGTGTATCCGTCCGGCCGTCCGGACTCGGTCGAGTTCATCGACGTCTACAAGTCGTTCGGGCGCGCGAAGATCCTCCGCGGGCTGAGCATGGGCCTGCCCGAGGGAATGGTCTCGATGATCATCGGTCCCTCCGGAACCGGGAAGTCTGTCTGCATCAAGCACATGGTCGGGCTGCTGTATCCCGACGAGGGCGACATCATCGTCCACGGCGAGTCGGTCCCGAACATGCCCGACGACCAGCTGTTCGACATGCGCAAGAAGTTCGGGCTGCTGTTCCAGGACGGTGCGCTGTTCGGCTCGATGAACGTCTACGACAACGTCGCGTTCCCGCTGCGGCAGCACACCGAGAAGGGCGAGGACGAGGTCGAGGACATCGTCATGCGCCGGCTCAAGGAGGTCGGGCTCGGCAACGCGCGCGACCGGCTGCCCAACGAGCTCTCCGGCGGGATGCGCAAGCGCGCCGGCTTCGCCCGGGCGCTCGTGCTCGAGCCCGACATCGTGCTGTTCGACGAGCCGGACTCGGGACTGGATCCGGTGCGCACGGCCCTGCTGGGCGAGCTGATCCTCGAGATCCACCGCGACATGATGGAAGACGCCAAGAAGAAGGAGAAGGAGCACCTCCCGACCTTCTGCGTGATCACGCACGACATCCTCACAGCGCGCCGCGTCGCCGACTACATCAACGTCCTGTGGAAGGGGCGCATCGTCGAGGCTGGGCCCGCCGAGGACATGCTCAACTCCGAGAACCCGTTCATCCGGCAGTTCCTCTCCGGCGAGTCGCAGGGCCCGCTGACGATGGACTAACGAAGGCTGGCGCGGACGCCGGTGTGCGCCGATAGCCTGAGCAGAAGATGACAGCGAAGGAGAGGTTCGAGCGGCTGGCGCGGGCTGCAGCGAGCCGGCCGTTCTTGACCCTTGGGGTCGTGTTGGCCTTGGCGATCGGCGGCGGCGTGCTCGCCCTGGGGCTGCGCCCCGACGCCTCGAGCTCCACCTTCGTGAGCTCGTCGTCCTCGAGCTTCAAGGCAACCGATGACGACCACAAGCACTTCGGCGCGGACGCGGTGGTCGTGCTCGTGCGCGAGAAGCTGACCAACCTCGTCGAGACCAAGGACCTCGCCGTGCTCAGCCAGCTCGAGGCATGCCTCGGCGGCCAGGTCCTCAACGCCAATGCCCAGCTTGCCTCATTCACGCCGGCCAAGCCGGGCTCAAAGCCACCGTACGGCGGCTACAACAGTCCCTGCGGCAAGCTGATGAAGGCCAATCCGGTGCAGGTCGTGTACGGCCCCGGCACGTTCCTCAACCGGGCGGTCACCGCCGTCAGTAGCGAGGTCTTGTCGCTGATCAACGGT
>DATJYY010000255.1:0-22116 GCA_035499395.1 Solirubrobacteraceae bacterium
AGAGAAAGGAGGTGGTCCGACTGTCTGAAAGTTCTTGCGGGACCCTGGAGGTGTCCGGCCGCTAAGTCGGAGGCTGACCCCGCCTAGCGGAGTCCCCCCGAGACACCGCCGGCGCGAGTGCCGGGATTGGTCCCTCCGGTCCGTATCTAACCTCGCATCGGTGATGCCAGCCAAACTGTGAAGGGCGTCGGGTCGACGGCGCCCTTCACCTTTTAAGGGGCGCGACTAGATCGGCCCGACGGCCGGGCTCGACACCTGCACGGTGTCCCGGCCCGCGGCCTTGCCGACGTAGAGCGCGCTGTCGGCGCGGCTGATCAGCTCGTCCATCTCCTCGTGCTGCCACTCGGCGACGCCGATCGTGATCGTGACCGGCAGCTGGTGCGAGCGCGCCTCCCCCGGCTGATCACCGGCCAGCGCGTCCCGGAGGCGCTCGGTCGCCCGGAGCGCGCCTTCCTCGTCGGTACTCGGAAGGACGAGCAGAAACTCCTCGCCGCCCCAGCGCCCGATCGCGTCCTCGGCGCGCAGGGCGCCGTCGAGAACCCGGGCGGTGTGCTCGAGTACGGCGTCACCGATCCGGTGGCCGAGGGTGTCGTTGATCGTCTTGAAGTGGTCGATGTCGACGACTAGCACCGACAGGGACTGCTCGTGCCGGCGGGCGGCGCTCAGCGCGTCGTGCAGGTACTCGCCGATCGCCCGGCGGTTCCGCAGCCCGGTTAGCGGGTCGACGGCGGCGAGTCGCGCGAGCTCGGTGTTTAGCCGGACGAGCTGCTCGCGGCGGCCTTGAAGGCGCGTGATCAGCACGATGATCGCGAGCCCCGCCGCCGCCAGCCCGGCGATCGCGAACCACGCGAGCCATCTGCCGGCGCCGTTGAGGAACGTGAATAGCTGCGCCTCGGGGTCGCGCAGGACGATCCGCCAGACCGTTCCCGCCACCGGTGCAGTGACGTAGTACTGCTTCCCCTGCGGGCTGTCATACGAGCCGTTCGGCGCGCGACGGTCCGCCGCCGCCAGCCGAGGATCTGCCTGCACGAGCGTGCCGGCCTGGACCCCTCCGGACGTGACGCCAGCGAGCAGGCCTCCGTTCAAGTCGACCAGATACGACTGCCATCCCGAACTCGAGAGCACGCTCCCTAGGACCGCGGGCAGCACGCTCTCGGACATCGCGTACGTGCCCGCGAAGACGCGCCGGCCAGAGGAAGGCGTCTGGTAGGCGACCCCGAAGGTGAGGACCGGATACCCGTCGATATTGCTGATCGACACGCCGGACGCGTCCGGCATCGCGAACACGCCGCCGAGGTTCGCGTACTTGCGCGTGAGGAGGTGGGTAAGGGGCAGCGGCGTGGTGGTTGCCGACCGGATCACGTGGCCGCGGGAATCGAGCACGACCGTGGCCTCGAGCCCGAGCGCACCCGTGTCGCGATCGAGCGTGGCCTGGCTGATGGTCGGCGCCGCGAACCAGCTGAGCGCCTGGGCGCGCTGGCTGGCCAGGAGATCGTCCGCATAGAGCGACACGAACTTCGCCGCGTACTGGACCCGGGTCTGCAACCGCCCCTCCATCGCCTTGCGGTTGTTCGCCTGCGAGGCAGCCAGCAGCCAGCAGCCGGCCCCGATCAGCGCCAACCATGCGATCGCGAGCGCCAGCACCATCCGACGTTGACCGCGCCGAGGGACGCTCCGAACCGCGGGTCGCTCGACCGCGCCGGCGCTGTTCGCCAGCGACCGCGACTGTGGCCGACCGAGTCCCATTTGACCGCTTATCGGTCGGTTTCAGACGGCGCTTGAGGAATCTGGGGCCCCCGCACCGGGGACTCTTCTACTACTCTTCGTCTGCGAATTCGTCGCCGCTGAGATCGTCGTCGGCGGCGCCTTCATCCTCGATCGGCGACTCCGCCGAGATCCCTGATTCGCCGTCGGCCGGCGCCTCCAGCGAAGCGTCGCCCTCCTCTGCGACCGGCGCGGCCGTGGACGTCTCGGACTCGACCACCAGCGCCACCGCGCTGACCTGGTCATCGTCGCGGATGTTCATCACGCGGACGCCCTGCGACGCGCGCCCGTAGCGATTGATCCCGCGCACCGAGGTCCGCTGGACCATCCCGTTCTGGGAGATGAACACGAGCTCCTGGTGCTCGCGTACGACGAGCGAGCCGGCCAGCGCACCCTTGTTCTCGGTCAGCGTGATCGTCTTGACGCCCATCGTGCCGCGGCCCTTGACCGGATAGTCGGGGATCGGCGTGCGCTTGCCAAAGCCGTTCTCGGTGACCACAAGCAGCTCCTGGTCGTCACGCGCGACGTCCATTGCGAGTACCGCGTTGCCCTTCTGGGACACATTCATTCCGCGCACGCCGCTCGTGTCCCGGCCCATTGCGCGGACCTGCGACTCGCTGAACCGCGCGGCCTGCCCCGAGCGGGAGACCATGATGATGTCGTCGTGGCCGGAGGTCCGCCGAACGGCGATCAGCTCGTCGTCGTCGCGGATGTTGATCGCGATGATCCCGTCGGCCTTGATCGGAGTGTTGTAGGCGCCGAACTCGGTCTTCTTGATCATGCCGTTGCGGGTGGCGAACACGAGGTACTTGCCCTCGCCGAAGTCGCGCGTCGCCAGGACCGACTGGACCCGCTCGCCCTCGCGGAGCGGCAGCAGGTTGACCAGCGCCCGCCCGCGCGCGGTGCGCGAGGCCTCGGGCAGCTCGTAGACCTTGAGCCGGTAGACCTTCCCGCGGTTGGTGAAGAACAGCAGGTAGTCGTGCGTGGAGGAGACGAATAGGTGCTCGATGTAGTCGTCGTCCTTCATCTCCATCCCTGTCACGCCGACCCCGCCGCGGCGCTGCTGGCGGTAGGTCGAGAGCGGCAGCGACTTGATGTAGCCCGAGTGGGTGATCGAGATGACCATCTGCTGATCGGCGATCAGGTCCTCGATGTCGATCTCGCCCTCGGCATGGACGATCTCGGTCCGCCGGTCGTCGCCGTAGGTCTCGGCGATCTCGGTCAGCTCCTCCTTGATCAACGAGTTGACCCTGGCCTCGTCGCCGAGGATCTCGCGTAGTTCCTTGATCCGCTCGATCAGGTCCTGGTGGTCCTGCTTGATCTTGCCGGCCTCGAGCGCGGTCAGGCGGCTCAGGGTCAACTGGAGAATCGCCTGGGCCTGGACCACGGTCAGCTCGAAGCGCTCGACCAGCCCGGTGCGCGCAACCTCCGGGGTCTGGGACCCGCGGATCAGCGCGATCACCTCGTCGAGGTTGGCCAGCGCGATCAGCAGTCCCTCGAGCACATGGGCGCGCTCCTCGGCCCGGCGCAGCTCGTACTTCGTGCGGCGGACAATGACCTCGCGCTGGTGATCGACGTAGTGGCCGATCACCTCGCGCAGCGACAGCGTGCGCGGCACGTTGTCGACCAGCGCGACCATGTTCACGCCGAACGTCTGCTGCATCGGCGTGTGCTTAAACAGCTTGTTGAGCACGACCTTGGGGATCGCATCGCGCTTGAGCTCGATCACGATCCGCATGCCGTTGCGATCCGACTCGTCGCGGATGTCGGTGATCTCGGAGAGCTTCTTCTCGTGGACGAGCGTGGCGATCTTCTCGATCACGCCGCCGTCGCCGCCCTTGCGCACCTGGAACGGCAGCTCCGAGACGATGATCGCCTCCTTGCCCTGGCCGATCGGCTCGATGTGCGCCTTGGCCTGCACCCGGATCCGCCCGCGCCCGGTGGCATAGGCGTCGCGGATCCCCTCCCGGCCGAGGATCGTTCCGGCGGTCGGGAAGTCCGGACCCTTGACGTACCTCATCAGGCCCTCGACCTGGATGTCCGGATCGTCGACGTAGGCGAGCGTCGCTGCTACGACCTCGCGCAGGTTGTGCGGCGGGATGTTCGTCGCCATCCCCACCGCGATCCCGGAGCCGCCGTTGACCAGCAGGTTCGGGAAGCGCGCGGGCAGGACGATTGGCTCCTGCTTAGAGCCGTCGAAGTTCGGCGCGAAGTCGACCGTCTCCTGGTCGATGTCACGGAGCAACTCCGTCGCCAGCGGGTCGAGGCGCGCCTCCGTGTACCGCATGGCCGCGGCGCCCCAGCCGTCGATGTTCCCGAAGTTGCCGTGCCCGTCGATCAGCGGATAGCGCATCGAGAAGTCCTGCGCCATCCTCGCGAGCGTGTCGTAGATCGCGGAGTCTCCGTGAGGGTGGTACTTGCCCATCACCTCGCCGACGATCGTCGCGCACTTCACGTGCTTGCGCGGCGGCCGCAGGCCGAGTTCGTTCATCGCGTAGAGGATGCGTCGGTGGACCGGCTTCAGGCCGTCGCGAACGTCGGGCAGCGCGCGCCCGACGATCACCGACATGGCGTAGTCGAGATACGCCGAGCGCATCTCCTCCTCGAGCCCGCGAGGCTCGATGTTGCCGCCGCCGATGGTGTCGATCGATGCCATGACGTCCAGTCCTTAGATATCGAGGTTTGCGGCCAGCGCGTTGTCCTCGATGAACGCGCGCCGCGGCTCGACCTGGTCGCCCATCAGCATCGAGAACACGACGTCGGCCGACGCCGCGTCCTCCAACGTGACCTTGACCAGGGTCCTGCTCGCCGGATCCATCGTGGTCTCGCGCAGCTCATGCGCGTCCATCTCGCCGAGGCCCTTGAACCGGTAGTACTCGATGCCACGCTGAGCGATCTCGAGCACCGTCTCTCGCAGTTCGTCGAAGCTCGGCCCATCCTTCATGTTCTCGCCCAACCGCACGTGGAACGGCGGAGTCCCGACCAGTGCCACCAGCTCGGCGTGAACCTCGGCGAGCCGGCGATATTCCTCCGCGTCGAGCGTCGCCCGCGGGACGTGATGGGTCGTGGACAGCCCGGTCTTCTCTTCGATCGTGCGGATCACCACCTCGGTTTCGTCCTCGGACAGCAGCTCCGTGCGATGCGACTCGCCGTTCTCGCTGTCCTTCGTGATGTGGCGCAGCAGCGCGTCGGCGTCCGTGATCTGCTCCTCGAGCAGGCGCGCCTGCTGCACGAACGTTATGACCCCGTGGCCGTGCGCCGCGCGCAATGCCGAGGCCCAGCCGTCGTACTGCTTGAGCAGCCGGTTGAAGCGCTTCCACCGTGTGTCGGTCAGCTTGAGCGGCTTGTTGTAGCGATCGAAGATCTCGAGCTTCTCGAACTTGTCGCCGAGCAGGATGTCTTCGAGCTCGGACTCGCGCTCGATGTACCGGTGCTTCTGGCCCTTGGTCATGCGATACAGCGGCGGCTTGGCGATGTAGACATAGCCGGCCTCGATCAGGGGCTGCATCTCCCGAAACAGCAGTGTCAGCGCGAGCGTGCGGATGTGGGCGCCGTCAACGTCGGCGTCGGTCAGCAGCACAATCTTGTGGTAGCGCGCCTTGGCGATGTCGAACTCGTCGCGCACGCCGGTGCCGATCGCCGTGATCAGCGCCTGAATCTCCTGGTTCTGGAGGACCTTGTCGATCCGGCTCTTCTCAACGTTGAGGATCTTGCCGCGCAACGGCAGGATCGCCTGTGTGTTGCGGTCGCGTGCGCTGACGGCCGAGCCGCCGGCCGAGTCGCCCTCGACGATGAACAACTCGGCGAGTGACGGGTCCTTGACCGAACAGTCGGCGAGCTTGCCCGGCAGCGCCGAGTTCTCGAGCGCAGATTTGCGACGGGTCAGGTCGCGCGCCTTTCGCGCCGCCGCCCGCGCCCGCGCCGCGTCGACGCTCTTGCGGATCACCCGCCGGGCGTCCTGCGGGTTCTCCTCCAGGAACTCCGACAGGCGGGCGTAGACCACCGACTGCACGAAGCTCTGCATCCCCGGGTTACCGAGCTTGGTCTTGGTCTGGCCCTCGAACTGCGGATCGGTCAGCTTGGCGGAGATCACCGCGGTCAGGCCCTCGCGCACGTCCTCGCCGGTGAGACTGTCGTCCTTCTCCTTGAGCTCACCCTTGTCGCGCGCGTACCGGTTGAGCGCACTGGTCAGCGCCGAGCGGAAGCCGCTCAGGTGTGAGCCGCCCTCGATCGTGTTGATGTTGTTGGCGAACGAGAACACCGACTCCTGGTAGGACGAGTTCCACTGCATGGCGACCTCGACGGCGCCCTCGTCGCTCTCTCCCTCGAACGAGATCACCTTGTTCGTGATCGGATCCTTGTTGCGGTTGAGGTACTTGACGAAATCGACGATCCCGCCTTCGTAGTGGAACTCGGCCCTGTGGCCTTCTCCGCGCTTGTCGATCAGGTGGATGCGCAGACCGCGCGTCAGGAACGCGGTGTCTCGCATGCGCTCCTCGAGCGTCGTGAAGTTGAGGTCGAGCGTCTCGAACACGTCAGCGTCGGGCAGGAACGTGATCGTCGTCCCGGTCTCGTCGGTGGCCTCGCCCTTCTTCAGGTCGCCGAGCGGCGTGCCGCGCTCGAACGACTGCGTCCACACAAATCCGTCTCGGCGGATCTCGACGTCGAGGCGCTCCGACAGCGCGTTGACCACCGACACACCGACCCCGTGGAGTCCGCCCGAGACCTTGTAGCCGCCGCCTTCGCCGAACTTGCCGCCGGCGTGCAGGACGGTGAGGACGACCTCGACCGCCGGCCGCTGCTCCTTCTCCATGACCGCGACTGGGATACCCCGGCCGTTGTCACGCACGGTCACCGAGTTGTCGGGGCGGATCGTGATGCGAACGTCGTCGCAGTAGCCGGCCAGTGCCTCGTCCACGGAGTTGTCCACGACCTCGTACACGAGGTGATGCAGACCGCGCTCTCCGGTCGAGCCGATGTACATGCCCGGACGCCTCCGGACGGCCTCGAGTCCCTCCAGGACCGTGATGTCCTGTGCGTCGTAAGTGCTCTGCTGGTTCGGGCGCCCTGTGGCGCCATCGTCAATTGCCAACGATCCTCCGATGACATCAGAGACGCCCCGCATCCGCGCAGCCTGGCGCGCGCCGGGGCGTCGAGAGTTGTGCACATGATGATAGCACGGCGGGGGTCGGAAACGCCCCCTGGGCGTGGCTCATTTTGCCTGCAAACCCCGGAAAACGGGGGTAATTTGTCAAAGCCGGAACAGGTCAGTTTGAGGGGTTTGTCGCGCTCCTCTGCGAGCCCCCACACCGGCGCGTTGTCATGCGTCTGCATCAAGTCGTGGATACGCAATGCTCAACTTTTGCGCTCACCGGCCGATGCTTACGCGAAGGGCTGCCGGCGAGACGACGTCGGCGAACTGAGGATGAGAGCCGAGACCGCCACCGAACCCCAGCCCAAGTCGTCTTCTCGCGTGTCCGGGGCGCTTCGCCGTGCCCGGCATGTCCACCCCGTTTGGGGTCTGAATCTGTTGTTGATCGCCACCGCGGTGGTGCTCTACGCCGGCCCGGTTCACGGCCTTGAGCCGCTCGCTCATCCGCATCTGCCCTGGTGGTCGATCGCGATCGCATTCGCGATCGCCGAGCGCTGCGTCGTCCACCTTCATTTCCGCCGGGGAGCGCATTCGTTCTCGCTCGGCGACATTCCGCTTGTCTTCGGCCTCATCTTCTGTAGCGCTGAGGCGTTCGTCATCGGGTCGCTGCTCGGCATCGCGCTCGTGATGCTGTTCGACCGCCGGCTGCCGCCCGTGAAGTTCGTGTTCAACATCTCCCAGCTGGCGGTGCACGCGTGCGTCGCGATCCTCGTCATGCACGCGCTCGCGCCGGTGTCCGATCACGTCGGTGAGCGTACGTGGGTCGCAGCGCTGATCGCGACGCAGGCCTCGGGGTTCCTCACCGTCGTGCTGATCGCGGCCGCGATCTCGCTGTCGGAGGGCCTGGTCAAGCTCCAGACGGTCGCTCACATGCTCTCGATGGACCTCGTGGTGACGCTGAGCAACGCGAGCCTCGGTCTGTGCGGAGCGGTCATCGCCTCGTCGGACGCCCGCGCGCTCCCGCTCCTCGCGATCCCCTCGCTGACGCTGTTCGCCGCCTACCGCGCGTATCTGTCAGAGCGCGAGCGCCACAAGCGCCTCGAGTTCCTGTACGAGGCGAACCGGACGCTCGCGCGCTCCCGCGAGATCGCCGACGCACTCGAGGGTCTGCTCGTCCGCTCGCTCGAGGCATTCCGCGCCGAGCTCGCCGAAATCATCCTGTTCGGCTCGGAGGAGAACCCGTCGCTACGGACGCTGGTCGGCCCAGGCAGCTATCGCGAGCTGATGGAGCCGGTCGACTCGGACGTGTCCGACGCGATGCGCGAACTGATCGACCGCAGCGGCGGTGGGGCGATCACGCTCGACTCTCCGTTCGGCGGCGCGCGTCTCCAGCGGTATCTGGAGGCCCGCGGCGTGACCCACGCGATGGTCGCGCCGCTCCCCGGCGAGGAGCGGGTGATCGGCGCGATCATGCTCGCCAACCGCTTTGGCGTCGTCCGGTCGTTCGACCACGAGGATCGGCGGCTGCTCGACACGCTCGCCGGTAACGCGAGCGTCGCGCTCCAGTACGACCGCCTCGAACAAGCGGTCACGCAACTCTCGGTGCTACAGGAGCAGCTCCACCACCAGGCCTACCACGACCCGCTCACGAACCTCGCCAACCGGTCGCTGTTCACCGACAAGGTCAAGGCGGCGATCGCCGACCGCCGCGGAGAGCTCGCGGTGCTGTTCATCGACCTCGATGACTTCAAGACAGTCAACGACAGCCTCGGTCACTCGGCCGGTGATGAGCTGCTGGTGTCCGTCGCGTCTCGCCTGCGCGCGTGCCTGCGCCCGGAGGATGTCGTCGCCCGCCTCGGCGGTGACGAGTTCGCGGTGATGGTCGAGGATGGCCACGATGCCGAAGAGGCGGCCGTCACCGTCGCACGCCGGATCATGGAGGCATTCGTGCTGCCGGTCGGCGTCGGCGCGGAGAGCGTCTCGGTGTACCTGAGCGTCGGGATCGCGACGAGCCACTCACGCGCGGCCTCGGCCGAGGAGCTGATCCGCGACGCCGACGTCGCGATGTACAAGGCCAAGACCTCCGGTAAGGGCCACTTCGAGGTGTTCCATCCGAGCATGGGCGAAGCCGTGCTCGAGCGTCACGGCCTGAAGGAGGAGCTCCGGCTCGCGATCGAGCGCCAGGAGCTAACCCTGTTCTTCCAGCCGATCGTCGACCTCGACACCGGCACCGTAGTCGCCGAGGAGGCATTGGTTCGCTGGCAGCACCCGCGCCGCGGGCTCGTCGGCCCGTCGGAGTTCGTCCCCCTGGCCGAAGAGACCGGCCTGATTCTGTCACTCGGGGAGTACGTGCTCGGGGAGGCGTGTCAGCAGGCCCGCCGGTGGCAGACCGAGAGCCTGGCCGGCTCGGGCGACGGGCGTCAGGTTGCCGTGCACGTCAACCTGAGCGCGGTCGAACTGCGCGACCCCAGCCTCGTCGACCGGGTTCGCGCGACGCTGTCGGACGCCGACGTCAACCCGCGCAGTGTCGTGTTCGAGATAACCGAGACCGTCCTCCTAGAGGACTCCGAGCGGGCCAAGGCGGCCATCTCCGAGCTCCGCGCGCTGGGAGTGAGGTTCGCGCTCGACGACTTCGGCACCGGATATTCCTCGCTCAGCTATCTACACACCCTGCCTTTCGACATGCTGAAGATCGCCAAGTCGTTCGTCGACGGCCTCTCGCGTCGCGGCCCCGAGGCATCGTTCGTCCGCATGATCATCGAGCTGGCGCGTACGTTGGGCGTCGCGGTGGTCGCCGAAGGGATCGAGACGCCGGAGCAGACCGACGCGCTGGTTGCGCTCGACTGTGATTACGGCCAGGGCTTCCACCTCGGCCGCCCCAAGCCGGTGAAGGCGGAGCTACCGCTCCCTACCGCCGCCTGATCGCCTGTCACCCGCGCATGGCGCGCCGATGGATTCTCATACATCCGTCCAAACCGCTCAGGTGACTGCAGGTTCGGGCCGATGAACCTCCTACGAAGGACTGATCAGGGCATACCCGTCGCGAGGCGGGGACGCAAAGCCAGGGGTCTCGTATTCCACCGAGATCGCCCAGCCGCCAGTTCACACAGCTAATAGGACTGCTCAGGGCAAACCCGTCGCGAGGCGGGGACGCAAAGCCAGGGGTCTCGAACGGATTCGAGATCGCCCAGCCGCCAGTTTGAGTCACTGGTTATTGCTTTGCAACACGGAGGTTGCCCTGAGATGACACGTTCTGTCCAAATCGTTGAGCGGATGCGGTGGATGTCCGCGCTCGTCGGCGCGGCCGTCGTTGCGCTTGCCGTCGCCATCGCGCTCGGCACGACGGGCGGTAGTGTCGTCCCGGGATCCTCCGACGCATCGGCGTCGCCCGCCGGCTCGTCTGCCCCGCTCGATCCGCGGATTGCCACACTCGCCGCGCACCACCCCGCTACGGTCGTCGAGGCGATTGTCCAGTTCAATGCGCCGGTCACTTTCGCCAAGGCGGACGCCGACGCCGGCCGCGTCCACGGGCGTATCATCGGAAACCTTCCGATCATCCACGGCGTCGCGCTCCGGCTGACCGCCTCCGAGGCGCGGGCGCTCGCGGGTGACCGGGACGTGCACGCGGTGTCACTGAACACGACCGTCACGCCGCAAAGCCTCCCCAGCGATCACCTTCCCCTTCCGGTGGCCGGCCTGGGAGTCTCCGGCTCCCAGCTTCAGAGCACTTATGACCAGACGCTCGGTGTTCTCCCTCTCTGGAAGTTCGGTATCACCGGCACCGGAGTTGGAGTAGCCGTCGTCGACACGGGCGTTGACGGTTCGCTTCCCGACTTCGCCTCCAAGGACCACAGCAGCTCGCGGGTCGTTGCGAGCGCCGTGGCAAATGCCGATGCGACCACCGCGGCTGACAGTTACGGTCACGGTACGGATGTCGCCGGGATCATCGCCGGCAACGGCAATGATCGTGGCCTGGGGGATCCGCTGCACGGGCAGTATGTCGGCACTGCGCCGAATGCCAACCTGATCTCGATCAAGGTCTCCGACGAGACCGGTAAGGCGACCGTGCTCGACGTGATCTACGGACTGCAGTTCGCGGTGGCGCATCAGTCACAGTTCAATATCCGTGTGATCAACCTGTCACTCGACTCGACCACTCCGCAGTCGTACAAGACGGACCCGCTTGACGCCGCCGTCGAGAGCGCATGGATGCACGGCATCGTCGTGGTCGCGGCCGCCGGTAATCGCGGGACCGCTTCGGACGCGGTCCAGTATTCGCCGGCCAACGATCCCTACGTGATCACGGTCGGCGGGGTCGACGAGAACGGCAGCGCCAATCCCAACAACGACACGATCGCATCGTGGTCGAGCCAGGGCACGACGCAGGACGGGATCCAGAAGCCGGACGTGTACGCGCCGGGTGCTCACATCGTGTCCGTGCTCGCGCCGAACAGCGTGTTCGCCTCGAGCTGCCCTACCTGCATCGTGGGCAATGGTCAGTACATCCAGACGAGCGGCACGTCCATGGCGGCCCCGGTGATCTCGGGCCTCGTCGCCGACCTGCTCCAGATTCACCCGAACTGGACGCCTGACCAGGTCAAGGGCGACCTGACCAGCTCGGCCGTCACGGAGAGCTCCTCCTTCAAGGAGCCCAACGCAGTCAAGGCGGCACTCCTGTGGAACCCGCCGGTCGCTGACCAGGGCCTGACTCCGAACACGTTGGTCAGCGCCACGAGCGGCAACATCAACTACAACCTGTCGAGCTGGAGCCTCTCGAGCTGGAGCCGCGCCAAGGGTTCGCTCCGTGCCGGCTTCGCCCTCTCGAGCTGGAGCTGCAACAGCTGCACGGCCACCTCGGGGGCGGATGCCTCGCCGAGCCTCGGGAGCTGGAGCCTCGGCTCCTGGTCGACGGTCCAGCCGCTCGGCTAAACGCGGGCGGCCCGCGGGCCGACGGGGCCTACAAGAGAGGTTGATGGGGGCTGACAAGGCCGGTGGCGGGTGTATCCCGTTGCCGGCCTTGCGCGTCTCAGGACCGCGGTGGCAGCGCGACGCAGCGCAGCCGAGAGACTCGACCGGCGCGAAGACGCGCGTTCAGGCGCTCGAGGATCGCGGGCGCCATCAGGTCGAGCTCCTGGGCCCACACCGACGCCGAGCATGACACGGTCACGACTCCGCCACGCTCTGCCGTCGGCTGCGCCTCGCCGGCGATGGCCGTGCCCACCGTCCCGTCCCATGCTCGCTGCACGTCCGCGAGCAGACTGTCCGGTTCGAGCTCGTCGCGCAGATGGTCGAGGGCAAGCGACAGCGGACGGGGCGTGCGGCGGTACGAGGTCACTCGCCCGCCAGTGCCAGCAGCCGGCCGCGCGACACCGCCAGGTGGGTCACGTCGTCCTCGGTCGAGCCTGGCACGTGCTCGAGGTCGGTCGCGGTGATCACGGACTGGCCGGAGGTCGAGCACAGCAGCTCGACGAGCGCCTGCCGGCGATCGCGATCGAGCTCGCTCATGACGTCGTCGAGAAGCATCACCGGAGGGGCGGAACGATGAGCCGCGATCACCTCGCGCTCCGCCAGCAGGAGCGCCAGCAGAGCGAGGCGCTGTTGGCCCTGGGAGCCGTAGGCCCGCAGGTCGTGCCCGGCATGCTCGGTCGCCAGGTCGTCGCGATGCGGTCCGTGCCCGGTGAAGCCACGCTCGAGGTCGCCGTCGAGCCGGTCTGCAAGCTCGGCTGCGAGCTCCGCGGGTGTGCTCGCGCTCGAGCGGGGCTTAAAGGCGACACGCGGCTCCTGTTGGAGTCCAAGCGCGGTCGCAAGACGGTGGAACGGGTCGGCGAGCTGCTCCACCGCGTTTCGGCGGTCGTTCATCAGGGCGATGCCGTGGGCGGCGAGCTGCGCGTTCCAGCTCTCCAGCGAGCCACGGGAGCCGCGGCCAGACCGAATCCGGGCGATCAGCGCGTTCCGCTGGGCGAGCGCCTGCGAGTAGCGGCGGCGGGTGTCGCTCCTCGCCGGCCAGAGCGCGGCGACAAACTGGTCGAGGTGGGCGCGACGGACGGCGGGGGCGCCCTTGATCAGCTCGAGCCGGTCGGGCAGGAACACGCTGACGAGCGGGCGGCTGGCGACATCGAGCATCCGTTCTACCGACGCGCCATCGACGCGCATCGCCTTCGGCTGACCCGCCACGAATCCGACCGACAGCTCATGTGCCCCGTCTTCCCCCTCGCAGGTTAGGACAGTGCGAGCCGCGGTGGCGCCGAACCGCACCAGCTCGCGCTCGTTGTTCGTCCGGCACGAGCGGGCCGTGCACGCGAAGTACAGGCCCTCGAGCAGGTTCGTCTTGCCCGCGCCATTCGGACCGGTCACAACGGTCAGCCCGCCGCCGAACTCGACGCGGGCGTCGTCGTAGCAACGGAAGTCGCGCAGGCTCAGGGTGAGGACCTGCACGCGCGGCACCTAGACGTTCAGCCGGATAGGCATGATCAGGTAGCGGAAGCGGCTTTCGTCGCCGGACTCGATCAGACCGGGGCGCAGCGGGCTGATCAGCTTCATGAGGACGTCGCCCTCCTCGATTGCCTCGAGGCCGGCGCGCAGGAACTCGGGGTTGAAACCGATCTCCAGCGGCTCCCCCTGGAAGGGCACCGGCAGCGATTCGAGCGCCTCGCCGATGTCGGGTGTCTGCGCGGAGATCGTCAGCTCGCCGGGTTTGAACGACAACCTCAGCGGGGCGTTCTTCTGGGCCAGCAGACTGATCCGTCGGACCACCTCGGTCAGCTCAGCGCCGGCAAGCCGGAGCTCGTGCTCGAACGTCTCCGGGAGAAGCTGACGGTAGTTCGGGAACTGCCCATCGATCAGCCGCGAGGAGAGCACAATGCCGCCCAGCTCGAACAGCACCTGGTTCTGGCGGACGCTTATCCGGAGCTCCTCGTCCTCGACGTGCCCGGCAACACGGGCCAGTTCCTGGAGGGCGCGGGCCGGCACGTTCACTTCGAATCCGGACGACAGCGCGTCCTCGAGTGCGGTCTCCTTGACGCTCAGCCGGTAGGAATCGGTGGCGACCATGCGGAGCTCACGGTCGGAGGCTGACACCAGAATCCCGGTGAGCACCGGCCGTGTCTCGTCGCGCGACGCCGAGTTGGCGACCTTGAGCGCGGTTGAGACAAACGCCTCGACTGGGAGCGACACAGCTCCATCCGTCTGAGGCTCCGGGAAGGGCGGAAAGTCCTCTGCCCTGAGCGTGCGAATGTGAAAGGTCGCGTTGCCGGAGACGAGTTCGACGTCCTGTTCGGAGGCTCGAAGCTCAAGCGAGACGCCCTCGGCCGGAAGCAGACGCACGACGTCGAGGAGCAGTCGCGCCGGGAGCACGATCGTGCCCTCGCGGACGATCTCCGCCTCCAGTGGGACGCGTAGGCCGACGTCCATGTCGGTCGCCTGAAGCTCGCAGCCGCCGGATGACGCGACCAGCTGAACTCCCGACAGCGCCTGGATCGCGCTGCGCGTCGAGGCGACTCTGCTCACGGTCTGAAGTTGTCGAAGCAGAGCCTCGCGCTCGCAGGAGATCTTCACGATGAATACCTCATTGGGATGTAGAAGTCATAGGGGTCTGTGGACTGTTGATAACTGGCGGAACGGCTGCAGCGAGCGGGAATCATGGCGTGTGCGAAGAACAGGCAAGTCTGTCAAGAGGCTCGGTCGGCACGGCGGCGGTCGATGATGCTCCGCAGTTCCTCGATCTCATGAACAGCCTGTTGATCGACGTCCATCCGCTCGGTCACGCGCCTGCACGCGTGGAGGACGGTGGCATGGTTGCGTCCGCCGAAGGCCGCGCCGATCGTGTTGAGGGAAGCGCCTGTGAGCGAACGTGCGAGGTGGATCGCCACCTGCCGCGGCCACGCCACGCGGGCGGCCCGGCTCGAGGAGGTCAGCTGCGGCAGCGCAAGCCCGTAGTACGAGGCGACGGCTTCTTGAATATCGTCAACCGAGGTTGACGGTGAGGAGGTGGGCTGCGGCCGCGGATGTATCTCGTCAAGGACCGTCTCGGCGAGCCGGACGTCGAGCGGCATCTGCGTCAGCGAGTGATAGGCGACGATTCTGATGAGAGCACCTTCGAGCACGCGCACGTTGTCGGTGATGCGCTCGGCGATCAGCTCGAGGACCGCCTCGTCGGCGATTGGGATGTGGTCGAGCGCGGCGCGCTTACGGAGGATGGCGACGCGTGTAGCGTGGTCGGGCGGCTTGATCACGGCCACCAGGCCGGCCTCGAACCGCTCGCGCAGCCGCTCCTCGACCGACACCAGCTGACGAGGCAGCCGGTCGCACGTGAGCACGAGCTGGCGCCCGCTCTCGTACAGCGCGTTGAAGGTGTGGAAGAACTCCTCCTCGGTCTTCACCTTGCTGGCGAGGAACTGAACGTCGTCGATGAGGAGCACGTCGGCGTTCCGGTAGGCCTGTTTGAAGAGATCGATCGACCGCGATCCGATCGCCCGGATGAACTGGTTCGTGAATGCCTCGACCGTCGTGTAGCGGACCACCGCGCCACCGCCGAACGACAGGACGTAGTTGCCGATCGCGTGGAGCAGGTGGGTCTTGCCGAGTCCGGGCGGAGCGTGGAGGAACAGCGGGTTGTACGCCTGGCCCGGAAGCTCGGCTACCGCCAGCGACGCGGCATGGGCGAGGCGATTGCCGTCGCCGATGATGAACTGCTCGAAGCTGTAGCGCGGGTTGAGAGCGCCGGCGGCGAGGTCGATGCCTTCGGCGGCGGTCCGCGGACGCTGTGCTCCCTCGGAGTCATGGCAGGCGAGCTCGAGCTTGATCTCGGGCCCGAACGCGATCCTCGCGCAGCTCTCGAGGACCCGCCGGAAGCGTTTGGCGACCCAGTCGTAGGTCGCTGTCGGCGCGTCCACGAGCACCGTGTCGTCACGAACCGACTTCAACTCGAGCGACGCCAGCCAGATCTCATAGGTGGACTCGCCGACCGCTCGACGGAGCTCCGCGCGGAGCTCTCGCCAAGCAACGGTGGGCTCGAGGTGCGCGGACAGCGACAAGCAACCCCTTGCGGGACGAAGACGACAGAAATGCGAGGGGGGCGCTGTAGAACGCCCGGGGCGGCGAATATATCAGCGGCGAACGGGCGATATCGACCGCCTCCGGGGCCTTGACGCAAAGCGCGGGAAAAAGCGGCCGGCGGCTGTCCGGGTGGCCCGTCGCCGTCTTCCGGGGCGACTTCGAGCTCGCGTTCGAGCGTCGATCAGTTAATGCGAATCTGACGCAATCTCCGCTGCGTATACTGGCTTCAATCCCGCTCCTCGGGGGTCCTGAGCCATGAAACGCACCTACCAGCCGAAGAAGCGCAAGCGCGCCCGTACCCACGGGTTCCGCGCCCGCATGCGAACACGCGCGGGGCGCCTGACGCTCAAGCGCCGGCGCGACAAAGGCCGCAAGCGCCTGACGGTCTGATGATGGGCCTGCCTGGCGCCCGTCCGCGGACCGGGCGCATGAGGCTGTCGCGCAGCGCCGATTTCGACCGAGTGTTCCGACAGGGTCGCTCCCATGCCGGCCGAGAATTCGTGCTGTACGTGTTCCCGCGGGGCGAGGGCGACGAGCCGCGGCTCGGCCTGTCCGTGTCCCGCAAGGTCGGCGGCGCGGTCGAGCGCAACCGAGTCAAGCGGCTGCTCCGAGAGGCGTTTGCGATCGACGGCGATCGGCTGCCGGCCGGCACCGACGCCGTTGTCGTCGCCAGGCACGAAGCCAACGCTCTGGCTGAGCGTGAGGGTCTGGCCGGAATCCGCCGCGCGCTTGGGCAATTGCTGGAACGGGTCAACCCGGCCGGCACCGAATCGGTCGCGGCCACCGCGGCCGTTTCCACCGAGGCCTCCATCGGTGGCCCGGATGCGCCCGGCAGTGGCTCTGAGGACGAGCGCCGGGAGGGCGCGTGAACGCGCTGCGATCGCTGGCGGTGTTGCCGATCCGGCTGTACCAGCGGCTGATCTCGCCGGCGTTCGGGCAGCGGTGCCGCTACTACCCGTCCTGCTCGGAATATGCCGCGCAGGCGATCCGTAGATTCGGCATACTCCGGGGGCTAGTCCTGGCCGGCTGGCGTCTGCTCAGATGTAACCCGTTCAGTCGCGGCGGATTCGACCCCGTCGAGGAGCAACGGCTGTTCAAGCCCCGAGCACCGGCCCCGAGCGCCTGACCATGTTTGTCACCGCGAACATCTTCCAACCGCTGATCGACATCTTCGATGCGATCTTGCAGTTTTTCCACAACCACGTCGGGCTCTCGTGGGGCCTGTCGATCGTGGCTCTGACGATCCTGATGCGCGCGATCCTGCTGCCGCTGACCGTCAAGCAGTTCCACTCGATGCAGAAGCTCCAGCACCTGCAGCCGCAGATGAAGGCGATCCAGGCCAAGTACAAGGACGACAAGCAGCGCCAGCAGCAGGAGATCATGAAGTTCTACAAGGAGAACGAGATCAACCCGCTCGGCTCGTGCCTGCCCCTGGTGGCGCAGCTCCCGGTCTTCATCTCGCTCTTCTACATGCTGCGCCACGACCTGCGGAAGGACATCTGTCCGTCGACCCAGGCGGCCTACCAGGCGAAATACGCGGCGGCCCACCACATCACGCTCGCCCAGGCGGCCGGGCACACCACGCCGTGCGGGCCCAACAACGGCGCCGGCTTCCTGTTCATCCCCGACCTGACCAACAAGGCCACGGGGTGGGTGCTGATAGTCCTGTTGCTGCTCTACGTCGGCACGCAGCTCGCGTCGAGCCTGATGATGTCGAGCCCGATGATGGACAAGCAGCAGCGAAACCTGATGCTGCTGCTGCCGCTGGTGTTCGTGGTGATCGTGATCAACTTCCCGGCGGGCCTGCTCCTCTACTGGATCACGACGAACGCCTGGACGATGGGCCAGCAGTACACCGTCCGAAGACTGATCGGGCCTCCAGCGCCCCCGGTGGCGGCCACCGCCACCGGTCCACCCGGAGACGGAGGAGGTGGTCGCGGCAGCGGCGGCAAAGGCGACACGGGTGGCGGCGGTCCGCCACCACCCGACGACTCGGGTCCCAACGGCAAGTCCGACGGCGGTGGCGCCGGCGGCCTGTCGGGGCTGATCCGCGGTCGGGCCAAACGCGAGGCCGAGCCCGTCGCGGCCGGCAGCCGCAGCGGCAAGCCCGGCGGCGCGCCGCCACCACCACCGCGCAAGAAGAAGAAGCGCTCCGGGCGCAGGAGGTAGACGGTGAACGCTGAGATCGGCGCGGCTGGCTCGCGCGTGCAGGAACTACTCGAGCAGATCCTCGTGGGCGTCGGCGTCGAGGCGAGCATCCGCGTCGAGGAGGACGCCGACGAGGTCCGCGCCGACCTCGAGGGCGAGGACCTCGGCCTGCTGATCGGCCGCCACGGCCAGATGATCGACGCGATCCAGCACATCGCCTATCGAGTGGCGTGCAAGGGCGCCACCGTCCGCAAGCGTGTCGTGGTCGACGCCGCGGGCTATCGCGAGCGTCGTGCCGTCGCGCTCCGCGCCGCCGCCGACCAGGCCGCCCAGGCCGCCGTCCAGGACAATCGGCCGGTGACGCTCGAGGCGATGACCGCGCTCGAGCGCAAGGTCGTGCACGAGCATCTGAAGACCCGTCACGACGTCGAAACGTACAGCGAGGGCGAGGAGCCCGACCGGCGTCTGGTCGTCGCGCCTCTGGTGCATTAGCGCCTGCCGGGTTGGTTCGCCGGGGGACGCCGTTCGCCCCGCTGGTCCGCCCGTTGTTTCACGTTTTTTTACGCGGTGAAACAGTTCCGGGTAGAACTCGTGACATGACGGAGCTGTCCGAATTCGACCGCGGCTTGCTGATCGGCCTCCTTGTCGGAGAGGCCTCGTTCGGCGGCGACGGCAAGCAACCCCAGGTGACCGTGCGGATGCACGTCCGACACGAGGCGCTGTTCGGGTGGTTGATGGAGCGGTTTCCCGACACGCGCCTCTACGGCCCCTACCACCACGGCGGCCGCTCCTACTACCAGTGGATGGCCCGCGGGACTGCGCTCGTGCGGGACGTTCTCCCGTTGCTCGAAGGCGAGCTTCACGACGGGCTCGACGGCTACGCCGCCGAGCGTTTCGAGGCCATGTGTAGCCGCTACGCGCCGTATATCGCCCGCGAACGGGACCGCCTCGAGCGGTCGGGCTGAGGAAATGCCGCAACACGCCCGCCCAATCGACGTCGACGACCGCCTCGCGGCGCTCGCGGACCGCTACGGGCTACCGGCCGACTCCGCGAGGCGCCTCGGTCTCCTGCACAGCTTGCTCGTGGAGGATCCGCTCGCGCCGACCGCCGTGCGGGATCCATTGAAGGCGATCGACGACCACCTGGCGGACTCGCTTGTCGGCCTCGAGGTCGAGCCGGTCCGCGACGCCAACTACCTCGCCGACCTCGGCTCGGGCGCCGGCCTTCCTGGGCTACCGCTTGCGATCGCGCTGCCACAGGCCGGCGTTTCCCTCGTCGAGAGCGCCTCCCGGAGAGCCGCGTTCCTCGAACGGGCGGTGGCCGCCGCCGAGGCGATCAACGCCACCGTTGTCCACACCCGCGTCGAGAGCTGGCAGGACGGGGTTGGCGCGTTCGATGTGGTCACCGCCAGAGCGCTCGCGCCGCTACCGGTCGTGGCGGAGTACGCGGCACCTCTTCTCGCGGTCGGCGGCACGCTCGTCGCCTGGCGCGGCAAGCGCAATCCCCGCGATGAGGAGGCGGCCGCCCGCGCCGCCGAGCAGTTGGGGCTCGAGCCAACAGAAATCCGCCATATGCAGCCATTTCCGGAGGCAGAACACAGGTATCTACACCTCATGTCGAAGGTTACGGAGACTCCGTCAGGGTTTCCGCGCCGGCCGGGGATGGCGACCAAGCGGCCGCTCGGCACGAACTGAGCCGCGGCGCGGAATGAACTCAGCCGCAAGAACACGCCCACGATCTGACCGCCCTCACCGGTAGCGTCAGCCCTCGATGGGGACCGTGTACGCGATCGCAAATCAGAAGGGCGGAGTCGGCAAGACGACCACGGCGGTCAATCTTGCCGCTTGCGTCGCCGAAGCGGGCTACGACGCGCTCCTCGTCGACATCGACCCACAGGCCAACGCGACGATCGGCCTCGGGATCAGCAAGGAGGAGCCGGGCACCATCTACGACGTGCTTGTCGGGTCGGCGTCGGTCGAGGACGTTGTCCGCCCGACCGGGATCGACCGGCTCTCGATCGTCCCGTCCGGCTCCGACCTCGCCGGCGCCAACGTCGAACTACCGCGCGCCGCCGGCTCCGAAACGCTCCTTCGCGAGGCGCTCAAGGGCGTCCGCGACCGGTACGCGTTCACGCTGCTCGATTGTCCCCCGTCGCTCGGGCCGTTGACCGTCAACGCCCTCGTGGCGGCTGATCGGGTGATCGTCCCGGTGCAGGCCGAGTACTTCGCGCTCGAGGGCCTCGCCGGTCTGCTCGACACGCTTTCGCTCGTTCAGCGCGAGCTCAATCCATGGCTTACTGTGGCCGGGATGCTGCTGACGATGCACGACGGCCGAACCCGCCTCGCGCAAGACGTCGAGCGCGAGGTGCGCGAGCACTTCCCCGAACTGGTGTTCGACACGGTAATCCCGCGCAACGTCCGCGTCGGTGAAGCACCGAGTTTCGGTAAACCGGTGATTCATCACGATCCGCACTGCGCCGGTGCGGATGCCTACTTCGAGCTCGCGAAGGAGGTGGCCGCTCGTGGGTGAGCGACCGAAGGGGATGGGCCGCGGCCTGGCGGCGATCCTGTCGGTGGCGCCGCGCGACGAGCTGCAGGAACTGCGGCCGGTCCCGGTCGACATGATCGACCCGAGTCCGAACCAGCCCCGCCGCATCTTCGACGAGGACTCGCTGATGGCCCTCGCGGGCTCGATCCGCGCCCAGGGCGTCCTGCAGCCGGTGCTCGTCCGTCCGCTCGTGAGCGGCCGCTACGAGCTGATCGCCGGCGAGCGCCGGTGGCGCGCCGCCAAGCTCGCCGAGCTCACCGCGATTCCGGCGGTCGTGCGCCGCCACGACGATGCGGCGTCGCTGGAGGTGGCCCTGGTCGAGAACATGGCGCGGGAGGACCTCAATCCGGTCGAGGAGGCGCGCGCCTGCGCCGCGCTCGTCGAGGAGCTCGGGTTGACCCGAGAGGACGTTGGCGTTCGCGTCGGCCGCAGCCGGGTCGCCGTCTCGAATCTGATTCGTCTGCTCGATCTCCCCGACGAGGCGCTCGAGCTAATCGAGCGCGGCGACCTGACCGAAGGCCATGGACGTGCGCTGCTCCTAGCCACCGATCACTCGGCGCGGCGGACCCTCGGCCGCGACGCGGCCCATCACCGCTGGTCCGTGCGCGAGCTCGAGTCCCGCGCTCGCGCCGCCAACGCGCCGTCCGGCCAGCGCCGGCGCCCACGATCGCGACCCGCCCTCCATCCCGACCAGGCGGCCGCGATCGAGCTGATCTCCGACGCCCTCACCGCCGCGCTGGGCCGTGACGTCGACGTGGCGCCCGCCAGGGGAACCGGCTACCGCGTCCAGCTCACCTTCGAGTCGCTCGACGATGCGCTTGACGTGGCCCGTCGCCTCCGGGTCCGGGCCGTCTCCTGACCGCGGGCGCCCGCGCCTCGAGTGCGCCACCCCACGCTCGCAGGCCCCGGGTAGAATCGCCTAACACGGGCGATTAGCTCAGTCGGTTAGAGCGCTTCTCTGATAAGGAAGAGGTCCCAGGTTCGAGTCCTGGATCGCCCACTCTCAGGAAATCCCTGCAAAGTAAGGTGTTTGCTGAGATCGCACCGCATCGCCGCGCTCCGCTCGAGCTGGCATTTGGGTGCAATATGGGTGCATCAGGATTTTCGGGGGCGGAAATCGCGGCGCACTTGGACCGCGTAACTGCTCTTCGTCGAGACACGAACGTCAGCCCCATTGCAGCTCGTCGGTCGGGGCCGCGCCCTCTCGTCAGCGCGGGGGGGACGGCATGACGGCGGTCGGCCACAAGCACGATCACGTCACGATCGCGGACCGCCGCGAGCTGCCCTTCTTCATGGTCTACACGCGCGCGGTCGAGGCTATCCGCGAACACACCTCCGGCCCTCGCCGCGTCCGCACGATCGGGTTCTACGGCCTGCTCTGCCAACTCGCCAACGAGCAACGGAACATCGGCCAGCAACGCCGCGTCCGCTACAGCTACGACCTGCTCGCCGCCCGCGGCGGAGTGTCGAGAGGAAACGTCGCGAAGATGCTGTCCTGCCTTGAGCAGGC
>DATJYY010000256.1:0-40735 GCA_035499395.1 Solirubrobacteraceae bacterium
CGCGTTCACAGATGACCAAGTGCAAAGCGAGGGTCTGTGTAACAGCGGCATTTGGGCTGGGCGTTCAGGCGCTGGCGAAGGCGTCGGCGACGGCCGCCGCCCAGCTCCCGTACAGATCGGTGACGGTGGACGGCGCGGGCCATTCGCCGGCTTGTAGTCGTTTGAGCGCTTCGCCGCCGCGCCGGCGTGCGTGGGTGCGCGACCAGTCGTAGGAGGACGGCGCAGCGCCGTAGCGCGCTCGCCATGCGCGCATCGCTTCGCGCACCCGTTCTCGTGTCCATTGCGGCGCGATCGCGCCGGGATGGCAGCGTTTGCAATACGCGTAGGCGTCGCCTTTGCCGTTGCGTGGCGCGGTGGGCGCTCCGCAGCCGCGACAAAGTCCCCGGTAGCGCGCCTTGACCGCGCGTGCCTTATCGCCCGTCGGATCGTAAAGATAGCTCTTGATGGTTGCCTCTGCGCGTCCCAGCCGATGAGCGATCTCCGCGATCGACAGCCCCTCCTGGTCGCGGTAGTGGCGGGCGAGTTGCGCCGCGCGGCGCCGTTCCGCGACCCGGTCGAGCATCAGAACCCCAAGCCTACCGGACGTGCTGGACACCGAGCCCAAGCGCAATATGAAATGGTCCGTCGGCGGAGGGTTTCTCCTCGTGGTGCCGCCGCGGGCGGGTGACTCCGAAGCTCGCGACCGGCTGCCTTGGCCTCCTGTCCCGCCTGGGGAACGGGAGGCTCGTTGCGGAGGTTCGATCAGGCAACGGCTGCGGCCTGCTCGCCCACGTCGAGCTCGTCGAGGTCGGAGGCTGAGCGGTGGCCGTCGAGGTCGACGGTGCTTTCGGCGCTCTCGTCGATGATCAACGCGTCGTGGTGTCGCGGTCGTACAGGCAAAGCGAGACGGTGTTTCGGGAGCAAACTCCGGGACGGCCTCCGGCCTGGTCATCCAGACCTCCGCGGCGAATCGCGACAGCTGCGTCCGACTTCCATGATCTGGGACGGTGGCGTCAACCGTCACGGCCATCGCTTGCCCCGTTACGAGAGCAGAAAGACCCCCACCACGATCCCCGCATCTCCGTGCCGCTCAGGGCGACCGAACGGCGACCGCCGAAGGGGGCGCCCGCTTGCTGGCACGAGCGACAGCGCCGGACTGCTTGCTGAGCTTGCGCGCACCAGAGATCTGCAAGCAGGTCCACGATCTTGGCGACAGCCGCGATTCGGCCGCCTTCTCGCCTCGGGACGGCTGCTGCTCAACGCCTGAAGCAGTCGTCCTGGTGTCGCCGCCGACGTGACTGCTTTGGTGCTTGCAGCTTCCCGACCTTCGGTTAGCGCTCCGAGCATTGGTCGGACCGATACGTCGGCAACACGCGAGCGTGCGCGCTTACGGCGGATCTCAGGACCGCGCACCACGGCGGCGAGAGCCCTGCTCTTCGCGTGACCCGCTACTCGCAATCGCGGACTGGAGCACCACCGTCGACGATGCGCCAGTTCCTGCTGGTCGTCCGGACCGGCAGCGACCCGCATCGGCGAGGGTGGCTGCTACCGCACGTGAGCGACAGCCCGGTGCGCTTCCAAGTCGCCGCGGATCAGGCCGCGGAAGCACGTCGGCGACTCCCGCAACCGTGGGTGGCGACTAGAACCGTCTCCGCTCACGCCGGCGCTCGCGCCGGCGCACGCCGCAGACGGAGACCGGTGAGAGCGGCCGCCCGAAGGGGTCGATGAACAGCGTGACGGGCCCGGCCTGCGCGGGCAGCGTTCCTTCAAGGGTCTGGATCGTGTAGGAGAGGTGGCCGTCGTCGAGATGAGGCTCCTGGATGACGACGACTGCGTCCTCGGGTACGTCATCGCCGGGCTCGAGGAACGCGAGGACCGCGTTCGGCGGATCCTCTTGGAAGCTGTTGTCTCCCTCGCCCCAAAGGTCGACGAAGTCGCCGGTTGCCATGTGCCCAACGATCCGCTGCGGGCGATCGGAGAAGTACAGGGTCGACGGCGTGATCCCCTTCAAGGTGAGGGTCTTCCCGTCGCTCGTCATGCCCTGCGCGGTCTGCACGAACATCGACTGCTCGGCCTCGAGCTGCTCGATCATCTGGGTGTCGGTCATTTCAATCTTCCTACTTCCGTCTCAGTGAGGGGCGTACGCGCGAGCGTTACAGACGCCGACGGCGAGAGCGTCATCCGAAGGGGGTGATGACGACGCCCTGGGCCGCTGGAAGCCTTGAGATTCCTTCTTAACAGCGGTGCCGACCTACATGGGGGGCCTTGATGAGCCAGCCTGATCGAAGCAAGCTTCCGATTCGTAAAGCTCCGTTCAAAGGTGTAGCCAACAGGACCCTCGACGGCTCGCAGCCGGACTGGGGGGAGCTCGGCCACGTCGAGGCTCCCGACGGCGCACCGAACGTCCTGCTCGTGTTGATCGATGACGCCGGTTTTGGGAATGCCGGGACGTTTGGCGGGCCGATCGACACGCCGAATTACTCGCGGATCGCGCAGGAGGGTGTGCGCTACAACCGCTTCCACGTCGCGTCGCTGTGCTCGCCCACGCGGGCGGCGCTGCTGCCCGGCCGCAGCAGCCACGCGGTCGGTTTTGGCTCGGTCGGCGAGTTCTCCACTGGGTTCGCCGGCTATACGGCGTTCGTTCCCGACGACTGCGTTCCGTTCCCGAGGATCATGCGAGAGAACGGATACAGCACTGCGGCGTTCGGCAAATGGCACCTGACGCCCGACGGTCAGCAGGGCCCTCCGGGCCGTTTGAGCGCTGGCCGGTCGGGTGGGGGTTTGAATATTTCTAGGGCTTCCTGTGTCGCGGGGCGTCGCAGTGGGATCCGTGCCTGGCTGAGAATCAGAAGATCATCGGCAGTCCGGCGAAGTTCTACGACGAGCAAAACCCCTACTAACTGCCCGACGCGATGGCGGACATGACGATCGAGTGGTTGCACGCGGTCCGGGCTCAGGATGCGAAGAAGCCGTTCTTCGCCCACTTCTCCACGGGCTGCAGCCACACCCCGCATCACGTGTTCCAGTCATGGGCGGAGAAATACAAGGATAAGTTCGACCAGGGCCTGCATGGCACGCCGAGGGCGCATCGGCGCAGTGATCGGCGCAGCCGTGATAGCGGGCGGCTTGACCCGCGGCTACTTGCAAGCGCACGGTGCTGTCGCTCACGTGGCGGCGCGGCCACCGTCGCCGATGCCCTCCTCGCTGCCGGTCGGGACGAGCTCCGAGAGCGCGACGAGGTTGCCTGTTGATTTCTGGATCCTCATGAGGATCCGGAGCGGTCGAGTGGCGCGGCGGTCCGTCGTCGGTCCGTTTGGTCGATCTCCCTTGGTCTCGCCTCGGGCGTGACGACCAAATCAAGCGCGGCCCGGGTCCGCTGTCGGTCACGCGCGAGCTCGGGTGCTGGCAAGATCTTTGCTGAGGGTCGGATTGAACTGGTGGTGGGCGATCGAGTTCGCGGTGGCTCTCGCGGCGGGTCACGAACGGCAGTCCGCGCTGAGCCTGCTCGAGCACCACGGAGCGGTCCGGCCGCGCGCCGCGGCTGTGTGCGCCGGTGGTTCCGGATCAGCGATGGCTTCAGCGCCCCGAGATCTGGACCAGGAGGGATCGACGTTCCGACGCGCAGAGTTGCGCCCTGCACGTTCCGCGCGTCACAGGCAGAGTCAGAACAGCGCGTGGTCTTGGCCGGGCTGACGCCGATCGGGCCGAGAGACGAAGGTTGTCCGGTAACTGTTGAGTTTGAGGATGTAGCAAACAAGCAGGAGCCTGCCCATTGGTGCAGGCTCCCGATTTCACGCCGCTAGGCTTCCGCGGGCGTTCCCTCGCCGAAGATTATGAGGCCATGCAGGATGTATATGCACAGCGCGAAGATGGCCAGCGACCACCACGGGTGCGTTCCGCCGACCGACAGCAGCGACTCGAACGCGCCAATGGTCGCGGCGATGATTCCGATCACCCGGCCGTAGCCACCCCCGCTCATCAGCGACAGCCCCGCGGTGAGCTGGATGACGCCCACGACGACCGTGATCCATCCCCAGGTGTGCAGGCTCGAGAACACGAACTGCGTGTTGTTGAAGAAATGAGCGTTCCCGATCGCAGCGATGCCGTAGATGATGTTGAGCACGCCGATCATCAGGAACAGAACCGCGACGAACACGGCCCGGCCTACACCTTTCATATGCGCTTCCTTTCCACCCCGGTGTCCAGCCAGCGACGGTCGTCTGACTCGCGTGACGAGTTCGCATTCGGCACCCCGATTCCTCTATCTGCACACTCCGACCCCGAGGCAGGGGTCGCTTCCCCGAACGCGCGGTTCCGGGCTCGCGGAGCGTCCCGGATCCGATCGCCGCGGCGGTGCACGATCGGATCGGCCCAGTCTCCAAAGCCGGGTGCTATCAGCCCGGGGCGATCGCTTTGATCCTCGCGCTCCCTCGCGTCGCGCATCGCATTGGCGACGATTCGGTAGCGCCCTGTTAGCGCACAGCTGGTGGCGGAGTAGCAAGCGCTCCGGGAAGGCCGCGGGTGGGCGCGTTCCTCATGCAACCGGCCGGCGGGTGGCGGGATGATCGTGGGGCTAGCTGTCCTCTTGTTGGCGAGGCGACCCGGGGCGACCAGTTAGGGGTGTGATGGCCGGCGAGGTCCTGCGGGCCTCTATAGCAAGGGCAGTCGCGCGCGGTCGTATCAAATCGACCGCGTGGCGTCTCATCTGAGTGGGCGTGCCTGGCGAGAACCGGATCCCGAGCTCCCGCGTATCGCTCTCACAGAAGATCAAACACTCCGGCTATGACAGGAACTCTCGCATGCTGACTGACTCCGCAACCCGACATATGCCTCGAGCAGGTGATGGCCATGCCTGATGTCGCCTGTTTCTGTGGCCGTTACTACCGGTTTGAGCGCGACGTCGGCGTGTGCCCGCGGTGCGGCGAGTACGCGAGCCTGGGCGCGGTCTCTCCTGAGGAAGAGCACCAGATGCGCGATGATCTCGACCTCGTGTTGGCGGCGCACGAGCAGAGCGTCAGCACGAGGGGATCGGCCGAGCGCCGATCCGATCTCGGCCGGTAAGCGACGGGTAGGGGCGATTACGGTGTCGAAGATCATTGTGTTGGGCGCTGGGGTGTGCGGGCTGGCCGCGGGGATGGTGTTGCGCCGGGACGGCCACGACGTGACGATTCTCGAGCGCGACTCCGAACCGGCACCGCGTTCGGCAGAGGAGGCGTGGTCGTGTTGGGAGCGTGACGGCGTCGTCCAATTCCGCCAGCCCCACTTCCTTCTCCCGCGTGGCCGGATGCTCCTAGAGGAAATGCTGCCGGAGGTCGCCGTCGCGATCGAGGACGCAGGCGGGCTGCGTTTCGACCTGCTCAGCCTGCTACCTCCGTCGATCACCGACCGGACGCCGCGTGACGGAGACGAGCGGTTTCGCACGCTCACCGCGCGTCGGCCCGTGCTCGAGCACGTCCTGGGCCGGGCGGCGCACGCCGAGCCCGGCCTGGAGATACGCCGTGGCGTCGTCGTCCGCGAACTGGCCGTGCGTGTTTACAACGGCACGCCACACGTGGCCGGCGTGCGAACCAACGACGGCGAGGATCTGCGCGCCGACCTGGTCATCGACGCGATGGGCCGCCGCTCCCAACTGACGCGCTGGCTGATGCAGTCGGGCGTCGAGCCGGTCATCGAAGAGACCGAGGAATCGGGGTTCATCTATTACACGCGCTTCTTCCGCGCTCGCGGCGCAGGGATGCCACCGTTCCGCGCGGCGATCCTCACCGATATCGATACTTTCTCCGTGCTCACCCTGCCCGCCGACAACGGTACGTGGTCGGTCACCTTGGTCACGTCTGCCGGCGATCAGGCGCTCAAGCGTCTGCGCGATCCCGATGTGTGGACCGCGGTGGTGGCGGCGTGCCCGGCGCACAGACAGTGGCTGGACGGCGAGCCAATCACCGGAGTGCTGCCGATGGCCGGAGTAGCCGACCGGTTCCGGCGCTTGCTCGTTGACGGACGCCCAGTGGCGACGGGCGTGGTCGCGGTCGGCGACGCGATGGCGTGTACGAATCCCTCGGGCGGCCGCGGCATGACGTTAGGTCTATTGGGTGTTCGGCACTTGCGCGACGCGATCCGCTCACACCTAGAGAACCCACATCGCCTCGCGAAGACATGGGACGCCGTGACGCAGGCCGAACTGGTGCCGTGGTACCGCGAAATCGTCGAGGAGGATCGTGCCCGGTTCGCCGAGATCGAGGCGCTGCGCCAGGGGACCAACCCCCCGCCTGCGAGCCGCCTCGCCCTGCTCCGTCGAGCGTTGCTGGCCGCCCTCTTCCGCGACCCTGATGCCTTCCGCGCAGCCATCGCCTGGCGCGGCTGCATTACCCGGCTCGAGGAGACATTCGCGGACCGCGGCTTCCTCGAGCAGATCCTCAAGATCTCCCGCAGCAGCGACCGGGCGCCACTCCCCGGCCCCAACCGCACCCAACTCCTATCGCTCCTCGGCGAAGCATCAACCAAAGCCGCCTGACCCGCCTAGACACTGCCAGAGGGCGATATTTCCGCGCCGTCATGACGTGAGTGTTAGATCGCCTCACGGTTTCCCGAACCGAGAAACGCCCGAGACCCGGTCAATTCCTACCGTCTTCGCAACGACAGGGATCAAGGATGTCTGAAGGGGTACCGGTCCCTTGTCGCGCGGCTGTAGGCGGGAACAAGAGACAGGGCTAATACGCCGGTAGTTGTGAGCATGCGTGGCCACGCAGATCGCGACGGACGGATTCTTGCGTCGCGGTGGAGTCCAAGGCACCGCGCGGACAGCGGCGGCCATCATCCTTCCTTCCTCCTGCGGCGGTGCTCCAGGGCGCCCAGATCAGCCTCCGCAGAGGCGCGCGGATAGCGACAGTCGCTGATCGCGAGCGTGAGGCATGCCATCCGTGCTGCTCCACGCCTGAAGCCGGGCAGCACATCGCTGCTGTCCGTTGGCCTCGGAGGCAGAAGGCTCGACGGCGCAACGAACGCGTCGCGCCGAGCATCTACTTCCTCGCGGCCACGAGCCAACCTCGGCCCGGCTTCGTCCGATGCTGACTCAGCACGCCTCAACCATCTAGGCGCTTCCGAGTTTCAAAATACTGACTCTCAAGGTGTCGGACTGCCTCAACAGCCCGTTCTGGAGACCAGCCTGTTAGACAAATGCGAGTCATGCCGATCTCCTTCGTCAAGTGGCTTCGAGCGAGAGCTGCTGCTGTCGATTGAATCGCGCCTTATTGTCCGGGCGGACAAACGTCTGGACGGCGACAAGAGCAGCAGCAGACGCTGCGAGGCCCCCAACAACCCAATGTGGTACATGTTGAGCAAAAGCTGTTACCCCTGCAACGGCCGCGAAGATCGTCGCAGGTACGCCCATTGCATAGTGGAGTCCCTCGTAGAGGTCATGCCACCACTTATATTTCTTACCGACCTCGATTACCTCACTTTCCAAGCGACCGAGCTCGTCGAGGCAGGCATCGCTGATCGAGGTCGCACGGTCCTGCCGTGACGATTCCATCTTCGGGGCGTCGTTCATTGAGCACATTCTTGTCGTCCTCGCCAGGAAAGCAAGTAGGCGCCAGCCTACGCCGATTGGCCCGCGACAGGGGAGCCGACAGCCGGGACCGCGTCCGAGAAACGATCCGTCACGCTACTCGCGAGGGGCGACCGCGACGGCCGTCTTATCCTTCCTTGCCAAGGGGCAGCAATCTGCGGCCCGGACGGCCGCGAAGCGTGAGCGCGATCGGGGCAGACGCGCCGCGACTTGGCGTACTGCGCGGACACGAAGGCAGCACGGGTGAGCGACGGAGGCGAGAGACCCAAGATTCGCCATGAGCGGGTCGAGGTGCGCCCGCTCCGTCGCCGGAGGATTCGTCTGCGCTGACAGCACCCGGATGGTGAGGCGATCGTCGGACGAGTTGCCCGGTTTCGCTGCGGCGAGGTGGGGTGAGTGCGACGGGAGATGTAGGGTCGTCAGCTGGTGTGCCGTGGAGTGAAGTTCCCGACGGTGATCGAACCGTCCGTCGCGATTGTTAACAGCTGTCCGGCTGACATCGTCAGCCGGCCCCGGTGGGGAATCACGACCTGGACCTTCTGGACGGTCGGGAACGGCAGCCCTGTGAATTCCCGCTCATGGAAGGCGAGCTCGGCACCGGCGGGAATCGTCTTCGTCCCGTTGGGGAGCGTGAACAGGCGGATCCGGTCGTCGATGTGGAAGAACTTGAGCTTCGTCGGGACGCTCGAGAGGTTGCGGAATCGATACCGGCGCTGAGGCGGCGAGGTCCACGGGGTCGGCGCTGGACCGGCGCTCACCGGGTCGCCTTGGACGATCGCACGGGCCAGGCCGGCGGCCGCCCGCTGATAGGCCTCAAGCGTGTGCGGCCCGAACAGAGTCGAGGCTCCTTCGTACTGCTGCGAGGCGTACTCCTCGCTCGTCGTGACGTACTGGGAGTACTCGTTCGCGTACGTGCCGAGCGCTACGTGCTCGATGCCGGCGGACGAAAGCGTGTCCAGCACGCTGCCGCGGAGCCGGCGGCCTGCCATCGTGGTTAGCTCACCGGGAAACCCGAGCACGGCGATCGTCCCGACCCGCAGAAGCTGGACGGGGAGCACCGGCGGGGCAACCGGAGGGCTTTCGATCCCCGGCATCAGTACGACTGGCTTCGGCAGCTGCCCCTCGCGCTCCGCCCTTGCCTCCGCCTCGTCGATCAGCGAGACACCGAAGATCGCGCTCAGCCCGACGCCGGCCAGGCCTGAGATCAGATCGTCCCCCTCGTCGAGGTTCGCCACCGTCATCCCCTCGTGGAACCCAAGGTCGGGGACGGGGACGCTGTCCTCTGAGCTGCCCGCGGCGAACGAGGCCCCCAGCGCCCCTGGCCAGGTGCGCGCCGCCGGTCCGAGCCGGAAGCTCGAGAAGTCCACGCGAGTGTGCCGATGTCCGACCGGGCCGCTCACCTCCTCGGATGCGTTCGCGAACAGCCGCTGGGCCACCTCGAACTGCTGCCGTCCGTGCTTCTCCATCTGCGCTCGATCGTGAACTCCGTCCGGAACGTGGCCGAGCTCGACATTGCCCGAGACATCGCCGCAGTTGGAGTTCGCGAACGCGGCCACGAACGTCTCCTGCACGGAATGATCGGCCTCCATCTGCTGCTCGAACAACGAACTCGCGTAGCCCTTGTTATCCCCCGTCACCAGCGTGTTCTTCTGACCGCGATCAGTCGGATGGATCGGGTACCAGCTAAGCGCGCCCACCGATCGCTCCGCCCCGCCGTCGCCGACCTTCACGAACTTCACCAACAGCATCTCGCGATCGGTGTCCGCACCCCAACGGTTGCGCTCATCCACCGGATTGCACAGGTACGCAGCCTCAGAGCGATTTCGACCGCAGTCAGCGACCACACCGCGGTTCACGAAGATCCGCCCCGGGGAAAGGTTTGCGTGCGCTGTCTCGATCGCCTGGACGCAGCCCTCGACAATGCACGTCAGCGTCGCCTCGTCGCAGCCGCCGTTGACGAAGTCGTAGTCATAGAGCAAGTTCCCCGAATAACCCCCCGGCGCGCTATGCGTGTGCGTGCCCGCGATCAGCACGTTCTCCTCGACGTACAGGTCCGGAAGCGACACAGCGAGACGCGCGAGAACACCATCCTTCACCCGGCGAGTGCAGGACCAGATCTCGACGACCACGATCGCCACCCGATCGACAGCGCCCCGCGATCCCCCCGCCGCCACGATAAAGGCGCGAGCGAACAACCTCGACTCGACCCCCGTCGTGATCTGGCTCGAGTCCGCCATCCCCTGCATCGGCAGTCCGACCGCAGAATCCGTCACCTCCGCGATCCCGATTCCAACGCTGTACGAACCGGGCACTAAACCACCCTCCGATCACATCCCCTGAAGACCCATGATGTCGTCGAAGCGACGCTATCAGGAGATCAGCAGTCCGCTCCATCCGTGCCGGACCGGTCACGTCGCCGTTGTTGGCCGGGCTGCGCTTCAGACCTCGCGGGATAGCCCTCGACCGCCACCTTCACCCCACGCGCCCAGGTGTGGCTACCCCTCGACGCTTCAAGGAGTCACGACGACACGACGGCTGAGTGGTGGCAAGGAATGGCGAGACGCCGCCGATCGGCGTGATCGAGATGTCGCCGAAGCGATGGCCTGGTTCGCGCCGGCATGAGAACAAGAGCAGTCGCGCGGGCGCTGTCAGCTGCACTCCTGCCATTGCGCAAACGCGAAAGCCCACCGTCGGGGTCTCGAAGCCGGCCCAGGGGTTGTTGAGGCCCCGTCGGGTGGTCGCCAACACAGCCGCGCGCCGTCGGTGGATCGTCGCGACTGTCGACATCGTCGGCGGCGACGACGCGGCTCCGCCCGCCGCGTAGCTGCCGCGGTCCTCATTTTCACGTGCCATCGCTCCCACACGCGCGGTCGCAGTCAATTCACTGAGTGTGACTGTCGCAATCTCACCGCGCTCGGCGTCCGTTCGGGGGTAAATGCCACCAATCGCTGGCCGCGATCCTCTCGAACCTCGGTCGCTGACGATCCAGGCCCCGTTGGGCAGGCTTGAGACGCGTACCGGGCACGCCGGGTCGGCGGGCGCTCACAGGACCTTGCGGTACCAGCGGGCAGCGCTTCCCGCCGGGCAGTTCTCGATGACGCCGACCGTCTCGTATCCGAACCGCTCGTAGAGACCGCGAGCGAGCAGGTCGTAGGCGTGAAACACGACGAGCGCGCAGCCTCTGCGGCTTGCCTCGGACTCCGCCGCGGCGAAGAGAGCGTGCGCCAGCCCGCGGTTGCGCAGCGATGCCTCGACCCACATCGCTTGCAGCTCGCAATACCCGCCCCAGACGATGGCGGAGATGCCCGCCACGACGCGGCCGTCGTCGTTCCGACCGAAGATCCCGAACTCCTGTTCGTCACCAAGTCCGGCGGCGGCGATCGCCGCGAGGGCCACCTGCTCTTCGAGCAGCGCGAGGTCGGCCGCGTCGGGGGAGTCCTCGACCACGAGTTCGGGCAATCGGCCCCTCGGCTCGGGCACACACGATCGCATTGCGGCGATCGCGTGGGTCAGCTTCCGAGGATTTTGGCCTTGGCGGCCGCGAACTCCTCGTCCGTCAAGGTGCCGTCAGCGTGCAGCTTCCCGAGCTTCGAGAGCTCGTCGTAGTCGATCGACGCACTGGACTCGGCGGGCGCAGGCGCTGCCTCGGGCGGCGGCTCGTCGTATGACGCGTCCTCGTAGCCCTGGTTGCGACCTCGGTGCCTGCCGGCGGCGTACGCTGCTCCTCCGACCACCAGCGCTGTCCGGCGGCGAGCGCGTCGACGTACAAATCCCATCGCATCCTCCTGATCTTGAACGGTGTTGACATCAGGCTCCAGTGACTTCACCGGAACCGAGCCACTCCATCGTGCCGGTTGGGGCTGTCACGGCATCACCCAAAAAGGGCGATGCCTCGCAGGTCAATCCGTCGGCCCGGCCGCGTACCCGGCGGCAGTAGCGCACCCGCAAGGTGTCGGGGGGCCCGACCCAAACGGGGTCAGGGAGCACCCACACCGACGTCGCCCAGCTCGAAGACGGCCATCTCCAAGGATCAAGTGTGTGAACGACCCTTCCGTGTAGGTACGCGCGGAACGTTATGGCGATCGCATTGACCCATGCGGTGTTCGCGACGGCGAGCTCGGCGGACGCGTCGACGGTGGGTCGCTCGTAGCACCCGAGCTCGACGGCAGCGAGCGTGACCGGCGGACCCACCGGGGGCCACCGAGCGAGGACGTCGGCTTCGGTCGGGTTATTCACTGGACCGGGGAAGGCTGCGTCGAGCAGCGGCTCAAACTCGATCCCGTAGAGGTGCCGCCAGCGTTGTATGGCCTGCGGGCCGATCGCGCGTTGCCTGGCCTCCGCATCCGGGATCAGCAGCGGACGGGCCACGAGTTCGAGCGTGTGCGGAATGAGCCGCGCGTCGGGTTTCAGCAGCCGGCGCCGGGCGTCGAGCGTCGTCTCGAGGATCTCCTCCTCGAACGGTTCGTTGCCGATCACCTCCGCCACGAGCACGTCCGCCGGCTCGGGCAGCTCAATGTCTCTGGACCACCCGCGAATCAGCGTCACCTTGTCGTGGACGCCGTTGGCGGCGAACACGCGCTGGGCGGCATCGGCGATATCGCTGGCCTCGACGGCGTACACGTGACGCGCTCCCGCTCGGGCGGCGGCGATCGCGAGCACCCCGCTGCCGGTGCCGACGTCGAGAACGATGTCCTCGGGTCGTACTGCCTTGCGGAGGGCGGCGATGTAGTCACTCGTCCGGCGGTCGTCGTGGAGCATGCGCGCGTGCTCGACGGGATCTGCCCACCCCCTGGTTGGGATCCGATCCGCGTCGGGCGGCACGAGCGCACCCTCCTCGATCAGCATGTTGATCACACTCAGGGTCGGCACGAAATCAGTCGAGCCATTGCTGCTGTTCTCGAGTCGCTCGATCGCCGCTCCAAGGCTGAGCGGCCGGGCGAACATCGACAAGGTCGCGAACCCTTTCGGACCTGCGTCGATAATCGTGCCGTCCGGCGCGTCCACGAGCACGTGGCCTGCTGCGTCCAAGCGCGTCCGGATGCCCGGCGCGAGCTGTAGGAACGTGTCCGGCGACAGGTCAGCGTGAGGCACAGGCTGAGAACATCAGCTCGTCGTTATCCCGGAGGGCATCAGGAATTCCGCTCTGGTTTGACGGGCCGCGAGGCGACTGCCGCGCGACCGTCGACGCGGTGCTCGCGGCGCCGACCTCGGGTTGCGGGACGGGACGACCACGTCGTCTCGTCAAAGACCCCGCGTCACGCTCCTGTCTCGGCCGCCTCGCGGTCCTCCTCGGCTGCGGCGATGAGCGCCTGAGTGGGGATGTGACCCATGCCGATCAGCTCGCCGCCGGAATGGCGAATCGCCGATGCGAAGGGACCAGCCCACGTGTTCTCCCATACAAGCACGGCAGCCGCGCTGCCGGGCTCGAGATCAGCGCCGACCTGCTCCACGTCCTCCAAGGCCAGCACAAGCGACAGATCGGCCTCGAGGGACCGCAGCTCGCCGACCTCACTTTCGTCGTGATCCCGCAACTCGGCTACCTCCACGGTGCCGTCCTGGCCTTTCCTGACCATCAGGAGATCGAGCACCCGTACCGTGCCGCTGTCCATCAGCTTCTTCAGCTCGTCGGCCATCGCACCCGAGAAGTCCGCCTTGTCGGCAGGAAACCTGACAACGACGTAGTCCACGGGTCCGAGCTGATCAAGGTTGAGTTCGGCCATGATTGTCCTCTCCATTTTGCGCGTTCCGGGTCGGCATCGACGCCCGCTACTGCCCTCGGTCGTCAGGTGCGTATTCCCCGGGAGTGGGTTATTTGACCGCCGATCCTCACATCGCTGCTGCGAGGACATCGCGGCACCACCGCATTCCGCACACCCTCACCTCAAACCTGTTCGGAGCGAGCAGCGGTCAGCATATGACCACGCGCGTGAGCGCGGGTCATCCCATTCGGGTGATGCGCCCGCCCGCCCGCCCGCCCGCCCGCCCGTCGGTCGGTATTCGCGCCGACCGCTGCCGGTTCGAGCCAACACAGGAGGAGCCGACCTCGCGCTCGAGATTTGATCACGTGTGTCCGGCGGGTCGTCAACCGCGCCCTTGCTCGGCCACGAAGACAGCCATGCGGTAGGAGCTAATGCCCCTCTCGAGGACGAGGTATCGGGACATCGGAAGCGACGGGAATCCGGCACACGCCCGTAGGCGTGCGAGCGCAAAAGCAAGTCTCACATAACCGGCCCGCCGTCAGCCTCGCAAAAACGTCATGCCAGTGACCCGGATCGAGGTTCTCGATGCTGCGACCATTCCTGCGAAGTTGACTGGATCCTTCGCACTGCCGAACGGCGGCGCGTAGCACAGCTCGCACTCCGCGAGGTCGCACACGGTCGCGCCCAGCTGGATCGCCCCCGCGACGTCGGATACGCCGACCGCGATCATCGTGGCCATGCACGGCAGTACCTCGACGCCCGAGGCCCAGGTCCGCCCGAGCCGCATGGCTCCGCTGGCCGAGCAGGGTGCGGTGGTCGCGTTCCCGCAAGGCTCCATTGCGTCGAGGGCGGGATGGGAGTGGGGACCTGCACGGCGATGTCGCCTTCATCGACGCGGCCGTCGACCACCTCCGTGAGACCTTCGGCGCCACCGGCGGTGCCCGTGTGTCAGCGACATGTCTGCCGGGGGTGCGTATGGCCCGCCGGTTCTCCTCGTCGGGTCGCAACCCGGGCACGCGTCCTGGGCGCAGTGGCGGAGCTGCGCATGCCCGCCGTGGAACGGCTTGACCACGCGGTGCGCCGTCGCCTTCCACGGTACGCGTGACAGATTCAACCCCGCGGCGGCGGGCCCACGGCACGGTGAAGCGAGACCGTGCTCGACGCGGCGGCGGCCCGGGCTCGGGCCACGGGCCACTCCCCGGACCCCAACCGCTCCGATCTCACGTCCTCGGTTACCCGGCTCTCGTATGGACCTCGGGGCGATCCGGGCGCGGTGACGCTTTGGGTCTGCGACGGGGCGAGCACACGTGGCCGGGACGCGCCCCGCGTTCGGGGCCCGGCCGTCCCTGGGCAAGTTGTCCTAAGACGTGGACGCCACAGCCGAGATCTGGCAGGCGCTCGGCGGCGCGTGATCCCCGCCTTTCGACGCACGCCTCCCCCCGCGCCCACGCCCTGGCGCGAGACCGCGTACCAAATAAACCCAGCCGGCGCTCAGGGTCCGGTGTAGACGAACCTGATTAGGGTGTCGTTCACGATCTGGGGCGTCGAGAGGACGTTGCCGGCGCCGTCGGTCAACGTGATGAGTTCGCCGCTTCCGGGGGTGAGTTCGTGCTCGATCGTGCCGGCGACGCAGTTATCGAAGTAGACCTCGCCGTAACGAGCGAAGGGTACGGGTGGACCATGTTCGTTTGCCGGGTCTTCGATGATCCACTCGGCAGAGTTGTTGACGACGGGCTGCGTGGTTGGGTTTGCCTTATGACGAAGGCAGTACTGACACGACTGGTCAGGTTCGCCATGAAGAAGCTGGCCGTATCCGGAGGTTCAAGCCAGATCGAACAGACCACCACATCCCCCGGAGACACAGCCAGATTGCTGATCGCCTTACCGCCCGAATTTGGCCCCGATGGAATCCACTCCCACCGAGGGTAGGTCGTGCGTTGCTCGCCAAGGAAGGCGATAACGTCCTGGTCTGTCCCGGCCTGGATCAGGCTAAATACATCTCCGAAACCACCGCCGCCAAACCGACCACCGATCCCGACCCAGCTGGCACACGAGCCGCCGCTCTCGTTCTCGGTCGGGAACACATTTGGAACGGTCCACTGCCCGCTGACAAAGGCCACGTCCTCACTCGGAGGCGAATCTGAGGCCACCACGCCCGACCAGCGCGGGTCGGTGACCACCGGGGGATCCAGAGGAGGAGAAGGAGGACGATCGACGGGTCGAACAGGGGGATATCGACCGCTCACGAGAACAAACTCCGGCCTGATCATCCTCAAGGGTCTTGAGAGCAACTGCTGCCACTGTGCGTACGCTTTCGGACGCTGTAGCTCATCCGGGCGGGGCGGGTAGCCGTACGCGCGCAGTTCGCGTGCGCTTGCCCTGAGAGGGTCAAACCCCTGAGGCGGAGACTCGAACAGCCGCACCCCCAGCTCTTCGTGGGTCTTGGGGACGAACTCGCGTTCAGGCGTTGCCGCGGACACCAACTACCCCTTTCGTCACACTTGTCGAGCGCCCGACGGCGCGCCGGTATACCTTCGCCAGCCCGGGGCCGCGCTCGAGGTCCGTGCGCCGCAGCAGGCCGTGACGCAGGGGCAACTCGTCGGACTCCGTATCTGGGTTGACGCCCTCGAATGGCGCGTCACACGTCGGCCACGATCACTTCTGCGCCGTGCGGCCAGATCGCCAGCACTCTGAGCGCGACCTCGCATTCTTTCTGGTGGGCCGGGGGCGAGGATCGCGGCGCGCGCGGTGCCGTCCGGGGCGGCCAGCAGGTGCAGGCGCATCCACAGAACCAGCGGGAATGGCCGCGGCAGTAGCCGTAGCCGCATGCACCAGCGACCTGGGAGCGGCGGGTGGTCTCGACCGACTCGCGGCATTCCACTGGCGTGGAGTCCAGCAGCACCACGTGGTCGTGGTAGCCGGGACTCTCGGCGACGAACACGCTGATCAGCCACTCGATCGTGTCCGACAGCCGCTGCCGGCGCGGGTCTGATCGCGGCGCAACTGCTCTCGGAATCCGCCAGGCCGATGCGGAAGCCCTGATCGCCAGCGCCGCGAAGTTCGACGCGATTGGTCGTTCGGGGATGAAGCAATCTCCTCTAGGCGAGCCGGTTGGACTTAGCTCAACGGCAGCGCGAAGTAATCCTCTGTGGTGACTGGTGTGAAGCCGATCGACGTGTAGAGGCCCAGCGCCCGGTCGTTCGCGACGTCGACGTCGAGGCTGATGCGGCGCGCGCCGTCCGCGCGGAGCTGCTCGCAGGCCTGCCTCAACGCAGCTCGACCGATCCCGCGGCCCTGCAACGACGGCTCGACCGCGAACCCGAAGATGCTGGCCTCCTCATCGTCGTCCCGTTCCAGGAACAGCGTTCCGACGACGGCGCCGCGCAGCTCGATGAGCGCCGTCCGCTCTAGGCGATCGCCGAGATCATCCGGCCCCGACCATCCAAACCCCTTCTCGAGCAGCGACACGACGAGCGGCGCGTCGGCGACGGTCGCCGGCCGAAGGCCGATCTCCGGCTTGTGCGGTCCGCTCGTCGGCTCGCCAGACAGGACGAGATGATGCTCTGAATGGTCGAGCGCCCCGCCGCGGCTCAACGCCAGCCGCTTGCCTGCGATCGACTCCCGCGGCACGACCAGCAGCGGCTGCCGATCGCTGCGCTCGCGGCACAGCGGCACAGCGGCATCGAGCAGGGCGGAGCCGATGCCGCGCCGGCGAGCGTCCGGGGCGACCATGCCGGCCAGCTCCGGCGACTCCCCGAACCCGTAGATCCCGAGGAAGCCGAGCAGCCGCTCGCCCTCCCACCACAAAAGGTCCTCGACGCGATCGCCGCTGCGGCCGCGAAGGTTGTCCCACTCCAGCTTCAAGCGGCCGCCATCGACCTCGACCACCCGCCGCTCAAGTTCGGCGATCGCTTGCAGGGCTCCCGATGTCAGGCCGGCGGCTTGCTCGAGCACGGCGGAAAGCAAACCACATCGTCCCGTGCGCGACCATTCAACACACTCCCTCGCTCACCGAGCGAGGAGGTGCGGCAAGCACGTCGATCGTTCGACACGCTTCCATCTTCGTCGCCCACGCAGCCACCCGTCCGTCGCTGCTGCTTCGATCGGTTTCCGACCCAGAGGAGAAGCGAGAACGTCACCGGGCTCGGCCGGCCAGGTAGCCCGTCGTTCGTGAACCTGGCAGCACGGCGATTGATCCCGTAGGCGATTAGTTCCGCGGTGGTCTGGAGTCTGCAGATCAACCACCGACTCGAGCAGCTGGTGTCATCCATCCCGGAAAGGAAGCAGCGCATGGCCTCACTGGTCCTGAAGATGTCCGTCTCGCTCGACGGGTACGTCGCATCACTCGACGGGAGCACCGGCTGGCTTGCGGCGGGACGCTCCGATGACTCCACGAGTTGGGTGGTCAAGACCGTGAGCAACGCCGGCGCGCACCTCATCGGTGCCGCCACCTATGCGGAATGGGCCGGCTACTGGCCCACCGCCTCCGGCCCATTCGCCAAGGCGATGAACGAGATCCCCAAGGTCGTGTTCTCGAACTCGCTCACATCCGCCGACTGGGACGAGACGGAGATCGCCACCGGAGACCTCGCCGAGGCCATCCGGCGACTCAAGCAGCAGCGCTCCTCCGACGGATACCTGCTCGCCCAGGGCGGGACACGCTTCGCCCGATCGCTCGTCGAGACCGGCCTGATCGACGAGTACCGCCTTGTCATCCACCCGGTCGTCCTCGGCGCGGGCGCGCGGATCTTCACCGCACCGCTCACCATCCAGCCGGTGAGCACCACCGTCTTCAGTGGCGGAGCCGTGGCCCACGTCTTCGCCGCGCACCCGTGAGCGAGCCCGATCGGCGACCAGGCAGCCGACGCCCGTCCAGCACACTCCCCCCTGTTCGCCCGACCAGACGCGAGGTCGCCGCTCCCGTTTCTCGATCGTTCTCGTGTATGGGCGGTCTGGATTCGCAGATGCCGCTCCCCGGCTGACCCGTCTCGGTTCAGCTCGCCGACGGAGGCTTATCGATGAACTGATGGTCATTGACGAGACGCCCGTCGGCACCCACGACGGCGACGTGGGTCCCGATCGAGTCGGGTTCGCCGCCGCGGGCGCGAACCATCTCCCACCTGTAGCGAATTGCGTCGTGATTGGTATCCACTTTCGCGAGTGTGAAGACGAAACCGTTCGCGGTGAAGGCGTCATGTGCCGCCGTGACAGCGCGAGCGATGCCGTCACATCCTCCGAACTCGGCAATCGCGTTTCGGTAGATCCCCTCGGGGGACTACGTCTTCTCGATGGTCAGGTCCCGCTTGGCCGCATCGCTTTCGTTCCAGCCGTCACGTAGCTGCGGATCATCTCGTCGATCGATGCCATCTCTGCTCCTTCTGGTTGGTCGATTTCCGAGACGCAGGTTCGCCCCTGCGGTCGATCGTGTCTATTACCTGCCCAGGTCGTGACTTGGTCGGGGACGCGGTTACCGCCAGCGGCACCTGCGGCGGACTCCGATTGCCCGGGTGGTCGAGACGTCGACGGCAGTCAGTCTGTTCGCTCGTGCAGTGATCGCGTAAGCCGAGAGCGAGCACGATGACCGAGCCCGGACCCAGGTGGCCGGCGGGCTGTCGCGCTTACCGGTCAATGCCAGATCCCACACTTCCCCCTTGTCGCCAACACGCAAGCAAGCTGCGCGCCCCCCCGAAACTGGGATGCGATCGTGTGACCGATGAGGGTCGGGCTGTATTCTGGCCCGTCGCCGAAGCGGGCACGCGACGCGATAGGGCCGGAGAATGATGTGATCGTGCGCCCGCGGCAGCGTGGTGTTGCCATGGGTGTGATCGGGCCTTCGACGCGATCGGGCCAACGACGGAACGTCAGGAGCGCACGTATGACCGCTGAGATCCCACCGTTCGACCTCGTTGTGCGCCGCGTGCGCCTCGCGGGCCACGACTCGCTTCACGACATCGCGGTTGCTGGTGAGCGCATCGCCGTGATCGCGCCGGCGGTCGAAGGCGATGCCGCCAACGAGATCGACGCGGACGGTCGGCTCGCAAGCCCGGCTTTCGTGCAGCCACACATCCACCTTGACAAGGTGCTCGTCGGACCGCTCCTTCCGCCGAACCGCAGCGGCACGCTCGCGGAGGCGATCGCGTTGTTGCACGCCACCAAGCGGGCCGCTACCGTCGAGGAGATCCGCGAGCGTGCCGGCGTCGTCATCCGGGAGGCGGTGATGGCGGGAACGACCGTGATTCGCAGCCACGTGGACGTCGACACAATCGGCGGCCTCAAACCGCTCGAAGGTGTCGCGTTGGCGCGCTCCGACCACGCCGACCTTTGCGACATTCAGTTGGTCGCGTTCCCGCAGGAAGGGATCTGGAGGGACCCAGGCACGGCCGAGCTGATGGCCGAAGCGATGCGGTCAGGAGCCGATGTCGTGGGCGGGATGCCGCACTGGGAAGTCGACCACGACGCCGCGCGGCGGCATATCGAGTTCTGCGTCGGTCTCGCCGTCCAACACGATGCCGATGTCGATATGCATGTCGACGAGACTGACGACGGGCGGTGGCGGAGCTTCGAGCTGCTCGTCGATGAGGCAGAGAACCGGGGCTGGGGCGGCCGCACGAGCGCTGGGCACGTGTGCGCGATGGCGGCCTGGGAGGATGACTACGCCGCCGGCGTGATCCGGCGCGCCGCGGCCGTGGGCGTCAACGTGATCACGAACCCTCCCACGAACCTCATGCTCCAGGGGCGCGAGGACCGTGAGCCTCGCCGACGCGGCATCCCGCGCATTAAGGAGCTCATGCGAGCAAACGTGACGATCGCGGCCGGACAGGACTGCGTCGATGACGCGTTCTACCCGTTCGGAAATGCCGACCCGTTACAGGTCGCGCTGATCCTCGCGCACGCCGCCCAGCTCGGCACGCCCACCGAGATCGCCGCGGCGATGCGCATGGTCAGCGAGGACGCCGCCAAGATCTTGCGCCTGCCCGACTACGGGCTTATCCCCGGTGCGCGCGCCGACCTCGTCGTGCTCGACGCCGAACGTCCCGCGGACGCGCTACGCGAACAGGCACCCCGCAGATGGGTCGTACGCCGCGGTCGGATCGTCGCCGAGACCGTTTCAGAGCGACGCCTACACCGGGCACCGTAACGACGGACGGACCATATCTCGATCAAATCCCGGGCCGGTGGCTCCAAGCCCCCCACGCTTCGACGGCCCGCCGCCGCGGTCCGCACGATCGCTCCCGGCCTCCCGCCGCCTCGCTGCGCACGACCGTCTTGACGACGACGAGGTTCGCCAAGCGAGGTAGGAAGTATTCGTGGATCAGCTTGTCGCGCATCCCGGCGATCTGGCGCCAGGCGGTCGAGCCATTGTGTGCGCGGGTCTCGGCGGAGAGGCCTCCACCGCCTGACCGACGACCTCGATGTTGCGGATCACGGCATCCTGGGCCTTGCCACCCGCGAAGAACGCATCTCGGCCGTCTTCGGTGTATTCGAGCACAGCGTCGATGGCGTCGAGCGCATGCAGGAGGTACGCGCGCTGGGTGTTCACAGGGCGACGGCGTCGGACAGGATCCGCTCCCGCAGGTACGGCCTGATCCCGCCCTCGCTGACCAGATCGACCCTGAAACCGAGCAGGTCCTCAAGTGCCTGCCATACCCCGACGAAGTCCAGGAGGCTTCGACCGGGCTCCATCTCGACGAGGAAATCCACATCGCTACCCGGTCCCGCCTACCGAAGCCCCTTGTTCTCGGGCGGCAGCCCCTGGCGGAAGCTGGACGTGCTCGCAGGCGACCGGCGGCAACCCGCGCGATCCAGCAACGGTGCCGATTCCATAACGTCCGTCTCTGGACGACGAACGACTTTCGCCGCCATGGTCCTCGCTCGAAGCAGCGACTGGCCAGGCGCCTCGGAGCGTGAGTAGCAGTCGTGACCGAGTGCAGGCGCGCTCCTTCTCCGAGAGGTCGCCGAAGTACCGATCCTCAGCGGCGACGCGCTCACAAACACGGTTGAGGCAAAGCGCTACTTCACGCCGATACCGGCACGTGCGTCCTAAGTCGCCAAGGGCTTATGCGACTCGTCCCCCTCCGAGCGCGAAAGCGATCCCGGGGGGCGACGGAATGCCGCGAATGGTTTAGGGGTCTTCTGTCCTGGTCCAAACGAACGTGGCCGATCCGAGGGCGGCGTGCGGAGTTTCGCGGATGGCCGTCCGGTCGAGTTCGCGAAGGATGTATGTATGGCGATGACCGCAACAGCCCGCGCAATCGATGGCGGTCTTCGCCATACGGTCGACGTCAACGGCCGGCACACGATCATCACGGATGAGCCCGAGCGGCTCGGTGGAACGGATCTGGGGCCGGCACCGCACGAGCTGCTGCCGGCGATGCTCGCATCGTGCGTCTCCACAATGATTTATCTCTATGCCCGCAACCGGGGGTGGGAGCTTCAGGATGTGCGCGTTGAGGTCGTTTACGACCCGGAGCCAACGCCCAGACAAGCACTGGTGCGCGTTCACCTGCCGGCCGGGCTCACCGAGGCTCAGATCAAGCGCTTACAGAAGGTCGCCGAGACGTGCCCGGCCCGGCGCGCGCTCGAAGCGGGCTTCACCTTTGACGAGCAGATCATCGTTGGTGCCCACACGGTGTCGGCCGCGGAACCGTGGCAGGCCGCACGTGGCCATTCATGAAGCGTTGTGGTGAGACGCTCGGGCTGCCTGCAGCTTCACCGTGGCCCGCACGAATGCGTTCGTGTTCTCCGCTCCGAAAGCAGGCGATCGCTTCGGCGACATGTCGCATCGGTAGCGTTGGCGGCCTCGTCGCTACCGTCGGCACACGGTCGTGGGGGCGACGAACAGCGCGCTCGCGATCTGCAGGTTCGTGTCACCCTGCGCGACGCGGCCGAGCACGACGGTCTCGCGCGGAGTGAGGAGACCGAGCTTGGTCGACGCGCTCGCGACAGCTGCCCGCAGGCCAGTGGCGTGGGTGTAGCGCCAGAACAGATCGGATTCGAGGTTGGTGGCGTAGCTGCGGGCAGTAATTGATCGTGAGAGCTTTCGCGCCGAAATACCTGGACCGTTCGCCCTCGAGGGCGACGACGTCGTTGGCGAACGCGCACAGGTTGTCCTGGCCGAACGCGTACCCTCGCTGTACCCCAGCGCGTTGAAGCTGCTCGCGACGATGTGCAGGATCCCGGCGCGATCGCGAGTGATCGTGACGCGGCCGGACAGTCGATGCCGCCAACCAAACGGCAAAGCAACCCCGCAAAGCCGCCGCCGCCCGAACGTAATGCCGCAACGGGAGCGCAGTCGCTTCGACGGCAGTGGCGGCGTGGTTTGGGTGGCTGGAGGTCATCGGGTCTGTCGCGCTGGATCATTGGTCGCCTCTGGCCTGGTGTCCGATGTGACGCTCGCGGTTCCGGTGGTCAATCGAGAGAGCAGTCGACACGCGGCTGAGGACGCGTCTGATCACTCGATGACTGTTCGTCAGCGATCGGCTGTGGCTGGCGGCGGTTGTCAGTCGGGTCTGGCCGGCAGTTCTTCGCAACTCTGCCATTTGTTCTTTTGCGACGTGGTAGGCGAATAGGTCGGTCATTGACGCCACCTCGTGCGGGGGCGAGTATGGCAGCGTGCCGTGAGCTGGTTATCGTTGCCATGCGATCCCTGAGTTGCTCGTGTTTCTGGCACCGGGGGATTCACGGGGAGCGTGTCGACAGGCAGTGTGTACCAGTGCCGCCGAACGCAGATGAGCTTCACGTGTTCGACGGGTCCGGGTGCGCCGCCTAGCGTGAAGCGGTCGGTGATGTCGGCGGGAAGGCCGCACGTCGGGCAATTCACCAGCGCACCGGGAGTGAGCTCCGCGTTATTTGACTCGTTGTTGTTCATCGTGTATCGCCCCTTGGTGTCGTTGACCTACCGAGTGATGCGTGGGCCGCCTGATACTGGTTGTGGTGGTTGACTCCGGTCGATGATCGGGTCGCCACCGGTCGGTCCCGCGAGGACGCGAGTGCGGAAACGGGTCCTGCGGCGGCGGGGTTGTGAGGTGGCTTCCAGCGTGGAGATGGCTGGTTCCTTGGGGGTGTCGCGGCGGCGTCGCCTGCACGATGTCTTGAGGCCCGTTCGACCGCCCCCACACCGTGACCACCTCGTCGCCCAGGTCGACCACCACCTCGGTGGTCGGTGGTTCTTCGTAGGTCGGCGATGTGGTATTTCGCGATTTGTAGGCGTTGTGGCGGGTCATGGAGATGTCTTCTGGTGTGGACCGACCGGGTGTGATCCGTTGGCGGGAGAATCGGGTGGCGCGTTGACCGGTCGCTGACCGATCGCTTACAGCCCGTGGTGGCGGTGGTTGCGTTCGTGCTGGCGGGGGGCGGATAATCGGCATGATGGGAGTCGACGGGCCGTGGTCGTTTGGGGTGTTGGGGCCATTGGAGGCAACGGGCGGCGGCGTACCGGTGCGGCTCGGAGGCAAGCGCCAGCGGGTGTTGTTGGCGCTGTTGCTGGTACACGCGAATGAGTTGGTGCCGGTCGAGCAGCTGGTCGATCAGCTGTTCGGGGAGAGGCGAAGCGACAGCGCGGTGAACGCGGTGCAGGTGGCGGTGTCGCGGCTTCGCCGGGTCCTGGAGCTCAGCGACCGTGTCGACGGACCATTGCAATCGCGCCCGGGTGGGTATGTACTCCGGGCCGAGGATGGGCAGCTGGACGCGGCCGTGTTTGAGCGGCTTTTGGACGAGGGTCGAGGGTTGTTGGCTGGCGGAGAGGCGGCCGGGGCGGCCGCACGGTTGCGGGAGGCGTTGGGGTTGTGGCGGGGGTCGCCGTTGGCGGATCTGGCGGGGGTGGATTGTCTGCAGGCGGAGATCAGGCGGCTTGAGCAGCTGCGGCTGGTGGCGGTGATGGGGCGCATCGACGCCGACCTGGCGCTGGGCGCGGGAACTGAGCTGGTATCCGAGCTCGAATCACTCGTGGCCTCGGAGCCGTTGCAGGAGCGGCTGCGCGGGCAGTTGATGCTGGCGCTGTACCGCGCGGGGCGGCAGGCGGACGCGCTGGCGGTCTACCGCGAGCTGAGCGTCGTGTTGCGCGACGAGCTCGGGCTCGAGCCGGGCGAGGCGTTGAAGGAGCTCGAACGCTCCATCCTCCAACATGAAGCGTCGCTGCACCGCCCGCCTGAGGAGGGCTCCGAGCCTTCCGTAGCCCGTGCGATGTCGGAACGCGACCGCAGTTCTCGGCTGCCAGCCGGAGGGTTATTGGAGCGTGAGGGAGAGCTGGCCGCGATCGGCGGGCTGGTCGACTCGGCCCTCGCCGGTTCGGGGCGGTTGCTGGTCGTTGATGGCGTGGCCGGGGTCGGAAAGACTCGGCTGCTGGAGGAGGCATCGCGCGCGGCGTGCGCGGCGGGGATGGACGTGATTCGAGCGCGCGGGGTGGCGCTGGAAGATCAGTTTGCTTTCGGGGTCGTCCGCCAGCTCTTTGAGAGAGTTCTAGCCGCCGCCTCCGCGGCCGAACGTAGGAGACTTTTGACCGGAGCAGCGGGCTTGGTCGGTGCGCTAGTGGGATTCGCCGCGCCCGGCGAGCGGCCCCGACCGGTGCGCGACGCTTCGTTCGCGACCCTGCATGGGCTCTATTGGCTGTGTTTCAACCTGGCTGCGCGCCGGCCGCTGTTCGTGGTGGTGGATGACGCACACTGGGCGGACGGAGCGTCGTTGCGGTTCGTGAATTTCGTGGCGGCCCGCCTTGAGGGGTTGCGAATCGTGCTGGCGTTAGCGTGTCGTTCGGGCGAGCGTGGGGACGCGGTGACGGTGCTTGAGACGATCCGGAACGATCCCCAAGCGCGCGTGTTGCGGCCGGCACAGCTGAGCGAGCGCGCGTGCGAGCGACTGATCCACGAGTCGTTCGAGCGCGCTCCGGCTCCCGAGTTCTCACGGGCGTGCTTTGAGGTGACAGGCGGCAACCCGTTCTATTTGCGGGCGCTGGTTGACGGCTTGGGGGCCGGGGGCATCTCGCCCGACGCCGAGAACGCGGAGGCGGTGCGTGGGCAAGTTCCCGAGGCGGTGGTCCGCTCGCTGCTGCTCCGCCTCTCGCGCCTGCCAACGGCGGCGTCGGCGTTGGCGGGCGCGGTCGCCGTGCTCGGCGCTGACGTCGAGTTGCGCCACGCCGCCGAGCTGGCCGCACTCGAGTCGGGGGAGGCCGCCAAGGCTGCCGACCTTTTGGCTCGCGTGGGCATCTTGGCGCCCGGCCGTCCGCTGCGCTTCGTCCACCCGCTGGTGGAGGCCGCGTTCTACGCCGAGCTGCCGCCTGGCGAGCGCGACCTCCTGCACAGTCGAGCGGCACGGATGCTGGCTGCAGGAGCGGGGTCCGAGCGCGCCGCAGCGCACCTGCTGATCAGCGAGCCCAGCGGCGATCAATGGACGGTTGAGGTGCTCCGCGCCGCCGCCGACGACGCGCTGGCCCGTGACGCGCCCGATAGCGCGGTGAGCTATCTACAGCGAGCCCAGCGGGAGGATTCCAATGCCGACATCGACGTCCTGCGGCAACTCGGTTTCGCGCAGGTGCTGTGTGGTCAACCAGCGGCAGTCAAGCCTCTCGAGAAAGCCTTGGCGATGGCGGGCGATCCCCGCCAGCGCGCCGGAATTGCACACGTTCTCTCGTTCGCGTTCGGCGTCGCTAACCGCTTTGACGACGCCGCCGGTGTGCTCGAAACCACGCTCGACGATCTCGCCGACACTGACCGAGCCCTCAGCCAAACGCTCGAGTCGACGCTGCTCGGGTTCGCCGCCTTGCAGCTGTCGACCAGGCCAACACACCGTCGACGTCTCGCGCGCCTACGTGAGCAGACGCTTGGCGACAGCCCGACGGAGCGGATGCTGCTCGCGCAAGTCGCGTGGTGGAGCTGCTTGGAGGGCGAGCCCGCCGACGTGGTCCGCGACCTGGCCGAACGGGCGCTCGCCGGCGGACGGCTGCTTTCCGAGGTGGGGTCGGATTCTTTGGAGTTCTACTGCGTTCCCAACGCGTTGTTGTTTTCAGACTCCCTTGAACTAGCCCGCTATTGGCTAGACCAAGCCATGGCAGACGCTCGCGCGCGCCGGGCGCCGGTCGGCTTCGCTCACGCGTCGTCGCGGCAAGCCGAGCTTCGCTATCGGGTTGGCGAGCTCGCTGATGCCGAAGCAGACGCACGCGCGGCGCTCGCCGCGGGCGGCGGCGAGAGGGGGCCGCTGGCGCCGCGGGTGCTGGCGACGCTCACGCACGTGCTGATCGAGCGCGGACACGCGCAAGAGGCGGCGGCGCTGCTGGACCAATGCGAGATCCCGTTTGGCCTGGATCAACCCTCGACCGCGACCTACCTCCCGTATGCTCGCGGGCAGCTCGCCGCGGAAACGGGGAAGTGGCGCGCGGCGGCGGACGCGTTCCTCCAGCTCGGGGAGTGGAATGTGGCGTGGGGCGAGCGCAACCCGGGCGTGCTTGACTGGCGCACCGGCGCCGCGCTCGCGCTCGCCCAGCTCGGCGAGGTCGAGCGCGCCCGCGAACTGAGCGGCGAGGTGGTCGAGCTCAGCCGATACCTTGGGCAACCCCGCTGTCTGGGCATCGGGCAACGCGCGGCGGGGGTCATCGCCGGCGGCACCGAGGGCGTCGATTTGCTGCGCGAGGCCGTCGCGACGCTCGAGAACACCCCGGCCAGGTTGGAGCACGCCCGCGCGCTGGTCGACCTCGGCGCCGCGCTACGTCGCCAAAACCACCGCAAGGACGCACGTGAGCCGCTGCGGCAGGGGACCGAGCTCGCGCAACGCTGCGGCGCGACCGAGCTCGCGCACCGCGGCCAGGCCGAGCTGATCGCGACCGGCGCGCGGCCCAGACGACTGGCCTGCAGCGGCATTGACGCGCTCACTCCGAGCGAGCGCCGCGTCGCCCGACTCGCCGCCGACGGTCTCAGTAGCCCCGAGATCGCCCAGCAGCTGTTCGTCACCGTCAACACCGTCGAGACCCACCTCCGCCGCGCCTACGTGAAGCTCGACGTCCACTCCCGCGACCAGCTGCCAGACGCGCTGGTCGCTAGTTAAGTACTGGCAGCCGCGGGTCGGGCGCCGCGATCGACACCTCGACAACCGGTCAGCACATGTTCACGGTCACGTCACCAGCACGGACGGGCTGACCGGCAGCGTGGCCCTGACCTACACGGTCACTACGCGGATCCCGCGCCTCTCGCGCCTGCAGGTCAAGCCCCGCTTCTTCCAGGCCGCGACCAAAGGCAGGGCCATCGTCGACCGGATCGAGAACGGCACGACGATTACCTACCGCGACACGCTCGCCGCCCACACCGCCCTCCGCGTGTATCACGAGGTGCGCGGAGTCAAGCGCGGACGCAAATTCGTGGCGCCGCCCGGACCTAAGCCTAAGCAGCGAAGCAACGGCAAGCCATGCACCCGCCTGATGCTCGTCGGCTCGTGCAAGCACCACGACAACGTCGGCACCGACCGGCTGCGGTTCACCGGTTGGATCGACGGGCGCGCGCTAAGCCCGGGGAGGACGAACTGGATCCCGGGGCTCTCCCCGGGTCACGTAGGCCCGCCGCCCGGCGGCGCGCCGGGGCGCACCGCCGGGACCGGTGGGCTACTAGCTACGGCTGAATGAGGACCGGTGTGCCCACTCTGAAGAACCGGTTGTGGCGGAGCGTGGCGGCGATGTTGCCGTTCGTGCCCAGCCAGATCCCGATGCTGTTATTGAAGATCCGATTGCCGGTGATCTTGATCGACACCGGAACCGCCCCATAGACCAGAACGCCGACCGTGCTCATGGGGGCGTTCGGCCCCGGGTCGGTGTCCGGGGCGAGGTTGTTCTGACCGATCACGTTGCCGATGACGTTGTTCCCATTCAGATCCTCGAACGTTCCAGGCGCGATGGGATGTGCGTGCAACGTCACTCCGCCCAGGCCGTTGCCGGCGATGTAGTTGTGGATGACCAGGTTGTCGTACGAGGCGCTGCCGGCCGACGCGTTGGCGAAGATCACGCCGGCGCCCTCGCCCTTGACGCCGTTTCCGGTGATCAGGTTGCCGGCGATGACGTTGTTGTAGTCGCCGGCCACACTTGGCTGGCGATGGCCGTTGGCGTCGAGGGCGAACGGGTTGTGTCCCGGCACGGTCACGCCGCAGTCGAAGAGGTTGTTCTTGATGACGTTCTTGGCGATGAGGTTGTCATGGGTAGGCCCGAACTCGTCGGTGAGGAGGACACCGCCACTGTTGCCGCTGTCGTAGTTGCCGGTCACCACCGAGTCGTACACGCCCATGAGGTGGATCCCCTCGCCACAGTCGCCTGGCACCGGACCCGCCGGGTTGCACTGCGGATAGGCCGAGTTCGGCGACTGGGCGCCCCCGGTATCGTTGCCGACCACGCGGTTTCCGGTGATCGAGACGTCGCTGATGGACCCGCCCGCCAGCGATCCGGTGGCCAGGATGCCCTCGCCTATCGCGCCGGTGACGGCGAAGCCGCTGACCTTCACCGAGCTCGATTTGATGGTGACGGCGGCGAGGCAGGCCGCGCTCCCCGGACCCGCCGGACCGAGCTGGTCGCACATGATGGTGTTCGTCGGCGCGCCCTGGATGGTGGCGCCGTGGAGGCCGGTCAGCCTCAGCGGCTGGGAGATGACGACATCCTCGGTGTAGGTCCCCGGACAGACCACGACGGTGCCGCCTGACGGTGCGGCATTGACAGCGGACTGGATCGTGGAGTAAGCGGCGCTGTCACACGACCGGTCGTCGCTCCCCGCGGTTCCGCTGGGCGAGACGAATACGGCGCCGCCGTGGCGGTGGCGGCCGTCGCCGTGGTGGCCGTCGCCGTGGTGGCCGTCGCCGTGGTGGCCGTGGTCCGAGGCCAGGGCGGCCCCGCCGGAGGCCAGAGTCAGCACCGCGGCGGTGACCACCCCCAGTACCAGTCGATGGACGCGCGCAGTCCGACAGCGAAACCCGATCACCGTAATCTCCAATCTGGAGGGAGCCCCTCGCCCGCGCCGCCGAAACATATGCGGTGCGCTGACGACTTTCCGTACAGCGCACACTAAACGGCGCGTTCCGCGCTTGTCAACGCTCCGGGAAAGGACTTTTTGCCCGGAGGCCTGCGGGAGCTCACGCGTGCAACGAGGAAGGCCAAGCCCTCGTTGAGGTTGAAACCCTCCTCCTGGAGGTCGATCGCGAGGCCGTCGGCGGGATAGATTCGGAAGCGACGGCGGAGTTCCACCTCGCCGATCGTCTGCAGGGCCTCGTCGATGACGCGGGGTGCGTCGGCTGCTGCTTCGTCGCGAGGCGGTCGCACAAATCCGGCGAGTGTGGGATCCGTTGTGTCGAGGTCATAACGCACCGGCCGCGTCATGGACGCGCTCGCCGAAGTTTGGCGTTTTACCCCTCATTTTTGAGGGGTAAATCGCCAGTGACCGGGGGTCACGCCATGGGGGTTGGGCACAGCTCCTCGCGACCTTGTGAGCCGACCACAACGCCAATCGTTACGCGACAGCGTCCCGCCCAAGCAGCCACGGGCTCCAGACTGCTGCACTAGGCGCATCGGGGGTAGCCCTACCGCGGCGGCTCGGTCGAGCCGAGGGTCGAGATCGTCGCCGGCGAGTCCGACGTCACCGGCCGTGTCCGATTCCGGGTCGTCCTCAGAAAATTGGCAGCTTGTACGGCATGGCTCCTTTCGCCGCCGAACAGCAGTGCGGTCAACGGCCTGCCGCGCCCGCTCGATCGAATCCCAGCCCAAGGTGGGATGCTGCTCTGCGGGCTCGAACCGGAGGGGCGGGCGAATCCCATGGCCGGTTTCGTCCCTCGTCGTCGTCACCGAGCACGTCGAATGCGCTGATCCGGCGTTCATGGGGTTGTCGCATCGCCCGAAGCATTTGTCTTGACCGCAGCTCAGACGCTCGGATTGCCCCTCGACAACTAGATGTCGGGTTGACCGGCGGCCGTCCACACCCGGTCTTACCTGGCGCTCCTGCATGAGTCAATCGGCCTGGTGGTTACCTGTACTGCGTGGTTCCAAACGCTGCAGCCAGCTGCGTGTATGTCATTGACATGATCGTGACGACGTAGTGTCGGTTGCGTGGGCGCAGCGACCGGAGGACTGCGCTGCACGCATTGTCCTTGCTCTGACAGCGGCTCCCGCGCGAGACGTGGCTGAAACGGAACCCGCTGCTAGAAGACTTAGCGCAGCTGCTCCTACTGCCAAGCGTGGTTTCAACCCTGGTGAACGGCGCATGTCTACCCCTATCTAATTGTTGGGTGGCTTGGTGTTGGGTCGGCCGCCGCTGGATCGGCCCAGACTGCTCTCGTCTTTGAATTTGCGCCGTTTGGCAGTCAACGCAATGGCTGGGAAAGCTGTCGGCGATGATCCCGGCGGCGGCAAACCGCCAGGCGAGCCGCCGGCGCCCCGCCTGGGATCCTTGAGCGGTTGCGCTCCTGGCCCCTCGTCATCGCTGAGAAGACCGTCGATCGCCACGTCTCGGCCGTCCTCCGCAAGCTCGGCGTACGCGGCCGACGCGAGGCAAGCGTCGAGGCCGCGCGGCTCGGGATCGGACAACCTCAGCTCGAACGTACGCCCCTCACCCTGTGAGCTCACACAGGGCCAACGACGGCGCTGCTCGCGGCCGACCGAACTGCTCAATGGCCGGCCCGCCCACATCCATCGGGCTCACGCCGATATAGAGTCGCCGAGGGCCCGGTGGGCCAGCTGACCTCGTGGTGCGTCTGCGAGCGCCAGATCGACTGAAGCGCTCAGCCCGCGGCAACGGGAACGGCTGCGGCATCGGCGCCGGCGGCCTCGCCGGTGCGGGCCGCGTTTGAGTGTTCGTGGCTGTCGCGCGTGGAGATGAGCACGGCGGCGAGGATCGCTCCGGCGACGGCGAGGCCGGCGCCGACGAGGAACGCCCGGTCAAAGCCTTTGGTCAGTGTCACGGCCGAGCTGTGGACGCCGGCGTGGAACAGGCTTTGGGTGCGGCTGTTGGCAACGGTCGCGAGGATCGCGAGCCCGAGCGCGCCGCCGATCTGCTGGGAGGTGTTGATCAGACCGGAGGCCAGGCCCGCCTCGTGTGGCTCGGTTCCGGTGACGGCGGCGATCGTCACGGGCACGAACGTCAGTCCGAATCCGACGGCTGCCAGGAGGGAGGGGCCGAGGACGTCCGCGGCGAACGAGCCGCCTGTCCCGGGCACCTGTGAGAACCAGAGCAGCCCGCCGGCGACCAGCAGCAGGCCGGCGATCAGGGGTGCCTTGAAGCCGACGCGCGTGACGAGCTGGGAGGCACCGCCGGCCGAGAGGATGATCCCTACCGCCAGCGGGAGGTAGGCGAGGCCGGTTTTGATCGGCGAGTAGCCCATCACGTCCTGGAGGTAGAGCGAGATGAAGAAGAACATCGAGAACAGCGACATGCCGATCAGCAGGCCGACGATGTTGGCGCCGCGCAGGGTCCGCAGCCGGAAGATCTGAAACGGCATCAGCGGATCACGCTGGCGCAGCTCAATCGCCACGAACGCGATCAGCAGCACCACGGCCGCGGCCAGGCAGACGATCGTCCGGGTCGCCCCCCAGCCGACGTTGACCGCGTCGACGACGGCGTACACGAGCAGCGCCAGCCCGGCGGTGACGGCCACCGCGCCGGGGAACTCGAAGGAGTCGCCGGCGTCTTCGCGGCGGCTCTCGCCGAGCGTGCTGGGCGCGAGCACGGCGGCGATGAGCCCGATCGGGACGTTGACGAACAGCACCCAGCGCCAGTTCAGCCCGCTGGTCAGGATCCCGCCCAGCAGCACCCCGGCGGCGCCGCCCGCGCCCGCCACCGCGCCCCAGATGCCGAGCGCGCGGTTGCGCTCGGCCCCGTCGGCGAACGTGGTGGTGATGATCGACAGCGCGGCGGGGGAGACGATCGCGGCGCCCAGGCCCTGGACCGCGCGGGCAGCGATCAGCCAGGTCTCGGAATGCGCGAGGCCGCCGGCCAGCGACGCGAGCGAGAACACGACCAGACCGAGCATGAACATGCGGCGTCGCCCCAGCAGGTCGGCCATCCGCCCGCCCAGCAGCAAAAAGCCGCCGAACGTCAGCGTGTAAGCGTTCACGACCCAGGTGAGGTCGTCGCGGGAGAAGTGCAGGTGGGCGCCGATCGACGGCAGCGCGACGTTGACGATCGAAGCGTCGATCACGATCACGAACTGCGTCATCGCCAGCAGCGCGAGCGCGAGATTCTTGGAGCGGGGCGTGTGCGCGATCACAGGCTCATCCCCAGCATCCGGCCCAAGCCCGACAGCGACGCGAATGCGAATCGCTGCAGGCGCGAGGTTCGGATCGCGGTCGGGTGGGCCTTGAACAGCATCGCTGCGTAGATCGCCTGACGCGGACTGTGAGGTGTTCCGGCGCCCATCTTCCCGGTCGATGTCAGCGACGCCATGTCGCGAAAGAACGCCTCGTAGTCGGCGGCGGGGCGGTGGCAATTGATGAACCTCACCGGCTCATCGTGCGTGTTTCGCAGGGTATGCCGGACACCGGGAGCCGCCGCGGCGCGCTCTCCCGGACCATAGGTACGCCAGGTGCCGTCGAGCTTCACGTCAAGGCGGCCCTCGACGATCTCAAAGCTGTCCTCAGCGTTGTCGTGCACGTGCACAGGCGGGCTGGGGCTGTGGGGACCGAGCCAGCTATTTACCTCGAGGACTTCACCATCGGTGTCCTGGCCGTTGCGCACGATCTCCCAATACATGTCCTGGCCCGGGCGAAAGTCGATGCGCCGGGTCGCGGTAGGACGGTTTGCAGGGTCAAGGGAAGCAATATTCACAGGGGGCTCCATTACGTCGTTGGTTCTTGATTGGCTGCAACCCTTGCGACCGGTCGTCCTGAGATTTGATGTGCTGCAGCGCCGGGGACGGCGCGGCATCGGCGCTCATAACGACCCTTAGTAGTTCACCTTGGTTGACAACTTACGGGAACCTTCGCACACCGGGTGGTGTTTGTCAACCGAGGTGAACTACAATGCCGTGGACATGCCGAAGAGCCTCCAGATCCTCTTCCGCGACGCTCGCGCCGCGATCGAGGCCGCCGTCCGCGCCGATCTCGCACAGAACGGCTTTGGCGATGTCACGCCCGCGCACTCAGCGCTATTGCGCGACGTCGGCGACGACGGTGCTCGCCCCAGCGAGCTCGCCGCACACGCCGGCGTCACGCGCCAAGCCGTCACCAAGCTCGTCGACGAGCTCGAGCGGCTCGATCTCGTGCGCCGCGACCCAGACCCGGACGACGGGCGCGGCGTGATCGTCAGATACACCGACCGCGGACGCGCCGGCGTAGCTATCGCTCGCAAGCGGATGCTCGCGCTCGAGCGCGACTACGCCGCCAAGGTCGGCGCCGACCGCTGGGCCGAGGTGCGCTCAACCCTCGAGACCCTATTCGGTGACGATGCTCACGAGGAGTTGAGCCTGCCTGTCACCCCAGACCTATCCGATCGGTAACGCGTGGACCACAATCAAGCACGCGCGACCAGTGAGTGAGCGGTCAGGCAGCGGGGCCGCTCCGTGCGCCAACCACCCACCAAACCGCCTGCACCAACGCAGAGACACCCGTCTGCCGCCGGGGAGCCGACCCCTGGCAGGCGCCACCAATCACCGGCGGCCGCTCCGTCGCCGACGCGGGACCCAGCTGCGGAGTGCTGGTCCCGCCGAGGCGCCGACGTTAAGCAGCACCCTGGACGGCCGTTCGTGACTCGGGAAGGGTGCCCGCAGACATTGGCGTCGTTGATCTCCCATCAATAAAGCCCGTCGAATGGGGGCGCCCGCCGCTCAATGTCACTCAGGGTCGGTGAGATGGAAATGGACGGGTTGTGGATCCGGCTGAGGAGTTGGAGCTGGCGATCGCGCTGGCTGTGCGTCCGCATCACGGACAGTGCTCTCCATCCCCCGGAACGGAGCCCTACATCCTGCATCCTCGTCGTGTGATGCTCGGCGTGAGCGGCGTCCGCGCGCGGGCACTTGCTGTGTTACACGAAGTCTTGGAGGACACCGCGGTCACCGCCGAGGAGCTGCGGGAAGCGAACCTGTCGTGCGAAGTGTTGGATGCCGTGACCGCCCTGACGCGGAGGTCGGGCCAGACGTAGGAGCAGTACATCGCGCAGGTCGCGGGCAACGCGATCGCGCGCTCGGTCAAGCTCGCGGGTCTTGCAGACAACCTCGTGAACAACAAGCGCCTGACGAGACGTCCCGATGTCGTGGCGCGCGTCGAGCGCAGCCAAGCGGTCGTCCGCCCCGTCGCCGCGGGAGAGGAGGCCTGCTTGTCGCCGGCTGCAGTGCAGCGCGAGGCCACGTGGAGTCGATGTCCGATGCGCGCTGGAACCGCCGCCGATGCTCATCTGGGCCGGCTGGCGCGGGACTGCGCTCGATCGAGCGCCGTTCCGACCCGACGACGGCGGCTACCTCTGGCCCGGCACGTTGCGAAAGGTTTTCGCGTGCGGGGACGTCTCCGTTACGAGATGGCGAGGCCTGCCTTCCCTTCAAGAGCTGAGCCTGCTCGCGCCAGGCCACGGGATGAGTCGACCATCGTGGAGCGGACGCCTGCGAATTCGCTCCTAGCGCTGCAGAGAACGGCCGGTAATCGCGCCACCGCGCGCGCGCTCGCGGTCCTCCAACGTCAGCCCACGTTCGGCAATCTTTTCCCTGGCGACGAGCCCATTCCCGGTGCTGAGGTTGTGCGGCTCGAGAAGGTCGCCGGGAAATGGAAGGAGATCGGCCGCAAATTCAATCGGACCGCCCGTGGCACGTACGACTTTGTAGTCAGAGATGGTCGGCTATGGGCGGTCAAAGCGAAGCGCAGGTTTGGTGGGGCTGGTCACACCGAAGCGGCCCAAGGTAACCGCGTGGCGTTCGCCGGGCAGGTCACGTTCGAGGCAGGAACGCTCAAGGCCTGGAATGATGGCTCGGGCCACTTCCGACCGGCCGCGGCGGACCCGGCCGAGCCATTTCGCACAGCGGCGATCGACGCCGGTCTTGACAAGGAGGCGTTCGACCGCCACCCCGACAGCATGAAGCGACCTCGGCCGTCCGGAGAGAAAGGACCCCAACTTCCGGTCGAGCAGCCGGCGACGCGCCCCCACAGTCCTGGCGAGCCTGGCAAGGTGGGACCCGGCCCTCCGCGCTTGAACGACCTTGAGCGCGACTACCGCGCACCGCGCTCCGCGTCCGCCGACCCGGAGCTGGAGCCGGCGCCGGCTCCAGCTCCGGCTCCGGCTGTCGAGGTCAGCCCGCCCCGCCCGGCCGCAGTTCCCTCCAGCGCCGGAAGCACGGCACACGACCTCGCCGCCGAGCTTTCGGACAAGGTCACGTTCAGCCGGCGGATGACAACGCTGACCGACCTCGTCCACTGGGGCCTTGAAGCGTGGAAGATCTACGACCTGGTGGTGCTCGTCGCGCAGGCTCAGAACATGGCGGCGGCGACGCTCGCCGAGGGAACGCCGTACCGGCAGGCAATCGACGAGGCGCGCCGCGTGGCCGACCGGGCGGCCGACGTGCAGCGCCAGTACAACGCGCTCGACCTGAGGGCCTCGATGCCTTCGAAGGAGACGGCTAGCGTGGACTGGGACATCGAGTACACCCTTTTCCAGGTCCAGAGCGAGTTTGTATGGATCGAAAGCGACCTGTTCAAAGCGCGGTCGTCGATCGAGGGCTCGATCGACGAGCTCAAGGGGCGGCGCAGGCAGCTCCAGAAGGGCATGGACGAGCGGGTGCAGGCGCTTGACCTTCCCATCACGAGCCTGGTCTACGCGGAGGCCTACCTGTTCGCGTCAGCCGGGCGCGAGATCAACGACCGCATCGATGAGGCGATCGCGTCTTACGTGGACGCGGACAAGGCCATCGAGATGCAGCAGCGATTCGCGCAGGCGGCTGCCAAGACGCTCGAGATGCGACTTCGCTCGCTCCGAGGCAGTGGGAGGTTCAGCGACATCCCGGAGGCGGAGCTCCGCGGCAGGCCGCTGTCGAGCTTTACCATGCCCCGTTGAGCTCGGTCTCATGCACACCTCGGCACTCGCTAGGAGCGAGTCCGCAGCCAGAGCCAGCTTCCACCCGAGATTCACCCGCGTCCTGTACACCGAGGCTGACACCCTGGCCGCCTGCCGGGTAATGCACATGCGCCGCGTCACCCGCGAGCAACACACGTCCGACGCGGTAGGCGTCGGCCTGGCGGGTCATGTCGGTGAACCGCGAGATCCATGTCGGACTGCGGATCCCGAAGTCGGTGCCGTACACGGCGATGAGCGCATCGCTCAGATCTCGCAGGGTGGGCTCGTCGCTAGGCCCGATTTGCTGCTCGGTCACGACCACCCGGACGGTCCTCCCGTCCTCCAGCCTGTGGAGCCCATGCACGCCGGTGGCGTCGCGCCGGATGCCCTGTGGCGCTTCCTCGGTCAGCTCGAATTCGGCTATCAGATTACTCCTCGTGGGGTCCCATCCCGCGAACTCGATGCCGGCGGCTTTACGGATCACACTCCGGCCCCCGTCGCACCCGACCGTGTACCCGGCTCGTAGTGGCTCGCCGTCGGACACCTGAACGTCGACGCCAGTGTCATCCCGCGCGAATCCCGTCACCTCGCGTCCGTAATAGATCCGCACCGTCAGCTCGGCTAGCCATGCGGCCATGATCAGCTCAATCTTGTTCTGCCAGATCCCGAGTGAATACGGATGACGCGTCGGGAGGTCGCTCATGTCCAACACGGTCGTCCCGAACGTCGCGACTTGAGCCACCTGACCCTCTGCGAGGAACCGATCAGCGACCCCGCGCTGATCCAGCACCTCGATCGTACGCGCGTGAATCCCGCCGGCCCGCGAGCCCACGAGCACGTGATTGGCACAGCGCTCGACGACCGCGACGTCGACCTTCGCCACCGCCAGCTCGGCGGCAAGCATCATCCCGGCCGGCCCTCCTCCGACGACCACCACGTCGTGCCGCGGGGCTGGGCTGACGACTCGCGAGGCGGCGCGCGCTGCGGCCCCGGGCCTCGTTGTCGGCGTCGACGCGCGATCAGCCGGTTCGGGACGATGTTCTTCTGCGATCCGGCGCCGCGTTCGCCAACATCGCCGCTGCCCTGCGACCCGAGGCACGCTTGGTGCTGCTCGTCTGGCAGCGATACGAGGACAACGACTGGGCGCAGGCGATCGAGGCTTTCAGAGCACGAGCGATGCGTTCGCGACGATCAGCGACGACGAGGCGCGAGGGACCGTCGAGCGCCTGCACAGGATGCTGGCGGCGCACTGCAGCGACGAGCGGGGCGTGATCCTCGATTCGCGCTCGTGGTTGATCACCGCCCGGCGACGCCGGTGACGAGATTGCCGCGACTTTACGTATCGTTGGCTCGTGACGAGAAGCGCTGTGCTTCCGGAGCGTTTGACCGGACCGGGCGGGCTGGTGGTTCGGAGATGGCTGGCGTCCGACGCCGCCGCGCTGAGCCAGGCGATCCTCGAGAGTGCCGACCATCTGCGGCCTTGGATGGCGTGGATAGCCGAGGAGCCGCTATCGCTCGAGCGTCGCATAGCGATGATCGACGAGTGGGAGCGCGATTGGGCTCAGGGAGGCGACGTGATCCTCGGCTCGTTCGTCGAGGGTCGCATCGCCGGCGGCGGTGGGCTGCACCGTCGCGTTGGCGCGGATGGGCTTGAAATCGGATACTGGACGCACCCTGGGTTTGTCCGTCGCGGCGTGGCCACGCGGGTTGCGCACGTTCTGACCGACGCCGCGTTTTCGGTGCCGGGGATCGTCCGGGTCGAGATTCACCACGACAAGGCCAATCACGCCAGCGCCGGCGTCCCCCGCGGGCTGGGGTTCGAATGGATCGGCGAGTCGCCGGATGAGCGGGTGGCGCCGGCCGAGATCGGGATCGAGTGGCGGTGGTGCATGGACAAGGAAACCTGGGCCGCTCGGCGGCGCATGAATCAACCGGGTCGCTGAGCCTGGCGCGACTCCACGAACTGACGCCACGGGAGGTGAGGCGACTGTCAAGCTCATGTGCGAACCGCACTGAGTCCGGCGAGCGGCGGGTGACGCCCGTTGACCCGGCTCATTACGATGGGAGATGTGAGCGGACCGAGAGTGCCCGGCGGGGTGGCGCACAAATTGCCCGCCGACCTGCGTGAGGCGCTGATCGCAAGCGGCACGGCGCTCGATGCCTGGAAGGACATCACGCCCTTGGCCCGCAACGAATTCATCTGCTGGGTCGAGGATGCCAAGCACGACACCACCAGAGAACGCCGCATCCGACGGACCCAGGAGGAGCTGGAGGACGGCCAGCGCAGGCCCTGCTGCTGGCCGGGATGCAAGCACCGGGAGCGAACTGGCAGGTAGTCACTGCGCCGGCGAGGCCGGAAGGAGCAAGGCGATGGAATTCCCAGTCGACCCGAACCGTGCCGCCGAGCACGGGTTTCATCTCTCTACCCCGCACCTCATCCCGGTGTATCGGCTGGAGGCCGCGCTCGGCCACCCGCTCGATCTTGGCGACACCGTCCACGGTCATCGGCGCATCGTGCCGCTGACGGGCGGCACCTTCGCCGGTCCGGAGCTCAGCGGCAAACTGGTCCCGGGCGCGAGTGCCGACTGGCAGACGATCATGCCCGATGGAACCGCGATCGTAGACGTCCGTTACACCCTGCAGACCGACGCCGGCGTCATACTCGACGTTCGGTCACGTGGTGTGCGCCACGGCAGTGCCGAGGTGCTGGCGCGCATCGCGCGCGGGGAGGACGTCGACCCGACCGAGTACACGTTCCGGACCTCGACCCAGATCGAGACGGCCGCTGCCGATCTCGACTGGCTGAACAAAGGTGTGTTCGTCGCCGTCGCCGGCCGGCAACCGGCAGGCGTCATCTACGAGACGTACCTCGTCGCGTGAGCTCCGTGTCCAAGGTCGCGATCGTCACCGGCGCGTCCAAGGGGATCGGCGCGGGCTTGACGTCTGCGTTCCGGGCCGCCGGCTATGCCGTCGTCGCGACCGCTCGCTCGATCGCGCCGTCTGACGATCCACAGCTCGCGACCATCGAAGGCGACATCGCCGAGGCCGCGACCGCAGAGCGCGTCGTCCGGCTCGCGCTCGACCGTTTCGGACGGATCGACAGTGTGATCAACAACGCCGGGATTTACATCGGCAAGCCGTTCACTGACTACACGCTAGACGACTACGCCGAGGTGACCGCGGTGAACCTGGCGGGGTTCTTTCACATCACCCAGCGCGCCATCCGGCAGATGGTCACACAGGGAAGCGGCCATGTGGTAGTCATCAGCACCAGCCTTGTCGACAATGCCGACAGCACGCGGCCGGCCGCCCTCGCGTCGCTGACGAAGGGCGGGCTCGCCGCCGCCGCACGTTCCCTGGCGATCGAATACGCCTCCCGCGGGGTTCGGGTGAACGCGGTCTCACTTGGCGTGATCAAGACACCGGTTCACGATCCGGCGTCATACATCGGCCTTGCCGATGTCCAGCCGCTCGGGCGGGTGGGTGAGATCAGCGACGTCGTCGACGGAATCCTGTATCTGGAACGAGCCGCGTTCGTCACCGGCGAGACTCTTCACATCGACGGTGGCCAGGTCGCCGGACACTGATACACGCGATCACGGCTCTCACTCCGTGGCGAGCGCCGGACCATTTTGCAGGGACGAGCTAGAGTCAGGCGGGTCGAACGATGGCCGTCGCTTCATCAACTTCCCGGCGGGACGAGTTGCGGGCATTTCTGCGCTCACGCCGAGGGCGGCTGTCCCCGGCGGACGTCGGACTACCCGACGACGGCGGGCGCCGCCGGACGCCCGGCCTCAGGCGCGAGGAGCTCGCCGCGTTGGCGGGGGTCGGGGTGTCCTGGTACACGTGGCTCGAGCAGGGGCGGGACATCAACCCTTCGCCGGAGGTGCTCGATGCGCTCGCCCGCGCGTTGCGGCTCGACCCAGCCGAGCGCCGGACGCTGTTCGCGCTCGCGCGAACGGAGCTTCCGCTTGCCGATGACGTGGCCGGCACCGATCCTGATCAGGTCGGCGGGGACATCGGCCAGTTGGTCGCGCTAGTCGACGCGATGCACCCGAACCCGGCCTATCTGCTCGGGCCGATGACCAGAATCCTCGCCTGGAACCGAGCGGCCTCGGTCGTGCTCGGCTCGCCGGGCCATCTGCCTCCAGACCGACGCTATCTGCTCTGGTGGCTGATGGTCGACCCCGGCGAAGGCGGGATGACGGCCCAACGCGAGACAACCGCCCGCAACACCCTGGCGCGGTTTCGCGCCGAGTACGCGCGACACGCGGGCGAGCCGGAGTACGAGGAGTTCGTGGCCGAGATCCGTGAGCACAGCGGGCGGGTTCGCGAGTGGTGGGACGAGCACGAGGTGATCGAGGCCCAGCGCGGAACCAAGGTCATCAAGCACCCGCGGCTCGGCACGCTGCGGCTCCATCACGCGCAGACGGTTCCGACGGGCCAGCCGGAGCTGCGAATGGCCGTGTACGCGCCCGCCGACGAGGTCACTCGCACGGCGCTCGCGACTCTTTAAG
>DATJYY010000257.1:0-45334 GCA_035499395.1 Solirubrobacteraceae bacterium
CCGCCGACCAGCCCGGACGGCGAGATCGTGTGATGCGGGGCGCGGAAAGGCCTCGCCTGGACGAGCCCGCTGGCGTGCAGCCCCGCGATGCTGTGGATCCTCGTGACCTCGATCGCCTCGGCCCGGCTCATCGCGGGCAGGATCGAAGGGATCCGGCGCGCGAGCATCGTCTTGCCGGTTCCGGGCGCGCCCTCGAACAACAGGTTGTGGCCGCCGGCGGCCGCGATCTCGAGTGCCAATAACGGGCCGGCGTGGCCCCTGACATCGGCCAGGTCGGGTTCGGCGGGCGCCGCTGCGCGACTGTCCACGGCCGGCGGGGGGAGCGGTGGTGGCGCCGCCCCCGCGAGCACCTCGGCCGCCGCCCGCAGGCTCGAGACTCCCGCGATCTCGAGCCCATCGACGAGCGCGGCCTCGCGGGCACGCTGGCGCGGGACGATCAGCCGCTCGAGCCCGGCCCGGCGCGCTCCCTCGGCGACCGCGAGCGCCCCCGGCGAATCGCGCAGCTCGCCGCTGAGCGACAGCTCGCCGAACACCGCGTAAGCACCGAGCGCGTCCGCCGGGACCTGCTCGCTGGCCGCGAGCACGCCGAGCGCGAGCGCCGCGTCGAACCCCGGCCCGACCTTGCGCAGGAACGCCGGCGCGAGGTTCGCGGTGATCCGCGTCTGGGGGAAGTCGAACCCCGAGTTCGCGATCGCCGAGCGGACCCGGTCGCGCGACTCGCGGACCGCCGCGTCCCCGAGCCCGACGATCGTGAACGCAGGCAGGCCGCTCCGGATGTCGACCTCGACCCAGACGTGGCGGGGATCGATCCCGTCGATTGCGAACGTGGCGATGCGCGCGAGCATCGCGTCCAACGTACGCGCCGGCGCGTCAGCGGTGGTCCTCGCGCTGTTCCAAATCTACGTAGGGCGCGACATCCGGGTTACGCAGTGTTGGAACGCGGTGTGACCCACACCTCACGCGCGCCGGCGTAGCGTCGCCGGCGTGACCAGTGACCCCCGACGCCGCCTCGGAGCGCTCGGTGAACAGCTCGCGGCCGAGCATCTCGTCAGGCGTGGATTCGAGATCGTCGAGCGCAACTACCGGACCCGGTGGGGCGAGCTCGACATCATCGCGTTCGACGGCCGGACGCTCGCGTTCTGCGAGGTCAAGACGCGCCGGGCAGGTCCGCCCGGCGCGAACCCGCTCGACGCGGTCCGGTCGCTGAAGCGCGCCCAGGTTCGCAAGATGGCGGGGCGGTGGCTGATCGAGCGCACCGACCGGCCTCGGGCGGACATGCTCCGGTTCGACGCGATCGGGGTCACGGTCGATGGCGCCGGCCGGCTGCTTGGCCTCGAGCACCTCGAGGGCGCGTTCTAGTCGGGGCGGTGCCGCCTACATCGATGGCGTTGCCCGGACGGCCGGCATGCATGGTCTGCCATTCGGCGTCAAGCCGCCCGACCGTGGCAGCCCCTGCGTGCCCCCCACGTGCACCGTCTGTCACGGTCGTCTCGGGACGGACCGAATGTCATGTCTTGCAGGTTCTCTTCGGCACGTCGACATCTAGCTGTCGTTCAGAGCGACCGGCTCGGCGAGCATCAACTGCTGATACGCCATCGACTGGAACGAGAGCCGGTGCAGAGGCGACACTCCGAGCCGCTCGATCGCCTCCCGATGCTCTGGGGTCGAGTACCCGACGTGTTGGGCGAACTCCCACCCTGGATGCGTGGCGTCGGCGCGGCGCATGTAGCGGTCCCGGGTCTCCTTGGCGATCACCGAGGCGGCGGCGATCGCGGCGCTCTTCGCGTCGCCGTCGACCACGGCGCGCTGGTCGTAGCCGAGCGGCCTCACCGGAAAGCCATCGCTGAGGCAGATGCACCCGTCGCGCGCCACCTTCCGTAGCGCGTCGCGGAGCGCGGCGAGGTTCGTGACGTGCAACCCGCGCGCGTCGATACCGGGCGCGCAGCGCGACACGATCGCGACCTTGGTGGCGAGGCGGAGGATCACCGGGAACAGCTCCGCGCGGGCCTCGGGCGTCTGCTGCTTTGAGTCGTTCAGCGCTCCGAGGGCCCGGACCTCGGCGGGCCCGAGCGAGTTGAGATCGAACAGCACCGCGGCGGCGACCAGCGGCCCCGCCAGGCAGCCTCGGCCCGCCTCGTCCGCACCGGCGACGAAGCGCACGCCCAGCGCGCGGTCGAACTTGAACAGCTTGCGGGCCGCGCGCGGCGGGGTCTTGCGCCGCGGAGCGGCTGCCCGGCTAGAGGAAGCCGATCCGGTCAGGGGGCCAGTACGTGAAGAACGCAGTCCCGATGAGCCATTTGCTCGGGACCGGCCCCCAGAAACGACTGTCGTCCGACGCGCCACGGTTGTCGCCCATCATGAAGTAGTAGCCGGGCGGAATCTTGATCGGTTTGCCGAAATTGCACGAAGGAGTGTCCCCACACTGTTCGATGTAGGCGTCCTTTTCCCGTACGCCGTTGCGTATCACGTGGCCGTTGACGATCCGGATCGTGTCGCCGGGGAGCCCGACGACGCGCTTGATGAACGTCTGGCTGGACTCCTGCGGAGTCGGCTTGTCGCAGGCCTCGGCGTTCGGGCCGCCCGAGCCTCCCTGATTGGGATCGCCGCACACGGGATTGTCGAAGTCGGCGCCGTGCGGCGGATGGAATACGACGATGTCGCCCACGCTCGGATTGCCGGCGAGGCGATTGGTCAGGACGCGCTGACCGACGTCGAGGGTCGGGACCATCGACGGGCTCGGGATGCGGTAGGGCTTGACGATGAAGGCCTGGATCAGGAGGGCGAGCGCCACCGCGATCGCGACCGTGACCACCAGCTCGATCAACCCCTTCACCGGACGGCTCCAGGCACTATCCGCGATGCCGGCGCGTGAGCGTCACTAGAGGAGCCCGATCCGATCGGGCGGCCAATAGGTCAGGAACGCCTTGCCGATGATCCACGCTCTCGGCACGGGTCCCCAGAAGCGGCTGTCCTCGGAGTCGGGCCGGTTGTCGCCCATCATGTAGTAGTCGCCACGTGGGATCGTGATCGTCTGCGGGAAGTTGCAGGCCGAATCGCCGTCGCACTGGACGATGTAGCCGTCGGACTCCCGCTTCCCGTTGCGAATCACGTGCCCGTTGACGATCGAGATACGGTCGCCGGGGACCCCGACGACGCGCTTGATGAACGTCTGCGAAGAGGGTTGCCGCCACGGCAGCGCGCACGCTGCGGGGGCGTCCTGGCCACCGCCGTCCTGTCCCTGGTTCGGGTCCGCGCACCCTTGCTCGTAGTTCTTGGGCGGATGGAACACGACTATGTCGCCGACGTGGGGCGAGGAGAAGTCCATGCCGATCCGGTCCACGAGCACGCGCTGGTCGATGCGTACGGTGGGAAGCATCGACCCGCTCGGAATCCGATACGGCTTCACCAGAAACGCCTGAATCCCTAGCGCCAGGGCCAGCGCCGTCACCACAATCACCGCGAGCTCCAACAGCGTGCTCGCCGGCGACTTCTTGGCCTTCGTCACTCCTCGGATTCGCCGGCGGGTGCCTCCGCGGCCGCCGGACTGGCGTCCTGCGGCGCCGTCGGAGGGACGGAATCCTCGGACTCCTCAGCGCTCGGACCCTCCGCGCTCGACTCAGCCTGTACCTCAGCGCCCGATTCAGCCTCCGCCTCAGCGCCGGACTCGGGATGCGCCTCGGCTTCCGCCGCGCCGTTCTCCGGCACTGCGTCCACCGACTCGGCGGCCTCGACGTCCGGCTGCCCGTCCACGTCCTGTAGCTCCTCGTCCGCCGTCGCTGCATGCAGCAGCTCGCGCTCGACCGCGACCTCGGGCGCCGCGCTCCGACGCTCGCGGACCCGCGCGCGCTTGCCGACACGACCGCGCAGGTAGTAGAGCTTCGCGCGGCGGACGTCACCGCGGGCGGCGACCTCGATCCGCTCGATCTTTGGAGAGTGCAGCGGGAACGTGCGCTCGACGCCCACACCGAACGATTGCTTGCGCACCGTGAAGGTCTCGCGCGCGCCGTGCCCCTGGCGCTTTATGACAACCCCCTCGAACACCTGCGTCCTGCGCCGCGTGCCCTCGATCACCTGGAAATGGACGCGCAGCCGATCGCCCGCGTCGAAACTCGGTACACGACGGAGCTGGGCGCGCTCCAGGCTGTCGATCACGGTGCTCATGACGGTGCAGGTCCCTGCCGCACCGGGTGTGTTTCCGCGGCGGGGCACTTACTCGCAGACGTCAGCCTGCGCGGGGCCGCCTATGGTAGCGGACCGTCTGCGGAGCCTGCTCCCCTCGCAGCGCTCTGTGCAAGCCGCCATTCCTTGATCCGTGCGTGATGCCCCGACAGCAGCACCTCGGGCACCCGCCAGCCGCGGTAGTCCGCCGGGCGCGTGTAGTGCGGATACTCGCGCGCGCCGGCGAGCGCCTCGCTGAAGGACTCCTCGAGCGCCGAGTCGGGATGGCCGAGCGCGCCCGGGAGCTTCCGCAGGACCGCGTCGCACACCACCATCGCCGCCAGTTCGCCGCCGGCGAGAACGTAGCGGCCGATCGACATCTCGTCGGTGGCGAAGTGATCGACGACGCGCTGGTCGATGCCCTCATACCGCCCGCACAGCAGCGTCAGCGCGCCCTCCCGCGCGAGCTCGGACACCAGACTGTCGTCGAGTACCCTCCCGCCGGCGGCGAGCACGATCACCCGCCGCTCGTCGCGCAGCTCGACCGGGTCGCGGCCGTAGCGCGCACGAAGCGCCGCCTCGACCACATCGACTCGCAACACCATCCCGGCTCCGCCGCCGAACGGCGTGTCGTCCACCTGCCCGGCACTCAAGGGCGTGTGATCGCGATAGTTGACGTATTCGAGCCGATGACCGGCCGCGAGCGCGTTGGCGACGTGACGCTGACGCTCAAACCACGCGAACGCGTCAGGGAACAGCGTGAAGACGTCAATCTGCAATTAGGCCTCGCCGAGGAACCGGAGATCGACGTCGATCACCCGCCGGTCGAGATCCACGTCGCGGACCGCATCGGTGACCAGCGGCACCAGCAGATCGCCGCCGTCCGGCCGCTCGACCTCGAGCACCTCGCACGAGGGGAGTTCGACCAGCCGCCGCACGTTCCCGACCACGCGATCGCCGTCCCGGACCGCGCACCCGGCGAGATCCTCGGCCCACCACTCGTCGGGGCCCAACTCCGGGGCGATGGCGCGCGGCACCAGGAGGTCTTTCCCACGCAGCGACTCGGCGGCCTCGCGGTCGTCGTGGTCGGCGACCCGCAGGATCGGACTCCGCGGGGTTCCCGCCATACGAGTGATCTCGAGCTCGCGGTCGTCGATGAGGACCCTCGACGCCGCCTCGAGCAGCTGGGCGTTCGGACGGGTGACGTGAAAGCTGCCGTCGAGCCCATGCGGCCGGCCGACGCGACCGGCGAGAAGCCACTCAGGCTGAGCGCTCACCCGGGCAGAGCATTCACGCGTCGACGATGTCGACGAACACGCGCTGCTTGCTCCTGACCGCGGCCGCCTTGACGACCGTGCGCAGGGCGGCGGCGGTGCGGCCACCGCGGCCGATCACGTTGCCGTAATCGTCGTCGGCGACAGAGAGCTCGAGCACGATCGCCCCGTCGTCCTCTCGGACCTCGTTGACGCGGACCTCGTCGGGATGCTCGACGAGACCGCGCGCCAGGTACTCGAGCAGCTCCTTCATCGCCGCGGCGCTACTGAATGCCCTGGATGCGCAGCAGCTTGCGGACCGTGTCCGTGGGTTGAGCCCCCCGCGCGAGCCAGTCCCGGACTCGCTCCTCGTCGAGCGTGATCGTCGACGGATTGGTCTGGGCGTTGTAGTGCCCGACGGTCTCGATCACGCGCCCGTCGCGCTTGGCGCGTTGATCGGCGACCACCACGCGCCAGACCGGATTCTTGCGTCCACCGATGCGAGTCAGCCTAAGTCGTACAGACATGTGAGCGATGAGGGTAGCGGGTGAGCGCGGATGTCCGGCGGCCGGGTCCTCAGCGCGCCTGGCGCATCAGCGCGCCGAGGTCGGGCATGCGTCCCTGAGCGACCTGTCGCATGACCTTGCGCATCTGCTCGAATTGCTTGATCAGCGCCTTGACGGCCTGCACGTTGGTGCCTGATCCCTGCGCGATCCGGAGCCGGCGGGAGCCCTTGATGAGCTCCGGGTGCCGCCGCTCCTGGGGCGTCATCGACAGGATGATCGCCTGGATCCGGTCGAACTCGCGCTCGTCGATCTTGGCGCCGCGGAGTTCCTTGCCCATCCCCGGGATCATCCCGATCAGCGACTGGAGCGGACCGAGGCGGCGGATCTGGCGCATCTGCTCGAGAAAGTCGTCGAGTCCGAACTCTTGCTTGCGGAGCTTGCGCTCGAGCTCGGCTGCCTGGTCCTGGTCGTACGTGGTCTCGGCCTTCTCGATCAGCGTCATCACGTCGCCCATCCCGAGGATCCGCTGGGCCATCCGGTCGGGGTGGAAGCGCTCGAACTGGTCGAGCTTCTCGCCGGTGGACGCGAACAGGATCGGCTTGCCGGTGATCGCCTTGACCGACAGCGCCGCGCCACCGCGGGCATCGCCGTCGAGCTTGGTCATGACGACACCGTCGAACTGGACCACCTCGGCGAACTGCTCGGCGACGTTGACCGCGTCCTGGCCGGTCATCGCGTCGACTACGAGCAGCACGTCGTGGGGGTTGACCGCCTTCTTGATGTTCGCGAGCTCCGCCATCAGCTCCTGGTCGACGTGGAGCCGGCCGCTCGTGTCGATGATCAGTACGTCCTTGCCCTCGGAGATGGCGCGGTCACGGGCCCAGGCGGCGATCTTGACCGGATCGCGATCGGTGCCCTGCTCGTAGACGGCGGCGCCGGCCTGGGTCCCGACTTTGATTAGCTGGTCAACGGCCGCGGGCCGGTACACGTCGCATGCCGCCACCGCTACCGATGAACCGTGCTGCTCCTTCAGGTAGCGGGCGAGCTTTGCGGTCGCGGTCGTCTTGCCGGACCCCTGGAGACCGGCCATCACGACGACCGTCGGCGGCCGCGGCGAGAACGACAGCTCGTGCGCGGCGCCGCCCATCAGCTCGGTCAGCTCGTCGGAGACGATCTTGACGACCTGCTGGCCCGGGTTGAGCTTGCCGATCACGTCAGCCCCGAGCGCCCTCTCCTTGACCGCGTTCGTGAAGCTCTTCACGACCTTGAAGTTGACGTCGGCCTCGAGCAGTGCGAGCCGGATCTCCCGCATCGCCGCGTTTACGTCGGCCTCGGTCAGGGTGCCGCGACCGCGAACATCGGAGAGCGTCGCCTGGAGCTTTTCTGCCAGCGAATCGAACATTTCGCGCTCTCAGCGTACTGCGTCGGACCCGGCGTGTCCCGGCGCGGGTGCAGGTCAGCGCCGACCTGTGGGCGGACCGCCTGACCTAGGCCAGCGTACGCCGCCACCTCGCCGTCGTCACGCAGGAGCGGCGAGTGCGGGTACGCCCCTAGGGTGCTGCAGGCCCAGCGGGGCGATACGGCCGCGAAGGCGCGCCTACTCGGTGACCAGCGCTCTGGCGAAATCGGCCGAGTCGAACGGCCGCAGGTCCTCGAGCTGCTCACCGATCCCGATCAGCTTGACCGGGATGCCGAGCTCGTTGGCGATCGCGAGCGCGATCCCGCCTTTGGCGGTTCCGTCGAGCTTTGTCAGCACGAGCCCGCTGACCGGCACCGCCTCGGAGAACAGCCGCGCCTGGCGGAGACCGTTCTGCCCGGTCGTGGCGTCGACCGTCAGCAGCGTCTCGTGCGGAGCGTCCGGGATTTGCTTGGCGATCACTCGCTTGACCTTCGACAGCTCGGCCATCAGATCGTCCTGCGTGTGCAGCCGCCCCGCGGTGTCGATGATCACGACGTCGACGCCGTCGCGGCGCGCCGTCGCGATCGCGTCATAGGCGACGGCGCCGGGGTCCGCGTTCGGGGGGCCCTTGACAAAGCCCACACCGGCGCGCTGGGCCCAGACCTCGAGTTGCTCGACGCCGGCGGCGCGGAACGTATCGGCCGCGCCGACCACCACCGTGCGTCCGAGTTCCTTGCTCAGATGCCATGCGAGCTTGCCGACGGTCGTCGTCTTGCCCGTACCGTTGACGCCGGCGACCAGGATCACCGTGGGCTCGGGCCGCAGATCGATCTTGTCGTCCCCCGTGCGCGCGATCTCGGCGAGCAGCTCGGTCAGCCGCTCGGTCAGCGCCTGACCTCCGGTGATCGTGCCGCCCGTCGCCTCCTGCTCGAGCTGACCGACGACCTGCGCGGTCGTCTTCGCGCCCACGTCGGCATAGATCAGGGCCTCCTCGAGCCGCTCCCACGTCTCGTCGCTGAGGTCCTCGAACAGCGTCGCCTGGATCTCGGAGGTGAGAGCTTGGCGGGTCTTGCGGAGGTTCTCGCGCAGCCGGCGGAACATGCCCCGGCGCCGCTCCTGAGTCGCGGGTTCGGATTCGGCGTCGGGCGGCAGCTCGCCGTCGACGATGAACAGGTCTCGCCAGTCTCGTGCCACGGAGCGGCGAGGTTACGCTGCTTCTTCCTCCGGGGGCAGCCGGCGCGAGATCACCTTCGAGATGCCGTCGGCGCCCATCGACACCCCGTACAGCGAATCCGCGGCCTCCATCGTGCGCTTCTGGTGCGTGACGACGATGAACTGGGCGTGCTGGGAGTAGGTGCGGAGCAGCTCCAGGAACCGGTCGATGTTGAGGTCGTCAAGCGCGGCCTCGACCTCGTCGAGAATGTAGAACGGGCACGGCCGCGCGAGGAACACAGCGAACAGGAACGCCAGCGCGGTCATCGACTTCTCGCCACCGGACAGCAGCGTCAGCCGCTTCATCTCCTTGCCGACGGGCGTGATCTCGATCTCGACGCCGAGCAGATCCTCCTCCTGCTCGTCGGCCGAGTCGCGCGTCTCCTCGGAATCGTCGCCCTCGTCGTAGTCTGACTCGCGTTTCGCGGCCTCAAGGGCCGGCTCCCCTCCAAGCACCCGGGCGGGACCTTCTCGCTCGGTCACGAGCCGCAGCCGGCCGCGGCCGCCGGGGAAAAGCCGCGCGGCGACCTGCTCGAAGTTGCGCGCGGCCGCCTCGAACGTCTGCTCGAAGCTCTCGCGGATCTGGCGGTCGGTGTCGGCGATCAGCTTGGTCAGCTCCCGCAGAGCGGTCTCGAGATCGTCGCGCTGGCGCTCGAGCTCCTCGACGTGGGCGACGGCCTCCTCGTACTCGGATTGTGCGAGCGGGTTGACGGGCCCGATCTGCTCGCGGCGGCGCGCCAGCCGCTCGAGCCGGCTCGTCAGCGCCTCGCGCTCGTCCTCGGCGAGCTCGGCAGCGGCCGGCTCGGCCTCGAGCTCCAACCGCGCCGCGAGCGCGTGCAGCTCGTGCGTGGATTCCTCGACCCGGTCCTCGACTCGCTGCAGCCGGACCTGGCACTCGGTCAGGCGCTCGTTCCCCTGACGCAGCTGCGCGTGCAGCGCCGCCTCGCGCTGCGCGCATTCCTTGAGCTCCGCCGCCACGTGTTCGCCCGCCTCGCGGTCGCCGCTGAGCGCGACCTCGAACTGCTCGCGTCGTCCGGCGATCGCGCTCGCGACCTGCTCGAGCGCGACGATCACCGCGCGGACACTCGGCAGCAGCACCTCGTCGCGCTGGGTCGCGGCGTGCAGGCGCTCGATCCGCGCCTGGCGCTCCGCGCGCTCGCGCTGCTCGCGCTCGCGCGTGCCGCGCGCCGCGGCCAGCTCGGCCGACAGTTGCATGCGACGACCGGCGTCGGGGCCGTCATCGGGAGCGGACCGCCGTCGCTCGATCGTTGCCGCGATCCTCCGCTCCGCCTCGCTCGCCTCATCGCGCTGGGTGACCGCGGTTCGGTGCGCGGCAATCGCGTCCTCGGACTCCCTGTCGGCGCGCGTCACCGCCTCGCCGTGGCGCTCGAGCGCTGCCCCGGCCGCGAGCTCGGTCTGCGCCGCGGCCTCGCTTGCCCGCACCAGCGCATCGCGGCGGTTGCGCTCGGCGAGGACGCGCTCCTCGCCCACCGCCGGCGCCTGGCGCAGCTCACGCGTCCGGGACGACCAGACTCGACCGGCCCGCGTCACCGCGACTCCGTCGAACGCGGCGGGTAGGTGGTCGAGGTCCTCGACCACCCATACGTCGCGCAGCAGCACCCGCGCGAGCGCGATCGCGTCGGCGCGCCCGCGAACGCGACCAGCAAGCGGCTCGGCTCCGTCGTGCGGCGGTGACGTGCCGGTCGCCTGTGGCGGGCCCTCGGGTGGCGCGATCAACGCGCGGCCGCCATCGGCGCCTGCGCGATCGAGCAGCGCGCCGGCCGCGGGCAGGTCGCGCAGGACCGCCGCGCGCAGCCGGCCGTCGAGCGCGGCAGCCACCGCCAGCTCGTAGCCGGGATCGACCTCGAGTTGGTCGGCGAGGACGGTGGCGCCGCCGGGAGCGGCGGCCTGGCTCCGCAGAAACTGGTTGCAGGCGGCGAGCTCACCGCCGACCCGTGCCGCCTCGCGGCGCGCCGCCTCGACCGCTCGCTCGGCCTCGCGCAGATCGCCCCGCGCCTGCTCGAGACCCTCCCTGGCCTGTTCGCGCGCGATGCGGGTCTGCTCCACCGCCGCGGTCCGTTCGCCGACCGCCGCGCCGGCGGCCCGCAGCTCGTCTTCGAGCTCGGCCAGCTGCCGCGCGAGCTCGGCCTCGCGGTCGCGCGCGAGCCGGGCGAGTTCCTGCTCGAGCTGCGCGATCCGTGCGTCGTTCTGCGGGTCGGGCACATCGGCCTGCGCGGCGTCGCGCAACCGGGCGAGATGCTCACGAGCGCTGCTGAGGCGCCCCTCGACGTTCCGCTCCGCGGCCCGGACCGCTTCGGCGCGGTAGGACACGCGCTCGCCGGCGGACTGGGCGAGGAAGCAGCGCCGGGATAGCTCCTCCCGATGGGCACTGCGTTGCGCGAGAGCCTCCTCGGCCGCCTCCCGGCGACCGGCGACGTCGCTGAGCTCGCGTTCGACCTGCTCGCGATGCGCTCGCGCCTGCGTGGCCGCCTCCTCAGCGGCAGCGTGCTCGGCTCGGTGGCGGCGCAGATCGTCGCGGGAGAGTTCCCACCGCGCCTCGAGCGTCTGGCGTTCGATTCGGGCGTGCAACTCGGCGGCCTCCGCCTGGCGCTTCAGCGGCCGCAGGCGGGAGCGGGCCTCTCGCTCGACGTCGAGCGCCCGGTCGAGGTTGTCCTGAGTGCGGGCGAGCTTCAACTGCGCGCGGCGTCGGCGCTTTCGGTGCTTGCCGAGCCCGGCGGCCTCCTCGATCAGCATCCGCCGGTCGCGGGGCTTGGAGGTCACGATCGACTCGACCCTGCCCTGGGAGATCACCGAGTGCATCTCCTTGCCGAGACCGGTGTCGGACAGCACCTCAATCACGTCGACGAGACGGCACCGCGCGCCCGCCAGGCGGTACTCCCCCTCGCCGGCCCGATCGAGCCGGCGCTCGATCGAGACCTCCGGCGCACCTAATCCGAGCGTCCCCTCGCGGTCGTCGAGCACGAGCTCGACCTCGGCGCCTCGGGCGCCCTGCCGACCGGGAGCACCGCCGAAGATCACGTCCTGCATCGACTGCCCGCGGACAGCCAGCGGAGATTGCTCGCCGAGCGCCCACAGCACCGCATCGGTGATGTTCGACTTGCCCGATCCGTTCGGCCCGACGATCACGCTGACGCCCGGCCCGAACTCGAGCTTGGTCCGGTCCGGGAAGGACTTGAAGCCCTTGAGCACGATCGATTTCAGGTACATGCGCGCCTCATTCGAGCGCCTCCAGAGCCACCTGGGCGGCCTCCTGCTCGGCGTCCTTCTTGCTCCGACCTCGCCCGCGCCCGACCTCAACGCCTGCGATCGTCGCGCTGACCGAGAACAGGCGGTCGTGCGGCGGTCCCTGCTCATCGACGACGTCGTAGGTCACGAGCGCGCCCTTGCGCGCGAGCCGCTCCTGCAGCGCGGACTTGAAGTCGACGGGATGCTCGAGAGCGTCCTCGATCTCGGGCGCGAAGGCTGCGACAACCGCCTCCGAAGTGCGCTCGTAACCGTAGGCGAGAAAGCACGCGCCGATCACAGCCTCGATCACCGACGCCAGGACCCGTTCGGTGCTGATCAGGGCCGGAACCGTCGAGGCCACGCCCGGCGGTGCCGCGGTGGTCAGCCGCGCCGGCACGCCGAGCCGCTCGGCGACCTCCCGGCAGGAGCGACCGGAGACCGCCTGCGCGCGGATCTTGGTCAGCCGGCCGGGGCCGAATCGCTCCGCCTCGAGCCGGGGATAGAGATGGGAGGTCACGGCAAGGGCCAACACGCTGTCGCCGAGGAACGCCAGGCGCTCGTAGGAATCCGAGCGTCGCGCCGTCCACGAGGAATGGGTGAACACGGAGGCGGAGAGGTCGTCGGGGAGCCCGTCGAGTAGCTCCCGGAGGAGCGCCGGCGAGTCACTCTGGCGTGGAACGGCCTTCGTGCTCACTCAGCATCGGGGCCTGCGCTCGCCGACGCCGATGCATGCGTCTCGTCCCCGCTGATGCCCAGCACGAACTCGACGGCCTGTCCGACGGTCTTGATCTTCATCGCCTCCTCGTCGGGGATGCGCACGCCGTAGGAATCTTCCAGCTCCTGCACCAACGTGTAGAGGTCCAGCGAGTCGGCCTCCAGGTCCTCTCGGAAGCGAGTTGACTCGGAGATCGTCCCGGGATCCACCTCGAGTTCGTCGGCAAGATGGCCCCGGATCGCCTGGAAGATCTCCTCGCGGGTCATGAGTGGTTCTCCGCGCAGGCACGGTCGCACCGAGGGCGCTCACTGGGGGATGCTGGGGAAGGACGCAGGAGCCGACGCGCAGCGGCGCTGCGCGAGGTGACGAGGACGCACCCCAGCGCCGCCAGGGTGCGCTCGAATGCGATCGTGTCTGCGGGGAGGGCCACTAGGTGGAAACCGTAGCCGTCGCTTCGGACGGGCCACCGGTTGGTTCTCGCTCGAGGCGGTCGCCTGCGGGAGCGGGGCGCAGTGCGCCGGCCTGGACGAGCGCCGCACGTGTCCGGCCGATCACATCGTGCTGAACGCCCCGAGCCGCCACGCCTATCGCATGGGCGAAGCCGCGGGCGCTGAAGCGGCCGTGTGCGACTACGCCGAGCTGCCTCAGTCCGAGCATGTAGGCGCCTCCGGGGCCCTCGGGATCGATCGATTCGCGCAGCTGCTGCAGTGACGGCTCGATCAGCCGGCTGCCGAGCCGTCCGCGGGCCGTCGCGTCCGCGGTCTCTGTGACGAGCCGAAGCGCGCGGCCCGAGATCCCTTCGATCAGCTTCAGCGTGATGTTGCCGGTGAAGCCGTCCATCACGACCACGTCGGCGACGTCCTCGACGATCTGAGTCCCCTCGACGTTGCCGACGAAGTTGAGGCCGGCCCCGCGCGAACCCGCGAGTTGCTGGTGGACCGTAACGAGCTCGGGGGTGCCTTTTCCGGGCTCCTCGCCGTTGGACAGAAGCGCCACTCGCGGGGCCTCGATGCCGAGTACGGCCTGAGCGAACGCAGATCCCATGTGCGCGAACTGCACGAGGTGCTCAGGACGGCAGGTCACGTTGGCGCCGACGTCGAGCAGCAGGATCGGCGACCGTCCCGGGTTGGGTAGCGGCAGCGCGAGAGCCGGGCGATACACACCGCGGTCGCGCCGGAGGTTGAACAGCGCGGCCGCCAGCGCCGATCCGGTCGACCCACCGGAGACGAATGCCTGCGCGCGGCCATCGGCGACCGCGCGGGTGGCTTGCACGATCGACGCCTCGGGTGTCGTGCGGACGGCGTTCGCGGGGTCGGCCTTCTTGGCGATCGAGACGGGCGCGTCTACAAGCTCGACGCCGGCCGGCACGTCTCCGATCTCGGCGGCGGGGCCGAACAGCAGGACCTGGATCCCATTAGCGGCCGCGCGGGCGGCGCCCAGCGCGACCTCGCGGGGGCCGAGGTCGGCTCCGCCCGCATCCACGGCGACCGTGACCACGCGCGGCGCTCTCAGGCGATCCGCTCGTCCCGATCCGGAACGATGACCTCGCGACCCTTGTAGCTGCCGCACACCGGGCAGACGCGATGGGGAAGGCGAGGGCTGTGGCACTGCGGGCAGGCGTTGTAGGACGGCGCGCTGATCTTGTGCTGCGATCGGCGCTGCGTCGTCCGTGCATGGGACTGCTTCTGCTTAGGGACGGCCATGCCGGGCAGTGTAGCCGCCGGGGCCCCGGCGAAACGCCGTCGCGCCCGTGGTCGTCCCAGTCTCAGAGCGGCAGGCCGCTCACTCGAACCGGAGCTTTGACAGCGCTGCCCAGCGCGGATCTGGCTCGCGCTCGTGCTGGTGATCGGGTCCCGCTTCGTTCAGGTTGACCCCGCACAGCGGGCACAGGCCCGCGCAATCTTCACGGCAGAGCAGGTTGGCCGGGACCGTCAGCGCGAGCGCATCGCGCGCCCAACCATGCAGGTCCAATACCCCGTCCTCGACATAAGGGGAAACCAGCTCGTCGGTGTCAGGTTCGCTCGCGCGGGTGTGGCGACCCCGCGGGGTCGCGTCGCCGCGCTGAGCTCCCGCGTGGTTCGGCTGCCACACCTCGCGAGCGTCGACCGCGAAGGACGGAGCCGCCGGCTCGAGGCAGCGCATGCAGGGACCCGCGATTGAGGCCTCGAATCGCATTCGCAGCGCGTACCCGTTGCCGGTCGTGCGCGAGACGTCCAGACGCACGGGCACGAGCGCCGGCTCGACCGGGTAACGCTCGCCGGCGAGCGAGAACGGCTCGATCGCCACCGACAGGTCGAGACGGCGCCCCTCGCCGGACGTGAGGCGCAACCCACCGAGATCGAACGTGTCGGTGCGCAGCGACGACATCCCGATATCCGAGCTTACACACGAGGCCGGTGGTCGCTGCGGGCGCCCGGAGTCGCCGAGCCGCGATCATCCAGAGCGTGTCGAGGTGGTTTCGGTCCTACGGCTTCGCGGACGTGTTCGACGACCTGATCGTGGGCGCGTATCCGCTCGATCGGGATGACGTCGAGACGCTCGTCCACCTGGGGATCGGCCGCGTGCTCAACCTCACCGAGGATGAGGAATACGAGCCTGGGGATCGAGAGGAGGTGGAACGAGCATTCGCCGACGCGCGGATCGCGGAGTCCCGGCTGCCGCTGACCGACTATGGCGGCCTTCCGGCCGACGAGCTCGACCTCGCGGTCGGCGTCATCGGCGGTTGGCTGGATGAGGGCGAGCGCATCTATCTCCATTGCCGCGCGGGCTGGCAGCGATCCGCGGCTGTAGCCGCCGGCGTGGTCGCCGTCCGCACCGGGGCCGACATCGCGGAGGCGCTCGAATATGTGCGCCGGCGCAAGCCGTCGGCCGATCCGCTCCCCCATCAGCGGGCGGATCTGCGGCGGTGGTGGGAGTGGCGCCGGCAGGTGGAGGCGGGCGATGCCGACGGGGCGGCCTGACTCAACCGGCCAGCCGGGCGAGCAGCTCCGCTTCGCGACTGGGCGCGAGGCCCGCGGGTTCGAGCGCAACGCCGCCGGTCCTTCTCGGCACCCCGTCGCGGGTCCGGACCCATGCCAATGTGTCGTCGACCGTGTCCTCGAGCGGGCGAAACTCGAGGCCGGCGGCGACGGCGCGCCCCACGTCGACCGCGAGAAGGCCCAGCAATTCGGGATTGCGGGGCAGGTCGACCCACAGCGGCAACTGATCCCACGGTGACACGCCCGCCTCGGCAAGCCCCTCCTCGGGTACCCATACGAGCTCAGCCCGGTTACCGGTGGCGGCCCGGATCCGCTCGAGCATCTGACCGAACGTCAGCGGTGTGGCCGGTCCGGTGGCGTTGAACACGCCCGCGCCTCGGCGCTCGGCCATCATGACGGTCCACTCCGCGAGGTCTCGGGCGTCGATCAACTGGGCGGGCTGGCCTGGCGCGTCGGGGGCGAGGACGCGGCCTCCTTCGGCGAGCCGGCGCACCCAGTAGGTGAACCGCTCGGTGGGATCGAGGGGTCCGACGATCAGCCCCGGCCGGAGCACCAGCGTCCGCCCCGGCAACACCTGCTCGACCGCGCGCTCGCAAGCGGCCTTGAGCTCTCCGTAGTAGGTGGAGATGTCCTCGGAGTCAGCGGGCGGCGGAGGGGCGGTTGGGGCGTTCTCGTCGATCCCTCGGCGCGGGAAGCTTCCGTAGGCGGAGATGCTCGAGATGAACACGTAGCGGTCGACCGCTCCGGCGAGCAGCTCGGCCGATGCCGTGACGACACGGGGCAGGTAGCCCGACGTGTCGATCACCACATCCCACTCGCGACCGGCGAGGAGCGACACATCGTGCTCCCGATCGCCGTGGATCTGCTCGACGCCTGCGATCGGGCTTGGGTCGGTGCGCCCGCGGTTGAACAGCGTCAGCTGGTGGCCGCGCGCGGTCGCGCTGTCCACGATATGACGGCCCAGGAACATCGTTCCGCCGAGAATGAGCAACCGCACGGTTGCATGTTACCCCAGCGGCGTGTAGCCCGGCGTTTAGCCGGCCGCCTCCAGGCCGTGCGGCGCCGCGGCGAGCGCCTCGTGGAGCGCATGGGCCCCGAGCTCAGTCCGCCGAGCGGAGCCGGCGCATCGTGAGCTGCTCGGGCACGTCAGTCCGTCGCCGCGGCTCGCCGGCGCCGGCAGTCAGTTCGGCAGCGTGGACACTTCGCGCGCTGACCGTGACCGGCTCGAGCTCGGGCAGCTCCCGGCCGCCGGCCACCGACCCGTGGTCCTCGAACCGCCGCGCCGCCGGTAGCACGCGGGCTTCGTAGGAGCCGACCGCGTCGTTGTACGCGCGCACGGTGCTGTTCAGGCGGGTGCCGACGGTCGCGAGCAGGCTCGAGAGCTTGACCAGACGGCCGTGGAGCTCGCGCCCGAGCTCCGAGATCGCCTGCGCGGATTCGGCGACGCGTTCCTGCTGCCAGCCGTAGGCGACGGCGCGCAGCATCGCGAGCAGCGTCGTCGGCGTGGCAATCAGCACGCGCCGCGCCATCGCGTCCTCGATCAGCGTTGGATCGGATTCGAGCGCGGCGCCGTACAGGTGCTCACCCGGGAGGAACATCACGACGAGGTCGGGCGCGGAATCGAGCCCCGCCCAGTAGGCCTTGTCGGCGAGCGCCTTCACATGCCGGCGTAGCAGCCGGGCGTGATCCCGAAGGTGCTGTTGGCGCTCCTCCTCATTCGGCGCCTGGTAGGCGTCGAGCACGCCCTGGAGCGGAGCCTTGGCGTCGACGACGACGTGTTTGCCACCCGGCAGGTTCACGACCAGATCCGGGCGCAGCGTGGTCTCGTCGCCGGCGACCGACGACTGCTCGGCGAAGTCGCAGTACCGCACCATGCCGGCCAGCTCGACGACGTTGCGGAGCTGCATCTGCCCCCACTGGCCGCGGGCGTTGGGCTTGCGCAGCGCGGTCACGAGCGCGCCCGTCTCGGTCCTCAGCTTCTCGCCGGTCTCCGCGAGATTCCGGAGTTGCGCCTCCAGGCGCCCACGCGACTCCCGCCGCTCCTGGTCGAGCGCGAGCAACTGCGCGTCGACGCGTCCGAGCTGGTCCTTCAGTGGGCCGACGAGCTGCTCGACCGCCTGTCGGCGCGTGTCGAGATCTCCCTTGGCCTCGGCCTTGGCCGCGTTCAACTGCGCGCGATTGAGCTCGGTCAGCCGGTCGATGCTCGATTTGAGCGCGTCCGCGCTCAGCGCCTTGAACGAGTCCGACAACCGCTCCTGGGCGTCGGTGAGCGTGGCCAGACGCTCCTGGGCGAGCGTCCGCTCGTGCTCCAGGTCCGACCGGGCGCGGACCAGTTCGCGCTCGAGCTCGCCGGCGCGGCCGACCTCGCGCGACAGCGCGCGCATCCGGGGGCGGAGCGCCAACAGGACGGCGCCCGCGCCGACTATCAATCCGATCAGCAACCACGCTGCGTTCATGGGGCTGTTCAGCATGGCGCCGGGCTCGGACGGAACGAAACTCCCGCAAAACGCGCGAACTTGAGTGGGTGCAAGAATCGCTCCCCGTGGCAACCGATCGGATACGCCGCCGGGTGGTCGTGCAGGGACGCGTGCAGGGGGTGTTCTTCCGCGACTCCGTCCGCGAGCGCGCCCGGGCCCACGGCGTCTCGGGCTGGATCTGCAACCGATCCGACGGTGCCGTCGAGGCGGTTCTCGAAGGCCGCCCGGACCACGTCGAGCGGGTCCTCAGGTTCTGCAAGATCGGGCCGCGTCAGGCGTCGGTCGAGCGCATCGATGTGACCGACGAAGCTCCCGAGGGGCTCAGCAGGTTCGAGATTCGGTAGTCGCGGGGTTGGAACGGGTTGGCAGCATGAACTGCGGGCATCTGAGGGGAGGCGGACGGTGGCGCGGGGCGCGAGCCGGGTGCGCGCGGTGGCGACATGCGTAACGCGCCAATGGAGCCGCTCCTCTCGGACGGCGTCGTGTTACGCGTGCCCCCACACGGCTAACTCGACACGGTCGGCGGCGAACGCACGCATTGACGTGATTTGCAGGTCAGCGGCCGTTCAGACAGCCGACTGGTTCGAGGCGTATTCATGCGCTGCCTCGATCAGCGCCGCGAACAGGCGGCTGCGGTCGTCGGCCTCCGGGTGCCATTGCACTCCGAGCACCCAGGTATGGTCGGCAAGCTCGATGGCCTCGATCACGCCGTCCGAGTCCGCGCGGCCGGTCACCACGAGCCCGTCACCGAGATCGTCGACCGCCTGGTGGTGGTGACAGCGGGCGATGTGAGCGTGCTCGCCGACCGCGCCGGCCGCCAGGGAGCCAGGCGTCAGGGTCACCGTGTGCTCGTTGCCTTCGAACGTGCCCACCACCCTGCGGTGCGGGTGGCTGCCATCGGACGCCACCAGGTTCTGCTCGAGTGTTCCCCCGAACGCGACGTTGAGGATCTGCATCCCGCGGCAGATCGCTAGCACGGGCATGTCGCGCTCGATCGCCGCGCGCGCCATCGCGAGCTCGAACTGGTCGCGGGCGGGATAGGTGGACTCGGTGGCGGGGTCGGGCTGGGCGCCGTAGGAGGCGGGGTCGAGATCGGCGCCGCCGATCAGCATCAAGCCGTCGATGCGGTCGAGCAGCTCGAGCGGCGCCCGCGCGTCGACCGGCAAGAGCACCGCGACGCCGCCCCCGCGCTGCACCGGCGCCACGTAGGAGTCGGCGACCAGGTGCGCGTCCTGTTTCCAGAACGCCCAGCGGGCGCGCTCGCGCACGGCGCAGATCCCGATCACCGGCCGAGACTCGGCACTCATGCCGCGACGCCGATCCGGGCGACGCGATCGAAGAACACGTCGAACAGCGCGAGCGCCCGAGCCCGGTTGTCGAGGTCGTGCGCGCGCGCCTCGGCCGCGAGGCGATCCGGGTCGACCCCGGCGCGCTCGAGCTCGTCGCGAGAATCGTCGGCCCAGCCCGCGACGAGCTCGGCCGTCACCTCGGGGTGGAACTGGACCCCGAGGCTCCGTCCGATCGTGAACGCCTGCGGTCCGGCCGGGCTGTGGGCGAGCACGGCGGCGCCGGGGGGAGCCGCGAACGTGTCCTGGTGCCACTGAAGCCAGGGGCCGCCCGGCACGAGCGAGGGATCGCGGGAGTCGATCTCGATCCAGCCGATCTCGGTTCGGTCCGCCCGCATCGCCCGCCCCCCGATCGCCCGGGCGAGCGACTGACTCCCGAAGCAGATGCCGAGCACCGGCACGTCCGCATCGAACGCCTCGCGGAGGAGCCGCTGCTCGAGCGCGACCCATGGAACGGTGTCGTCGTAGGCCCCGACCACGGAGCCGAGCGTGACGATCAGGTCGTAGCCACGGGGATCGCGATCGAGAAAATCGGTGGCGATCCGATACAGATCCGGGACGGCGCCTCGGTCGAAGAGCCAGTCGTCGACGAGCCCGGCGGGCACGTCGGGCTCGTGTTCGATCACCAGCGCGCGCATCGGCCGGTTCAGTCTGCCAGCGCGGCCTCGAATGCCTCGCGAGCCGCGTCGCCGTGCACCGCGAACACCACCCGCTCGATGGCGGTCCCGCCGGCCTCCAGATACCTGGAAACCTCATCAATCTCAATCCTGGCCGCTTCGTCGAGCGGAAAGCCTCCGACACCAGTCCCGAACGCGACCAGCGCCAGCGACCGCGCTCCCAACTCGGAAGCCTTGCGCAGCGTCGCGGCGGTGGCCGCGCGGATGATCTCGGCCGACGTGGGGCCTCCCAACTCCATCGTGGCGGCGTGAATCACCCACTTACACGGCATGTTGCCGCCGGAGGTCTCGATCGCCTCGCCGAGCCCGATTGGAGCGCGGGCATTCGATTCGGCCTGGATCGAAGGTCCGCCGGCGCGCGAGATCGCGCCCGCCACTCCCCCGCCGTGACGAAGCTCGGTGTTCGCGGCGTTGGCGATCGCATCGACCTCCAACGCAGTGATGTCCGCGTCGAGGACCTCGATCGTCACGAGACTTCGGCGGGCTCTTCCTTGCCCGCCAGGCGCTCCCGCCCCCGGCGCACGGCCGCGATGAACTTGGACAGGTTCACCTCGAGCGTGTTGAGGATCTCGTCGGCGTAGTCCTCAGCCCCGAGCCGGATCTCGCGTTCGCGGGCCCGAGCATCCTCGATGATGTCCTCGGCGGCGCGCTCGGCCTGCTTGGTGATCTCCTCCTCGGAGACCATGCGCTCCTGGCGCTCGCGGGCCTCCTTGACGATCCGCTCGGCCTCGCGCTTGGCCTCGGCGAGCATCTCCTGACGCTCCTTGACGATCCAGCGCGCCTGCTTGATCTCCTCGGGGATCGTGGCGCGCATCTGATCGAGGATGTCGTAGATCTCCTCTTTGTCGACCCGGACCTGATCGGTCAGGGGGACCGCCCGCGCGTTGTGCACGAGATCGTCCAGCTTGTCGATGAGAACCAGGACGTCCATCTCAAAACCTCTGTTTCGTTAGCGGCCTAGCCGTTCCTTCAAGGCGATCGCCACCTCAGCGGGAACCAAATCGTCGATATCCCCGCCGAAGGTGGCAAGTTCCTTGATGCCGCTCGAGCTCAAGAAACTGTACTTGGCGGAGGCCATCAGGTAAACGGACTCGATCTCGGGATCCTGCCGGCGGTTCAGCTGGTTCATCTCGAGCTCGTACTCGAAGTCGGAGATCGCGCGAAGGCCTTTCACGATCGCCATCGCCCCGCGCTCGCGCGCGAACTCGATGAGCAGCGTGCTGAACGGCTCGACGTCGACGTTCGGGAAAGCCCGCGTGGCGCTGTCGAGGAAACCCACACGCTCCTCGGTGCTGAACACGGTCGAGCCCTTGCGCCATGGGAGGTTCACGACGGCCACGATCACCCGGTCGTACATCTTCGAGGACCGGGCGATGACGTCGAGATGGCCGTTCGTCACGGGGTCGAACGTACCGGGGCAGATCGCAATGCGGTTGTCAGGGGCCATAGATTCGGATCAGGGTGTCGCCGTAGCGGCGCTCGTCGAGGAGGCGAAGGTCGAGGTCGAGGGGTGCTCGTCGGTCGCTCTCAGCCACTACCCGGGCCCGGGGCGCCAGAACCGGTCCCAGCGCCGCCGAAAGCTCCTGCCCGAGCGTGCTCGCGTGCCTGTATGGAGGGTCGAGGAACACCAGATCGTAAAGACGAGCGTCCCGCCGTGCCGCCTCGAGGTAAGACGCCGCCGCCTGACGCCGCACCTCGGCGTGCGCGCCGACGGCCAATAGGTTGCGCCGAATCGCGTCGACCGCGGCGGCTGAGGAGTCCACCATCACCGCGTCGGCCGCCCCCCGCGACAAGGCCTCGATCGCCAGAGCACCCGACCCCGCGAACAGGTCGAGCACGCGCGCGCCGTCGACCGAGCCGCCCAGGATGGAGAACACCGCCTCGCGGACCCGGTCAGAGGTCGGCCGCGTCGATCGACCCCGGGGCGCGACCAACCGCCGCCCACCGAACGCGCCGGCGACGACCCTCACGCCCGAATCGGCGCTAGCGCCTCCGCGCCGAACGCCTCCACCAGGTCGCGGGCGAGCAAGGCGTGCTCCGGCGCCGCCAGCTCAGGATCATCGGCAACGACCTCCTCGGCGTACCGACGCGCCCGCTCGAGCAGCGCGGCGTCGCGCGGCAGCTCAGCGACCCGGAACTGAGCCTCTCCATGCTGGCGGGTCCCGACCAGTTCGCCCTCGCCGCGAAGCTCGAGATCGATCTCCGCGAGCTTGAACCCGTCGGTGTGCCCCGCGAGCGCTCGCAGGCGCAGCGAGTCCTTCGAACCGAACAGCAGGCAGACCGAGTCGTGGGAACCGCGGCCGATGCGGCCTCGCAGCTGGTGTAGCTGTGAGATTCCGTACCGATCCGCGTCCTCGACCAGCATCACGGTGGCGTTGGGGACGTCGATCCCGACCTCGATCACCGAGGTGGCGACGAGCACATCCGCCTGCCGCGTTGCGAACGAGTGCATCGCGGCCTGCTTGGCCCCGGCGCCCATCTGCCCGTGGAGCAGCTCAACGCCGAAGTCCCGAAGCTCGCCGTCACGCAGCCGCTCGAACTCCGCCGTGGCCGCGCGAGCCTGGAGCACCTCGGACTCGGACACCAGCGGACACACCACGAACGCTTGGCGCCCGGCACGTAGCTCCTCCCGGATCCGGTCATACGCCCGCTCCCGCTCCGCGGAGCTCGAGCAAACGAAAGTCGCGATCGGCCGGCGCCCCGCCGGCAGCTCGCGCAGCAGCGTGAAATCGAGGTCGCCGTACGAGGCCAGCGCCAGCGTTCGCGGGATCGGCGTGGCCGTCATGTGCAGCACGTGCGGGCGCTCGTCGCCTGAAGCCTTCCCATCGAGGGCCGCGCGCTGGCGAACGCCGAAGCGATGCTGCTCGTCGACCACCGCGACCCCGAGCCGCGCGAACTGGACCGCATCCTCGATCAGGGCGTGGGTTCCGACGATCAGCGAGAGCTCTCCAGATGCGAGCTTCCCGAGCAGGTCCGCACGCCGGCGCCCCGGTGTCGATCCGGTCAACAACCCCTGCGCCACGACCGATCCGGGCATCAACGATTGGATCGTCGCGAAGTGCTGTTCAGCCAGGGTCTCGGTCGGCGCCATCAGTGCGCCCTGATATCCGTGCTCTACGGCCCGCAGCAGCGCGTACAGCGCGACCACCGTCTTCCCGGATCCGACCTCGCCCATCAGTAGGCGCTGCATCGGCTGTGGGCGCCCCAGGTCTTGATCGATCGCCCCGAGCGCGCGCTCCTGGTCGCCGGTCAACGTGAACGGCAACATGTCGGACAGCCACCTGTCCGTCAGATCACGGTCGCCGTCGAGCAACGGCGCGGTGCTCAGTGCGCGTCGACGGAGCCGCCGGCGGCGGAGCGCCAGTTGCGCGAGCAGCAGTTCGTCGAACGCCAGCCGGCTGCGCGCCACCTCGATGCCGGCCACGGATTCTCCGAAATGCGCCTCGACCAGCGCGGCCTCCCGGTCCGGCAGCCGCTCCCGGGCCCGCACGGGCGCCGGCAGCGGCTCGACGACGTCGGCGAACGCCGCCCGATGCTCGCGCACGAGAGCCAGGATCTGGGTCGAGGTCAGACCCTCGGTGGCGGGGTAATGCGCCACGGTCGCGTCGCCCCCGGAGACCGCCTCACCGGTCCGCGCGTGGGCCTGGACGCGAAATCGCCTCCGCCCTTCGAACTTGCCGTGAAGCGCGAGCCGGGTGCCGACCGGATAGCGCTGCTCGAGCCAGGGCTGGTTGAAGAACGTCGCCTTCATCGCGCCGCTGTCGTCGGCGACCGTCGCTTCGACCAGGGGGCGCATCCCGCGCCGTCGGACCGACCGTGACGAGATGCTCCTGACCTGGACGACCACGGTGGCGCTGTCCCCGGGGACCAGGTCGGCCACCGCGCGGGCTTCGCGCCGGTCGCGCGGCAGGTGCAGCAGAAGGTCCTCGACCGTCGCCAGGCCGAGGGTCTCGGCCGCCTTACGGGCCTTGGCCCCCTCGAACGACAGCGCTAGACGCAGCTGCGACGGCCGCGGATAGCGCACAGGCGCGGCCTCGAGCTCGGCGGGCTCGAGCGGCTCCGACGTCGTAAACGCGGTGGGCACCACCACGGGCGAATCATGACCGCCGAGCCGGACCTGCTCATGCGTCGAGCGACGCTCGAGCGCGATCAACCTCTAACGCAAATGGACGACGTAGAAACGAACATGACGGATTCCGACGAAACCACCGCGGCGCCGAGCGCGGAGAACGACACGCGCGAGGCGCTGCTCGCGCGCAGCGGGCTGCTCGACGCCGCCCCCGACGCCGAGCTCGACCATTGGACATCAGTGCTGCGGCGCGCCACCGGCGCGGCGGTGGTTGCCGTGTCAGTCGAGGCCGGCACGAGCACACTCGTCAAGGGTCTGTGGGAGTTCGGCGCGACCCACGCGCAGACGACCGTGCTCGCAGCGGATGGCACCGTCGAGGGCTTCCTGACGGGCAAGGTACCGGCGCCGGCCGTGCACCCCCGCTCATATCTCGAGGGGCCGGTGATCGTCGACGGACATGTGCTGTGCAAGATCGGCCTCGCCGACGCGGCGCCGCGCGAGTGGACCGAGCGCGACCTCCAGACCCTCGCGAACGCCACCGCCGCCGTGGCCGTGCAGATCCGGCTTCGCCTCGCCAACCACGACGCGGTCCGCTTCCACGAGCTTGTCGCCTCCCACAACCGAGTCCACGAGCTGATCGCAAAGGGCGCGCCGCTCGGCGACGTGCTGGTCGAGCTCGTCGAGGGCATCGAGCGCCACGACCCGACGCTGATCCCGTGCGTGGTTCTGCTCGACCGCGAAGCCGGGGCGCTCCGTCCAGGCGCCGCTCCGTCGCTCCCGCCGCACTATTTCGCCGCGATCGACGGCGTCGTGATCGGGCCGAACGTCGGCACCTGCGGCTCGGCGGCCTGGTCGGGGCAGCTAACGATCACCGAGGACATCGCCGAGGACCCGAAATGGGCCCCGATCCGCGATTTCGCGGTCGGCGCGGGACTCCGCCACTGCTGGTCGATGCCGATCAAAGCCTCCGGCGGCGAGGTGCTCGGAACGCTCGCCCTGTACGGGGCCCGCCCACGCCGGCCGCTGGCCGAACACCTGACGCTGATCGAGGACGGCGCGAGGCTGGCGGGGATCGCAATCGAGCGCCATCGCGCGCTGGAGAAGCTCATCCACGACGCCCGTCACGACGGGCTGAGCGGCCTCCCGAACCGCACCGCGATCTTCGAGTCGCTCGACGAGGCGATCGTCCGGATCCGGCCGGGGTCGTCGGTCGCCGTGCTGTTCGTCGACCTCGACGGCTTGAAGAGCCTGAACGACACGCTCGGCCATGACCGCGCCGATGAGATGATCCGCGAGGTCAGCAACCGCCTCTCGCGCGCGGTCCGGAGCACGGACTTCGTCGGTCGGTTCGGCGGCGACGAGTTCATCGTGGTCGCGGAGGAGATCGCCACCGAGGAGGAGGCGTCCAAGCTCGGCCTGCGGTTGCTCGATGCGATCTCGGAGCCTCTGCCCGGCGTCGACTCGACCGTCGTGACCGCCAGCATCGGGATCGCGATCATGGGCGGCTGCGGCGCCGACGCCCGCGAGGCGATTCGCCGGGCCGACAGCGCGATGTACGAGGCCAAGCGCGCCGGCGGCGACCGCATGGTGTTCTTCGGCGGGAGCCTGCGCACCTACGAGAGCCGCCGTCTCGTGGTCGCCCGCGAGCTTCGGGACGCCGAGACGCGCGGCGAGCTCCGGATCGTGTTCCAGCCCGTCTTCGAGCTCGCGTCAAGCGAGATCGTGGCCGTCGAGGCGCTGCTCCGTTGGGACAGCCCGAGACTCGGCCAGGTATCGCCGGCGGAGTTCATACCGGTCGCCGAGGACGGGGGCTCGATCGTGTCGATCGGAGCCTGGGTGCTGCGCGAGAGCTGCGAGGCGCTCGGGCGCATCTCGGGCGGGCGGCCGGTCGAGCTGTCGGTGAACGTGTCCGCGCGTCAGCTCGCCCATCCGGGGTTCGCCCGATCGGTCCAGCTGATCCTCTCCCACGCCGAGTTCCCGGCCGATCGCTTGACGCTCGAGCTGGCCGAGGCCGCGTTGATCCGCGCCGACGCGGTCACGGCGCGCACTCTGCACGAACTCGAGGCCCAGGGCATCCGCATCGTGCTCGACGACGTCGGCAGCGGCATCTCATCGCTGTCGTGGCTGAAGGATCACCCGGTGACCGCGATCAAGATCGACCGCAGCTTCGTCGACGGCCTGCCAGATGACCGCCGCGATCAGGCGATCGTGTCCGCGCTGCTCAGCATGTCGACGGCGCTCGGGTGCACGGTCACCGCCGAGGGCGTTGAGACCGTCGAGCAGCTCGCCGCGCTGCGCGCGCTGCATTGCGAGCGCGTTCAGGGCTTCCTGCTCGCCCGGCCGATGTCGGCGGCGCAGCTCCAGGCGCGGCTGGCAAGCGACAACGTCGTCGCTATTCAGCCGCCAGCAGCCACCACTGAGCCTGCTGACCTCCGTCAGACAGCTCGAACTCAACATCGCCGTGAGCCAGCGCCTGGACAGTCCCATCGTCCAACGGTGCTTCGGCTCCCCGCAGGCAGGTGATCAGCTCCGCGTCGTGCGCTAGCTGCTCGAGCACCTCCCTGAGCGCCTCCCGGGGCCGACCCCAGGCGACGATCTCCTCCTCGACGAACCCGACGGCATCCCCGGCCCGGAACCGGCCCTGAGCGTCGTCGAGCGTCGCCGGGGCGACCGCGCCGGTGCGGACGTGCTCGAGCGCAGCGGTCATCGAGGCCGCGTTATGTCCCGAGTTGCCACTCGGGTCGAGCGCCACCGCCGCCGCCAGCCCGGCCTGGGGTGACAGCGACGGGACGACGCACACCTCCTTGTCCGAAAGCTGGGCGGCCCTGCGCGCCGCCTCGAACGCCTTCGGGCTATTAGGCAGCACCACGACCTGCTCGGCCTCGATCGCGTGGATCGCCGCCAGCAGGTCATAGCTCGATGGCGCGAGCGCCGGGCCGCCGTCGAGCGCGCGCACGCCGAGGCTCTCGAACAGCGACTGCATCCCGGCTCCCGTCGCGACCGCCACCGCACCGCACACGACCGGCTCGGCCGCGGCAACCCGGTCCCCACGCTCTGAGAGTTGGGCGCGCATATCTGCGACGTCGAGATGCGAGACGGCGCCGTGCGAGGCGAAAACCGCTGTGACCGCGTCGGGATTGTCGGTGTGGATGTGGACCTTGAGCGTCGCGTGGTCGCCAACGATCAGCAACGAGTCGCCGAGCCGCTCGAGCGCCGGCGCAAACCGCCATTGCTCGAGGTCGGTGCCGGTGACCGCGAAGTTCGCGCAGTACCGGTAGGTGGTCGATGAGTGCTGCGGACGAGTGGGGCGCGCCGCGGCGCGGTGCCCGAGAGCCGGCGGCCGCCCGCCGGCGAGCGCGCCGACGACGCCCCCGACGAACACCACCAGGGCGTACCCGCCAGCGTCGACGACCCCCGCCTCGCGCAGCGCCGGCAACAGGTCAGGACCGCGGCGCACCGAGCTCTCACCGGCCTCGAGCGCGCGCACGATCACCCTGGCGACCGCCGCGTTCTGCTCGTCGGCGCTCGCGTCCGAGGCCAGCCGGGCATCTGGCATCCTGGCCGCCTCGGAGGCGACCTGCACAGCCATCTCGCGCACGACGGTCAGGATCGTGCCCTCGACCGGCTCGCGGACCGATCCATAGGCCTGGTCGGCGGCGCGGGCCAGGGCGGCGCTGATGAGGACCGGGTCGACGAGCTCGCCCGGCCGGCTCGCGAACTCCTCGGCCGCGCCCCGGATCAGCTGGGAAAGGATCACGCCGGAGCTGCCGCGGGCACCGAGCAGCGCGGCACGGGCGACGGAGGCGACGATCTCGTCGCGGCCGACGCGTTCGATCGTTCCATCGGGCGGCGCCGTCGCAAGGCGGTCGAGCTCATCGAGGACCGCGCGCAACGTAAGGACCATGTTGTCGCCCGTGTCGACGTCGGCGACCGGGAAGACGTTGAGCTCGTTGATTTCTTCCCGGCGCGCCTCGAGCGCCGCCAGCCCCGCTTCGAGCACCGCCCGGAAGCGCAGCAGGCTCGCGTCCGACCCCGGAGCGTTCCGGGCCGCGGGCGATTCTCCTCGGTGTAGTTCGGACTTCAATTGGGCGCGACCAGGGCTGCGGTTCGCCCGAGCGGCAGCCGCGTCAATCACTTGGCCTTGGCGACCTTGCCGGCCTTCAGGCACCGAGTGCACACGTAAACCCGCCGCGGCGTCCCGTTGTCGTCGATCCGCACCCGCTGGAGGTTGGGATCGAATCGCCGCCTGGTGGCGACCATCGAGTAGCTCCGGTTGTTACCGAAAGACGGGCCCTTCCTGCATACGTGGCATACCTTGGCCATGGCGGGCGAGTATAGCTTCAGCAGCGTGGCGAAAAGCGCCGCGGCTTCGGCGGCTGCCGCCGTGGCACACCCATGCGTTTCGGGCACGCACGCCCCGTAACAGCCAGCCACCGGGAAGGTTCGTATTCTTTGAGGCGGGTAATGAGGCGTTTCGATGGGTAATCAATCCCACCCGGACGCGCGCGTTCGGAAGGACTTGGGGCTTCCGGAGCGATACGCGGCTGTCCGTCACATCGCCAGCGGCGGGATGGCCTCCGTCTGGTGCGCCCGCGATCGCGCCCTCGGTCGCAACGTCGCGATCAAGCTGCTCGCGGAGCGGTTCGCCGACGACGCGGACGCGAACGCGCGATTCCTCCGCGAGGCGCGCGCCGCCGCGCGGCTGTCCGGTCACCCGAACGTCGTGATGATCTATGACGTCGGGGAAACCGACGCCGACGGGCGCGCGTTCATCGTGATGGAGTTCCTCGCGGGCGGCACCGTCGCCGACGCGATCCGGGTCGATTCGGTCCGACGAGTGCACGCGGTCAAGTGGGTGCACGAGGCGGCTTCGGCACTCGATTTCGCTCACAGCCGCGGCGTTCTGCATCGCGACATCAAGCCCGCCAACCTGCTGCTCGACCGCGCACGCACATTGCACGTGGCCGACTTCGGGATCGCCCGGCTCGGCGCCGAGGACACGATCACCGGCACCGGCGAGGTTCTTGGCACCGCTTCGTATCTGGCGCCCGAGCGGGCGCTCGGCCAGGACGCGACTCCCGCGAGCGACCGGTACTCGCTCGCGGTGGCGGCGTTCGAGCTCCTGGTCGGAGAACGGCCGTTCACCGCCCGGCATTTCGCCGCGCAGGCGCGCCAGCACATCGAGGCGGAGCCCCCGGCCGCGAGTGAGGCCAACCGCACGCTGCCCGAGTCGGTCGACGCGGTCCTGGCCCGCGGCATGGCCAAGCGTCCCGAGGAGCGCTGGCCGACCGCGCAAGATTTCGCCCAAGCGCTCGAAACCGCGCTCGCCGAGGCCACGACGAAGGCTCACCACCGGATCGCCGCCGCGCCGGTGGCACGTCCGGGGAGGGCCTCGCATCCGACGACTTCGCGGCAACCGACCGCGACGCGGCGTACGGCGGCACGGCCTGCCGAGCGCCCGCAGCGGACCGGGTCACACGAGCCGATGGCCCAATACCGTCCCCGGCGCCGCCGCGGACGGATCGCCGCGCTGGCCGCGCTCGCCGCGGGCGTCGCCGCTGCGGCGGCGATCGCGGGCACCATGGGCGGCGGTGGACACTCGACACAGCAGTCGGCGAGCGTCCAGCGACAGGCCTCGGCGGCCACGCACAAGTCACGCACGCCGGCGACGAAGGCGCCCGCCAAGAAGCCCCGGACCACCCAGACGCAGACTGTCACCGCCACTCCCGCCGCCGCGACGACGTCTCCCCCGACCGCCGACACGCTCGAGGCGCGCGGACACCAGTTGATGCTCGACGGCAACTACGGCGCCGCGTTGCCGGTACTGCGGCAGGCGATCGGCGCGGCCCGCCCGTCCAGCCTGACGTATGCCTATGCGCTGTACGACTATGGCCGCACGCTGCTGCTCGCCGGCGACCCCAAGGACGCGGTCAAGGTCCTGTATCAGCGCATGCAGATCCCGAACCAGACCGAGGCGGTCAGGGAGGAGCTGCAAAACGCGCTGGTCGCGCTCGGGCAGAACCAGAGCGGTGGCGCCGGCGCCGCGCCCGCGCACCACCACCATCACGGAGGCCCGGGCGCAGGCCCCGCAGGCGGACCGCCCGCCGGACCCGGCGGCGCACCCGGACCTCAGCCGCCCGGTCAGGCAGGCGACTCCCAGGGCGATTAGAGCTGCGCCGCGACGGCGGCCAGCTGATCTTTGACCGCCAGCGAGGCGAGCGCCGCCTCCGCGGCGTGGCGTCCCGTGTCTCGCTTGGACCCGCCGGCGACGCGATCGAGCGCCTGCGCCATCGTGTCGACCGTGAGGACCCCGAAGCCGCACGGAACGCCGGTCTCGAGCTGAACCGCCTGGATGCCGCGGGCCGCCTCACCGCACACGTAGTCGTAGTGGTCGGTCTCGCCCCGGATCACCGCTCCGAGGCACACGATCGCGCGGTACCGGCCCGACTGTGCCGCGTACTTGGCGATCAGCGGCAGCTCGAACGCGCCGGGAACGTCGAACCGGTCGACGCCGTCGACGCCGGCCTCCTCGAGTGCTTCACGCGCCCCGGCCTCGAGCTTTTCTGCCAGCTCCGAGTAGAACCGTGCGACGCACAGCGCCACGCGGCCACCGGCGCCGACGCGCTCGCTCATTCCTCGGACCGCTCGGATGCGTGGCGGACGCGGTCGTGCTCGTGCTCGTCGCGGAGCATCTCCTCGTCGAGCGCGAGACCCTGGTGATGGAGCGTGTGCCCGAGCCGGTCGCGCTTGGCACGCAGATACGCCTCGTTGTGGGGGTTCGGAACGTGCTGGATCGGGATCTGATCGGTCACCGACAGCCCGTAGCCGGCGAGCCCGGAGATCTTCTTGGGGTTGTTCGTGAGGATCCGGATGCTGGTCAGCCCGAGGTCGACGAGGATCTGCGCCCCGATCCCGTAGTCGCGCAGGTCGGCCGGAAGCCCCAGCTTGAGGTTGGCGTCGACCGTGTCGAGGCCCTCTTCCTGAAGCTTGTAGGCACGCAGCTTGTTGAGCAGTCCGATCCCGCGGCCCTCTTGGGAGAGGTACAGCAGGACCCCCGCACCCTCCTGCTCGATCATCGACAGCGCCGACTCGAGCTGCTCGCCGCAATCGCACCGAAGCGAGTGGAACACGTCGCCGGTCAGGCACTCGGAGTGGACGCGGACGAGCACGTCGTCCTGCCCCTCGATCTCTCCTTTGACCAGCGCCACGTGATGCTTGTTGTCGACGAGCGAGCGGTATCCGACCGCGACGAATTCGCCGAAGCCGGTCGGGAGCTTCGTCGAGACGACCCGCTCGACGAGCTTCTCGTGCTTGCGGCGGTAGGCGACGAGGTCGGCCACCGTGACCATCTTCAGGCCGTGCCGGTCGCAGTACGGCGCGAGATCGGGCACGCGCGCCATCGTCCCGTCGTCGTTCATGACCTCGCATATCACCCCTGCGGGGATCAGGCCGGCGAGACGCGCGAGGTCGACCGCGGCCTCGGTCTGGCCGACGCGCTCGAGCACACCGCCCGGCTTGGCCTTCAGCGGGAACACGTGACCGGGCTGGACGAGCTCGCGAGGGCTCGTCTTCGGATCGATCGCGACCTGGATCGTGCGGGCGCGGTCGGCCGCCGAGATACCGGTGCTGACGCCCGAGCGCGCCTCGATCGAGATCGTGAACGGGGTGGCGAACGCCGACTCGTTCTTGGCCGCCATCAGGTCGAGGCCGAGCTCGTCGCAGCGCTCGGGGGTGAGGGACAGGCAGATCAGGCCGCGCCCCTCTTTGGCCATGAAGTTGATCGCCTCCGGGGTCACGAACTGGGCGGCCATCGTCAGGTCGCCCTCGTTCTCGCGGTTGGGGTCGTCGACGACCACGACCATCTTCCCCTGTCGGATGTCCTCGATCGCTTCTTCGATCGTCGCAAACGGCGTCTGGACCGAACTCATCCCGCCTTCACCATCAACTTCTCCACATATTTCGCCAGCACGTCGACCTCCAGGTTGACTCGCCTGCCCAGATCGGCTCCGCCGAGGTTCGTGCGCTCCAGCGTCTCGGGGATGAGAGAAACGGTAAACGATCGCTCATCCACCTCGGTGACGGTCAGCGATACCCCGTCGACCGCGATCGAACCCTTCTCCACGACGTACCGCAGGACCTCCGGCCCCGCCCCGATCCGGATCCGCCGCGCGAACCCGTCGTCGTGCTGCTCGACCACCTCGCCGAGGCCATCCACGTGCCCCTGGACGACATGGCCGCCGAGACGATCGGTCGCCCGCAGCGGGAGCTCCAGGTTCACCTGCGAGCCACGCGCGAGATCGCCGAGCGAGCTGCGCGCGAGCGTCTCGTTCATCGCATCGGCTGCGAACGAGTCGCCGTTCAGTTCGACCGCCGTCAGGCACACCCCGTTGATCGCAATCGAGTCGCCGGCGGTCAGCTCGGCGACGAGCGGCGTCGCGATCGTGATCCGCGCGCCCGCGTCAGAACGCTTGACGTCCGCGACCGATCCGATCCCCTGAACGAGCCCGGTAAACATGGCGAATTCCCGCCCTACCGTTCCACAGCCCGAAACCGCATCGACGCGGATTCGCGGCGAATCCGTCCCCGACCCATTCCGTAGCGCCGAATCGTCATGACGGGCGGATTCGCCTACCACTCCCTGATCCGGGCGGACACGAGCAGATCCTCACCGACCCGGTCGCAGTCGAGCGTCAGCGCCCGGACGGCGTCCGCGATCGCGTCGACGCCCTCGCCCTCGAGCGGGTCACGCGCGGTCCGCCCTCCGAGCACCATCGGCGCCAGGAACAGCCGCATCTCGTCGACCTCGCCGGCGTCCATGAACGCGCCCGCCAGGTGCGGACCGCCCTCGAGCAAAATCGACCCGACCCCGTCGGCGCCGAGCTGGTCCAGCGCGGAACGCACCCGCGCGCCTTCGTTCTGTCCGGTGGCCACGATCACCTCGGCGCCGTGCGTGGCGAGTGCATCGGTGGCAGTGCGCGGGGCGGCGCGCGAGACGACCACGGTGAGCGGGACCTCGCGCGCCCCGTGGACCAGCTTCGAGGCCAGCGGTAGGCGCGCGAGCGAATCGAACACGACCCGGCGCGGCTGACGGATCACGCCGTCGATGCGCGCCGTCAGCTGGGGATCGTCGGCAAGCGCGGTGCCAATCCCGACGGCGACGGCGTCGCATTGCGCCCTCCAGTGATGGGCGCGTCGGCGGCTCTCCTCGCCCGAGATCCACTTCGAGTCACCGCCGCGCGTGGCGACCTTCCCGTCGAGCGTCATCGCGGACTTGAACAGCACCCACGGACGGCCGGTGCGGGCGTGCTTGCGAAACGACTGGTTGAGCAGACGGGCCCGGATCGCGAGCTCCCCATCGGCCACCACCACCTCGATGCCCTCGTCGCGCAGGATCCCGAGACCGCGGCCGGAAGCGTGCTCGCTCGGGTCATCGGAGGCGACGACCAGCCGTCCGATCCCGGCCTCTCGGATCGCGTCGGTGCACGGCGGCGTTCGTCCGTGGTGGCAGCAGGGCTCGAGCGAGACGTACAGGGTGGCCCCGCCGAGGTCTTGTTCACCGGCGGCGCGGATCGCCTCGATCTCGGCGTGCGGGCTCCCGAGCGCCTGGTGAAAGCCCTCCCCGAGCACCTCGTCGTGACGGCCGATGACCGCCCCGACGAGCGGATTCGGGCTGACCCGCCCGCGGCCACCCTCGGCCAGTTCGATCGCACGTGCGAGATGGCGACGATCGATGTCGGAGGGCGAGGACATGGCAGGACCCTGGAGAATAGGGGCAGTTGACAGGCATGCGGCGGCGGTTCTCGGCGCCCCTGTCGCTACCGTTATCTCACCAGCCTGGGGCGTACGGCGCTCCATCCCGCCGGAGTGCTCGTTTAAGTTCCCAACCCGGCTCCCGCTCATGAAGCTCATCATCCAAGTTCCGTGTTTCAACGAGGAGCGCCAGCTTCCGCTGACCCTCAGCCGCCTACCCCGGCAGATTGCCGGGTTCGACGCGGTCGAGTGGCTGATCATCGACGACGGCTCGAGCGATCGCACGATCGACGTGGCTCGGGAGAACGGCGTCGACCACATCGTCCGGCTGACTAACAACAAGGGACTGGCGGCGGCCTTTCAGGCGGGCCTGGACGCCGGACTGAAGCTCGGCGCCGACGTAATCGTCAACACCGACGCCGACAACCAGTACGAGGGATCCGACATCCCCAAGCTGGTCGCGCCGATCCTGCGCGGGGAGGCCGACATGGTCATCGGCGATCGTCAGGTGGAGACGATCGAGCACTTCTCGGCTCCCAAGAAGCTGCTCCAGCGGCTTGGCTCGTGGGTCGTGCGGCACGCGTCCGCCACCGAGATCCCCGATACCACCTCTGGCTTCCGCGCCTACAACCGCGAGGCGGCCCTGCAGGTGCAGGCGGTGTCGAAGTTCACCTACACGCTCGAGACGATCATCCAGGCGGGTCGGCTCCAGGTCGCGCTCGACCACGTCCCGATCCGGACGAACCCGAAGACCCGCGAGTCGCGCCTGTTCCCATCGACCGCGGCGTACGTCCGGCGAAATGCGCTCTCGATCTTCCGCGTCTACTCCCAGTACCAGCCGCTCAGGGTGTTCTGGACAGGCGCGCTGATCCTCGGCGTCGCCGCGGTGGCGATCTTCCTCCACTTCCTGATCTTCTTCGTCCAGCATCCCAATGCCGGGGCGCGCCACATCCAGGAGCTGATCGCCGGCGGAGTCCTGTTCAACGCAGCGATGCTGCTCGGCGCGCTCGGCGTGATCGGCGATCTGCTCGACGCCCAGCGCACGCTGTCGCAGCGGACGTTCGAGCGGGTCCGGCGGATCGAGCTCCAGCTAGGGGTCGAGCCGTCGCACTATGAGCCCGGGGCCCCGGCGTCCAAGAAGACGCCGCCGGCGAGCAACGGCCAGACGGGCACCGAGGCTCCAGACCGCAAGGCGCTCGAGGTATGAGTCACATCCCGGAGGCGGCGTCGGCCGGCAACGGCCGGGTGGCCGTACCCACCGGCAACACGTACGACAAGTACGGCTCGACGAACCCGGTCGTGCGCCGCCTGATGTCGGGCTTCGAGGGCACGCTCGCGCGTCTGTTCACGCAGGCGGCACCTGAGTCGGTGCTCGACGTGGGATGCGGCGAGGGCGTGCTGACGTTCAAGTGGGCACAGGCGCTCGACGACGGACCGGTGCTCGGGATCGACCTCGCCGACCCGAAGCTCGAGTCCGAGTGGAGCACGCGAGCGCGCGCCAACCTCGAATTCCGCGGGATGAGCGCCGATGAGCTGGACGATCTGCCGTTCGGAGACCGGTCGTTCGATCTTGCGGCGGCGATCGAGGTGCTCGAGCACGTCCCGGACCCCGAACGCACGCTCGCCGAGATGGCGCGAGTGGCCGCGCGGCACATGCTCGTATCCGTCCCACGCGAGCCGCTGTGGCGGGGGCTGAACGTCGCCCGCGGCGCGTACCTGCGCGATCTGGGCAACACGCCGGGGCACGTCAACCACTGGTCAAAGCGCGACTTCATCCGGCTCGCGGAGCGGCACGGCGAGGTCGTCGAGGCCCGCTCGCCGTTTCCGTGGACGATGCTGCTGGTGCGAGTCTCGTGACCTCGCCCGAGCACACGACGACGGTTCCGGCACCTCCGGCGACGAACGGGGCTGCTACCGCGCCGGCGAGCGGCGATCGGGAGGCGCCGGCGCAGTCCTCATACGCCTCAGGCGCCCGCATCCTCTCGATCGGGATCGCCTCGACCGGCATCTTCACGTTCCTGTACCTGGCGCTCGCGAGCCACGCGCTCAACCCGGCCTCCTACAGCCGGATCTCGCTTTGCTGGGCGATCATGTTCGTGATCCTGTCGGTGATCTACCGGCCGATTGAGCAGCTGCTCTCGCGGATGATCGCCGACCGGCGTGCGCGCGGACTGCACGGTCACCCGCTCCGGATCCCGGCCCTGATCCAGTTCAGCTTCGCCACGCTGTTCCTGATCGTGGCGCTCGCGCTGCGTCCGCAAATCGAGCAGGGGATCTTCGACGGCTCGAGCGCGCTCTACTGGATCCTCGTGATCGGGGTGCTCGCCTACGCCGCCAGCTACTTCGCGCGTGGCTGGCTCGCCGGTCACCAGCGGTTTGCCCTTTACGGCGGCCTCGTGTTCCTCGAGTCGACCTCCCGGTTCCTGTTCGCGTTCGCGGTCGCGATCGGGATCGCCTCGGGCCAGGCCGCGGTCGGGCTCGGGATGGCGGTGGCGCCGTTCGCGTCGCTGTGCGTGATCCCGTTCGCGTTCTCTCGCCTGCGCCTCAAAGCTCCCGCGGGCGTACCGGTCGCCGACGCCGCGCGCGAGGGACCCGCTCACGCCGAGATCGAGGAGGCCGCCGCCGACCTCAGCCTCAGGCGCGGAACCGGGTTCGCGGTTTCGGTCGTCGGGATCATGCTCGCCGAGCAGACGCTGATGAACGCCGGGGTGCTGATCGTCGCCGCGAACGCCGGCAGCAAGGCCGCCCTCACCGTCGGCATCACCGGCTTCGTGTTCAACGTGATGCTGATCGTGCGCGCGCCGCTCCAGCTGTTCCAGGCCATCCAGACCTCGATCCTCCCCCACCTCGCGAGCCTCGAGGCACGAGAGTCGGCCGCCGAGTTCCACAAGGCGATTCTCACCACGATCAAGGCCATCGCGGCGTTCGCCGGGGCGGTGGCGATCGGCCTGCTCGCGATCGGGCCGCTCGTGATGACCGCGCTACTCGGCGACAAGGGCTTCGGACGCATCGGGCTCGCCGTGGTCGGCCTCGGCATGGGCCTTCACCTCACCGCGGGAACGCTCAACCAGGCCGCGTTGGCCCGCGGCCGCGCCCCGCTCGCGGCGATCGCTTGGCTGACCTCGGCGGCGCTGTTCGTGGCGTTCATGCTGTCCGAGGCGATCAGCAACCAGGTGACTCGGGTCGAGGTCTCCTACTTCACGGCCGCGCTGATCTTGTGCGGCCTGCTGTGGGCGATCTATCGGCGCGGGTCGGCGCCGGCGAGCGGCGTCTGACGTTCAGCCGTTGCTGAGGCTCTTACAGGCGGCCTGACCGGCCGCGGCCTTTTCGAGGTCGCGATTGCTCAGCCCGCTCGAGTCGATGTTGTTGAGCGACCCGCGGACGCTCGCGCCGAGCGCCTGTGCGGCTGTCTTGAACGACGTCGGCGAGTCGGTCGGGAGCGAGTTCGACTTCGTCACCGCGACGCGCATGGCATCGCGCAGCTCCGTGAACGCCTTGACAACGGTGCCCGCCACCGCCTTGCCGTCGGAGATGTCGGGGGTGCCGGCGGACTGGATCTTGGAAAGCGCGTTGGTCGAGTCCTGCTCGACCGCGGTCAGGAAGCCCTGAAGCGTCTTCTTGGCCTCGGTGGCGTTCGCCGCGGTCGTGTTGTTGAGCGCGCTGCTCCGGTTCACGACGTCCTTCTCGAGCGGCGAGATCGCCGAGCACACCGCGTTCACGTAGTGAGTTGCACTGACCTTCGACGATGATCCGCTCGATCCGCAACCGGCGCACACGGCGACCGCGAGCAGCACGCCGAGAGCTGACCAGACACTCCCATACCGCATCAGGCCAGGCTAGCGTCGGATCGGACTCGATGCGGCGAGGGACCGACCGCTCAGACGACGCCCGCGGCAGCCGCGATCGCGGCGTAAGCCCCGGCTGGGTCGGGTGAGCCGAACACCGCCGACCCGGTCACCAGCAGGTTCGCGCCGGCCTCGATGCACGGCCCGGCGGTGCCCTCGTGGACGCCACCGTCGACCTCGAGCGCGACATGCTCGGGAAGCGCGCGGCGCATCCGCGCCATCTTGTCGAGCGACCACGGGATGAACACCTGGTTGCCCCATCCCGGGTTGACGCTCATGCACAGCGCCATGTCGAGCAGTTCGTGCGCGATCTCGTCGAGGCTGCTCGCGGGGGTGCCGGGATTGATCGCGACGGCGGCGGCGCAGCCCGACTCATGGATCGCGTTCAGCGTGTAGTGGAGGTGCGGTGTGGCCTCGACGTGGGCGGTGATGCTGTCGGCGCCCGCCCTCGCGATGTCGCCGACGTAGCGCTCGGGGCGCTCGATCATCAGGTGGACGTCGATCACCCCTCCGGCGCGGTGGACACGCTCGGCGATCGCGTCGACGGCGATCGCGCCGAATGTGATCGGAGGCACAAAGTGACCGTCCATCACGTCGACGTGGATCACCCGTGCGCCCGCGGCGAGCACCTCGTCGACCTGTTCTCCGAGCCGCGCGAAGTCCGCCGACAGGATCGACGGCGCGATCCGGCGCTCGCGCAGCAACCGGAGGGTCGCGCCCGCGGGCTCGTTGGCCGTGGTTGTCAAGCTAAACCGCCCGGAGCATGCTGCCGTGACAGTGGTTGCAGGCGACGACCGCGGTGCTCGACATGCGGACGATCGTCGAGTGCTCGCCGCAGTTCGGGCACACGGAAACAAGCTCGTATCGCTGCAGGCAATAGACGCATCGGTAGCGCCCGGGTGCCGCGGTCGGGCGGAGCCAGGGCTCTCCGCACCCCGGGCACTCCGGACCGAGCTTTGGCATCGGATCGGTCACGCTAGCAACACAGGTTAACGGTCGGTTCCGGCGGCTCAACCCCCGCGGCCGCCTGGGCGGCCTATTCCCGTCGGAGCCGCGCGATGAAGAAACCGTCGGTCCCGTCGCGGTGCGGGAGCAACTGGAGGCGGCCCTCAGCGACGAATTCGCCGTGCTCGCGCAGGAACGCGTCGATCACAGCGTCGCCCTCGGCGCGCGAGATCGTGCACACGGAGTACACGAGCGTCCCGCCCGGGGCGAGCGCCTGCGCTCCGGCGGCGAGGATCCGTGCCTGCAGGGCCGCGAGCTCGCCGATCGCCTCCGGGCGGGCGCGCCAGCGGAGGTCCGGCCGCGATTGGAGCGTTCCGAGCCCGCTGCACGGCGGATCGACGAGCACTCGGTCGAACGGTCCGTCGGATCTCAGGACCGCGGCGTCGCCGACCTCGATGCGCACAGAAGTGGCGCGCATCCGCTCGACCGTCCGCGTAAGCGCCGAGGCTCGGCCGGGATGGCGCTCGACCGCCACGACCTCGCCCATGCCGCCCATGAGCGCGGCCAGGTGCGTGGTCTTCCCGCCGGGCGCCGCGCACATGTCAAGCACCCGTTCGCGCGGCTGCGGTTCCAGTATCCGCGAGACGAGCATCGAAGCCCTCGACTGAGGTTGGACGGCGCCGGACTGCCACAGCTCCGACCCCTGGACGTCGAACGGACCTTTGAGCACGAGACCCTCGGGGAGGTTCGCGGCGGGACTGCTCGGGACCGGCAGCGCTGCCGCCACCTCGGAGGTCGCCGCCACCAGCGAGTTGACCCGGAGCGCGGACTCGGCCGGCTCGTTGACCACTCGCAGCAGCGCCCGCGCCTCGTCGGCGCCGAGCTCCTCCCACCATTGGCTGGCCAGCCAGCCAGGCACGGAATGGAGCAGCGCAGCGGCCTCTGGTGAGCGGTCGTCGAGCTCGGCGAGAATCCCCGGGCCTTCGCGGGTCGCCCGACGCAGGACGGCGTTGACGAGGCCCACGGCATGGGGATGCGCTCGCTTGACCAGCTCGACGTTCTCGTTCACCGCGGCGTGCTCGGCAGCACCCCCGAGGTACAGCAGCTCGAACAACCCGAGCCTGAGCGACGCCAGCACCGGGGCGTCGAGCCGATTCAAACGGCGGTCGGTCAGCCGCGCGGCGACATGGTCGATTGTGGCGCGGCGCTGCACCGTCCCGAACGCCAGGGCCATCGCGAGCGCCCGGTCGCGCGGCTCGAGCCCGGCCGCCTCGGCGGCGAACGCGCGATCGGCGTACGCGCCCTGCTCGAAGACACGCCGGATCACGCTGAGCGCGCATGCCCGCGCCGGCGACGCCCGGCTCTGGCTCCTGGTTCCCGGCACGCTACCGCCGGTGCCCGCGCAGATAGTCCTGGCCGCTCATCGGGCGGCCGCCGGGCGGCTGCACCTCAAGCAGCTCGAGCACGCCCTCCGCGCACCCGAGCACCGGAACCGGCCCGTCGAACGAGACCGTCCCTGGCGGCGGCGCGTCGCCGTCCACCGCCCGCGCCGCCCTGACCCCCAGTCGCGAGCCGTCCCCGAGCACGACGAACGCCCCGATGTGCGGGGTCAGCGCCCGCACGACCCGCTCGAGCTCCAGGGCCGTGCGCGAGGGGTCGAGCTCGCGCTCCTCGGGCGTGATCTTGCCCGCATAGATCGCGAGCGCTTCGTCCTGCGGCTCGCACGGCGGCCGCTCGTCGAGCGTCCGCACCAGCAGGTCGGCGCCCAGCTCCTCGAGCCGCCCCGCGAGCGTCCCGTAGGTGTCGTCCGGCCGGATCGGGTCGCTCTCCTCGGCGCAAACAGGCCCGTCGTCGAACCCGGCTCCGACGCGCATGATCGACACGCCGGTAACGTCGTCGCCGCTCATGATCGCCCGCTCGATCGGTGCCGCGCCGCGCCACCTCGGCAGTAGCGACGGATGCACGTTCAGCATCTCCCAGCGGGACAGGAGCGGCTCGGTGATCAGCGCGCCGAACGCGCACACCACCACCACGTCCGGCCGAGCCCGCGCAATCGTGTCGACCGCCGCCGGAGCGTTGACCGACGCCGGCTGGTCGAGCGGGATGCCGAGCTCGCGGGCGGCGTCGGCGACCGGCGGCGGCGACAGCTTCCGGCCGCGGCCGCGGGGACGGTCGGGGCGGGTGACAGCCAGCTCCGGGCGATGCGGCGACGCGGCGAGTCGTCGCAGCACGACGGCCGCAAACTCGGAGGTGCCGAGATAGACGGTGCGCATCTCGACGCCTCGTCGGTCTTCTAAGAGAGCAGGCTAAGCGGCCTGCTCGGCCTCGCGCATGAGGCGCATGGCCTCCTTGCGCTGCTCCCGCGAGGTCCGGTCGAGGATCAGCACGCCGTCGAGGTGATCGATCTCGTGCTGGATCACGCGCGCCTCGAGCCCCGACGCCTCGATCAGGATCGGCTCGCCGAACTCGTTGAGCGCGCGAACGCGGACGTACACGGGCCGATCGACCTCGACGAGCACGCGGGGGAGGCTGAGGCACCCCTCCTCCATCGACTCGGTGTCGCGACCGGACCACTCGACCTCGGGGTTGATCAGTGCGGCGAGCTGCGAGTCCTGTCCGATCCGGTAGACGAGCAGGCGGTGGACGACGCCGACCTGCGTGGCGGCCAGCCCCACCCCGATCGCGTCGTCCATGAGGTGGCCCATCCGCTCGATCTCCTCGCACAGGGCGTCGTCGAACCGCTCGATCGGGCGAGCCTTCGTGCGCAGCACCGGATCGCCAAACTGGCGGATCTGGGCGAGCGCAGCCTTGCGACGGGCGGCGGTCTCGGGATCGAGCTCGGCCTCCCTGGGCTCGGCGTCGGCGCCGGCCTCGAGGTCCTCCTCGAGGGCCGCCTCGGCGGTCGTCTCAGTGGTCGAATCGGACACGAGATGAGCTTACTGCGGATCGACGTCCACGCTGACGCTCACGCCCCGGCGCACCGCGTCGGCCGCGCACGCGTCGACCGCGGCACCGACTGACCGCACCGCGGCTTCCCGCGCGGAGCACTTGACCACGAGCTGGCTGCGCGAGCGGCCGCGCAGCCTGAACAGGGGCGCCGGCCCGAGCACGGTCTCCCCCGACGGCGCGATCAGATCGTACAGCCGCGTGCCCACCGCGAGTGCCTCCGCCGCCTCTGGGGCCGAGCAGACGATCCGGATCAGCGACCCGTGCGGCGGGTAGCCGAGCGCCTTGCGCCGCCCAAGCTCCTGCTCCAGGAACCCATCGGAATCGTGGCGCGCGGCGAACCCGATCGACTCGGCCGACGGCGCCAGCGTCTGCACCAGCACCCGGCCGCCGTCCTCCCCACGGCCGACGCGCCCGGCGAGTTGGGTGACGAGCGCGAACGTCCGCTCCTCGGCGCGGAAGTCCGGGAACCGCAGCGTCTGGTCGGCGTCGAGGACGACTCCGAGCGCCACGTCGGCGAAGTCGTGGCCTTTGGCGACCATCTGCGTTCCGACGAGCACGCCCCCGCGAGCCGCCTCGAACGCGGACAGGACCCCCGCCAGCCGGTCTTTGCCGGCGGCGGCGTCGGCGTCGAGGCGGTACACCGGGAGCTCGGAGCCGAACGCCTCGCGCAGCTCCTGTTCGATGCTCTCGGTCCCGGCACCGTGGCGGGCGACCGCCACCGATCCGCACGCCTCGCACCGGCTCGGCGCGCGCCGGCGGTGGCCGCAGTGATGGCAGGCGAGCCGGCCGGCGGCCCGGTGCAACACGAGCGCGACCTCGCAGTTCGGGCACATCCACACGTGCCCGCAGCCCCGGCAGGAGAGGAAGTTCGACCAGCCTCGGCGGTTGAGCAGCACGATCGCCTTGCCGCCGGCGACGCGCACGTCGGCCAGCGCCATCCGGGTCCGTGGGTGGAGCGGATGATGGACGCCGATCATGTCGAGCACCTCGACCCCCGGCAGCGACCGGCCGTCGATCCGGCTCGGGAGGCGCAGCCGGGTGAGCGCCACCGCGCTCTCCGGGCGTGGAGTCGCGCTCCCCGCGAGGACCACCGCGCCGTGCTGCTCGGCCCTTCGAATCGCGACCGTCCGCGCGTCGTAGCGCGGGTCTCCCTCGTGCTTGTAGGACGCGTCGTGCTCCTCGTCGACGACGATCAGGCCGACGTCGGCCAGCGGCGCGAACACCGCCGAGCGGGGGCCGACGCAGACGCGCGCCTCGCCCGAGCGCAGCCGGAGCCACTCGTCGTGGCGCTCGCCCTGGCCGAGGCCCGAATGGAGCACCGCGACCACGTCGCCGAACCGCGCCTGGAACCGTCCGACGGTCTGGGGCGTGAGCGCGATCTCAGGGACGAGAACAATCGCGCCGCGCCCCGCCGCGAGCGCCGCCTCGACGGCCCGCAGGTACACCTCGGTCTTGCCCGAGCCGGTGACGCCGTGGAGGAGGAACCGCCCCTCGCGGGCAGTCAGCGCCTCGAGGACCCGATCGAGCGCGGCCCGTTGATCGTCGGTGAGCGCCGGCGCGTGGTCGAGGCGCCGTCCGATCGCGACCGAGGCCGGACGTCGCGGCTGGGCGCGGGATTGGAACTCGACGAGGCCGCGACCCTCGAGCCGTCGGAGGATGGGGGTTCCGAGCGCGGCCGCCACCGTCGGCCCGTCACGTCGGAGGGCCTCGAGCGCGGCCCGCTGACCCGTCGTCAGTGGAGCGCTCCCGTTGAGCGCGTCGGCCCCAGCGCCGGTGAGCCCGGCGACCAGCACCTTCTTGCGCTTGATCCCGCCCGCCGTCCCGGGCGGGAGCACGAGCGACAGCGCCCGCGCCGGCGTCGAGCAGTACTCCCGGGCGATCCAGCCCGCCAGCTCCACCAGGTCGGCCGGCACGCCGGGCGGCAGCACGGCGTCCGGCTCGGCCAGGCGGTCCGGCGCCAGCTCGGATTCGGTGGCCAATTGGAGGACGACCCCGAGCGTCTTGCGCCCGCCGAACGGAACCCGCAGGAGCGCGCCGACCCCCACGTCCCCATGCTCGGGGCGCAACCGGTAGTCGAACGGACCGCGGACCGCTCGCGTGAGAGTGAGCGGCTCAACCCGAGCGATCAGGGGCTCGGTCGTGGCGAACTGGGCTTGCATCGGTGGATCGGAGGGTAAAGTCCGACGAGGATGACGGCCGATAGTCCCGCTCAGAGCACGCGGGAGTCCGTTCCCGGCCGTGGCGATCGCGCCGAGCTGGGCCTCCCCACCCCGACGATCCTGTCGATGTGCGATCAGTTGCTGGGAGAGGTCGGGCGCCGCCATCACATGTTTACATGGTTGCGGGCTCCCGGCGCCGGCACGGAAGAATGGCTCGCCGTCGACGCGTACTACCCGAAGGCGCGGCTCGTCGTGATGTGTCGCTCGCGTCCCAGCCCCCATGACGCGCTCTACCGGGAGTTGGTGCCGGGGCACGGGCTGGGCCTGCTGACGCTCGATCCGGCGCTGCTCGGGAACGACCGGGAGGCGGTGAAGGCGACGCTCGGGTCGAAGTTCTTCGACCTCGAGCACGTGGCGCGCAAGAAAACCGCCCGCCCCAATCCGTCTCGCGACAGGCCTCGCGAGAGCGCTCGCGACACCGCGGAGACTTCCGGCGCCCCGGCGCCGGCGTGGACGCCCGTGAAGGTCGAGCGCACGCCCGTGCCGCGCGGGTTGGTGCAGGCGCTCGGCGTGCTCGCCGGCCTGGCGTTCGCGGTGCTGTTGATCGTCGAGGTGTACCTCGGGGTGATCAAGGTCGCGTTCGCCGACGGCATGCTCGTGCTCGGGGTCGCGATCCTGCTCGAGGCGCTGTCGCGGGCCGGCGGGACGGTCGCCGCCGAGCGCGCGGGTCGCCGCGGCTGGGCTTTCGCCTGCGCGATCGTCGGGGCCCCGCTGGTGGCGTGGGTCGCGCTGGCGCCCCGGCCCGGGCGGATCGAGGCGGAGCCGGCACCACTCGCGGGGCTCCTCGCGGTGCTCGCCGGCGTGGTTGCGTTCGTGGGCGTCGTTACCGGAACCTGAGGCCCGGCCGCTAACCTGGGCGCGTGAATCCCGAGCCTGGCGAGCAGGTCTTCTTCCACGGCCACCCCTCGTGGCGCTCGATGCTCGCGTTCTACGTGAGAGGGCTGCTGACGGCGATCGTGGCCGGCGTGATCGCGGGTCTCGTCACGCGGATCGCGAATGGAGGCGTGCAGGCCGGCTGGGTCGGCGCGGCCGTGCTCGTGGCGTTCGTGATCGTCCTCATATGGGGGCTGATCAGGCGGATCAGCACCACGTACACGATCACCAACCGGCGGCTGACGATCCGCTCGGGCTTGATGTCGCGCGAGATGCACGAGACGCGGCTCGAGCGAGTCCAGAACGTCAACTCGCGTCAGCGGCTGCTCGAACGGCTGCTCGGGGTCGGAACCGTCGACTTCGACACCGCCGGGGGTGCCTCCTACGATTTCAAGTTCCGTGGCGTCGACGACCCGGCGCGGATCGTGCGCACGGTCGACAAGGCGCTACACGAGCTGCGGTTGACCCACCCGCAGGTGTAAGCGGCAGGAGCCCCGCCGCGGGCGCCCAAGCCTATGTAAAAGGCCCGGTGGTCGGCGCAGCGGAATGCGTCTAGGCGCCAACCGCGGCGGGATCCAGACCGGCGGCGACGCGGAGCGCCGCGGCCTTGTCGGTCCGCTCCCACGTGAAGTCGTGATCCTCGCGCCCGAAGTGACCGTACGCCGCCGTCTTCTGATAGATCGGCCGGTGCAGCTTGAGGTACTGGCGGAACGCACC
>DATJYY010000258.1:0-9014 GCA_035499395.1 Solirubrobacteraceae bacterium
CTCGATGGTGGCCGGATCGATGTTGTGGCCGCCGCGGATGATCAGGTCCTTGGCGCGGCCGGCGAGCCGGATGAACCCGCCCGAGTCGACCGAGGCGAGGTCGCCGGTATCCAGCCAGCCGTCCTTGAGCTTCCCGTCGCCGCGCAGCTCCGTTCCGGACTCGGTCCGGACCAGGTAGCCCGCGAAGATGTTGGGACCACGTAGCACGAGCGTCCCGATTTCGCCCTCGGGCAGGAACGTCCACTCGCCGGTGGTTTCGTCAATCGCGACGACGCGTGCTTCCTGGTAGGGCAGGCGCTGCCCGACGGTTCCGGGGTGGCCGGCTCCGGGCCAGCTGAGCGCGCTCGCGCAGGTGCCCTCGGTGAGCCCGTAGCCTTCGCACAGTGCCACGGCGGTACGGGCCTCGAAGCCCGCCGCGACGGCGGGCGGGAGCGGCGCTGCGCCAACGATCGGCATCTTCAGGCTCGAGATATCGGCATCGACCGGAAGCTGGGCGAGGACGGCGTAGATCGTCGGCACGCCCGACATCGCCGAGATCCGATAGTGCTCCACGATCTTCCAGAAGTTCTGAAATAGCGGCACGTCTCGGTAGCCGAGCGGACCGGCCCACACGACGTGCTGTCCCTTGATCAGAGGGCCCAGCACCGTCACTAACAGCGCGTTGGTGTGAAACAGCGGCAGCGCCGCGAAGATGACGCTGTCCTGGTCAAGGACGTCGCTTGCGCGCGTCATCCACGCGTTGGACACCTCGTTCCCGTGCGTGCGCGCCGCCAGCTTCGGAGTCCCGGTCGTGCCGCCGGTGTGTAGGTAGCTTGCGACGTCATCCGAGGCCGGCGGCGGCACCGGGAGGGCCGCATGATCGGCGCCAGCCATCCCCTCGGCGAGGTACGCGACCGCTGTGCTGCCGAGCGGCTCGAGCGAGGGCGCTTGCCCTGACGCGGTCGTGGGACGCAGCGCGAGCAACGCTCGGGCGCCGGTCTGGATTGCGATCTCCCGTGCGCGCGCCCACACGTCCGGGTCGAGCTCGGGTCCCGAGGCCACGATCACCTCTGCACCCGAGCGCCGCACCAGCTCCGTGGCATGCTCCACCGTCAGGCCCGGATTGATCGGGGCGTAGATCCCGACCGCCTCTGCCGCCAGGAGCAGCGGCAGCATGTCCGCGCAGTTGACTGAGACGACCGCCACCGCGTCACTCCGGCTCACCCCCAGCTCGGCCAGCACGGCTGCCGCTCGGTGCACGTCGCCGGCGAGCTCGGCGAACGTCCGCACGAATGGCGTGTGAAACGACTCGGCATTCGGCAGCACGGACACGGCCCGGCGATCGGGCCAAAGCTCAGCCGCCCTGCGCACGAGCTCGTACGTGCTCGCCGGGAGGCCCCGTTCGCTCAGCGGGACGCGCTCGACCGCTGCCAGGTCAGATGGCCCGTGGAAGGAGGGCCACAGCAGCTCGTTCTCTGTCGTCAACGCGCCCATGCCGTCTCGACCTCCGTCTCGGGGGCGAGGTACTCCTCGGGCTCCTCGACCACGGTGTTGGAGAGCTCGCCGATCCCGTCGATTTCGACGCGTACGACGTCGCCGACCTTGAGCAGTCCCTGGGGGAACGGCTGGCGCGCGGCGCCGATCCCGGCCGGCGTTCCAGTGGCGATCACGTCGCCGGGCTCGAGCGTGAAGGCCGCCGACAGGTGCGCGATCTGCTGGAAGCAGTTGTAGATCATCTCGCCCGTGTTGCCGTCCTGGCGCAGCTCGTCGTTCACGTATGTCCGGATCGTGAGGTCGTGCGGGTCGCGGAGCTCGTCGGGCGTGACCAGCCACGGCCCCAGCGGTCCGTGGGTGTCGAACGACTTGCCCATGGTCATCGTCGGACTCCGCACTTGCCAGTCGCGCACCGAGACGTCATTGGCGATCGTGTAGCCGGCGATGACTTCATGCGCACGGGCGACCGGAACGTGGCGGCAGCGCGTGGCGATCACCACCGCCAGCTCACCCTCGTAATCGAGCAGGCTCGATACGCGCGGCATGTGGACGTCGTCGTCCGGCCCGACCACGCACGTGACCTGCTTGTTGAAGAACACCGGGTACCCCGGCGTGTCCATGCCGGACTCGGCGATGTGGTCGGCGTAGTTGAGCCCGATGGCCAGGTACTTCCGTGGCTGGACGGGCGCGAGCAAGCGCACTGCTTCCAGCGGGTACTGGTCGTCCTGGTTGGCGATATCGATGACGCACTCGTCTGCCACGACTCCGTGGCGCGGTCCGAAACCGACGTCAAAGCGGCAGAGCCTCATGACGCCACCTCCGGGATGTCGACCGGTGCCTGCTCGGGCGCGTAGCCACCGGCCATCGCCTTCGCGTGGATCTCGGGGAAGCTCATCCCGGCCAGATGGTCGGCCGCAACCTGCTCGGGGTCGACGAACACTCCGATCGGGTTGGCTTTGAACTCCTGCGAGTTCCGCATCCAGTCTTTGGACCTGGCCCAGTCGCCGAAGCAGTCGACCTGCAGCTCGACGTGGTTGCCGTCCGGGTCGGAGTAGTAGTAGGACAGCGTCATGCCGTGGTCCAGGCACAGGACCGGCGTGATGTCCTCCTCCTTGAGCCGGAGGTAGCTCGAGTTGAGCTCCTCGAAGCTCGCGTACTCGAACGCGGAGTGGTGCATTCCCGTACGTGTTTCCTTGTCAGGATCGTCCACGAAGTTCGGGAACGCGAGCAGCGCGATCCGGTGGTTGGCGGCGTCGTTGGTGAGCCACGCGCCACCCTCGAACTGGTGGATGACCTCGGCGCCGACCAGCGTGCGGTAGAAGTCGATCATTTCCTGCAGCTGGGTCGTCTTGAGGTTGAAGTGGTGGAACTTGGGATGGATCGTGGCGGCGGTGTCGGTCATGCGAGTACTCCTGAGGTTGTGGGGGTCAAGCGGAGGTGAAGCTGGGATCGAAGGTCTTCCAGTAGCTCCGGGAGCGCGTGCGACGAGGCGGCGCCACCGAACACGTAGAAGTCGGGACGGACGAGCACGGCGTGGGCGTTGTGCTCGGACAGCCACGCGGTGAGGCGCCCGTCGATGTCTTGGACTCCGTGGGGCGCGGTCGGGTCCAGCGACGCAACGGTCGCCCCGAGCGTGTCGAGCAGCTTCCGCTCCGCAGCCGAAAGCCGGTCAAGCGGGTCGCCTTCGGCGACGATCAGCTGAAAGCCGGCGCCGATGACATCGTCGAATCGTCCTTCCCGCCCCGCACGTGCCACGACGCCCTGAACGCTGAGCGTCCCGGCGAGTGGATCGGGTTCGCCGATCGGCTGGTGCAGCAGCCCGCGGGTCAGCGGTGCGAGCTCGAGCGGAGGCGGCGGCCCGGCCGCGCGCAGCGTCGCGTCCCGTTCCGCTGCCGCCTCCGGGTCCAGCTGGCAAAGGACCTTCCCCAGCTCGATCGCGAGTCGAATCACCGTCTCGTTCTGGGGCTGCCGCTCGGCTTCGATTGTGCCCAGCAGCCGCTCGTGCGCGATGCCCCGTAGCACAAGGTCGAGCTTCCAGGCCGCATTCGCGGCGTCGCGCAGACCCGAACAGAGCCCCTGACCAAGGAACGGCGGTGTCAGGTGGGCGGCGTCGCCGACGATCAGGACGCGGCCGTTGCGCATCTCGTCGGCCACCATCGAGCGGAACTCGTACACGGTGCTGCGCGTGAGCGGCCCGTCCTCGGGCCGATACCACGGCTCGAGCAATGCCCACACGCGCTCGGTGTCCTCGAAATCGGACGGCTGCTCGTTCGGTAGCAGCATGAACTCCCACCGCCGGTGCCGCGGGCCACTCCTAACGATCGTCGTCGGGCGCGCCGGATCGCACCGCTGGCTCGCGACCGGCAAGTGGGCAAGCGCCCCCATGTCGTCCGGCTCGGCATCCACCACCAGCCACCGCTCCCGGAAGCCGAGATCGCGGCGGCTGATTCCGCACGCCTCGCGCACGAACGAGTTCGCGCCATCCGCTCCGACTAGCCACCTCGCGCGTACGGTGCGGTGCTCCCCCGTCCTGGCGAGCTGCCCAGGCTCCTCCTCACTGACCCGGTGAACCGTCAGCTGGACATGATCGCCGGCGTCCCTTAGCCCCTCGGCGACCCAGCCCCGCTCGACGCTCACACCAAACGGGATGCACGCGTGGCGATGGATCGCCGCCTCAAGCTCGGGCTGGAAGAACATATAGTCGCCTTCCCAACCGGACGGCGCGAGCCCGTAACGGTCGAAGCGCAACAGCAGCTCACCGTCGCCGCCGAGCCAGCGGTAGTCGTCAACCGGAACCAGCTCCTCGGCCAGCACGTCGGCCAGACCGAGCAACTGCAGCAGCCGCATGATCTCGTGATCGAGATGCACCGCCCGCGGAAGGCGATAGATGTCCTTGAAGCGCTCGAACACCATCACCCGATGCCCGGCGCGACCGAGCAGAGCCGCCAGCGCCTGCCCCACGGGGCCGTAGCCGACGATCGCGACGTCAGCGTCGAGACGACCTGTCGGAGTCATGAGGTCACCTCCGCGGTCAGAATGGCGATGGGACGAGCGAGGATCTGGCTAAACGCGCCGACGAGCTCGCCCAGCGGATCGTCGACCGCGGTGGGCGCCCGCCAGGCTATGAAGCGATCGGGGCGCACGAGGACCGCGCCGTCGCTCTCAATCTGGCGCTGGCGTGCCCAGGCGCAGCGCGGGTCGTAGAGGTTGCCGTCGAGGTGGCCGATCCGCACCGCATCGAGCGGAACGCCAGCAGCGCAGGCCAGCTCCTCGGCGGCCTCGCACCACGCGCCACCATCCTCTCCGGCGATGAGCAGGAAGCGACCGGGCGCGACGAGGTCCTTGATCGCGCGGCGCTCGCCGTCGTCGTCCTCAACCCAGGCGTGCGGCAGAGGCGCTCCTGGCCGGGTCGACGGTTCGTACACGCGGACGTCGTCGACGGGTGTGGGAGGTTCCGTACCGTCCGGCACGACCGCAGCCGACTCGTAGCGGTAGCCGTACTCGACGTTCAGCTCCGAGAACTCCATCGACTGCGCGCGCATCCCGCGCAGGACGCTCGAGCGCAGCTCGGCGTCCTCCGGCCGCCTGCTCCAGAGCCGCCGCAGCCGCTTCATGTTCTCCTCCGGCGAGTTCTCCGGAACGATGCCGAGCGCGGCTCCCGTGGCGAAGTGGTTGACCGCGTTCTCCAGCGAGCGCTGGCAGTTGCGTTCATCTGTGGGACGGCGCTCGTCTTGATAGGTGTCAAGCAGCGCCGGGTCGGCGTGCCCAGAGAGCACCGCCGCCAGCTTCCAGCACAGGTTGTGCGCGTCGTGGATCGCGCTGGTCAACCCGAGCCCACCGGTCGGCGGATGGCGGTGCGCCGCATCTCCGAGGAGCAGCACCCGCCCGGCGCGGAACGACGAGGCGAGCACCGCCTCGACCGACCAGCGCGTGATCTTGTGGATCTCCATCGGCAGCTCGCCGATCCCGAGTGCCCTGCGAGCGTCGGCTTCGACCTGCGCGTCGGACTCCTCGCAATCGACCGGGTAATTGAGGTGGATCACCCACTCCTCCGACTCGGGGCCCCATCGCTCCGGGCCCATCGGGACCATCACCACGAGCACGCCGGCCTGGGGCGAGTAGATCCAGCGGATCAGGACGTCGGGATCCGTGGCCCAGCGCGAGAAATCGGCGGTCACGTGCAGGGTCGCCGTCTGGGTGATGACGCCGAGCCCCTGGTACTCCACGCCGATCAGGCCGGCGACGCGACGGCCACCATCAGCGCCGAGGAGGTAATCGCTCCTCACCGTGTATTCCCGACCCGAGGCGTTCTCGCGAATCAGCGCTCGCACGCCGTCTGCGTCCTGCTCGAGGTCGATCAGCTCGTGCCCGAAGCGAATCCGCCTGGGCGAAAGCTCCTCGGCGCGCGCCTTGAGCAGCGGCTCGAGCCGGATCTGCGGCAGGTTCTCCTGCCGGCACGGGCTCGCTGCGCTCCAGGACTCGTCGGCTCCGCCGGCGCCCCAGGACTCGAGGCGGGCCAGCCGCCGTCCGTAATCGGGATCGGGTCCAGCGAACCCCGCGTAGTAGGCCGTCGCCGCCATCTGCTCAGCCGGCGTGCCGCGCTCGGCGATCGCCCCGGCAACACCCACGTCCTCGAGCACCTCCATCGCCCGCAGGTTGAGCACGTGAGCCTTGGGCAGATCGGACGTCTCCCGCCGCGCGCTTACCAGGAGATGCTCCACGCCCTGGCGAGCCAGGAGCATCGAAGCGGTAAGCCCCGCGCCGCCTCCACCAACAATCAAAACAGGTACGGCCTCGTCAACAACTGGTGTGGATTGCATCGGTCTCTCTTATCTACTGGAAGAATTGGAGTGTACGATACAAAAGTTCTTTTGTAGTGTCAACTCCAATTTCTGCGATATGCTGCCTGCATGGCAAGCCGTGCCGATGTCACGCCGAACCGACGCGGGATGAGATCCCGCGAGCTCGTCCTGGATGCCGCCGAGCGCGTGATGGCCGATCAGGGCTACGAAGCGGCGACGATCGCGCGCGTAGTCGAGGAGGCCGGCGTCCCGCTGAGCTCCGTCTACCACTACTACGGCTCCAAGGATGGAATCCTGCTTGCCGTGATGGAGCGCGGCGCGAAGCGCTTCTTCGGCGACCTTCCCGACTGGAGCCGCCGGATCGGACGTCCCGCCGAGCACCTGCGCACGGTGCTCTCGGCAGCGGCCGAGGCGCTCGAGCGCCATCCCAGCTTCCTTCGCCTGCTGATCGTCTTCGCCGTGCAGCCGCCTGCCCACGGGGGAGATGAGATCGAGGTCGTCGTCGCGCGCGTCCGCCGCCTCGGGCTCGACCGGCTGAGCGAGCAGATCGCCCTCGCATTCGGCGACGACCCCGAGAATCCCGTAACCCTCCGGCTGGCTCGGATTGCGCTGGCTGCGATCGATGGCGCGTTCGTCGCTTCCCAGTCCGACGGCACGGTAACGCTCGAGTACCTCCTTGAACCGCTCGTGCCGGCCCTGGTCGCCGTGCGGCGGGGGTTGCTGGCGAAAACTCGCTGAGAAGCCTGACTCTGGGTCGCACACACGGCGGAGGGTGAGGCGCGCATTGGTGAGCCGACATCACGCATTCCGCGTGATTGCGTATCCCTTCGGCCGAATCACGCAAATCGAGTGACGCGGGCTCACCCGCGGCGCTGCGACCGTCCGTCCATGGTCCGCGAAATGATCACCCTGCCCCTACGCGTCGGCGTATCCGCGACTCGCCTCTGTGTCGACGTCACCACACGAGCCGCCCGCCTCGCCTTCCGAATCGGCCGGCTGGCGATCTCAACCTCCGCGCCGTCAGAACCGCGTCCGGCCGCCGCCGACGCCCGGCCGGCATCGAGCACCGTCGCATTCGACGTCATCGTTGCCTCGTCGGCGTCGCGGCCTGAGGCACCTCCACCGGAAGCGCCCCCGCGTCGCGCAGTCGCGGCCGAACCCGAGGTCGGGCCCGTGCGAGCGATCCCGCCGATGCACGTCTCCGAAGGGCTTCAGTTCGTCGAGGCGTTCGCTGAGCCCGGCGCCGAGGACGGCGCCGGCGCTGCCGTGCACGTCAGGCAGCCATGGAAGGGCTACGCGCAGATGACCGCCAACGAGGTCCTCGTCCACCTGGCCGATGCGAGCCCGGAGGAGCTTGCTGCTGTAGCGCTCTACGAGGGCGCTCACCGAGGCCGCAAGACGGTTCTGGCCGAGGCACGGCGCCAGCTGCGGCTGGCCACGGCCGGCACGTGACGCAATACCACATGGACGACGAGCAGCCGATAGCCCTCAGCGAGCGAGACCAGCAGCGCGCTCGGCACCGGCTGGCGCTCGAGTTCGGCTCCCGAGAGGAGTTCGAGGATCCCCGATTCGCCTATCGGAGGCTGTTCGCGGAGGCGCTGGGGACGTTTCTGCTCGTGCTGGCGGCGGCGGGAGGAGGCGTGCTGCATGCCAAAGGGCAGATCAGCCTATCGGCGGCCGTCGTCGCTCCGGGCCTCACGGTGATGGCGGTGATCCTGTTCATGGGTGCGGTTTCGGGCGCGCATCTCAACCCGGTTGTGTCGATCGCATTCGCGCTGCGGCGCGACTTTCCGTGGTACCGGGTCCCCTGGTACGTCCTGTCCCAGCTGGTCGGCGCCACGTTGGCCGCGCTCTTCCTCCTCGCTGTGTTCGGAAACGTGGAGCACCTCGGCGCCACGCTGCCCGGACCTGGCTACCACGCGTGGCAGGCATTGCTGCTCGAGATCGTGCTGACCTCCGGGCTGGTCAGCGTGATCCTGGGCACCGCATCGCGGGCGCAGAACGTCGGCTCGGTGGGCGCGCTCGGCGTCGGCGGCTACATCGCACTCGCCGGGCTGTGGGCGGCGCCCGTCAGCGGTGTCTCGATGAACCCGGCGCGATCGTTCGGGCCAGCGCTGGTGAGCGGCGACTGGAGCGCCTATTGGGTGTACGTGGTTGGTCCGCTGGTGGGCGCGGTGATCGCCGTCGCAGGAGCGGTCATGCTTCGGGGTGGTGGTGGGGCCGATCCCACGGCGTGGGCGGCTGCATCTGGAACGCTCGGGCTTCGGTTCCGCGCCTCCGGGGACTCGGCCACCACCGGTCCGGCCTTGCCCGGATCAGGGCCCAGCGGCGAAAGAACCTCGTCCGGCGGGGATTAGATGGAGGCTGCCCCTCCCGCGCGGACCGAACGGTTCCTCGCCGCTGTTGCTCTCGCGCAGGAGGCGCACGGTAGCCTAGCCAACCTGCCGGCCGTCGAGGACGACGCGATCTTGCGTGTGGCGCTCGCCGACAAGGTCAACAATGCCTGGTCGATCTTGCGCTACTAGCTAAGCTAGAGGAAGGGCAAGCTCTCTGGGCCCGCTTTCCAGAGAGGACCGTGCGCGAGCAGCTCTGGTACTGCAGCGGCCTGGTGAAGTTCCTCGATCAGCGGCGGCCGGGCCCGCTCGCCGAGGATCTCTGGCGCGCGGTGGGAGAGCTCGCATGGCTGTCGCTGTATGACGCAGCGGAGACTCACCAGCTCGTCCATTGGCTGATCGACCA
>DATJYY010000259.1:0-12122 GCA_035499395.1 Solirubrobacteraceae bacterium
ACGGCGGCGGGCGCGAATAGTCCCAGACGTTCTCCACCGCTACCCGACCCCCGTTGCGGTCTCGGGCAATCGCTCTGCAGCGGTTTCGGCGTCCGCTAGATGCGGAGACTGTCGGTGGCGGGCCAGGGCGCTGGGCCACCAGACGCGCTGGCCGACGTCGAACACGAGCGCCGGCACGAGCACCGAGCGGACGACGAATGTGTCGAGGAGGACGCCGAAGGCGATCGTGAAGCCGAGCTCGGTGAGCGTCTTGAGCGGCAGCGTGGCCAGCATCGTGAAGGTTCCGGCGAGGACGACGCCGGCGGAGGTAATGACACCCCCGGTCACGGCCAGGCCCCGTAGCATTCCGTCGCGTGCGCCGTGGCGCAGCGTTTCCTCCCGGGTGCGCGCCATCAGGAAGATGTTGTAGTCCACGCCGAGCGCGACCAGGAAGATGAACGCCAGGAGCGGTAGCGTCGAGGTCTCGCCAGGATATCCGAAGATGTGTTTGAAGATCACCGCGGAGATGCCGAGGGCTGCGCCGAAGGAGAGGATCACGGTGGCGATCAGGAGCAACGGCAGCGTCACCGCGCGCAGCAGTAGCACGAGGATGATGAACACGACGAGCAGCACGATCGGGACGATCAGTCGGTTGTCGTGGGCGGCGGCGTCGTCGAAGTCCTTTTGTTGTGCCGTCGGCCCGCCGACGAGCGCGGTGGCGCTGGCGGCGTGTGCGGCGGCGCGGAGGCGGGGGATCAGGTTCTCCGCTTGGGTTGAGTACGGATCGAGCTTGAGGATCACCGAGAATCTCGCGCCGGGTTTTCCGAGCTCGGTGGCGCCGACGGCGGCCACGCCCGGCACGGCGCGGACGGCCCGTTCCGCGGCCGGTAGGGCCGCGACGTCGCGGACGACGACGTCGGTGGGTGCGTTGGATCCGGCCGGGAAGGCCTTCGCGATGAGCTGCTGGCCCTGGACGGACTCGACGGCGCCCCGGAAGTCCTGGGTGTTGGTCAGCCCGCTCGAGAAGCTCGCCACCCCGAGGCAACCCGCGCCGAGCAGCACGGCCGTGGTGACCCATACTCGGCGGGGCCGGGCGGCGACGCGTTCGCCGACTCGCCGCCAGAACCCGCGCGTTTCGTCGGCGCCCTCGGAGCCGAGGCGCGGGATGAAGGGCCAGAACGCTCGCCGTCCCCCGATGACCAGGCCGGCGGGCAGCAGCGTCAGCATCGCGAGCATGGCCAGCGCCACGCCCATCGCCCCGATCGGCCCGAGCCCACTCGTCCCGTTGACCTCGGCCAGGGACAGGCAGAGCAGGGCGACGATCACGGTCGAGCCTGACGCGACCACGGCTGGTCCGGCGCGGCGGAGCGCCTGGCGCATCGCCTGCACCGCCGACTCGTGGCGGCGCAGCTCCTCGCGGTAGCGGGCGACGAGCAGCAGGGCATAGTCGGTGCCGGCGCCGAACACGAGCACGGGTAGGACGCCGGCGCTCTGGCCGTTGACGGTGACCCCCGCCTCGGCGATCGCCCACCCGCAGAAGCGGGAGAACGCCTCCGCCATCAGCACGCTGAACAGCGGGATGAACCAGAAGATGGGCGAGCGGTAGATGATGATCAGCAGCACGAACACCAGCCCGGCCGTGGCCAGCAGCAGGGTCCCGTTGATCGAGGCAAAGACGTTGACCGCGTCACGGGAGAACCCGGCCGGGCCGGAGACCTTGACGGTCAGGCCACGTGATCGCAGAGGCGCCACCCGGCTCTCGACCTGCCCCACCGAAGCCTTGAGCAGCGTCTCCTCGCCGCGAGGGTTGAGGTTGACGATTAGCAGCGCCGTGGTGTGGTCGCGCGAGACCTGGACGAGCACGGCGCGGGAGCCGGTGACCGGGGGAGCCGCGGCGAGCGAGGCGCGGACTCCCTCGATCGCGGCGAGGTCGCCGGGGGCAATCCCGCCGTCGCGGCGGACGACCGTCACCGCGGTGAACCGCTCGCCGGAGGGGAAGCGCTTGGCCAGGGTCAGCTCCTGCACGGACTCCGAGGAGCCGGGCAGGAACGACGATTCCTCGTTCTTCTGGATGTTCTGGAAGCGCTGCGCGAACGAGCCTCCCAGGCCGCCGAACACCAGCCACACCAGGACGATCCCGATCCGGGCGGCTCGCGATGCGAACAAACGCTCCAGGAACCTCATGCCGCCGCCAGTTCGGGGTCTCCCGCGACCGCGCGGCGGAGCGCCTCCTCGAAGCCGATCGGCTCGACGTCAAACAGCTCCATCCCCGACGGGTCGCTGACGACCGTCGCCACGGCCAGGCCCTCGATCAACGGCCTGGCCACCCCTGCGTCGACCGGCGTGACCAGCCCGATCCACAGGGAGGACAGCCACGGCGTGATCAGCGGCACGGGGACGCGGGGGCGATGCGGGAGGCCGAGGACCTCGGCCATCCGGTCGAGCATCTCGGCGTAGGTGAGGACGTCCGGGCCGCCGATCTGGACATCCCGACCGACCGACTCATCCAGCTCGAGCGCGTTGACCAGGTAGCTCAAGGTGTCCGCGACGGCGATCGGCTGGGTCGGGTTTTGAAGCCAGGCTGGGGCGATCATCGCGGGCAGCCGCTGGACCAGGTAGCGCAGCGTCCGGTAGGACTCGCTCTGCGGCCCGACCACCATCCCGGCCCGGAAGTAGGTCAGTGGCGGCCCGTGGCGGCGGAGCAGCAGCGCCGCCTCGTGCCGGCTGCGGAGATGCTCGGAGTGGGGCCGATCGCCGAGGCCCCCCAGGTAGATGACGCGCTCGATCCCCTCGTCCCGGGCCATGCGGGCAAAGCTCATAGCGGCGGCGCGCTCCCGGGGTGCGAAATCCCTGGGTCCGCCGCGGCCCATCGAGTGGATCAGGTAGTAGGCGGCATCGACCCCGCGCCCGGCCCCACGCAGGGTCTCGGGTCGCAGCGCGTCACCCACGTGGAGCTCGAACCCGGCGCGCTCGAGCGCCTGCGCGCCTGCGCTGTCCGCGCGTCGTACGAGGCAACGCACGTGGTGGCCGTCCGCGGCCAGCCGGGCCGCGAGCATGCCGCCGATGAACCCGGTGGCGCCGGTGACCAGGACGCGGCCACTCATGCCGCAGTGTCGACCGTTCCGTGGGCGGGGCGTGCCAACACCTCGCCCAGCCCGGCGAGTGCGCGGTCGCCGACACGGTTGAAGGCCAGAGCGAGGAGCGGATCGGCGAGCCTGAGCAGGCCCTTCAGCCTGAGGTCGGCGTCGTAGCTGACCCGCGTCCCCGTGGCGGTCGGCTCGAACGTGATGCGGTCGCGCGAGACCACGGTTGCGTTCTCGCCCACGAACGTAACCGCGCTCGGCGGCTCGTATTCGACGACGCGGTAGGTGAGCGGTGCCTGTCGCCCCAGGAACTCGGCCACGAGGCGAAACTCGGTCCCCTCCCCAACCGCCCCGGCGCCGACGCGCTCGGCCTCCACGACGCCCGGATCCCACTCAGCGCTCGTCGAGAAATCGCTCAGGTACGCAAACGCCTGCTCGGATGTCCACCTGGTGTCGATGCTGGCTCGATATCGCGCCACGGCTTTCTCCTTTAGTTGGCAGGGGTTGAACTCAGGGCCACGCATGCGTCCCACAGTCGGCGCCGGTCCGCCTCGGTTTCCCGGGTTCCGGGCAGCAGGTGGGTGGGGCGACGACGGCGGTCGTGCCAAAACCCACCCGAGCTCTGAGCGGGCTCCGCTGCCGCGCCCAACCAGACGATCGTGTCAGCGCCCTGATCCGGACTGCGGAGCAGCGGTCTCGTCGCGCGGTAGAAGCGGGGGAGCGAGGACTGGACTCCTGGGGTGTCGGCCCAGCCCGGGTGCATGGCGTGCACGGCGACGCCGGTGCCGGCCAGCCGTCCGGCCCACATTTCGGTCAGGACGACTTCCGCGCGTTTGGTCCTCGCATACACCGCAGGCCCGTCGAAGTCCCCCTGCTCGCTCTGCAGATCGTCGACCCGGAGCTTCTGGGTGTACATGCCGCCCGAGGACACGTTGACGATCCGCGAAGGGGCGCTGCGCTCGACCAGCGGGATCAGTAGCTGGGTGAGCAGGAACGGCCCGACCACGTTGGTGGCCACGGTGAGCTCGATCCCGTCGGCCGACAGCTCCCGCTCCTGGGTCAGGACGCCAGCGTTGTTGACGAGGACGTCGAGACGTGACGCCTCGGCGGCGAAGCGCTCGGCGAACTCGCGCACCGACGCCAGGCGGCTGAGGTCGCACAACTCGACGCGGACGTCCGCTTCTCGCCGGTGGTCGAGGATCCTTGCCCGAGCCCTCTCGCCGCGTTCGCGGTTGCGGACGGCGAGCCAGACCGTGGACCCGAGACTGGCGAAGCCGTCCGCCGCCGCTAGCCCGAGGCCCGAAGTCGCGCCGGTGATCAACACCACCTTGCCCTCCATCCGCGGCAGTGGGCTCCAGCCACGGCTGCGAACCCGATAGCCGACGTTCGTGTAGCCACCGATCACCGTGCGGTCGAGCACCGTGTCGAGCAGGGAGCAGCTGTTGCGTACCGCCGGCGTTCCCGGCGCGCGTAACCCCACGCGCGCGCCCGGGGCAGAGCCGGCCGAGAGCCGGTCGCCGCCTAGGGCGGCGTCCGGCTCTCTGGTCTGGACAGGCGTCATCGCGGAATCAGCACCCGATTGATGACGTGGATCACCCCGTTGGAGGCAGAGATGTTCGCCTTGATCACCGTCGCTCCCCCGACCGTGACCGTGCCGTTCTTGACGTGGACGGTCAGCGACTGTCCGTTCAGGGTCTTGACGGAGTGGAGCTTGACCAGCTTCGCAGCCGTGATTTTTCCCTTGAGGACGTGGTAGAGCAGAACCGCACGAAGCTCACGGCGATTGTGCTTGAGTGAGTTGAGCACCGACTTCGGGACCTTCGCGAACGCGGCGTCGGTTGGGGCAAACACCGTGAACGGGCCCTTCCCTTCGAGCGTCCCAGCCAACCCTGCATCCTTCGCCAGCGCGAGCAGCGTCTTGAACTGCCCAGCAGCCGCAGCCGTCTGAACGATGTTGCGGTGCGAACTCGTCGCCGCGGCAGCTACCGGGACGACCCCCGTCACCGACACGGCTGCCACAGCGGCGATAGCGACGTAGCGCGTGAGCGTCTTCATTGCGTCTCCTTTCCGGCCCATCCACCATAGACAGACCCTATACATAACCTCGACAAATGTAGCCAGTAACTCGCGTAGCTGTCAAGTGTTTGTCTAGAGTGTGTAGAATCTTTACTGTGCCGACGGGACGCGGAGCGCACCGGATCGGGGAGTTCGCCCAGCGGGTGGGCGTCAGCCCCGAGCTGCTCCGCGCCTGGGAGCAGCGCTACGGGCTGCTCCACCCGGTTCGGTCGTCCGGAGGCTTTCGGCTCTACGGCGAAGAGGACGCCGCGCGGGTCGCTCGTATGCGCCACGCGCTCGACCAAGGGCTGTCAGCGGCTCAGGCCGCGCAGGTCGCTATCGAGGGCGACCGTCCACCGCAGGGCCCGATCGAGACCGCGCGAACCCACCTGCTGAGCGCCATCGACCGCTATGACGAAGCCGCAGTACAAGCCGCCCTCGACGACGGCCTCGGTGCGTTCGGGCTCGAGGCGTTTGTGCGCGACCTGATCCTCCCAGCCCTCACCGAGGTCGGACGCCGCTGGGAGCAGGGTGAAGCCGACATCAGCCAGGAGCACTTCGCGAGCAACCTGATCAGGGGTCGGCTGCTCTCACTCGCACGGCTCTGGGGCCGCGGAGCCGGGCCGCTCGCGCTGCTCGCATGCGCCCCCGGCGAGCAACACGACATCAGCCTGCTCGCCTTCGGCCTCCTCCTACGCTCCTACGGCTGGCGCATCCTCTTCCTGGGGGCCGACACGCCAATCTCGACCGTCACACACGCCGCACAGACCACCGGGCCGGCGGTCACTGTAATAGTCACGTTCCACCCAGAGCTACTCAAGACACAAGCGACCGAACTCCGCCGACTCGCGCGGATCACACCGCTCTACCTCAGCGGACCCGGCGCCTCCCCCGAGCTGAGCAGCCACGTCCGGGTGCCACGGCTGGACGGCGATCTGATCGCCGCGGCCGAGGAGATCGCGCGAATGCCAAACGGATGAGCCCACACAGCAACACCGTCGCCTCATCCGCCGGGTCGGGCCTGACGGCACGCAGCCGCGCGACACCGCAAGTCTTGCCAAAGAGCAGCACGCCGCCCCGCGCAGCCCAGGCCCCGGCCCTCACCAATCCCAGGGATCGCCACGTCGTTGACCCTACGGACCTCTGGCGCGATCGGCTCGCGGGGCCCGCTTTGCCGCAGTTGCGGAAAATTGCGGACGTGCGCGCGGCCCGATGTCCCGGCGACCTGCACCCGCGGCTATCGCCTCCCCGGCTGAGCAGCCAACTACGTCGCAGAAAGGACGCCGAAGACACGGCCAAACGGTTCCTATGCGCGCGCGCTTCCCCTCGGGACGAGCTGGGGAACTACGACGCCGCGTCGGAGGACTTCCGCTCGCCACGTCTGCGGAAGTCCCTCGAGGTAAGGCCGCCGACTAGCAGCATCGACCTGTCCGCTGTGTGCCCTCTGTACATGCTGCCGAGGACTCCAACATGACAGGGCGTGCCGCTTCCCCTCCGGACTGAGCTCCCGACAGTGCGGCGTTCGCGCCGGCGGGCACGGTCGCTCCAGTGCATGCGAAGGGGAACCGCCGAGATCGGTGGAGCATACGTCGTCGCTTGCGACGAACGGGCGCGCGGCGAGGATGGTTTCCGCAATCGAATCCGGAACGAGCGCGAGCCTGCATCTCGGGACCCAACAGTGCAAGAGGGGGTCGTCGTGTCGGAAAGAACGAATCCGCCGAACGGGGTCCGGCACGACTCAAGGTCTATCAACTAGCTGCAGGTTGCGTCCGGCCGGGAAACCAGGCGCTTCGGGCTCCTGGTTGACACGATGTTGCGCTGCGGCAGGTGCTCCCGATCGCGACGAGAGGTGGTGGCAGGGCCACGCGGTCGTGTCGGTGGGACGCGGCATTTTCGTCGGTCCAACCGTGGCGATGACCAAGCCGACCGCGTTTGACGTCGGCGTGCAATCACGTTCTTAGATAAAGCACTTCGCCTACGGCGGCTAGTTCAAGCTCTCAAGAGCTCGGAGCGCCGCCGCGGTGAATCTCCGCGAGTTTGAGGTGGTCCCAGTTGGTGGCGTTGCCCATTGCAATGAGGCCGAGCTTCAGCTCTGGGTAGGTGCGCATCATGTTGAAGAACCCACCGCCACCGCCGAGGTGCTCCCAGTAACGAGCTGCGCTCGGTGGGTCGCTGTGGCGGTGGAACCATCCGAGCCCGACGTCGAGCTTGCGTCCGCGGGCGGTGGTCTGCTGCATTGCGATCGTTGCCTGTTCGGAGAGGACGCCGGGATGAGCGCCCGGGTCGATGTGCAGGTCGAGGAACCGCGCGGCGTCGCTGACGCTGCCGATCAAGCCGCCGTAGGGGGCGCCTTGGACGCAGAAGCGCGATAGCGCCCAGAACTTGCCGACGCGATGATCGAAGATGCCGGCCGGGGTGATGAGCCGCAGCAACGGCGTCGCGACGTTGAATCTGGGGTGATACCCCGTGGCGGCGTGCGGCGTCATGTCCGCGCGGTAGACGAAGTCGGTCGTGGTCATGCCCAACGGCTTGAGCAGTTGAGTACGCACATACTCGATGTACGGCACTCCGCTCACAGCGTGGATCACTTCTCCGAGAACGAGGTAGCCGAGGTTTGAGTAGCTCGCGCGAGTGCCCGGCTCGCCGCGTAGGCGCGCGTGCTTCTTCAGCAATCGGGCGGTGAAGGTCTCGAGATTCTCTGCCGGATTGTTGGCGCGGCGTACCCATCCAACTGGGATGGGGTTCGCCAGGCCGGCGCTGTGGCTCAGCAGGTGACGGCTGGTCACCCGGCTGGCGCCGTCGCGCCCGGGGAACTCCGGAATGAGATCGATAATCGGACCGTCCAGATCAAGTTCGCGCCGATCAGCCAGCTGCACGACCGCGGTCGCGGTCATCAGCTTGGTCATCGAGAACCACAGGTAGACGGTGTTCGCATCGGCAGGCTTGTGCGCTTCGATGTCGGCCAATCCAAACCCTTCGCTCCAGACGCCTCCGGGTGTGAGGACGGCTACCGAAAGCCCCGGGGGGCGTTGCTGGCTGCACAGCTGCCCGGCGATCTCGCGGCACGCGCGAACGGCGGGTCGGACGTCAGCTTGCTTGGCTTTTCGGCTCGACACGGATCCGGAACACCGGGTATTGGTCTGCGACCTGCTCGAACTCCGCGAGTGGAGCGTTCCGATCGACCGGAAAGTGCGCCCGCGCGCCGGGAGCCGCCTCCAGGTAGCGCCGCAAGATTGGGGCACGCATGCTCGGATCTACCTCTTCGAGAACGACCTCCTCACGCCGACCACGCCGCAGCATCGCCTTGCCTTCGGCCGCGCGCACGTTCCGAACCCAGTTCGCCTCATTGCCGAGCATCGCCACGAGATACCGCTGGCCCCCGCTCTCGGCAATCACCACCGGGAACGACAGCCGCCGCCCTGTCCGACGTCCGCGGACCTCGAGCTGGGCTAGTCGCGTACGGGCGATTCCCGCCGCCGCGGCCGCAGCGTCTACACGGTTCAGAAGCTTGGCCACCTGGTGCCGACGCTTGCCGCGATACATCCACCGCCTCGAAGCCTCCTTCACGTGGACCATGGCACCGTCTCCTCTGTGATCGAGCGACCAGGGATTCTCACCGACGCCGTCGATCGTCCCGCGCGTCGTGAGGACGTGCATCCGCACCGCCCCCGCCTTACGCTGCCTTCAACTACGCACGTCGGATGGCCGTCTGCGAGACCTGCATTCACTTTGGCGAGTTGCTGCCTAACGACGTATGAATTCGTTGCGATGCGCCGAACGGGAGCCACCGCTGGCAGTCCGCGATGGATCGCGCACCGTGCCGGTCAGACTGCGATACCGTCGCATCCGTGCTGGATGATCAACCCGCCATTCGCGGTGTCTCAATCGCACCGCCAATCCGGTGGTGAGGGCGCCTCAGCTCAACGCTTCATCCGCTGTTGAGCCGCAAGCTGGCGCTCCTCACCATCACCGAGCGGCGCAGTGGGCGCGGCTAGACGGTTCCACGGTCATCCAGCACGCCGCGTGCCCGGAGTGCGGGACCTGCCTCGCGCTCGCGAGTCCCGGCTCACTCCGCTGGCACTGACCCCCGTGGCGGCTTTGGCGTGAACTACCGCGGGCGGTAACCGTTCCGATCCGCGCCGCCCGCGTAAACTCGCGCGCACTCGCATCGATCCGCAACACTCGCTCTCCGAGCAGCAGCTCCTCACGCCCGGCGGGCCGCCCTGCTGTCCGCGGACGCCAGACTCGCGGCCGGCGAATTCGCGGCGCGCGACGATCGATCCGCCGCCCATCGGGACCGGGCAGTCGGCTGGAGATCTTCGATGACACCGGCCACTTCCCACAGCTCGAACGGACCGGTCGCATCGCTCGCGCGCTATCGGGCGCGATGAGCGCCCGCTCAGCCGATCAGCGGCAACGTACGCGCCTCGTCGAGCCCGCGCAGTGCGTTCTGCATCCGCCCGGTGACGAGCTCGTAGCCCTTTTCGGGGTCGCCGCCGGCGCCGCCGAGTTCCTCGCGCAGGTCGATCGGAGAGAGAACCTCGATCGAGATCTTCGCCGGCAGTGGAAGGCGTCCCGGGAGGTCGAGCACCGTGATACCCCACGGCGGAGCGATTTGGACCGGCGCGACGTCGATCCGCAGCAGTCGGTGGAGGTGCAGCCGTCGCGCGATGTGCTCGCCCTGGCCGAGGAACAGCGCCGTCTCCTGGCCGCCGATCGAAACGACCGGGACGATTTGCACGCCGTGCTTTAGAGCGAGCCGCACGAAGCCGGTCCGGTGGGCGAAGTCGATCTCGGCGGAGTGCCAACTGGCCCGGTAGGTCTCATGGTCGCCGCCCGGATAGACGAGCAGCGCGGCACCGCGTGCGAGCGCTCGGCGCATGTTCTCGGGCGAGGCCGGCACGGTCCCGTACGGCGTGAGCATGGCCCGGACGCCGGGCACCTTGAACACGAGGTCGTGTGCGAGTTGGAAGAACGCGCGCTCGGGCCCGAAGTGGTCGTAGAACGCCTGCGCGAAGATGAACGTGTCGGCGATCAGGATGCCGCCCGAGTGGTTGCCTACGAGCAGCACCGGTCCGCGCGACGGGATTTTCTCCAGCCCGCGCACCTCGGCGCGGAACCAGACGTCCGCCATCACGCGCAGCGCGGGGAGCGTGCGCGCGATGTAATCGGGGTCGCGCAGCGCGAAGGGGTCGGCCGCCGGCGGCCTGCGCACCAGATGGCGCGGGTCGGCGGCGTGGGCGACGTCGACCGATATGGCGTGGAGCATCAGCGCGTCGGCGTAAACAGCGCCGAGTACGGGATGCTTCCAATGGCGATCGGGCACAACAGTCGTGAGATCGCGACGCTGCGCGAGGCGGTCGGTGGTCTGTCGCATGAAACGCGTCCTTGATCGCCTCCGACTCTACGGCCGGGCCGGCGCTACGCCCTCGGTACGGAGTACGAGGGGCGCTGCGCGTTACTACGCAGCGATCGCGCTCACCGGCTCGCAGCTGAGCTGCATGTAAACGTTGTGACCGGGCACGACAGGGGCCGGGCTGGCGCCGCAGTGCAGGTATCTCTGTCGTGAGCGGTCGGACCCGCGAGCTAGATCACGAGATGTTCGCCGCCACCGGGCCCTCGGGCCCGTGCTGGGTTTCCTTGGCGAGCTTCGCGGCCTCGGCCACCGACTTGGGACGACCATGGCGGCAACGGTCACGTGCGAAGAGAGGATGCCGATCCGCATGTCAAGGTTGGAATCGAAGCGAGCGCCCGCTCTCGAAGTCCGCTGGAAGAGATCGTCGAGCAGCGACCGGTCGCACTTCAGAGGTTGTCGTCGATGACGACTGCCCTCTTTCGGCGGTCCTGCCGAGTGCCGCCGCCGGCCGCGGGTGGTAGGCCGACGAACCTCGCCGAGGATTCAAGCGGTTCGGCCGCGGTGCTGCTCGCCCCGTACCTGGACAGCTCCCGAGCCTGATCTGGGACGACGTCTGCGCTCCGGGAGCGTCCCGCTCGCGAACGGCCGGGGTTATCCCGCCCGGGCGAGATGGCCGTTGACGTATGCGGCGAACTCGATCTCGAACCCCGGCCACCACGCGGGGTCGGCGTCCCGCGGAGGGCACGGTGGAGTCGGCCCGCCGCGGCCCCAGCCGCCTCCTCCCGACCCACTCTCATCCGAATCGTCGGCGCCACCGTCCGATCGCCGAACGGCCTGCCATAGGAACAGCGCGCAAATCGCGACGAGGACGAGGTGCGGCTGCCGCCTCAGCCTCACCGGTGCGTGCCGCGCCGGCCACAGCGCCGACGCTCCGGCTCGGATCTCGGGGATCCCCGGTACGCACGGTGCAGAATGAGCTGGCACAACTGACCTGCCTGCGCGGAAACGCAGTCGACGGCGTATTCCGGCATGCGCACATGGCACGCGGTGGTGGCATTCCAGGGCTGGAGCGGCCTGGTTCGTGACGGGATTGTCGGGCCGAGGACGCGCGGGGCGCTCACCCACGCGACGAAGCCTAGGCCGTGGTCGACGTCCATATCACCCAGCAGGTGCTGCTGATCGTCTCACGGTCGGGTCCTGCGTGCCGTTCACGTCTCCACTAGAAGACGGGGGTGGCCGACGCAGGTCGGGCACTACATGGTCCAGTGGCAATCGCGGATGAGCTAGTCGGCGCCGTTCCGGGTGTGAATGCCGCTGGTACGGTACTTCGCTGACGGCCATGTGATGCACGAGTTCTCTGATGTGGCCGGGTATCCCGCCTCGCACAGGTGCGTCCGCGTGCCGAGCGAGGAGACGCAGACCGTGTGGCAGTTCGGACGGATCGGCATGCGTTTGCGGACCAGCCGGTGAGCAGCACCGCCGTTGGGCGGGAACAGCATTTTGGCGCAGGGGGCACCTGGGTGGGAGCGGCAACTTGCAGTGGCCCCGGCGCGGCGGTGTTCTCACTGGGAACGCAGGCGTGGCTTGCAGGTGCTGAGCACCGGCCGGTGGATCGCCGGTGGCCGATTGCAGCCTCAGCTGCTCGGTAG
>DATJYY010000260.1:0-17259 GCA_035499395.1 Solirubrobacteraceae bacterium
CGGGGGCGAGTCGTCGAACGACGCGCTGACGGGGCCGCCGGTGTCGAGCACGGCGCCGGTGAGGCCGTTCGACCGCCAGAAGGGAGTGTCGTACACGGCCGCGACCTTGGTCAGCGTCCCCTGGGGGTAGCGCTGGATCAGCTGGTCGCGCGCGAACGGCATCGCGGGGTCGTAGTGGATGCGCCCGGCCAGCACGGGCGGGATCGCGACGATTACGCGCTTGGCCGTGATCGACGCTCGACCCGAGTGAACTGCGACGCCGGCCCTGTCCTGCACGATCCGCTGGACCGGCGAGCTCAGCCGGACGCGGTCGCCGAGCGCCGCCGCCACCCGCTCGGCGACCAGCTGGGTGCCGCCGATGAAGCGCGACTGCTGCGCCCAGTTGCGGGTGTCGAAGTTCCGCTCGAATGTCCCCGCGTTCTGCTCGTTGCCCGACGCCGCGATGTAGAACAGCACGAACAGGAGCGAGAGCTCGCGCGGCTCGGCGCCGAAGATCGGCCTCGTTGCGGCGGGCACGAGCGCCTGGAACCGCGGCGTGACGCTGTTGGACTTGATCCAGCTCTGGAGCGTCTGGCCGTCCCAGCTCGACGCGCTCGAAGCGGTCCAGGGTGCGTCGACCGGCACCTGCGTCGACATCTGGTCGAGCTGCTGGACGACCTCGACGAGCTCGGCGGCGATCGTCGGGTCCGGCGGCGCGGTGCCGAGAGGGCCCGTGTCGCTGTAGCGCATCGGCCCGATCAACCCGAGCGGATTGTCGACGTTGTTGATGTACAGGTCGTCGCCGGTGTCGTAGGTGTCGAACGTTCCGACGCCGACGGCGTTCGCGAGCGCGGCGATGTGGTCCTGGGTCGGTCCGATGAAGGTCGCGCCGCGCTCTGACACCTGACCGTTGCCGAGATCGTGGTTCCACGCCCGGCCGCCGACGCGGTCCTGCGGGATCTCCTCGACGGGGCGAACGAGCACGTCGACGACGTGCACGCCGAGCGCGATCACGTTCGAGCGCACCCCCCGTAGGTGTCACTGCAACGAGCTCGCCGGCGCGCTCGGACAGGTTGCCGGCGGTGCCGGTCACCTGGCCATCGCCGGCAGGGCGGCGCGCAGCCGCCACCATGCCCTCTCGCTCCCGCACGAGTTGCATGCCGCCGGATCTAACTTGAACCAAAGCGGACCTTCAGGTTCGAACCGATGCGCCCTCTATCGTCGAGCGTCGTCCCCATGCTCGTCGCCGTCACCGATCACGCCGCCGAGCGCTTCCGCCAGAGAGTCCGCGGTACGCTCGACGAGAAGACCGAGATCGCCTCTCGCGTGGCCCGCGCGCACGCCGCTGGCCGGATCGAGGCGGGCTCCGGCGGAACCGTGCTGGTCCGCGACCTCGAGCGCCGCGACGTCCTGTACGTGTGCCGCCCGGACGGTCCTTCGGAGCTCGTCGTGATCACGCTGTGGGAGGAGGGCGATGATGCAGCGGTCCCGAAGCGGTTCACCGACGCCCTGCGCCGCGACGACCGCCGCGTCAGTTAGGCCGATAACTGCAAACTCGACGACGACCGACCCGCGAGAGTGCAGAAAGGGGCCATGGTGGCCCGTATCTGCAGTCTCGGTCAGTTGCGCGCGTCGAGCGAGACGTTTTGGGCCCTAGTTTCCGGTGCATCGGGCTGCGGACGGCGGACCCAGACTCGATCGACCTACTATACTTTGTGAAGTATGCTCATATTCAGGCGACTCCTGGGCTTCCTACACCCGTATAAGGGAGCCGTCGCCTGGTCCTTCGCCCTCGCCTTCGGCGCGATGGGCGCCACCGTGCTGATCCCCTACCTGACCGGACGGGCGATCGACGCGATCCGCGACGGCCAGCACCACGATCTGGTCGTCTGGGCGGTCGCGATCATCCTCGCCGGCCTGGCGCGGCTCGGGCTGAGCGCGGCGCGGCGCCTCGTCGCCGGGCGCGTGTCGCTCGCCGTGGAGGTCGACCTGCGCGAACGCCTCTACGGCGCGCTCCAGTCGCTCGAGCTCGCGTTCTTCGACCGCCAGCAGACCGGACAGCTGATGTCGCGCGCCACCGTCGACCTTCAGTCGGTCCGGTTCTTCCTCGGCTACGGGCTGATCTTCATCGCCCAGTCGATCCTGACGATCGGGCTGGCCGCAATCGCGATGTTCGCGCTCCAGCCGCCGCTGGCAGCGCTGTCGCTCGCCCCCGTGCCGTTCGTGGTCGTGATCGCGTGGATGTACGGCCGCCGCTCCCGGCCCGCGCTCCAGGAGGCGCAGCAGCGGATCGCCGAGTTGACCGCCGACGCTGAGGAAAACGTCTCCGGCGTCCGCGTGATCAAGGCGTTCGCCCAGGAGGACCGGCAGCTCGGGCGCTTCCAGCACTCGGTGACGCGGGTGTTCGACCAGCAGATGTACGCGACCAAGATCCAGGCCCGCTACACGCCGCTGATCAGCTTCCTGCCGAACCTCGGCCTGGCCCTGATCCTCCTCGTCGGCGGGCGGGACGTGATCAACGGATCGCTGACGATCGGCCAGTTCACCGCCTTCTACGCCTATCTGCTCATGCTGATCTCACCGATGCGGACGCTCGGCTACATGCTCAGCGCCGCGCAGCGAGCGACCGCCTCGGGCGCACGCATCTTCGAGATCCTGGACCGCGCGCCGCGGATCACCAGTCCCGAGAACGCGCCGGCGCTGCCCGACGGCGCCGGCCGGGTGTCGCTCCGGAACGTGAGCCTGACCTTCGACGGCGCCGCCCAGCCGGCGCTGAGCGAGGTGGATCTCGAGATCGAGCCCGGCCGGACGGTCGCGCTCGTCGGCGCGATGGGCTCCGGGAAGACCGCGCTCGTGTCGCTCCTTCCCCGGTTGTACGAGGTCAGCTCCGGCTCGGTCCGGATCGACGGCGCCGACGTCCGCTCGGTCGACCTCCACAGCCTGCGCCACGCGATCGCGGTCGTCACCGACGACCCGTTCCTGTTCTCGGCCACGATCCACGACAACATCGCCTACGGACGCCCGGATGCGACGCGCGACGAGGTCGAGCGGGCCGCCGACGTGGCTCGGGCAGCGGAATTCATCGAGGCGCTCCCGAGCGGGTATGAGACGCTCGTCGGCGAGCGCGGGCTGACGCTCTCTGGAGGACAGCGGCAGCGGATCGCGATCGCCCGGGCCGTCCTGGCCGATCCCCGCATCCTCGTGCTCGACGACGCGACCTCCTCGGTCGACGCCTCGACCGAACAGGAGATCAAGCAGGCGCTCGGCGAGGTGATGGCCGGCCGGACCACGGTCGTGATTGCCCATCGCCTCTCGACGATCGCGCTTGCGGACGAGATCGTGGTGCTCGAGCACGGCAGGGTCGTGGCGCACGGGATCCATGACGACCTCCTCGAGGAGTCCGACCTGTACCGCGAGATCGTCGAGAAGGGCATGCCCGATCAGGTGTTCATGACCCGCAACGCAGCCGAGGCGGTGGGGCTGTGAGCCGGTTCAGCGACATCCGCCGCCGCGTCAGGCAGTCGGGCGGCCGGGGCCGCAAGGTCCGTGGCCTGGTCGAGCTCCTGGCGCCGTACAAGTGGCGCGTGCTCGCGATGTTCCTGTCGCTTGTCGCCGCGACCGCCGCCGCGCTCGCGCCCGCGCCGCTCGCGAAGCTGGCGATCGACCAGGGAATCCAGAAACACGACGTTGGCGCGCTCGACGTGATCGTCGCTCTGTTCCTGCTCTCCGCGGTCGTGTACGCGGTCGCCTCCTACGCGCAAACGTACCTCGTCGGGTGGGTCGGCCAACGCGCGCTCCAGGACCTTCGCATCCGCCTGTTCATCCACCTCCAGCGACTGTCGATCGGCTTTTACTCCCGCAACCGCACCGGCGTGATCATCTCGAGGATGACCAACGACGTCGAAGCGCTCGACCAGCTGGTCGAGGACGGATTGGCGACGCTGATCCAGTCCGGACTGACGCTGATCGGCGTGGTCGTAATCCTGTTCCTTCTCGACCCGCACCTGGCGCTGCTCACGTTCCTGGTGCTGCCGATCCTCGCGGTGGGCGCATTCGCGTTCCGGATCGCCTCGGCCGACGCGTACCGCCTGACGCGGGAGAAGATCGCCGCGATCACCGGTTACCTCCAGGAGACCCTCTCGGGCATCCGCGTTGTCCGCGCCTTTGGGCAGGAGCGGGCGCACATCCGGCGGTTCCGCGAGCTCAACGACGAGAACCGAGCCGCGAACATGACGACGGTCAATCTGAACGCGGCGTACTTCCCGGGCGTCGAGTTCCTGTCGGCGATCGTGACAGTCGAAATCCTCCTGATCGGGGGAATCGAGGCGATCAACGGCCACACCTCCACCGGGGTCGTGTTCGCGTTCATCGCTGCGCTCAACAACTTCTTCGACCCGATTCAGAACCTGTCGCAGCTGTATACGACCTACCAGTCCGGGATGGCCGCGCTTGACAAGATCTTCGACCTGCTCGACGAGCAGCCCGACCTTGCCGACGCCCCCGAAGCGACGGCACTGCCGGCGATCCGGGGCGAGATCCGCTTCGACGACGTTTCGTTCCGATATGGGTCCAGCGCCGGCGATCGTCCCCAGTACGCGCTGCGCGACCTCGACCTCGTGATCCCGCCCGGCCAGACCGTCGCCCTGGTCGGCGAGACCGGCGCCGGCAAGTCGACGTTCGCCAAGCTCGTGGCGCGGTTCTACGATCCGACCGCCGGCGGCGTGCTCGTCGACGGCCACGACCTGCGCACGATCACCGCGCACTCGCTGCGATCACAGATGGGGATCGTCCCCCAGGAGGGGTTCCTGTTCAGCGGCACGATCCGCGAGAACATCGCATTCGGCCAACCCGGCGCGACCGACGAGGAGATCGAGACCGCGGCCCGCGCAGTCGGAGCGCATGGCTTCATCTCGGAGCTCGAGGGTGGCTATGACGCGCAGATCGGCGAGCGCGGCGTGCAGCTGTCGGCCGGCCAGCGCCAGCTGGTCGCGTTCGCCCGGGCGCTGGTGGCGGATCCGCGCATACTTGTGCTCGATGAGGCGACATCCAACGTCGACGTGCACACAGAAGGCTTGATCGAGCAGGGCCTGCGCCGGCTCGTCGCCGGCCGGACCGCGATCGTGATCGCCCATCGGCTGTCGACGATCCGCCATGCCGGACGAATCCTCGTGCTCGAGCACGGGCGGGTCGTCGAGGACGGAACCCACGACGAGCTGCTCGAGGCTCAGGGACGGTACTGGCGGCTCTACCGCGACTGGGCCGAGCAGGCGGCTGCCTGACGATGCCGGCAGTGACCGGGCTCGCCGTCACGGCGGTGAAGGCCACCCGACTGCGCCAGGTCGACCAGGTCGAGCTCGGGCCCGACGGGGTACGGGAGAACCGTCGCTTTTACCTGATCGACGATCGCAACCAGTTGGTCAACAGCAAGCGCGTGGGCCAGCTCCAGCAGGTGATCGCCGATTACTCAGACGCGGAGCGCCGGCTGCGGCTCGAGCTCCCGGACGGACAGGTCGTCGAGGACGAGGTCCGGCACGGAGGGCTTATCACCACGAAGTTCTTCTCAAGGGCGGCGACCGGGCAGCTGGTCGACGGGCCGTGGTCGGCCGCGCTCAGCGACTGCTTGGGGCGGCCTCTGCGGCTGGTCGAGGCCGGCGACACCGCGGTCGACCGGGGCTCGGACGGCGCGGTGTCGCTGATCTCGCGAGCTTCGCTAGAGCGGCTCGGGGATGCGCGGGACGGCGACTGGGGCGAGATCGATGTACGCCGTTTCCGGATGCTGATCGAGATCGACGGAGTCGAGGCCCATGCGGAAGACCGCTGGGTCGGCCGCGAGGTCCGAGTCGGGGAAGCGAGGGTGGCGTTCGGGGGCCACGTCGGGCGCTGTGTGATCACCACCCGCGATCCGGACACCGGCGTGGTCGACTTTCCGACGCTCAAGATGCTCGGCAGCTACCGGCTCGATCTCGATACCACTGAGCCGCTGGCGTTCGGCATCCACGGCCGCGTGCTCGAGCCGGGAGCCGTGCGACTCGGCGACGTGGTGACGTTGGAAGATAGTGTTCGGAGGCCATGACCGAGCAATCCGTCCAGACCGAGGAGCGGGTCGCGATCGAGATCGCAGACCACGTAGCGACCGTCACGCTGACTCGCCCCGACAAGCACAACGCGCTCGACGTCGCGATGTTCGACGCGATCACCGCGGCCGCCGCGCGCGTCGCGGTTGAGCCGGGCGTGCGGGTGGTGGTCCTCCACGGCGAGGGGCCGAGCTTCTGCTCCGGGCTCGACGTGGCCGGCGTGATGGCCAACCAGCCCGGCTCGGACGCGCTGATGGATCCGCTCCATGGGCCGGTCCCTAACTGGTTCCAGCGCGCGGCCCACGGCTGGCTCGAGGTCCCCGTGCCGGTGATCGCCGCCATCCACGGCCACTGCCTCGGCGGGGGCCTGCAGATCGCGCTCGCCACGGACATCAGGTTCGCGACCCCGGACGCGCGCATGGCGGTGCTCGAGGTCAAATGGGGACTGATCCCTGACATGGCGATCACGCGGACGCTCCCACGGTTGGTCGGGATCGATGTCGCCAAGGAGCTCGCCTACACCGGACGGATGATCAGCGGCAGCGAGGCGCACGCACTCGGGCTCGTCACCCATGTCGCCGACGATCCGCTGGCAGCGGCCCAGGCGCTGGCGGCGGAAATCGCGACCCGTTCGCCCGACGCCGTCCGCGGGATGAAGCGGCTGTTCGACGAGTCGTGGACCGGCTCGACCGAGGATACGCTCCGGCTCGAGGCCGACATCCAGCTCGGCCTCCTGGGAACGCCCAACCAGTTGGCCGCGGTCACGGCGGGCCTGACTAAGCAGCCCGCCGTGTTCGCGGATCCGGACTGATCGCCGCTCAGCCCACGGTGACCGTCGCCCCCGCTTCTCGCTGAGCGTCCGGACCAAGCTGCGCGGTGGCGTGCACCACGGAGTTGGTTGACGGCGCCCAGCTTGGCGGCATCACCTTGAACGTGACGGCGACCGCGCGTCGTGGCTTCACCTGACGGAACACCTTCTGGCCGCCATGGCTCGCGGTCCACCCGTCCGGCAGCTGCAGCGCCAGCTGCACGTTGTGGAGCGTCTCGTCGCCACCGGCGGACAGGGTCACGGTGACGCTCGACGGCCGGCCCGGCGTCATCGTGCTTGGCGCGCTGACGCTCACCTGTCGGGCACCCGGCGTCTCGGATACCTGGAACGCGTTCCGGAGCGGCAGGTCGGACAACGCCGAAGAGTCGCCGACGTAGACCTTGTACAGGCCGCGGGTCTGGCTCCAGCCGCCGGCGTTGTCGTTCCACCACCACGTATCCCGCGGGGTGATCGTGAACGTCACCCGAGTCGACTCACTCGGATCGAGCCGCACGCGCTGGAAGCCGACGAGCTGGCGCGGCGGCTCGCCCGTCGAGGCCGGATCGCCCAGGTAGAGCTGGGCGACGTCGGCTCCGGACCGGCTCCCCACGTTCGTGACCGTGGCCGACACCCGGACGTCGTGGGTGCCGTCGACGGAGGTCGGGCGCACTCGCAGCCCGCTGAAGGCAAACCGCGTGTACGACAGGCCGAACCCGAACGGGAACAGCGGCGTCAGGTGCTGGGCGTCGTACCACCGGTAGCCGATGTCGATGCCCTCCGAGTACTGCACCGTGCCGGTCGGCACCGTCGGGTCGGTGACAATTCCGGGCCACTGCGCCGGAGTCGAGGCCGGGACCTGCGCGAGGCTGGTAGGGAACGTAACCGGCAGGTGGCCGCTCGGATCGACCTTGCCGAACAGCACGTTCGCGAGGGATCTCCCGTTCGACTGGCCGGGGTACCACGCGTCGAGCACGGAGCTGACCTGGTTCAGCCAGGGCATCACGATCGGCGCTCCCGCGTCGACCACGACCACGGTGCGCGGGTTGGCCGCGGCGACCGCGGAGATCAGCTCATCCTGCGCGGAGGGCAGGTTCAAGCTGAGGCGGTCCGTGGCCTCCGACTCGGTGTCGTCGGACACGACCACGACCGCGGTCTTTGCCGACTTGGCCGCGGCGGCCGCGGCCGCGATCCCCGGAGCCAGATCCGACGGCGTGGCCCAGGTGAGCGCGCTCGACGGGCCCTGGCCGGAGACCGACAACGTGTGCTGGCCCGCGGTCAGGTTCACTGCAACGGAGTACACGTTCACCGGCGGTGTGCTCGGGTTGGCGATCAGCTGCTTGCCGTCGACCGACAGAATCGTTGCCGTGTAGCAGCCGCACGTGTTCGTGATCGCGAGCACATACGTCCCGGGCTCCGGGGCGGTCAGCGTCCCGCTATAGCCGGGCTTACCGAACCCGGGTGTCCCGGAGTAGGCCGGGGTCAGGTCCGACGACGGGATCGGCGTCAGCTGCCTGTCGGTGGGCAGCCCCTGTGTGTAGTCGATGTGTGTGCCCGAGCCGGCCGCCGCCTGCAGGCCCGCCAGCGGGGTCACGGTCCGCGACGGGATCACATACGCGCTTCCGCCACCACCGTAGATCGGCTGCGCCGACGCGGCGGGTCCGATCACCGCGACGTCGCCGGCGTGGCTCGCCGACAGCGGCAGCGTGTGCGATGAGTTCTTGAGCAGCGTCGCGGCGGCGTCGGCCACCTGGGTGCCGGTGGTCCGATGGGCCGGCGTGGTTACCGGTGTCGTCGGAGTGCCGGTCAGCGGGTTGTTGAACAGGTTGAAGCGGAACATCTGGGTGAGGATCCGCTGCACCATCGTGTTGATCACCGCGCGCGGGATCGTGCCGTTGTTGATGTCGGTGACCAGCGCGTCACCGAAGTACGTGTTGAACGGCTGCTCCTGGTCGAGCCCCGCGAGCGCGCCGCCGATCGTGTCGTGGAGTGCCGCGTAGTCCGACGTGACGAAGCCGGGGTAACCCCACTCCTGATCGAGCGTCCGGTTCATCAGGAACGGGCTCTGACACGCGTAGTCACCGTTGATCGTCGAGTACGCGCACATCACCGACGCCGCGTTGGATTGTTGGACCGCGGCCTGGAACGCCGGGAAGTAGATCTCGTTCAGCGTACGCTGATCGATGATCACGTTGTCGGCCGGCGTATTGCGATTGGTCTCCTGGTTGTAGGCGGCGAAGTGCTTGACCTGCGACATCTCGCCGGTGCTCTGGACGCCGTCGATCTCGTTGGTCGCGAGCGACGCGTTCAGGAACGGATCCTCGGTGAAAGTCTCGAACGACCGGCCCCACCGCGGGTCGCGGTCGATGTTGACAGTCGGCCCGAGGTTGACCGCCGCTCCCTTGCCTCGCTCTTCTGAGCCGATTACCTGGCCATACTGCTGCGCCAGCGAGGGGTCGAACGTCGCGGCCAGGCCGACACCGGCCGGCAGTTGAGTTACGTCGGGCAGGCCGTCAGCGACGCCGGCCGGTCCGTCCTCTTCGCCCATCCCGGGAATGCACAACGAAGGAATGCCCGGCATCGAGAACACGTACTGGTTGGCCGGCGGTGCGTCGGGAGGCTCGGCGGCGGTGCCGTGGCCTTCGACCAGGAAGTCCTCCTGCTCCAGCGTCATCTGACTCATCAGCGAAGCTACGCGCTGGCCGATCGGCTGACTCGGGTCGAGCCATGGGCATGACTGGGCCGCGGCCGCGCCCGGGAGCGCCGCGAACGTCGCCGCCGCGAATGCAACCGCGACGGCGACCGCACCCAACCGCCTACGACCAGAGGCCCCCCACCTCGATCGACAAACGGATCGGCGGTCGCCTGCGTATTGCATCATGCGCCTCCCTCAGCGCTGAGCGTGGACGGAACCCCGGTCCCACCGGCAACTTACCCAACGACTGGAGGCGCTAAGCCGCGAAATCAGCCACTACGGAACCGCAACTGGGGAACAGGGACTCGAACCCCAACTTCGACGTCCAGAGCGTCGCGTGCTGCCATTACACCATTCCCCAGTGCTGTGCGTGGCTATCGAAACCCAGGGGCCGAGTATAGGTCAGGAAGCCGCTATACCAGCCGCTAAGCGCGGGTTTCGTTCACCCGCCGGCTGCTCCGCGCTCGCGAGCCGCGCATGCCCCTTGCCCTCGCGCTTGGCCGCATACATCGCCTTGTCGGCCCGCCGCTGGAGCCGGGCGGCGCTCTCGCGCCCGTCCCACACCGCGACTCCGGCCGATGCCGTCAATGGCTTGGGGAGCGCCTCCAGAATCCGTTCGGTCAGAGCAAGCGTGGCGTCGAGGTCGGCATCGGGGACGAGGATCGCGAACTCGTCGCCGCCGAGGCGGGCAACCAGGTCGCCGTCGCGTAGCGCGGCGCGGAGCGCCGAGGCGGTCGCGGCCAGCGCATCATCGCCGGCGCCATGGCCATGGGTGTCGTTGATCTCCTTGAGCCCGTCGAGGTCGATCAGCGCGACCGCGAATGAGCCGGCCCGGTCACCGCGCCGGCGCATCCGCTCGTTGATGGCCACGTCCCACGCGCGCCGCGTGCTCAGCCCGGTGAGCGGGTCGGTCGACGCGATCACCGCGAGCTGCTCGGCGCGGTCCTGCAGCTCCTCCTCGCGCCACTTCCGCTCGGTGATGTCCGCGATCTGCGAAATGAAATACAGAGGCTGCCCGGCGGCGTCGCGAACCAGCGAGACGGACAGCATGACCCAGATGACATGGCCATCCGCGTGGAAGTAGCGCTTCTCCATCTGGTAGGTCCGGCGCCTGCCCGCGAGCACGTCCTGGACGTGGGCGAGGTCGGCGTCGAGGTCGTTCGGGTGCGTGATCGACTGAAACGAGCGCACGAGCAGGGCGGTCTCGGAAAAGCCGGTCAGCTCGCACAACGACCGGTTGACCTTGATGAACCGGCCGTCGGGAGCGACCAGGGCGATCCCGATCGGCGCGTTGTCGAACGCGCTGCGGAACCGCTCCTCGGCTTCGGCGAGTGCGAGCTCGTGGCGTTTGCGCTCGCCGATATCGACGATGTGGGCGATGAACACTCGCCTGCCCGTCCGCGGATCATCGGCGACGGCGGCGCGCACCTTCACCCATGCCGGCGAACCGTCCCGGCGGAGATAGCGCTTCTCGGTCACGTACTCGCTGCGGTCCCCGCTCGCCAGCCCGGCCCAGCCCTGTTCGTCGCCCGCGAGGTCGTCGGGATGGGTGAACTCGCGGAAATCGTGACCGACAAGCTCGTCCTCGCGCCGGCCGACGATCGCACAGAACGCTCGGTTGACCGCGACCAGGCGGCCGCGCTCGTCGCCGACAACCATGCCTGCCGGAGCAGAGCGAAACACCTCGCCGAAGATGTCGCCCTCGCCGGACCCCTCGATGCCCTGCGCGACCATCTCGTTCGATCGGCTCGAGTCGGCCTTGTCGGTGAGCAGACGGATGACCCGGTCAGTCTGAGGGCCGCCCGCGGGGTGGCCCAGCGCCGCGTCCGGATGGACCTCATATCGGTTTCTCGACCCGACGCGCGTCCGCGTGAGATACCCCTCCTCCACCAGCTCGCCGATGATCCGGTGCGCGGCGCGCTCGGTGATCCCGACCTCGGTCGCGACCTCACGAAGCCGTAGGTCAGGACGCCCGGCGAGCGCCGTCAGAACTCGCAAGTGGTTGGTGAAGAACGTCCATCGCGCCATGGCCGGCGTATCGACCACCTCCGGTCATGACATGAACCTCGCGTCAGGTGCTGGACGCCAAGGGGACCGAGGCATCCCAAACCTGAAATGCATGTCTAGAGCTAAAGGACAGGCCCCGTGGGTCGATCACACCGGCAAGCCCGGAAGGATCCGGGCAGGGCAAAGGGACTGGAGTACAGCCATGCGGCGACTGAAGCATGACCAGCAGGTGGAGATCCATGTCGAGAGCGCGGACCGGCCGATCGAGTGCCGCGTCGCGTCGGTCCAGGGAGCCGTCGCGACCCTCACCCAGGTCGACGGCATCCCGTCCGAGTTGCTCGACCGGTTCAACCCGGGCGCCGTCGGCTACCTGCTGTTCGAGCACCGCGGGACCATGATCGCGCTGAAGGGCATCACCACGGCGATCGCAACCGACGGACCGGATCTCGCGTTCGTGGTCACCGATCGCGTCGTGCAGCTGCCCGAGACTGCGCCCGCGTATTCGGCTCGGTCCTGAGCCGCGCGCGACCTAAGCAATCGCGGCCAGGTCGCTCGAGACGTCCTCGAGCGCGCCAAGCTGACCCTGCACGCCGGCGCCGCTGCTCAGCAGCCGGCCGGCATGTTCCAGATCGTCGGACCGGCCGACGGTCAGAGCCGCCGCCACGCGGCCGTCCTTGAGATAGAAGATAGTGAACTCGCCGTCGTCGATCGAGCCGCGAACGATCTCGTGCTCCCATTCGCGTGCGGGACCGACGTACTCGAGCGAAGCCCACTCCGAGAGGTCGGAGAAGAAGTACGGCACGACGTCGTGGGCATGGTCCTGTCCGAGCATGTTGAGCGCCGCGGTCTTGCCCTGATTGAACGCGACGTCCCAGTGCTCGATCCGCTGTGAGCGGCCGCCGTGCACAACGCTGTCGTACTCGGCGATGTCGCCCGCGGCGAAGATTCCCGGCACGGACGTCTCCAGCCTGGAGTTGACCTTCACGCCGCCCAGCTCTCCGATCTCGAGTCCGGCGGTTCTCGACAGCCTCACGTCCGGGACGGCACCCACCCCGACGACCACGACGTCAGCCGCGATCCGGCGCCCGCGCTTGGTGATCACGTGGGTGACGCGGCCACCGGCGCCCTCGAACCTGTCGAGCTCATCGTCTCCATGGACCTCGATGCCGTGCTCCTCGAGCCGCTCCTGGAAGAACCGGCCCGCTTGCTCCCCGAAGCCGCGGCTGAGCGCGACTGGCTCGAGCATCACGAGCGAGCACGAGCTGCCCAGCTCGGTCAACGAGGCCGCGACCTCCGTCGCGATATAGGACCCGCCGATCAGCACCACGCGCTTGCCGGCGGCATCGGCGCGGATCGCGTCGCTGTTCCCGAGCGTGCGGAGGTAGTGGATTCCCTCGAGCTCCGCGCCCGCTACCGACACTCGGCGGACGCCCGCCCCGGTCGCGATCAGCGCCTTGTCGAAGCTGACCTCCTGGCCATTGGATAGCGCCACCGTCCGTTCGGCGATATCCAAGCTCTTGGCCGAGACCCGCGTGAGCGCCTCGATCCGCTGCTCCTCGTACCACTCGGGCGGGCGGAACAATGTCTCCGCTCGCGACTCTTTGTCCTGGAGATAGCCCTTCGAGCACGGCGGGCGGTTATAGGGCAGGTCCGTCTCCCGCCCGATCAGGAGGATCGTTCCGTCGGCGCCGGACTCGCGCAGCCAGCGCGCGCAGTTGCCGGCCGCGAGGCCTCCGCCTATCAGCGCGTATTCGACGTGCCGATCCGCCATCACGCGCCGGGGCTCGCACCGTTCGGGGCGAACTGCGGCGTGATCTGGGCCTCGAGGCCCGGATCGAGGATCAGGAGCACCTGATCGCCCGGCTGGATCACGGATTCAGCCTTGGGCACGAACCCCGCGCCGCCGCGCAGGACCGAGATGATCAGCGACCCGTCGGGCAACTCGACCTCCGACACCCGCCGTCCGGCCGCCTCCGAGCCCTGGCCGACCTCGAGCTCGATGATCTCCAGATGCTCCTCCTCGAGCGCGAGGAGCTGAACGAGGCCGTACTCGGGGACCTCGTGCTCGATCAGCCGCAGGATCAGGTCGGTCGCCGACACCGCCGGCTGCACGTCGAGAAGCCGGAAATGCTGGAGGTTCCGCGGGTTGTTCACGCGCGCGACGATCCGCTGCACGCCGTACTTCTCCTTGGCCATCTGGCAGATCAGGATGTTGTCCTCGTCGTCGCCGGTCACGGCGATCACGAGGTCGGCCCGCTGGATCCCGGCGCGCTCGAGCACCCACAGCTCGGTGGCGTCGCCGTACTGGACGGCGTGCTCGAGCTCTTCCTCGACGACGCGGTAGCGGGCGTGATCGGACTCGACCAGTGTCACCTCGCGCTCCTTCGCGATCAGCTCGCGGGCCAGGTTCCAGCCGACCTTGCCGGCGCCGGCGATGATCACATACATACGCTCATCCCGTTCCCAACACCACCCGCGATGCCTGGTCGATCGCGACCTGAGTGGGACAGATCGTCGACAGGCCCTGTTCGGCGTACCAGGCGGCGCGGCCTGGGTCCGCGACCCGGACCACGACTCGCCGAACCTTGAACCGCCGCTGCGCGATCTGCGCGATCACGAGGTTCGTATTGTCGCCGCTCGTGGCGGCCAGGAACACGTCCGCCTGCTCGATCCCCGCTTCGATCAGGCCGTCGATCTCAAGCGCGGTGCTCACCGTGAACCTGCCCCCCGCATCCTCCCACGTGGTCATCTGATCCTTGTCGAGCCGCTCGTGCGAGAGCGGATCGCTATCGAGCACCGACACCTCGTGGCCGGCGTCGAGCGCCCGTTTCGCCACGGCCGAGCCAACCCGGCCGGAGCCCACAATCAGGATGAACATGGCGTGCAGAGTAGCCGCATTTGCGAGAACAGCAGCGTAGTACCGATCGCGCTAAGAAGTTGTGAAATTGCGCGAATTCGTACAGGGACGACGGTGAGCAGTCTACGCTGCGCCCGCGGGTTTCAGGTGATGATCGGGATGATCAGCAGCGCGACGATGTTCGCCACCTTGATCATCGGGTTGATCGCCGGACCGGCCGTGTCCTTGTAAGGATCGCCGACCGTGTCGCCGGTCACCGCCGCGGCGTGCGCCTCGGAGCCCTTCCCGCCGAACGCGCCGTCCTCGATCAACTTCTTCGCGTTATCCCAGGCGCCACCGCCCGAGGTCATCGAGATCGCAACGAACAGGCCGACCACGATCACGCCGATCAGCAGTCCGCCGAGCGCCTCGATGCTGATCAGCCCGACGATGAACGGGATCAGGATCGGGATCAGCGCCGGCAGGATCATCTCACGCTGCGCGGCCCGGGTCACGAGGCCAACCGCAGCGCCGTACTCGGGCTGCTCGGTGCCCTCCATGATCCCCGGCTTCTCGCGGAACTGTCGACGGACTTCCTCGACGACGGCGCCGCCGGCGCGTCCGACCGCCTCCATCGCCAGCGAGGCGAACAGGTAGACCATCATCCCGCCGATCAGCAGGCCGATCAGGACCGCAGGGTTGCCGATCGAGAAGTCCGGGTGCTTGCCCGCGTCCACCACCTCGGTCTCGAACGCGTTGAACAGCACGAGCGCGGCCAAGCCGGCCGAGCCGATCGCGTATCCCTTGGTGACTGCCTTGGTCGTATTGCCGACGGCGTCAAGCGGGTCGGTGACGTTGCGGACCTCCTCGGGGAGGTTGGCCATCTCCGCGATGCCGCCGGCGTTGTCGGTGATCGGCCCGAACGCGTCGAGCGCGACGATCAGGCCCGTCAGAGAGAGCTGCGCCATGACGGCGACGCCGATGCCATAGATCCCGGTGGTTCCTCCCCCGCCGAGCTTCCAGGCTCCGAGGATTCCGAGCGCGAGCACGATCGCGGGCGGCGCCGTCGACTGGTACCCCTGGGCGAGTCCCTGGATGATGTTCGTCGCGTGGCCGGTCTGCGAGGCCCGAGCGGTGCTCTTGACCGGAGCAAAGCGGGTCGATGTGAAGTAGTCGGTGATCACGAACAGGCACGCGGTCACGCCGATTCCGATCAAGGCGCACAGGTAGTACTTCCACCAGTGTGGCGCGGGGAGGCCACTCGACTTGAAGGTGAGCCCGCGCATCATCCAGTACGTGATCGGGAGGAACGCGAGCGCCGCGAGCACACCGGATGTGATTAGGCCCTGGTAGAGCGCACGCTCGACGTTGCCGGCGCGTGACTTCACCGCGAACGTGCCGATGATCGAGGCGACGATCGAGACCGCGCCGAGCACGAGGGGATAAAGAGCCACCGCCGACTGCTGGCTAAACAGCAGGACGCCGAGCAGCATGACCGCGACCGCGGTCACCGCGTAGGTCTCGAACAGGTCGGCCGCCATCCCGGCGCAGTCGCCGACGTTGTCGCCGACGTTGTCGGCGATCACGGCCGGGTTGCGCGGGTCGTCCTCGGGAATCCCGGCCTCGATCTTTCCGACGAGGTCGGCACCGACGTCGGCGGCCTTGGTGAAGATGCCGCCGCCGAGGCGGGCGAACACCGAGATCAGCGAGCCGCCGAAGCCGAGCCCGATCAGCGCGTCGACCGCTTCTTTCTGGCTCTCGCCCGCGATCCAGGTGAGGATCCCGTAGTAGCCGGCGACGCCGAGCAAGGCGAGTCCCACGACGAGGAGTCCGGTCACCGCACCGCCGCGGAACGCGACCTCGAGCGCGCGCGAGACACCGCTGCGCGCGGACTCGGCGACGCGGGCGTTGGCGCGCACCGATACGTTCATCCCGATGTATCCGGCCGATGCCGACAGCACGCCGCCGATCGCGAACCCGATCGCGACGCGGATGTTCTGGATCGGGATCAGAACGATGAACAGGATCACGCCGACCCCTGCGATCGTCGTGTACTGGCGGTTCAGGTAAGCACGTGCCCCCTCTTGCACGGCCGCCGAGATCGTGCGCATGGTCTCGTTGCCTGGCGACAGCGCGAGTAGCGCACGCGAGGTGATGACGCCATACGCGACAGCAGCGCCCGCGCAGATGAGCGCAATGAGCACACCATGGTGCGTCAGAAAGCTGGACAAGAAGGTCCTCCGAAGAAGGTCTGAGTTAGAGAGAGGGCGCGAGCAAGCGCAGCCAACACAACTGGAAAGGGCCGCCACCCGTGTTGGTCGAGCGGAGGCCCGGAAGGACGCAAGTTTAGCGTGGGGCGGCGCGGAACGTCCGCTACCGGTCCCGAACCGTCTGTCAGTTGACCTCTTTTTGAGTTACTGGCCGGGCACCCAGAGACGGCCGCTACGTTGGGCGGGACCGGGCTCGCCGGGCTTCGCCGGAGGCTCTGGCGCCGGCTCCGCAGGTCCGCTCACCGCTCCCGACTCCGCGCCAGCCGCCGGTGCGTCTCCCTCCGAAGCGCCCGCGGGCGCCGGCCGTCCCCCGATCCTCACGTACGCCATCTGGAGCTGCGAGACCGCGTCGCGGACCGCGCCGACCTGAGACGGAGCGGCCTGTTCGAGCACCGGCAGCAGCGCGCGCAGGGACTCGATCGCGAGGCGAACCTGCGCCGGGTCGCGTTCGCCCTCGGTTCCCGGGGCGAGGCCAGTACGGCGCATCCCGAGGTTCGCGAGCATCGCCACGTTGTCGAGCAGCACGTGCTCGACCCGGAGCCGCCTGAGCTCCGCCTCGTACGCGGCCTGCAGCTCTTCCTCTGACGGTTCTC
>DATJYY010000261.1:0-6722 GCA_035499395.1 Solirubrobacteraceae bacterium
ATCCATCACCTGCGCGACGCGCTCGACATGGACCAGGGCGAGATCTCGGAGCGGCTCGAGTCGATCTACCTCTTCTGCCTGCGCCACCTCCAGCAGGCCCGCTTCGATCGCGACGCGAATAAGCTCGACCAGGTCAGCGCGCTGCTCGGCGAGCTTCGCGAGGCGTGGGCGACGATCGCCGGCCAATGAGCTTGGCCGAGACAGCGCCGTACGAGGCGCTCGCTCGGATGATCGAGCGCGAGCTCGAGCTCGTCGGCACGGGTGACTACGACGCCCTCGCTGATCTGAGGTCCGAGCGCGACGCGCTCATCTCCGCCCTCCCCGAGACACCGCCGGAGTCCGCTCGCCCCGCGCTGCAACGCGCCGCGCTGATGAACAAGCGCGTGGAGATCGAGATCGTGCGCCGGCGCGAGGCGCTGCTGCTCGAGTTCGCGAACGTCGAGCGCGCTGTCCGCACGGCCCGCGGCTATTCACCGCCGCGCGAGCCGCGGCGGCACGTCGTCATGACCGCGTAGTCAGCAGTCATACACACCTCGCGCAGCCGCATTAAAGGTTCGGAATTTTCTGCCGATTTGCGGGCCATGAGGCTCGTAGCCACCTCCGACGTTCAAGAAGACACGACGCTCGCGCGCGACATCCTCACCGGACGCGACGCCGCTCCGCTGCTCAGGGCGGGCGCAAAGCTGAACGCTCGCTACATCGAGCACCTGCACCGCGCCGGCATCCAGGGCGTGTACGTCGAGGACCAGTACAGCCAGGGCATCGACTCCCAGCCGGTGATCGGCGGCGAGACCCGCGGGCTGGCCACGCGCGCGATCGCCGCGGTGTATGACGAGGCCAGGCGGGCCGTGGCCTCGGGGCGGACGCTCGATCCGGAGGCGACCGACGAACTGGGCGACGCCGTCGATCAGATACTCCTGGAGGTCGAGGAGCTCGACGGCAAGTTCGTCGTGCTCGCCGACCTGTGCGCCGCCGACGCCTACAACCTTCAGCACCCGATCGACGTCACCGCGCTCGGTCTCCTGATCGGCCGCCGGTTGATCACCGAGCACGGGTGGCTCGATTACAGGGGCGAGCGCCAGGACGACCGCCACGAGGAGCGTCTGTTCCGGCTCGGGATGGGGCTGCTGCTATCCGACATCGGCAAGCTCGCGCTCCCCGAGGCAATCTTGAACAAGCCGGGCAAGCTGTCCGAGGATGAGTGGGAGATCGTCAAGACCCACCCCAAGGCCGGCGTCAAGCTGGTCCGCGACACGGGCGCCTGGTGCCCCCTGGTTCAAGCGTGCGTGCTCCGCCACCACGAGCGCTGGGACGGAAGCGGCTATCCCGAGGGCAAGGCGGGAACCGAGGTCCACGAGATGGCCCGCATCGCGGCCGTGGCCGACGTCTACGACGCGATCACCTCCGAGCGGGTGTTCGCGCCGGCAAAGCCGGCCTACGTCGGCGTGCAGGCAATTCTGGCGGGCGCCGGGACGCAGTTTGATCCCACGATCGTCGACGTGTTCTCGCGTCGCGTCGCTCCGTTCCCGCCGGGCGTCGAGGTTGAGCTCACCGACGGTCGCCGGGCGGTCGTCGTAAGTGTCTCCGAGCTCGCGCTCGACCGCCCAGTCGTACGGGTGATCACCGGCTCCGAGGGACCGGTCGATATCTCGCTGACCGCGGATCCGAGCATTCAGATCGCGGGCTGGAACCCCGGCCCGTCCGCGGACGCGGCCCAGGCCGCCTAGCCGCACGGGACCCGTCCGACGCGAGGCGGTCCGGAGCTCAAGCTTTCCAGGACCGCCGCCGATCAACCAGAGCGTTCGCCCCCGAAAGGACTCACCGTGTCATTCCTGATCTCATCCGTACGCCGCCAGCTGCTGGGCGCCTTCGCAGCTGTCTCGCTGGTCTTCCTGCTCGCGCTCGTGCTCGGCTGGACGAGCATCGGCTCGGTCAACTCGAAGGCTCAGGCGGGCGCCGAGGAGCTGCCCGTGCTCGAGCAGGCGACCGGCCACGCTCGCGACATGGTCGCCTCGGAGGCGGACGCGGTGCTCGATCCGAGCACCATCCAGGATCACCTCGCCGACGTGCAGACCTTCCGGGCGACGGTGCGGACGCTGAACGGCTACGCGACGACCCCGAAGGCTCAGGCCGCGGTGAAGACACTTAACGGCGCGTTCGCGAAGTGGGTCGCGCTCGACAACCGGGTCGTCTCGCTTGCTCGCGCGCACCGCGCTGCCAAGGCGACGCACCTCGTCGAGGGGGCTGCCGACGGCGCCGCCGACGACCTGACGACGGCGGTGGAGAACGTCAGCGCGGCGATCTCGAACGCGAACGCCCGCGCGGCCAATTCGAAGGCGAGGAGCTCGAAGACCCTGATGCTCGTGCTCGCGGCGCTCGCGCTCCTGATCGCCGGCGCGATCGGGATCACGCTCTCACGCGACCTCAGCCGCCGGATCAAGCTACTGCTCGACGGGATCAGGAGCCTCGACGCCGAGGCCCTCGCCGAGCTCGAGGACGGACTCGAGGCGATTGCCGCCGGCGACCTCACCCGCGAGGTGCGTCCCCAGATCGACGAGATTGCGACCACACGCGAGGACGAGGTCGGCGAGCTGACCCGCACCTTCAACGCGATGGTCGAGAAGACTCAGTCCAGCGTCGCGGCCTACAACACGACCCGCGCCAAGGTGGCCGGCATGCTCCGAGAGATCTCGAGCACCTCCGAGCAGCTGTCGCTGTCCTCGCAGCAGATGGCCAACACCTCCGAGGAGGCCGGACGCGCCGTCGGCGAGATCGCCCAAGCGGTCGTGTCGGTGGCCGCGGGCGCCGAGGACCAGGTTCGCTCGATCGCCGAGGCGAAGATCCTCACCGACGAGGTGGCGATGGCCTCGCACGCGTCGGCCGACGGCGCACTGCAGACCGCGGCGGCTGCCGCGGAGGCCCGCGACCTGGCGCAGCGGGGCGCTGACGCCGTCTCGCAGGCGACCGACGCGATGCAGGCGGTTCGCGACTCGAGCGCCGAGGCGAGCGCCGCGATCCGTTCGCTGGACGCCAAGAGCGGGCAGATCGGCGAGATCGTCGACACGATCACCGGGATCGCCGAGCAGACAAACCTGCTCGCGCTGAACGCCGCGATCGAGGCCGCCCGCGTCGGCGAGCAGGGCCGCGGCTTCGCGGTCGTCGCCGAGGAGGTTCGCAAGCTCGCCGAAGAGTCTCAGTCGGCCGCGTCGTCGATCGCCACCCTGATCCAGGAGATCCAGCACCAGACGCGCCGCGTCGTCGAGGTCGTAGAGGATGGCGCCAAGCAGACCGAGGACAGCGCGACCACCGTCGAGCAGGCCCGCGAGGCGTTCGCGCGCATAGCGGGTGCCGTCCAGGACGTCGGCAACCGGGTCGAGCAGATCGCCGGGTCGATCCAGGAGATCGCCAGCGCCGGCAGCCGCGTGCAGGACAGCATGACGTCCGTGGCCGCTGTCGCCGAGGAGTCGAGCGCGTCGTCCGAGCAGGTGAGCGCGTCGACGCAACAGACGAGCGCCTCGACCGAGCAGATCGCCGCGTCGGCGACCGAGCTGGCCCGGACCGCCGAGGAGCTCGAGCGCCTCGTCGGACAGTTCACCCTCGCCTAATCGGCATTCCGATCCAGGCATTGCGCGCCGGGTCCGGATCCTCGTGATCCGGCCCGGCGCGACGCGTTTAACGGGCGCGCCAAACACGCGCCGAGACCGGCTAAAGGATCGCGCCACCAGGCCGATTCATGGAAGGACTCGATGGATCGGGTCGTAACCGAGCCCAAGGAGGGCGCGCCTTCACAGGACCTTTTTCATGTCCCTCCTTGACACCACCCAGCAAGCCCTCGAGTCCGCGATGAGCGGCTCGATGCTCCGGCAGACGCTGCTGACGAACAACCTCGCGAACGTCGACACACCGGGCTATCAGCCCGAGGACGTGAGCTTCCAGTCGACGCTCTCGAACGCGATCCAGTCCGGGCAGTCGCTCGGTTCGGTCACCTACCAGCCTTACAGCGTCGCGCAGTCCGTCGGCCCCGACGGCAACGGCGTCAGCCCCGAGCAGCAGGAGGCCGCGCTCTCCCAGAACGGCCTGCTGTACGAGACGCTGACCCAGGTCGCCGCCCAGCGCGAGTCGATCCTCGAAAGCGCGATGGGGATCGGACAGTCCTGATGAGCTTCTTCGACGCGATCAGCATCGCCGCCAGCGGGCTCACCGCAGAACGCGTGCGCATGGACGTGACGTCCGAGAACCTGGCCAACGCCGATACCACCCAGGGCGCGAACGGGCAGCCGTATCAGCGGCAGGATGTCGTGCTGCAGCAGGTCGGCGGCAACGGCTTCAGCGCGGCTTTGTCGGGCGCGATGGGGGCGGCCGGCGCGAGCTCTCAGGTAGGCGGCGGCAGCACCCCCGGTGGGGTCGCGGTCGCTGGGATCGTCAACGATCCCACGCCCGACCAGGAGGTCTACGACCCCGGCAACCCGTCGGCCAACGCCCAGGGCTACGTGAAGATGCCGAACGTCAATCCGGTCAACGAGATGGTCGACATGATCGACGAGTCGCGGTCCTACCAGTCCGACGTGACCGCGATGAGCACCGCCAAAGAGATGTACGAGAAGACCTTGGGTCTCCTGAAATGATTCCGGCGATCTCAGGGGCGGTCGGGCCGCTGGGCCCGAGTGAATGGAGTGTGGGCTCGGTCGGCTCGGTCGGCCAGGGGGGCACGAACGGCACCGCCGCGACGGGCAGCGGCGACGGCAGCTTCGGCAGCGCGCTCACGGGGGCGATCAACTCGCTCGAGACCAGCCAGGCCAACGCCACGACCGCGTCGCAACAGCTCGCCACCGGGCAGCTGACCGACCCGACCCAGGCGATCACTTCGGTTGAGAACGCATCGCTGGCGATGGACCTCGCGTCGCAGATCCGCACCAAGCTCGTGGACGCCGTCAACACGGTTTTCCAGACCCAGATGTAACCCCCGCTCGCTCCGCCAGCCGCCATCACCTAAATGGACATTCGTCAATTCATCACCAAGCTGACCCCTAAGGGCTGGGCCATGATCGGTGGCTCGGCCGCCGCCGCGATCGCGTTCCTCGTGCTGATCATGCACTTCGCCTCGGCGCCGAGCTACTCAACGCTGCTCACCGGCCTCGACCCGGCCCAGACGAGCAAGATCGAGAGCACCCTGTCCACGAAGGGCATCGGCTACCAGATCCAGAACGGCGGCACCGCACTCGCCGTCGACTCGAGCCAGACGAGCCAGGCGCGGATTGCGCTCGCGTCAGCCGGGCTCCTCGGCGTCGGCAGCCAGCAGCCCGGCTTCGAGCTGCTCAACAGCTCCCAGCTCGGTGCCTCGAACTTCCAGCAGCAGGTCACCTACCAGCGCGCGCTCGAGGGCCAGCTCGACCAGACGATCGAGCAGATCCAGGGCATCGACTCCGCCACTGTGAACCTGGTCCTCCCGAACCAGCAGGAGCAGCTGTTCAGCGACAACAGCCAGACCTCCAGTGCTTCGGTGTTGCTGTCGGACTCCGGCAACCTCGACCCGAACGCGGTCAAGGGCATCGCCGAGCTCGTCGCCTCGAGCGTCCAGGGCCTGTCCGACCAGAAGGTCACGATCACCGACTCGACCGGTGCGCTGCTGTGGCCGGCCTCGGGCTCGGGCACCTCCGGCACCCCGACCTCGCAGCAGGCCGCCGACCAGCAGTACGACGCGACTACCGCCGCCGCGGCCACCGCCCTGCTCGCGCAGACGCTCGGCCCGGGCAAGGCCCAGGTCGTCGTGAACGGGAACGTGAACGCCAACCAGGCGACCTCGGACACGCTCACCTACGGCAAGAAGGGCGTTCCGCTGACCCAGCAGACGCAGACCGAGTCGCTTAAGGGCGGCAGCCCGACCGCGTCGGGCACGACCGGGACGATCCCGGCCTACGCCGCGAGCACCGGCAGCAGCAACTCCAACTACTCGAACAAGTCGGCGAACACGACCTACGGCGTCGACAAGACCGTTACCCACGCGGTGATCGCGCCCGGTGCCGTCACCAACCAGACGGTGTCGGTGCTGGTCGACAAGTCGGTGCCGGCGTCGTCGATCCCGGCCATCAAGAGCGCCGTGGCCGGCGCCGTCGGCTTGAACGCCAAGCGCGGCGACACGCTGTCGGTCCAGCAGATCGCGTTCGCCAAGCCAGCCACCACCACGGCCCCGGCCTCGAGCACGAAGATGATCGGCTATGCCAAGTACGCCCTGATCGGGATCGGTGCGCTGATGTTCCTGTTCTTCATGCGCCGCAGCATCAAGCGGCGCGAGAAGGAGACGTTCACCGGCCAGCCCACGTGGCTGCGGGAGCTCGAGACCCCGCGCCCGCTCGCCGCGCTCGTCTCCGGCGATGACCAGCCGACCGAGGTCAAGCGCCTGCGGTCCCCGGTCAACGTCCCCAAGCGCCAGGTTGAGGAGTTGGTAGAACGTGATCCCGATCGCGTCGCCCAGCAGGTCCGCGCCTGGATGAGCGAGGACTAGGCGAGCTCACTTCGATGGCCGCCGAACTGGAAAAGGCACCGGCACAGGCACCGGCCGTGACCGCTCCGGCGCCCACGCCCGCCAAGCGCAAGATCGAGTTGAAGGGCCGCAAGAAGGCGGCCGTGCTGCTCGTGTCGCTCGGCCCGGATCGCGCCGCCGAGGTGTTCAAGCACCTGCGCGACGAGGAGATCGAGACGCTGTCACTGGAGATGGCGGGGCT
>DATJYY010000262.1:0-8807 GCA_035499395.1 Solirubrobacteraceae bacterium
CGTCCGATCCGGTAGCGCGACCCGCGCACCGGTCGGCGCCCGCTCAGTCAGGAACGCACAAGTGTCGGGCGCCGACCGCTAGCTCGTCGGCGCCTAGTACCACCTTGTCGCAGGGTCGTGCCTCCGCGGCCGCTCTCGGACATAGATGCGCCACCGATCGTCCGCCGTGCACTGCAAGTCACGGCGGTAGGCCGAAATGGTGGTGGCCAGTATCGCCGTGCGAATGAACGAGGTGGACTTGCGACTGCACCCCGGGTGCTTCTGCTCCATCGCGCAGACGCCGTTCATCCCACGGGTGCAGCGGGCTGCTGGCTTTCGCTCTGATCGTTCGCTTAGCGAGCTGCGTCGCCGAGCTCGAGCGCGATTCCGTCGAGCAGTCGTTTGAGTCCGCGCTCGAAGCGGCCGGGGTCGCGCAACAGGCCTTGTATCCGGTCGAACGAAGCACGGGCGTCTTGTCCTTGCCGGAGGCTGTCGACGTGAGGGAACTGTCCGCTGGCGAGCAGCGACTCGAAGTACTGGAGCATCGCTTCTAGGTGGGCCTCGTCCCACGCTTGTGCTTCGCGCTGCTCCGCCGCCTCGCGCAGCGCGTAGCCGAACACGTACTCGTCGACGATGAGGATGATGTCGAACCGCGTCTGCTCGTGTATGTCGAGGTCGGCGACGGCGGCGAGCGACTGCTCGAAGTGCCGCATCCCGTTCGGTCCGGCCGCCGTCGGAGGGGAGTCGAGTGCCCATGGGTGTCGCCTGGTTGCCTCGAGCGCGCGGCGTGCGATCGTCTCGAGTGCGCCGCGCCAATCGTCGGGCAGCTCGCCGTCAGGGACAACTACCTCGCCGATCATCTCGTCGTGCATCAGGTCGAGCAGCTCGGCCTTGGTCTGGACGTAGTAGTACAGCGACATCGTCCCGACCCCTAACTCGCTCGCGACGCGCCGCATTGACAGCGCATCGATGCCGTCGGCGTCGGCGATCTGAAGCGCGGCGCGGGCGATGTCCTCGCGCGTCAGGCGCGCCCGGCGGGCACCGGGCTCGGGGCGCGTCCAGATCGGCGGCTGCGGTTCGCCTCGGTGGCGACGTGCCTCCCGCTCCTCGAGCCGGCGCTCACGCGACTGCTCCCGCTCCTCGACTCGACGCTCACGCGACCGGTCGCGCTCCTGGATTCGTCTTTCGCGACCCGTTGACATTCGTACAGCGTACTGCTAATTTTGCTCGTACCATGTACGAAATTACAGTACGTCATACGAATAACGCCTCTGCGAGTGCCGTCCACGCCGACGGCCTCGCTAAGCGATACGGCGAGCTCTGGGCCCTGCGCGACCTCGACCTCGACGTCCCGGCAGGCACCGTGCTGGGTTTGCTCGGCCACAACGGCGCCGGCAAGACAACCACGATCCGGATCCTGACCACGCTCGCCGAGCCGACCACCGGCCGCGCGTTCGTCGCGGGCCTCGACGTGGTCGCCGACGCCGCACGCGTCCGGGCGCGGATCGGGCTCACCGGTCAGTACGCGACTGTCGACGACCTGCTGACGGCTCGCGCCAACCTTGAGATGATCGGGCTGCTCTACCACCTGCCTCGGGCTGCCGCCCGGAAGCGGGCCGACGAGCTGCTCGAGCGGCTGACGCTTTCGGACGCCGCCGACCGGCTCGTGAAGACATTCTCGGGTGGGATGCGCCGGCGTCTCGACCTGGCCGCGAGCCTGATCGCGAACCCACCGGTCCTGTTCCTCGACGAGCCCACCACCGGACTCGACCCCGAGAGTCGGCGCGAGGTGTGGGAGATGCTCGGCGAGCTCGTTGCCGACGGCGCGACCCTGATCTTGACGACCCAGTATCTGGACGAGGCCGACGGGACTGCCGACCAGATCATCGTGCTCGACCGCGGCCGGATCGCCGCCGAGGGGACGCCATCGGAGCTAAAAGCGCGGATCGGCGGCGAGCGGATCGAGGTAAGTCTCGACTCTCCGGACCAGGTGGAGATCGCCTCCGAGGCGCTGCGGCCGTTCGCTGACGGTCCCATCGCCGCCGAGGCGGGCGGCATCGTCACGCCCGCCCGCCCGGGTACTCGACTGATCGAGGTCGTCCGGGCGCTCGACATCGCCGGCGTCGATGCCTCCGACGTCCACCGCCGTGAGCCGACCCTCGACGACGTATTCCTGACCCTGACCGGAAAGCGGCAACGCGACCCCGAACCCGAACTCATGGAGACCACAGCATGACGTTCACCTTCGCTGACCCCAGCGCCGTCACACGACTGCGCTGGCAGCTGCAAGACAGCCTCGTCCTAGCCCGGCGCAACCTCGCCCACGTCCGCCAGATCCCCGAGAAACTGATCGACGTCACGCTCCAGCCGCTGATGTTCGTGCTGCTGTTCTCGTATGTGTTCGGCGGCGTGATCCACGTCCCCGGCGGCAGCTACCGCGAGTACCTACTGGGCGGGATCGCGGTCCAAACGCTCTCGTTCGGGATGATGGGACCCGGGACGGCGATCGCGACTGACCTCGGCGAGGGGATCGTCGACCGGTTCCGCTCGCTGCCGATGGCGCGCTCCGCGTACCTGCTTGGCCACCTACTCGCCGAGCTCGCCGCGTCGATGCTCGCGATCGCGATCCTGACCGGCAGCGGGTTGATCATCGGCTGGCGCATCGACACCGACGTGCTCCACGCCGTCCTCGGCTTCGCACTCCTGATCCTTATTTCGTTCACGATGATCTGGATCGGCACCCTACTCGGCGTCCTGGCCCGCTCTCCCGACGCCGTCCAAGGAGCGATCTTCCTCGTCGTGTTCCCGCTGTCGTTCATCTCTTGCGCATTCGTCCCTCTCGCCGGGCTGCCCGCCGGGCTGCGTACGCTCGCTGAGTACAACCCGATCAGCGCCTTCTCAGCCGCGATCCGAGTCCTGTTCGGCAACCCCACCGCGATCCCCCACGACGTACCATGGCCGCTCGAGCACCCCGTCCTGGCCTCCGTCCTGTGGTGCATCGCGCTGCTGTCAGCGGCGATTCCGGGGACGCTCTGGGCCTTCCGCCAGCGGACGACTGACTGACCAGCCTTGAACATCACGACCACCCCGCAACCTGGCATCGGCTGCGAGACGCCCGCAGGTCGATCGCAGTTGCCGCTTGGAACGACACGCGAGACAGGTGCTGACCGCCGCTTGCAGTCAACAACGTCACCTCGCCCGACCATCAACCAAGGCCCGGGAAGGGGTGTGCCCAGGCCTTGGCGGCCCAGCCACCCGCGGTCCAAACGCATAGGCACACTCCTTGACGAAAGGGCGCGGGGGTGCGCTATCGCGTGAGTGCAGCCGTACCGACTCAACGCGAGCGGCACGACACCGCGCGCGAGTGCTCCTCGCGCAAAGCATTCGCCAGCAACGGTGCCGATGCTCTCCTTCAACAGCACCGTGTACCTATGCAAGGTGGCGGATCGTGGGAGCAACGGCTCGCTCGTGCTTGTCGTCCGGAGGGGCAACCAGGTGGGCGACCGCGCGCTTTAGTCCAACCACAGGGGGAACAGCCACCGTGCGCTGCCCTTGGTCGCGAGCATGCGAGGCGAGTTATCAGTGCGATTTGGGCGCAGCGATAAGGCGCGCTGGAGGTTGGTTTCGCGGCCAGCTTTGCGTCCTAACCGTCGGCACCTTGCCCGGCTTTGCGTGAGCACGCCAGATCTCCTGGTGGCCGATGCATTCCGGCCCTCGACGGTTAGGCGGTGAACACCGTTTGCCGACGAACCAGGGGGCGGCCGGTCATCGGTGGTCGGCGGTTCTTGGCGGCTCGGTCCGGATGTAGTTGAGCCTGCCGCCAATCGCGTTTCGAGCCTGCGGCACGTGGATCGATACGGATGGTCTGCGGAGCTACGTCTGCGGGGGGCCGGAGCGCAGGATGATTGTGGTGTCAGTGTCGGCGACGCCGTGATGTATGCGCAGGGTCCGCAGCAGGGTGTCGAGCTCGGCTGTGTCGACGCAGGCCACCCGGAGTTGGTAGTCGGGCGCGCCGGCCAGATGCAGGACCTCGGTGATCTGCTCGAGGCGGGCAACTCTCTCGGCGAACTGGTCTGAGTCAACTCCGAGGGCGAGGTGGACGCCCACGAGTGCCTGTAGCGTGCGGCCGCCGGCGGCTGGGTCGACGAGGGCAGCGAAGCCTGTGATGACACCCGCACGGCGGAGCCGCCGGACGCGGTCGGCGGCGGCGTTGGCGCTTAGGCCGACGGCGGCGCCAAGGTCGCGCCATGACAACCGGGCGTCTTCTCGGAGCAGTCTGAGGATCTCACTGTCAACGGCGTCCACTGCCGCGATTATCGCAGTTGTGGACGGGAGCAGCTTGAGTTACGTAGGCTCGGAGGGCCAAATATTGCGGAATGAGCCCTATTCCCGCTCTGTGGGCCGGATTAATCGCAGGCCTCGCGGTCGCGATGCAGGTCGGTGCGGTGAGCCTGCTGCTGATCGAAGCCGCGGTGGTGTCGGGACGTCGCGCAGGGGTTGCGGCAGGGATGGGTGTCGCGACCGTCGACTTCGGCTTTGCGGCGGTCGCGGCCGCTGCGAGCGGCGTCGCCGGGGCCGCGCTCGCGCGGTACGCGCCCGAGATTCGAGTCGCGGGCGCGCTCGTATCGGCCGTGGTCGCGGTGTACGGCCTAGCCACCTTCTCACGCGAGGGCGGCCCGCCAGCCGCACCTGCGGTCACCGGGGCGCCGCGACTGCTTTATGCGCGTTTCGTGGCGATTACGGCGGTGAACCCGTTGACGATCGCATCTTTCGCGGCGGTCGCGGCTGCGTTATCGCTGGGCGGCCCCGGCGCAGCCGCGGCGTTTGCCGTCGGCGCAGGCGCTGCCTCCGCTGGCTGGCATTTGATGCTGACGCTCGCCGCGGGTCAAGCCGGGCGATGGATCAGCCCCCGCGTACGGCGCGGGCTGGCGATCGGTGGGCGGCTCCTCGTCCTGGCAATTGCTGCTCACCTCGCGCTGCGATGATCGGCGAGCTCCACCCGCGGGCGTATGTCAGGTCAGGAAGGGGAGAGGTCTCCTCATCGGGCACGACCCGAGAAGCACATTCGCTCTCGGCGACCGGCTGCCGCCGGCAATCGCTCTGGATCCGCAGCACGTCCGGGTCCCTCGCGCACGCTCAGACCAGTGCACCTGTATGCGACACCGCGGCGCGCGAATGACCAGCTCAACTGTCACTGGGAAAGTGAGACCGAGTCGCTTGGCCGGGTGCCTTGGTCTTGGTGGTCTGGGAGGACCGTTTTGGGTCCTTTGCGTGGGTACGTTCATCAACCGGCTTGGAACCATGGTCGTGCCGTTCATGACCTTGTACCTTGTCTCGGGCAGAGGGCTGTCGACGGCAAATGCCGGCGAGGTCGTGGGTGGTTTCGGGGCCGGAGCTCTGATCGCGCCACTTGTCGGCGGGGCCCTCGCCGATCGAGTCGGTCGTCGCGTCACATTACTGGGCGCGACGCTCGTGAGCGCGGGCATAATGATCACGCTCGCGACCGTGCGAGAGATCGCCATCGTTGTCGTACTAGTGGCGTGTTTAGGCATGGCGCTGGAAGCACCCCGACCGGTCTCGCAGGCACTGGTTGCCGACATTGTCGACGAGCGCGATCGGACGCGGGCGTACGCCGTCCTGTTCTGGGTCACCAATCTCGGGTTCGCGGCCGCGATGGCGAGTGCAGGTTTCATCGCTGAGGCAGGCTTCGCGTCACTGTTCCTTATCGATGGGCTCACCGGCGTGCTCTACGGCGTTCTTGTCTGGTTCGCGTTCCCGGAGATGGCAAACCACCCGACCGCTTCCATCGATCGGGCCGATGGGTATCGACGAGTTCTCCGGGATCGCACGATGCTCGGGTTTGTCCTCGCCGTGGCTCTGTACTACTTCGTCTACCTCCAGTCAGACGCGACACTTTCCCTAGCAATTCATCGATCGGGGCTCCCACCGTCTACGTACGGCCTGTGCATGGCCCTCAACGGCGCGCTCATCTGCTTTGTTCAGCCACTCCTTGCTCCGCATCTGGCGCGTCGCGACCCAGGTCGGGTATGGGCGACCGGCGTTGTGCTGGTCGGCGTCGGCTTCGCTCTAACCGCGGTTGCGTCGTCCACTCTCAGCTATCTCGGAAGCGTCGCAACCTGGAGTACCGGCGAAATCTTCCCGGCAACAGTCAGCGGCGCGATCGTCGCTCGCCTCGCACCGCAGCATCTAAGGGGACGCTATTCCGGGCTGTATGGATTAGCGCTCTCCTCGGGCTGGCTCACCGCAGCGCTCGGCGGCACCAAGCTCCTGTCGATCAGCTCAACGTTGCTGTGGGCGACATGCGGTCTCCTGTGCGTCGTCTCAGCGGCATTCGTCCAGGTCATCGCGAGTCGCCTGCGCTGACATCAACTGCCCCACGCCGAAGACGGTGCCAAGAAAGCCCGCTCCTCGCCCTACAAAGGAGCCATCCATGAGTAACCCAGACGGGTCACCTGGGTTGCCGCGATCGTCGATCCCCGGGGCGTGGTCGTGTTTTGGCGGTCAGGCGGGCGCGGGGGAGCTTGCTTGGTGTCTGTCTCTTCCTTTTTGATCATGGCCGGTGGGTAGGGCGACGGCGGGAACGACCGCGGCGATGGTGATGCCGATCGCCAACCAGAACGCGCCTTGGAAGGCGCTGCTAGCACCGTGCGCGAGCTGGGATTGGAGAGCGACAGCCACGATCGCGGTGCCGAACGAGGCTCCCACTTGCTGGGCGATGCGCGTGTTCATGGTGGCGTGCGCGATGCCCGTCGGTTGGATGTCCTGGTAGCCGACGGACATCGGCGGGATCAGCACCGCCCCGATCCCCAGACCGCGAACCAGCAGCACCGCTCCCAGCCACCACACGCTCGTGTCCGGCCCGGCGAGTGCGAACGGGACGGTCGCTGCGGCGGCGAGCAGGAAGCTCGAGATCGTCACGGCGCGCGCTCCGAACCAGTCGACCAGCTTGCCGATCACGAACCGCGCGGCGAGCGCACCGACCCCTTGCGGAATGAGCAGCAGCCCAGCGTCGAGCACGCTCTCGCCACGCAGTTGCTGGTAGTAGAGGGGCAGCAGGAACAGGGCGGCGTACATCGCTGCGCCGGCGGCGAACAGAACCGCGGAGGCCGTTCCAAGCGACCGCACGCGCAGCAGGCGGATATCGACGATCGGCTGGCGCTCGCCCGGCCGCGACGCCCAGACGATGAAAGCGGCCAGGAGCGCGATCCCGGCGAGCAGCGGCCCCACCACCCCGGCGTGGCCCATCCCGCCGTCCGCGGATAGCCGCGAGAGGCCAAGCAGGATCCCCGCAAGTGCCGGCGCGAGCAGCGCCAGCCCGATCACGTCTAGGCGCGCGCGACCCGCCGCGGGGTCGGGGCGGTCGGCCGGCAGGAACCGCCAGGCGAGCAGCAGCCCGATGGCGATCACCGGCACGTTGACGAGAAACAGCCACCGCCAGCTCAACCAATTGAGGATCACGCCGGCGATCACCGGCCCGAGGATCGGGCCGAGCGCGATCGGCAGGCTGACCGCCGCGATCAGCCGACTGCTGGCGCGCCCGCCGGCGGCCCTCACCCCGAGGGTCTGAATCAACGGCACGATCAGCCCGGCGGCGAAACCCTGCAGGACCCGGAAGCCGATCAGGCTCGCGTCGTTCCACGACACCGCGCACAGCACCGAGCCGACCACGAACAGCACGAGCGCGGCCATCCAGACACGTTTGCCGCCCCAGCGGACCTCCGCCCAACCGGTGGTCGGGATCGCGACGGCCATTGCCAGCAGGTAGCCGGTCGTGACCCACTGGATCGCACCATCGCTGGAGTGCAGCTTGACCACCAGCGTATGGATCGCCAGCGTCACCATCGTCGAGTCCAGGATCGCCGCGATCCCACCGACGATCAGAGCCATCAACGCGTTCCGCACCTGCGGTGACAGCTTTGCCTCAGCGCCTGCCGCCCCAGCTCGTCCTTGGTCAACCTTTGTTCGGGTCATAGGCCTTCCTCGCTAAGAGTGGTTTTCATCTCTTACGCGGACCGTAATCGACCTTGCTAAGAAATGCAAGCCTCTCTAACATGCAATCCGTGGCCACATCACCGCCAGAGCGCGTTCGCCGGCGCAGACGCGGCCAGCAACTCGAATCCGAATTACTCAACGCCGCCTGGGACGAGCTAGTCGAGGTCGGGTACGGAAACCTGACGATGGAGTCGATCGCCGCCCGCGCCCACACCGGGATCGCGGTGCTCTACCGCCGCTGGGCCAACAAAGACGAACTCGTGCTCGCCGCCATCGCGCACTACGGCCAGGCCCATCCTGTAGAGACCCCCGACACCGGCACCCTCCGCGACGACTTGCTCGCGCTGCTGACCACCTTCAGCAAAGCTCGCGCCACGTTCATCGCGGTCCTCGCCGCGGCAGGCTTCTCCGGACTGTTAGCCGATACCGGCCTGACCCCCGCCCAGGCACGCGAAAAGCTCCTCGGCGACCACCGAATACGCAACGATCAGATCATCTACCAACGCGCCCACGATCGCGGTGAGATCAACCTCGACCACCTCCCACCCGCCGTCCTCGCGATGCCATTCGACCTCGTTCGCCACGACCTATTCATGAACCTCAAACCGCTCCGACCCAAACGCATCAGCTCGATCATCGACGAGTTGTTCCTGCCCCTACTCCAGAGCTACCAGAACCCGCCGGCGTCGACACCCCCCACCACCACCCGGCGGGCAATCCGCTGAACTGAGCAAGCCTGAGGACACCAAGCCCCGGACCCCGGCGAAGGCAACGTATCGGGAGCGTGTTCGATCAGTTCGCTGCTCGTCGCCATA
>DATJYY010000263.1:0-45865 GCA_035499395.1 Solirubrobacteraceae bacterium
CCCGTAATAGATACCTAGACCATGGCAACGACCTGCGAAAAGTGCGTGTTAGCAGGCACTTCTCGAATGGAGCCAACGGGATTCGAACCCGTGACCTCCTGCTTGCAAAGCAGGCGCTCTCCCAGCTGAGCTATGGCCCCGATACCGGAGCGAGTCTAGGGGCTCAGCCGTCGAAGTCGAAATCTCGTGGGGGGCGCTGCTCAAACCACAGGCGGTCGTGGTCGGGCGCGTCCTGGAGGAACTCCGGAGTGCTTTCGAGCACATCGTCGCCCTCCTCCTCCTCCGACTCGAGCTCGTACTCCTCGGTCTCCTGATTCAGGTGCGGCGAGGTGTCGGGCGGAGGAGGATCGGCCGCGTGGGGCGCGAGGTTCGCCTCCGGGTCGGGCGCCGGCACCACGTCGGCGGGATGAGGCGGCGGAGGCGCGTCGGACTCCGTATCAAAGGGCACAGCCGGCGGCTCGTGCTCAAGGTGTCCGACAGGCTCGTAGGGAGGCAGCTCCTCGTGGTCTTCTGTCGGCGGCGCCGACTCGTGGAGGTCGTCGGGCTCGTGAAGCTCGGCGTCCTCGCTGAACAGCTCGTTCCACTGCCCCGCCGGAGCGGACGGGACGCCTGCCTCCTCGGCCCCAGCCCCCGGCTCGAGCGGCGGAGCGTCGTCGCCTCCGACCTCGGGGCCACGCCTGACCGGGCCGAGGGCCTCGCGTTCAGCACGTTCGATCTCGGTCGGGTCGGCCCCGCGCCGGCGCTTGAGGTCCAAGTGCTCGCGGATCGCGTCGTCGAGTAGACCCATGCTGCTTAAGCCTACCCGGCCCCTGAAGCGCCCGCCGCCCGGGACACGGCACTGACCGTTCGATTCTTACCGCCGCGCTTGGCCTCGTAAAGCGCCCCGTCGGCGTCCGCGATGAGGGCATCCTTATGTCCGTCCGTCGAGGCGGCGACGCCAAGGCTCGCGGTGACGCGCAGAACGCCGCGACCATCGGTCCGTGCGATGCGTAAGGCCTCGGCAGCTTTGCGGATCCGCTCGGCAATCGCCTGAGCGCCTTCGAGATCGGTGTGCGGAAGGATCAACGACAACTCCTCGCCACCGTAGCGCGCTAGGGAGTCGGCATCCCGGGAATTTTCTTGCACAACACGGCCTACATGACGGAGCACCGTATCGCCCTGGGGGTGCCCGTAGGTGTCGTTGACGGCCTTGAAGTCGTCGATGTCGAGCATGATCAGGCCGATCGGGTGGTGGTAGCGGCGGACCTGTTCGATCTCGGCATTCAGCAGCTCCTGGAAACGGCCGTGATTCGCGAGGCCGGTCAGCTCATCGGTGACGGCTTGCTGGCGGATCTGGAAGTGGAGCTCGATGTTCTCGAGCGCGAGTGCCGCCTCGGCTCCCAGCGACCGCAGGACCTCGAGGTCATCGTCCGTGAACGGCCGCCCACGCCGGGCAACCGAGATCACACCATGGGCGCGCTCGCCCGGTTCGCGCCGACTGAGCGTAACCGCCGCCACACTGATCGCAGCCGTGTGGGTCTCGCCGACTCCACCGTTCAGCAGCACGGCTCGCTCCGCATCGCGCACGAGGTCTTCGAGACCGGCCAGGGACCCCTCACGGCCCGAGTCGGCGAGCGGTTCGTGATCGTTTGGCCGGAGCTGATCCGTCCTCCGCTCCCCTGCACCGCGTCCACCGCCGTCTTCAGCACGAGCTCGAGAAGCGCCGGCCGATCGAGGCTCGACGCGAACGTTCGGCCGGTACGGCGGATCGCCTCGCTGAGTCGCCCCCGCTCCCGGGACAGCTCATCGAGCCGACGGGAAAGCTCGCTCGACATGCTGTTGAACTCCGCCCCCAGCGCCGCGAACTCGTCGTTGCCCTCGACCCTGATCGGCGCGGAGAAGTCGCCGCTTCCGAGCCGTCGTGCAGCCTCCAAAAATCCGGTGAGCCGACCCTGGAGCGCGCGCGATGCGAGCAGCGAGAAACCAAGCGCAAGCACGAGGAAGGCGATGATCAGGAGCGATGCCAGAGCGCGGCTGCCCCCGGGGGAACTGACGGTCGCGGACAGCGCAGACATAACCGTGACGGTCACGGCCGCGCCGCCAAAGCCAGTGAATGTCTGGCTGACGGCGCGATAGCCCTTGCCGTCCAGGGTGATGCTCCCGGACCGCGGCAGCGAGGCGGGGTTCGCGACAGGGAGCGTCGCGGTCAAGACCTTCGGACCCTGCCGGACCACGACCCCGAGGTCGGGCGGGAGCTCTCGCGCGTACTGAGAGGCGGTCAGCTCGGACACGGTCATCGTCATCACCCGGCCTCCGGCCGGATTCCTGAGAATCGCCAAGCCAGGCGCGATTGCGCTGCGGCCCCCAACATCGACGAGGGTCCTCGACCCGTCGCTCAGCGTAGCCCTGGCCAAACCTGCCTGCATCGCGAGCGCCGCAAACCCGGTCGAGAGCGCCTTGCCGCGGCGAGACCCGATCGCGCGCCCGAGTGTTCCGGCATCGGTGCGTGCCGACGCGGCTTCGCTCTCGTAAAGAGTGCCAGCGGCGGCCGCCAAAGCCGTGACGCGCGCATCTGCCTTGCCCTGCTCGCTGTCGTCAATCAAGCGGAACATCAGGATCCCGATGGCCGCCATCGGCACGATAACAATCAGCACGAAGAAGATGGTTAGACGCGCACGAAAACTCATGAGGCCCCTCCGCCGCTCAGGCTACCCGCGATCCGGGGCAAACTCGCCACCTCCTACGAGCCCTCATGCCAGCCATAGGGCTGGCAGCCGTCGGCCCGCCCGGGGCTACACTTGTCACGCAGCCGCGCGGCATCAGCCGCCGCTCGGGGCTATAGCTCAGTTGGGAGAGCGCCTGGATCGCACCCAGGAGGTCGCCGGTTCGAGTCCGGCTAGCTCCATCGCCAAGGGTCCTGCAAAGCGGGACCTTTTTGTTTGCCCGCACACGCCGCCGCCACCGCGACGCGAGCGGTCCCACGCTGCTCTCTATGTGGCCGGCGAACTCGATCGTGACTGACGAGCTGACCTGACCGACCTGCACCTCGTCCTACGGGGACACGCCGGCACCACTCGCTGCGGGAGCGCGGGCTAGCGTTTGGCGGCGGTGTAGGTCAGGTGGGTCACTCGAGATGATGCGTCCGCGCGGGCCTGGTCCAGCGCGAGGCGGTCGGGGTCCACGCGGTCGAACAGGCGGATGCCGGTGCCGAACAGCACGGGCGCGAGCGTGATCGAGAACTCGTCGATCAGGCCGCTGTCCAGGTACTCCTGGATCGTCTCGGCGCCGCCAGCGATGCGCACGTCGCGGTCGCCGGCGGTCTCGCGGGCCTGAAGCAGAGCGCTCTCGATGCCGTCGTTGACGAAGTGGAAGGTGGTACCGCCAGGCCGCTCCCACGGGTTACGCCTGGTGTGGGTGACGACGAACACCGGGGTGTGGAACGGCGCCTCCTCCGGCCATGCCAGCTCGCCGCCGTCGAACATGCGCTTGCCCATGACGCTCACGCCGGTGCGCTCGTACGTCGCCCGTGCGATGTCGTTGTCGAGTCCTTCCTCGCCGCCCTCGCCGAGCTTGAGGTTCTCCCTGAACCACCGCTGCGGGAACAACCACGCCTGCAGTTCCGACCACTTCGTCATCCAGCGCTGGGCCCTCGGGTCGTTCTGACCTTCGGGCGAGAAGACGTGCTCGACAGGCACGGCCTCCGGCGCCATGAAGCCGTCGAGCGACATCGTCACGCTGAAGAACACCTTCCCGGCCATCAGCCCTCCGCTCCCTTCGGTGTGGTCTCGTTCCAGGTGAGTTCGGCGACGTAGGCGGCCAGGTTGCGCAGGGTCTGCTCGCCGCCCTCGATCGCGTGGTATTTCTCCACCGCCTCCTCACGGAGTTCCTTGGTTGGGAACACCGCGCGCATCACGATCCAGGTCCCCTCGCCGGCTGGCTCGAAGGTCAGGACCGACTCGAAGGCGTTGGAGTCGTTGCGGGACTCGCCGTGCACCAGCGCGATCCGCTCCGGCCGCACGATCTCCGTCCAGGTGATCCACTCCTCGTAGTCGGTCCCGTCCGGCCCGTGCATCACGAAATCCCAGACCCCGCCGACGCGGAACTCGAAGGACCGCGTCGTGGTCGTGAACCCATCCGGTCCCCACCACCGCGACAGGTGCCGGACCTGCGTGAACGCCTCGAACACCAGCTCCCGCGGGGCGTCGATGGCCCGGGAGACGACGATCTCGCGGTCCCTGGTCGTGTGGTCAGGCTCGCGCCCTCTACTGGTCGTCGTCATCCGGTGGGTCCTCCTGCCTTGTCCTGTTTCAGATTTCGCACGTACTCGTCCAGCCGGTCGAAGGTCTCGTTCCAGAATTTCTCGAAGCCGCCTACCCACTCGTGGACCGGCCGCAGCCCGCTGGCGTCCAGGCCGTACAGCCGCTGCTTGCCCGCCTCGCGGACCCGCACCAGCCCGACCTCGCGGAGCACCCGCAGGTGCTTGGACGCCTGCGGCTGGGTCATACCCAGGTCCCGCGCCAGGTCGGTCACAGGCCGCTCGCCGCCCCGCAGCAGCACCAGGATCTCCCGACGCTGCGGCTCGGCGATCGCGTTGAACGCGTCCGAGGTCGTCGCCGCTCGTGCCATTACACCATCATATGCCTATATCGGAATATGTCAACACCGTCGCATCACATCCGAGGCGTGTCCTCCAGCTCGTCCGTGGCGTGCCCGCGGCAGGTCAACGTCAGGCGTGCGTCGTGCCCGATCTCGCGCGCCATGTAGATCACGCTCCGTCCCTCGTGGAGCCGCGCCTCCTACGCGGTCGCCCGCTCGCTAACCGCGTCTGCCGAGATGATCCAGCGAGATCCGAGCTTGAGAGCCCGCAGCTCATGCGTCGCGATCGCGCAACGAACTGCCTGTTCGAAACGCCGAGCCCCGCGGCGAGGGACGCCACCGTGTGGGCGGAATGCGCTTGAGCGCGGTCCGGTTCGGTCTCCTGCACATGAGGTAGCAGCCCGCGAGCGAAGACGGCGAGGTCTTGATGGCTCAGTCCCTCGAGCAGCACAGATGGGAACCCCTGCGCTGCGGTCACAACATCGACGGGCCGCTCGACAGACCCTGTCGCAGCCACGCTTTCCCGACCTTTGGCGCGGGAAGAGACCGACGAGACCGAAGACACTCCTGGTCACCGAGCCAGCGCCGCCCTGGAGTAGCTGGCATCGTCGGGACCTTCTATATAGGCCTCGCCCAGACCCCCGAGTGTGTTGCAAGCAACCCTCTTATGTGTGTTACAGGAGGGATTACACCCCAAAAAACGGACGAGACATGTCTCCTGGTGGGTCCCTGCTAACCCTTGTTTGCGTCACGTACAGCGTCACGTCCGTTTGACTGTCACACTCACGACGTCCGCGATTCATTTGGCCTGGCCCGTCGGAAGGAGCGGTGTGACCGGTGGCCACCGTCACCCCGCCATCCCGCCCTCAACTGGGTGCCAAGTAGACGCTGTACCGCTCGACGTCGAGGGTGGTCGTCGTTCAGAGATGCCGTGCTTCGTGATCGAGCGATCCCCTCGGTCTGCCTAGCAACGACGGACTCGATGATGCTCGCGGAACAAGAGCCCGGTCACGACCGAGGGCTCGGCGCCCGCGCGTGAGAGCCGAAACCACGAACCCCGCAGGTTTAGGCCGGTGCGTCGTTGTCGAAGACGCGTTCCCTGTGGCGTACCGCCCGACAGCTCCTCGCAGACGCTGATCGGCGTCGCCGCTCTGGCGATCACCACCCGCTACGTCGCTTTCCCGTCGGAGGGCGCGGGCCTAGCAGCGACAGAGTGCCCATCGCCCGGAGAAACGAGGTTCAGCGCGCAATGTTGGACGCCGTCGCCGCGGCAGTCCGCGCTCGACCGGTCGCCCTTCCAGAACGCCGGATTTCGGCAAGAAGCGCCCGTCTGGACCACCATAGTTCCCGACGGAGACGATGGGGCAGCGATGCGTGCCTGAGAGATCGTCGTGCTTCCTCCGCCGAGGGAAGGCGTAACAGTGGATAACGACGAGATTGTCCAGGGTGGAGCCGGCAGAGGTCTCAGATCGGAGAGGCGGCGGCGCTGGACCAGATCGGACCGGGAGGGCGGCGCAGTGCGTTCTCCGGGACAAAAGCCACCGAGGTGTTGGGTGCTGAGATAGGGTCGGCAAACCGCTGGGCAAAGGGCGCGTTGACCGCGCAGGAGGGCCGGGATCGGGAATGGCATTTGAGTCATCAGCGAGCCTCCGCAGGCCGTGATCCGAGCCGTCGCCATCCCCCGGCTCGACACCGGAGCCGTTGGCATTCACCTCGCCTGGAGCGGCCCGGAGCTGACGCCACTGGCCATCGGCGGCTACGAAGTGCGGCGTCGCAATCACCTCGGGCTGAAGACCACCACGGTATGCGCCGCGTTCGACACCGCCCGACTTACCGAGCTGGCCCAGACCGGGGTCCTACCCGACGAGCTCGGACTCATGTCGATGCACACCTGGCAGCCCACCGCAACGAGCATCGTCGGGCCGCTGGCGGAGAACGTCCACTTCACGGTCTTCACGCAGGAGCTCAGCTCCTCCACTGATCAGGTCTCGGTCACGTGCACCGCTCGCGCCGCTGCGGCCATCGCGATCAGCGGCGGCAAATCGATTGCGATCGAGATCGTCCCGGCGGCTGGTGTCACATTCTCCGGCCAGGCCATCGACACGGTCGTCGTGTACGCGCTGGAGCCCACCGCGCTGCGGATCTGCGCCATGCAGCCTGCGGAGCCGGACAGGGATGCGGCCTCTTGGGCGGCGGCGGAGGTCATCGCGACCGGGCTCACCTTGCCGCTTCACGAGACCGATCCGTCTCTCGTCGATCCCGCGCACGAGCTGGCGAAGGCCCGGGAACGGCTGCTCAGCAACGAGACGTTCACTTCAGATGAGGCCACGAACCTCGCCGCCGCGCTGCGTCGGGGAGCGGCCGACCAGACCGGGCGTCCATGCGACCGGGTTCTGCTCGACCGCACCGACTCCACCTCTCCGTATCAGGAGTCCACCTTCTCCACTCGCATCGCGCTCGTGACTCTCGACCCGAGGCTGCGCCGCGTGCTCGGCTTCGGCCACGCCGATACGACGGCGGTGGCCGGGCAGAGCTACGACTACCGAGTGTCCGGTCAGTTCCTCGCCGCGGATCTCGCCGACGAGGTCTACGACGTGCACCAGATCACCTCCGGTACAGCACTGCCCACCGCCTTCCACATCGGCGACGTCAACCTCCGATTAGGCGCCCCGACCGAGGTGGTGCTCGACCCGGCTGCCGACTCCGAGGGCCTCACGGGAACCTCTCGTCGCGGCATCACGCTCACCCCGGGCGAGCCTGACGACGGCTTCGTCTCCTGGTGGTCGCCGGACCTGTCCTGCGTCATCGACCTGCCCAGAACGGTCGAGCGCCTGGTCCTCGAAGTCCCCGCCTCGCACGGCCTTTCGTACTCCGGCAGCGTTGGCGGTAGCCCCGCGGGACCCTTCAGCACCGTGCCCCCCGGCCCCGCCGCGGTGCTCACGTTCGCCAGCCCGGTCAACCAGGTGCGGTTGGCCGGCGACGGCACGCTGTATGCGCTTCGGTTACCGGCAGGGGTCGACGGTGTGACTGAGCTGAGCCAGGTATGCGGCCCGGTCCAGCTTGCGCCGCTCGCGTTGCCCGCCCCGCCGGTGACCGTCGCGGCCGTTGGGCTGCAGACGCCGCCCACCATCCTCACCGGTCCGATCGACGAGCAGACTCCCGTGACCGCGAGACCACAGCCAGGTTTCCGGGTTCTCTGGGAGCCGGCGATCCTCGGCACCAGCACCGGCTGGCCCGACGATCTCGACGCCGAACCACCGATCGATGCGCTCGCCTTCGTCGTCGAGCACCGCCGCGTCTACGACGCCACCACCGCCGACCCCTGGGAGCCGATCCAGGCCGGAGACAACGTCACCTTCGGATCGTGGCTGGCCGGCGGCGGTCCGCAGGGCATGGGCTACGGTGTCGACCTGAACGTCGCGTTCCCGCTGCAGCGGCGGCGCGCGCCCGGGGCGACGGTGGCCATGTCCGTCACCGATGTGCTCAGCGACGTCGCCACAAGTGGCGACCCGCCGCGAGCCGCGGCGCCGCTCGGATCGTCGCACCAGTACCGCATCCAGACCATGGACGTCGTCGGCAGGGTCAGTGCCACCTGGACGGAGTCGTCCGTCGTGCGGCTGGAGAAGCGCATCCCACCACCTCTGCCGGTCGGGCCGCAGCCCGAGCCGGAGCTCGTCGGCAACCCGCCTCGGCTGTCGGCCCCGCTCGGCGTACGGTCCCGCACGATCCTCGCCAGCGACCCCGACCTGAGCGCGGCCGATTCGGCACTGCTCGGGACTCACCAGTCGGCCGTCGTGCTCGAGTGGGGTTGGCGGCCCAGCGAGCGGGAACTCGATCCGACGACGCAGGAGTTCCGGGTCTATGCCCAGAGTCGGGTGCCGACGGTCGTTCCCGGCCTCATCACGTCCGTCACGGCCGGCACCGGCCAGTGGGTGCTGGGCTTCACCACCGATCGAGATCTCGTCGCCGACGAGTGTGCCGGCCAGTGGCTCACCACCGGCGATCAGGCGTTTCGCATCGTGACGCACACGGCCGGCAGCACTCCGCAGCTGACCGTCGCGGCCAGCCTGGTCAATCCCGCAACGTCACCCCTCTCCGGGTCGACGGTTTTCGGCCGGCCACTGACCGCCGGGCACCAGCGACCGGCCGGGTGGGACTCGCGGGTGGCCGTCGTGCCTCTCACTGCCGCCGACAGCTACAGCTTTGTTCTCTACGACCTGCTGTCGGTCAGTGCCGAGTCGCGCACCGACGAGGCGTGGGTCGGCGTCTCGGCCGCCGACGCCGAGTCCTACGTCCCGGATGAGCTTCCGGCCAATCAACCCAACGGCGGCCGGCCTGGAAACGAGAGCAGCATCGCGAGCGTCACCGCCACCGCCCGATACAGCGGCAGGCCCGACTTTGCCATCCCGCCGCCGCTCGGTGACATCCCCGAGATCGTGGCCGACGAGCCGACTGGGCGCAGCCTGTCCGTCACCTTCGACGGCTCGACGCTGCTCGGCGGTGCGATCGGCGACGGCACGTCCGTCGCGCTGGACCGCTGCCCGCTCGACGCCGTGCTCGCCATCACCTCGTTGAGCGGCAGCGACGTGGTGATGCGCAGGGCCAACGGCACGCTGCAGGTGGTCGTCTTCGCCAACCCCGGCGACGAGACTGCCGTACGCGACGCGCTCGCCTCCGATCATCCCGAGTTCCTCGCGTCGCGCTACGCCCTGTACCTCGCCGGACATTTCGACGAGCCGGGTGACTTGTTCACCCGCACGGACGGCATCCTGCATCCTGCCGGCGGCCTCACCGACCGGGTGCCGCCCAAGCCCGGCCGCTACTTCTACCGCGTGCGTCTCGCCGATGCGTCGGGCGCTGTCAGCGTCGGTGGCGCGATCTTGCCCATGGTCGTCCGCGTGCCGTCGACGATGCCGATGCCCGCACCGGTGCGGCGCGGTGCGGCGGTGGGTACCGGCACTCTCAGCGTCGACATCGCTCTCGAGTCCGACCCGGACCTGGCGTGGGCGCTGCTGTTCTGCCGCGTCGGCGACTACGCGTCCACTCCGCCCGACCCGGCCGGCGCCCAGCTGCTACGGATGCCCAACCGGCGCGACCTCTACCCCGACGCCGGAGTGCGCCTGCGCCTCGCCGACGGCAACGTGCTCACGCCCATCACCGCAAGCACCGTCGCTGCCACGACCGATGCCGATGGGCTGCTCGACCTCACGCTCAGCGCAACGTTGCCCGATGCGACACCGGGGCAGCTGCGCCAGGTGCAGTACTGGTGCTATGGCTTGTCCCGCGACGGGGTGCCGTCCCGTCCGCTTGGCCCGTACACGCTGACCGTGGCGGCTACCCCATGACCCTCTTCTCACCAGTGAACGACGCCATGATGGCCGACGTCGAGCCGTTGCTCTATGACGTTCCGGTTGGCACCGACCCAACCGATTCGCCGCGCTTTGCCGGAGAACCGGTGTGGTGGTTGAAGATCCGCCCCGGCGGCCAGGCCCAGGCATTCACGGCCGGCGCACGTCGGGTGTTCTCCGCCGTGAGTCCCGGACTTCCCGGTGGCGGGACGACGCTGACCGCGGCGGTCATCGAGATCACTCCGATGCCCCGCCCGAACGCGGGACTGCTTGGTCGGCTGCTCGGCGGCGCGCCGGTGCAGTACATCCTGATCGATTACGACGACCTGAACCTTGGCCATGTCACGACTCCCGACCTGCAGATCAGCGTCGCGGGCGGCAGCCCGCAGGTCACCGCCGGCGAAGCCGGCTCGTGGATCGGCTTCGTCCGCCAAGACCGGATCTGTCGAGACCAAAGGGCGTGGGTCGATGACCTGGACACGGCCGCCGGCACCGACATCGACGCCTCGTGGACCGCGTACGGGGCCCGCGTGCGTTCGCTGGTGCAGCCGACGGTGCGGCTCGTCGATTACAGAGGGCGCCCGCTGTCCGGCGGCAGCTTCACAGTCACCACCGGCAGCGGCCCGGGTCAGACGATCACCCTGACCGGCCCGACGGGCGACACCGGCGTCGTCGTTACCGGCACCGGCGAGGTTGCCGCCGCTGCGGACACGGCCAACACGATCCTGGCGAGCGCAACCACGGACACCGGCGCGCTCGGCGCCCCGGTGCCCGTCAGCCCGACCGACCGCGTGCTGGCCATGCTCGAGCTCGATCCATGGTTGCCGTCCCGTCGCGCCGGTGTGACCGGGCTGCCGCGCTGGAGCACCGGCAATTTCGTCGAGCCGATCCTCGACGGCCTCCCCTATTTCAAACGGCTGGTCCCCGACCTGCGGACGGCCGAGAACGGGGGCGCGGTCGGCCTCGCCGGGTGGGCCTTCGTCAAGGAGGCGTTCTACGACCCGACGAAGGTGTGGTCGCTGCTGCCGCAGGACAACTCCACCGAGCTCGTTCCGCTCATCCACGAGCTCAGGAAAACCGCCCAGGTGCGCCTGCTCGTCAATCAGTTCCTGCAGCTCTCCGACGCTGACCTCGACGCACTGCGTGGCGACGTCGGCACCGCCCTCGTCCTGCTCTTCCTGCTGTTGTGGCACGCATCGGCGTTGAACGCGCTGCACCTCGACCCGGCGGGATGGGTGGCCGCCGGTTTTGGTGCCGCGATCGTCGAACTGCTGCCCGACGCGACGATGTTTGAAGCCATTCGGCACTTCGCGGAGCCGTCGAAGTCGGCAGTCGACGCGATCAACGCCAACGATCCGGACACCGCCCACTGGTCGCCCTATCCGGCGACACTCGCCGACAACCCGCTGGCCGATAACCCGCTGCAAATCGCCGGTGTGGCGATCACAGCGCTCACCCACGTGGGCGTGTACCACGAGAAGATCGCGGCGATGCAGGCCGCCAATCAGGCACCGATCGCCTACCTCGGCGGCATCGACCTCAACAGCGACCGGCTCGACACCCCCGACCACCGTGCCTATGCGCCGTTCCACGACGTGCAGGTGAGGCTCTCCGGCCCTGCCGTCGCGGACGTCGTCGCCAGCTTCGCCGAACGGGCCGCGGTCGCGGGCACCGACAGCCCGCTCGTCCTGCCGAGCGATCCACTACCCGCCACCGGTCACCACATCGTGCAACTCGGACGTACCCGCTTCGCCCCTGGTACGGGCGCGGGTCACGGCCCGGCGTTCCCCTCGGCACCCACCGGGGACGACTCCACCCGTAACGCCGTGCTTGCCGCGATCAAAGCCGCTCAGGACTACATCTACATCGAGGAGCAGTACTTCACGCCGGACAACGAGTACGTCGAGACCCTCACCGATGCCGGCTACAACACCCATATCCAGGCCCTCGTCATCACCCTGCCCGACCAGACCACCCAGCCCTACGGCGCCGAACGGCGGGGCGAGATCATCGCGAAACTGGCCACGACGTGGGGCGACCGGCTGTGGATCGGGGCCCCGATCCGCCGCTACCTCAACCCGACGCCACAGCTGTTCGGTGGGCTCGGCCGCATGGTGCTGCGCGCCGCCATCACCACGACCGGCAACACTCAGGCCCCGGTCGGGCCCGCAGAGCGGCTGCCTGCTGTCCCGTTCTGGGCCTTCGTCGAAAGCGAACTGGTCTACGTCGACGGGGTACAGGGCGGCCCCGGCACCGGCCCGATCGGCGATCCGGATCCCGACGAACCCGACTCGCCGACCCAAACCTGGCAGTGGGTGAACATTCAGCGGGCGCCGCTCGGTGAGGACCCACGGTGGGGCGCCAAGCCCGACAAGCACGACAAGAACTCGTGCGTCCTCGCGGTGCAGCTGCCCGGCATCTACGTGCACGCCAAGCTGATGGTCGTCGACGACATATTCATGTCCGTCGGCTCGTCGAATCTCAATCGCCGCGGGTTCGAGCACGACGGCGAGATGAACGTCTTCGCCGTGCCCGAGCACCTCCGCCGCGACCCCGCCAACCCGGCCCTGCGGCTGCGCTGCCAGCTGTGGGCCGAGCACTTCGGGCTACCGGTCGAGATGGGTCTGTCGCTGCTGGCCGACCCGATCTCGGCGCTCCAGTTCTTCGAACGATCGTGGTACCGCGGCAGCCACTGGCTGCCGCTGCAGTTCGGCTCGAGCACTGAACCGCCCGCGGTCGCCCTCAGCCTCCCGACCGGCCTGCCGGCAGCGCTGATTGACATCGTCAAGGGGGTCGTCACGGTCGGCCAGGAGTCGGACATCTGGGCCACCCTCGTCGACCCAACGACGTCATTGGACCCCAACACGGGGCCTGGCGACAAGGGGCCCGACCTGTGACCGACCCCGTCGACGGCTTCCAGCTCTACGACCTGCTCGGCGTCACCAGCGACGCCGAGGCGGCCGCCCTGTGGCCCGGCGACAAGTTCACGATGGTCGAGGGCTACAACGTCGTCGACGACGCTGCCGCCTGCATTTCGGCCCTCAATGCCGCGATCCGGTTCACCGCGCTCCGGGTCGGCTCTGACCCCGACGTCCAGGTGGGCTCGTCCGCCTCGGCCGGGCTGGGCCAACCCGGTCAGATCACCTTGTCGGCAAGCGCCCAGGTGCTCGGCGACGTCGGGCCGTACTACGCCCGTGACCTGCCCAACGTCGGCATCGTTCTTCTAACCAGCGCCGCCGGCAAGGCGCCCACGGCCTACTTCGCCCGCGACGGCCGAGGCTATGAGGTGCTGGTCGAGGGGCTGTCGGTCGAGCTGCAGCTCCCGACCGGAATGCTGACCCCGTCCAAGCCCGACGACGATCACGACGGCGACGTGAGCGATTTCGACCCGGGTGATGACGACAGCGTCGCCGTGGTCAAGATCCGTGGAGCCGCGAGCGTCATCCGCACCCACGTCCGTCTGCATCTCACCACAGATGGCGACGTGTTGATCGAGCCCAGCACGCCGCTAAGCATCGACACCGCCAAGTTCTCCAACCTGCCAGTGACCGCACTGCATGACGTGCTGTTCATTCCGAGCCCGCGCCGCCGCGACCTATACGAGTGGGCCCGCAACGACTTCGGCCCGCTGGTTCCCGTGGGCCCGCCCGGCGTGTTCGGCTTTCGGTCGATCCTGTTCGACCTCGGCAAGCCGCCGTTCGCTGACCTGGCCACGCGGTTCCAGGACTCCAGCGGCGGGATCCAGGCCGCCAACGTCGACCTCGTCCTCGAGGATGTCGTCATCCCCGCGTCCGGCTTCGGATTCCCGCTGCCCACCCATGGCACATTCGGCATCAGGCGCAAGATCACCGACCGCAACGACATCGAGCAGGCCTACTCGCTGAGCCAGGCGCCGTTCCGGCTTCGGGTCTACTCCCGCAGCGGCCAACCCGATGCGGACCGTACCGGCCTCTACCTGGTGGTCAATCAGCTCGAGTTCCGTACCGGTAGCTTCGCCGCCGACAGCGACTATCCGCCAGTGCTCGAGTTCCAGGCCCAGCTGGACTGGCAGAACCAGTCGGACGCCGAGGGCGCCAAGGGCGCAACCCTCGGCGTCTCCGACGATTGGGTGGTCCAGCTTGGGCTCGCCCTCGGGGCCGACTCGCCGTTGCACATGATGACGGTCGCGTCGTCCGACATCGCCATCAACGCCATCAAGGGCGGCCTGCGACTGACCACGTTCGCCGACGACCTCGACCACTCGTGGCAGGCGCTGGTCGACATCTCGGTGCGCGACACGTCGGTCGATATGTCCGGGAGCGCCTATCCGCCATTCAAGATCACCACCCTCACCGGCAAGAAGCTCAACGTGATCCTGCGCGATGTCGGCTGGAGCTTCGGACAGCTTCAGCTCGGTAAGTCCATCGCCGCGCCCGAAGGTATGCAGCTGGTGTTCGCCGGCGTGGTCCGCCTCGTCGTCGAGGAGCTCGGCTTCGTCGAGGAACCCGCCGGCGGCACCTATTTCTCTTTCAGCGGCGGCATCGAGATCGGTTCGGCCGGCGGCCAGCCGAGCCAACCCTCGAGCACGCGCACCGACAACAGCGGTACGGGCACCGGGATCCGGTTCCGGCGGCTGCGCTTCCTGACCTCGGACACACCTTTGGCACCGCCCTGGAAGCTGGACGGAATCCTGCTCGACATCAACTACGGCCCGGTGTCCATCGGCGGCTTCGGCTACATCACCGACGACGTCGATGCGGGCTACCGCTACCAGGAGTTCGGCTTCGGTGCGCAGGTCGTGTTCCCGCTGATGGCGCAGAAGCTCAAGCTCGCCGTCGAGTTCCTCAAGGGCACGAGCACCGAGGTGGCGGCGCCCAACACCCGTTTCAGCTACCTGCTCGCTTCACTCGAGGTGAGCTGGGTGCCGGGCGGAGCGTTGTCGTTCTACGCCGTGCGCGCGCTGTTCGCGTACAACATGCAGCCGGCTCTCGACCCCGCCGGCACCGGTCCCCAGAGCATGCAGCTCTATCAGTGGCACAAGGACCACGATGGCGCGCTGGACATGCCCCGATCTCGCAACCTCGCCGACTGGAAGCCGGTCGACGGCTCACTGGCAGTCGGGGTCGCGGCCGGCCTGTCGTTCACCTCCACCGGTCAGCTTTTCCACATCGGCGTCTTCGTCATGGTTACGCACAGCGAAACCGACACCGGAGTGCTGGTCGTCGGCGACGTCTACCTGCTGAAGAACCCTGACTCAATCGGCTTCCTGACCTTCGACTACGACTCTGCCACTGGGACGTGGGGAGTGATGATCGGGGTCAATCTCGGCCTCGACAAATTCGTCGGCGGCGGCACAATCCCGCCCTGGATCGCGAACCTGGCCAAGCTCACGGGCACGCTGTACTTCGGCAACCATCCCGGTACGTTCGCGATCGGCCAGCTCTCCGATCAGCGCAGCTGGCTGGGCATCACGATCTCCGCCAATTGGCTCAAACTCAAGCTCCGCATCGCGATCTGCGTCCAGATCGTCGACGGAGGGCCCAAGGGCTTCGGCGTCGTTGCGTCCTTCACCGGGGGCGACGACTGGGGTATCGGAAAGTTCCAGGTCTACGGCAGCCTCGGCTTCATCTGGGGCCCCTGGAAGACCGGCTCGGACACCAGTGGCATCCATGCCTGGCTTCAAGCCGGGTTCAAGATGTCTGTGTTCTACGTCTTCTCCGTCGGTATGGAGATCGACATCGACCTGACTTATCTGAAGTCTCCTTATTACGTCACACTCGCCGCGACAATCCACATTGACACCCCATGGTTCCTGCCCGACGTCTCGTTCCAGATCAGCAAGACGTGGCATCATTCGCAGCCGTTTGACAGCCCGCTGGTGACACCGCCACTGAGCGGTGGAGACGCAACCGGACCGGTCGCGAGCGGTCTCCCGGTGCCCATGCACATGCCGGCCCTCAGTGACGGGACCACCGACCCCACCACGCTGTACTCCTACAACCAGCTCGCCCCCGTCACCGGCGCTGCAGTGACCGGCGTCGTGCTGCCGCTCGATCTGACGCCGGTCGGAGTCGACGCCGACATCGCCATCACATTCACGAATCCGGTATCCAACGACGCCGGGATCGCGACCCAGTCCTACCCCATCACCGACGACCCTGGAGCGCAGCAGGTCCAGGACCTGACCGTCCGCTATGCGCTGAAGAGCGTGCAGATACAGCGCAGCCCGCGGTTCGGGCCACAGGTTGGTACGTGGACCGATCTCGTCGCCGCGGACGACACCGCGCTCGATACCGGCGGCACGATTCATGCCGTGCCCGCGGTCTCGTTCGCCTGGGACGCTGACACTCGCGCCGACGGTGTAGTGAGCCCGACCCGGCTGTTGATCAACTGCCGCACCCCGTACTCCGTCACGGTTGCTTCGTCTCAGAACGACGAGGAGGCGCTCGGCAACGACGACGGTTTCCCGTGCTGCCAGCTCGACCCGGTCAAGGGCTTTCAGATCCCGTGGCACGACCTAAGCTGGACCACCGCACAGCCTGGCCTGCGGCTGCCGGTCAGCCAGCCCTTCAGGGGTGGCGGCGGCCTGTGGTCGTGGAGCGCGCCGCCCACGACCATGCAAGGTGTTGGCGCCTACGCGGGACGCATCGTCGCGCTCGTCCTCCCCGGCCCCAGCACGTTGCTGGGCTCGGTCGACCTCACCGACCCTGCCGTCACGTTCGACGCCCAGCTGTTGCCGATGTCGGCCCGCATCACCTGCACCCTCACCGGCTACCACGGTCTCGATGCGGTGACCACGCAGACGGTGACCGGTGATGGCACCGCAACGACCGTCTCGCTCGTCGGCTCGGTCACCACGCCGCTCACACGGGTCACCCTCGAAGTTGCGGTCGCCTGGCCGCAGCCGGATATCGTCGTGGTGAACCCTTGGGGGCCATTGGGAGTGCCGGCTGTCATGGTCTACGACCTTCAGTACCAGTCGCTGGCCGACGTGCTGTCGGTTATGGCACGCAAGCAGCGCTGCAGCAATAGCGGTGCCGGGTCGGGCGTTGGTGGGGCCGGCAAGCTCGCCTTCCTGCCCAACTACGACTACGCGGTCACGCCGACCATCGAAATCACCGTCAGCCACGCCACCGGCGGCAGCAAGTCGCTGACGCTCGCCGAGCCGGCCTTCTTCCGTACCAAGGGTTTGCCCGGGCTCAACTCCTCGCCGAACGTGGGCGACGAGCTCACGCCGTACGTCGCGTCAACCTACCCGCCCAACCGCTCGGTGCCGCTGTACCGAACCGAACCGGTGGCGCTGGCGTTCACCGAGGACATGTCCAACCTGCTGCCGGTCGACCGAGTAGCCGCCCCCGGTGACCCGCCGGAGAAGGCCCAGCTGATGCAGCTCGCGCTGAGTGTCGACCGCGTGGCGTCAACCAATGGCGCGCTGCGTCTGACCGCGCCAGGCGACGACTGGCTGACCACCCACGGCGGAGCGGTCGTTGTGCCGGGACAGCCGCCGTTCCGCAACGGCCTGTTCTCCAGCCTCGCCGTGCGGAAGGCGACCTCCAGCGACGCGCAGGTACTGCGCTTCGAGACGGTGCTGGGCGCGGCGGGATGCTCGTACGACTCGGTGCACTCGAGCCAGGTACTGAGCCACGCACCCCTCGCCCCCGACGGCACCAGCGGCACTTGGGAGACACAGGCGTCGATGCGGGCGACGGTGCGTGCCCAGGACGGCCCCTACACCGAGCGGAACTCATTCGTCAGTACCGACCTCGGCGCATTCAGCTATCTCACGGACAGCGGCCCGGGCTCGGTCTGGACCCTGACCGCAGGCACCCTCGTCGCGCCCGGCGCGAGCCGTCAATACGCGGCGTTCGGCGACCCGACCTGGAACCACTTCCAGCTGGGCGCGACGATCGACCCGGCTGGTGGCAGCGCTGGTCTCGGCATCGGGCTGAGCAGCACAGCGCCTGTCCAGCAAGCCATGTTGGCTCTCATCGACGCGGGCGACCTCGTGCTGCTGCGCCGCGTCGGAGCCGTCGAGGAGGAGATGGCCAGGGCCACGCTGCCTGCCGTGAGCGGGCCGGTCCAGCTGCATGTCACGGCTTTCGACGACACCGTGCGGGCCAGCGTTGGTGACGTCGTGGTCGAGGCCGACCGCGATGTTGTCCGCGAAGGGCGAGCCGCGCTCGTCGCCGACGGGCCGGCGGTGTTCAGCGCGGTGCTGGTCGAGAGCCTGGACATGTACCGAGTCGAGTTCGTGACCAGCCGCTACCTGTCGTTTGCGGACCACGTCGCGCAGCGCGACCCGACGACGTACGTGCATCCCGCCGACGCCATGGGCGCCCCGCCGGTCTCGACGCCGTCCGCCGTACTGTCCGCCCGCTCGGCCGACATCGCTGCGGCCATGTCCGCAGCCGGCGACCCACAACAACGACAACAGCTATTCGCGTCGGTGCTTTCCGGCGTCGGTCTGGCCAGTCTGCAGACTTGCGACCGGTTGACCCTCACTCGGCTGACTGATGACACCGGCACGACGGCATTGCTCGTCGAATCCCCGGAACCGCTGTCCTTCCTGCACGACGTGACGCCGACCCTCCAACACCGCGTATGGCGTCGGTTGCCAAACCCGTTGCCGGTCGGTCCGCCCAACCCGATCAGCACGGCACTGTCCGAGCTCGAGTTCATCGACGACGGGCTGGCTGCGCCGGCCGACGCCGCCCACGTGCTGTTCGCCGCTCGCGTCGAGGTGCTGTTCATAACGGGGGCGGCGCCGGCGTTCTCCATAGAGGTCTATGCGGTGCCCCCGCCGACTGCCGGGGTCGTTCCGTTGCGCCGGATCGGGACCCTTGATGCGGCGGAGGCACAGGCTGCCGGGCTCGGCGCGCTCGTGCATCAACCGCTCGGGGAGCTCGTCGCCGTCACGGCCGACCACGCCGTCGCGGGCGCGGCGCGCGTCCTGACCCAGATCGAGGTGCCCATCCCGATGACGCTGCTCGGCAATGCCGACGAGACCTCGACCGTGATGCTGTTCGCGACGCCGTTGGGCTCGGACTCGTACACCCTCGACCTCGCGTTCTCGCGTACCCGCTGGGAAACGACAAGCACCGACCCGACGTCGATCTACGAGGATTCGGCAGCGATCACGCTCACCTGGTAGGTGCCAGGTTCTGCTGGCGAGGTCACCACACCACCCGTACGGAGGCGAAGCTATGGGGTGGTGGGGGACGCGTCGCTGGTGCTCTAGCTCGCAGTTCGTACCGCGGCCATGCCACGTCAAGCCGGCCGCGCAGCCTCATCAACGTCCACGGACACTGGTTGGACGGGGGAGGCGCCAAGCCAGCGTCCGTTGGCCGGGTCTACATCCCGCCACGTCGCTTGGTTCAGCTCGCGCTGGCGGACGAAGTCGACTGTCTCGGGACCTTGACCCGGCCAGCTAACCGTGGCGGCCACCGGCGGCGTCTCGGCGACGACCCGGCCGTGGGCAACTACGTACCACGGACGTGCTTGGCGTCGAAGGGCGTCAAACGGGCCGGTCGCCGGGAGCACGATGAAGCTCGCAGGGCCGCCGGCAGTCGACAACCAACCGTGACCACGGCGCAATTCTCGATGGCTTCCGACGCCAGGCGAGTGCTTGGTCGGGCGTCCGGGGTCCATCACGCCCGCCCCAGCCGACCGAGGCGCGGCGGCGGCAGGATAGTGAAAGGCGAGCGCGAAAACGGATGGGCTGGGGTCAGCGGCGTACAAAGCGTCACCCCATGGACTACACGTATCAGTTTGAGGACCATCTACGCGAGCACCGGCCCTCCCGGCTGGGTCAGCGGCTGTGGTGGATGCCAGCGGCCGCCGGCATCGGCCTGGTCGTAGCCGACGGGGTCTACCTGGCGGCCACACCCTTTGGTCAGCCGTCGCGCGCCCTCGCTGTCGCACTGCCGTTCATTGCCGCGGCGCTGGTCCTCGTCGCCTGGGGGGCGTTGAGCATCGCCGACTGGACCTACTCGTCGGAGAAGCACTATCGGGAGGCGCAGCACGCCGCAGCCTCCCAGGCCGTCGCCTACATTCTCGCCGGCCGCCGCACCCGCGGCGAGCTCCCGACCGCCCGGTAAACGACCACCGAACGGCGTGTTACCGCTTCGGTTGGAGGCGGTCGTACAGACCCGGCAAGTGTGGGATCGGTTGTGTCGGGGTCATAACGCAACGGGCGGGTCACGGAGGCGCTCGCCGAAGTTTGGCGATTTACCCCTCAAAAATGAGGGGTAAATCGCCATTGACCGTGGGTCACACCATCGGGGTCGGCCACAGCCCCTCGCGACCTTGTGAGCCGACCACAACGCCAACCGTTTACGCGCCAGCTCATGGCGAATCGATAGCGCCGGTTCTGGTCGCCTGGCCGCCCGAACGGATCACTCCGTGGGCGGCAGTCTCGGCCTCGTGGCCGCCTTGGTGATGAAGCGGAGGCGCTCGATCGATGGCGCGACCTCGCGTAGGCTCGCGGTATGACGCTGCGAGCGTTCCCTCTGGCCTACGCGTCCGATTTCGAGGCAGTCGCATCGTTCTGGGAGCTGCTGGGGTTTCGTCGACACGTGCAGCTCCCACCCGATGGTGAGCCGGGATACGTTGGGCTCACCAGGGACGGAGCGGGCGAGCTCGCGATCACGCACGAGCGGTGGGCGGCCGACCGCCACGGGCTGTCCTCAGGCAGCGGGCCTCGCTTTGAGATGTAGGTCTACGTCGATGACCTGGAGGCGATGATCACCGGGCTGATCGAGTCACAGGTCACGGGTCCTGCGCGAGCCGGAGGTCATGGCGTGGGGCGAGCGGATCGCGACGGTCGCAGATCCTGAGGGGAACCCTGTCGCGCTCTGCCAAATCAAGTAGGCGCCCCCTCAGCCCGGAGCAACATTCTGCAGTCCTCCTGTCGTATGCTCGATCGAAGTCTTCGATCGTGCGCTAGCGATCAGGAGTAACCCACGAATGACCATTCTTGATCTGAGCCGCCAGATGGAAATCGATCGCCCACCGGTGGGCGATCACGTCTTCGTTCGATTGCCGCTCGCTATTCGATCGGAGAGTTGGATACATGAGTTCAAGCCGCTCGCTCGGACCAAGGATTTCTGGGCCGACGTGCAGGAACTCCCGCAAGGGGCTTTCCTGACCGTGAAGGTGCCGGCTGCTGCGAGCCGCGAGGAGACGGCGGAGCTGCTCGACGGGGCGCTTCGCCTGATCGACGAAGCACAGGCACTGGCCACTAACAGGCGCGCAGCCTCCGCGGCGACCGAGCAGTACATCCGCGACTGGTGGGAGAGCCGGAAACAGTAGCCTCACGGCGGGTGGACGTGCCGCACGCCGCTGAGGCGCCCGCTTGACAGCCGATTATCGGCCCTGGCACTCTCGCCGTCGTGCCTACCGAACAGACCGGAGCCGCGCAACTCGCCCACGAGATTTACGACGAGATCAACCGGCGAACGTCACAGTACGCGGACTTCGACGTGTCGCAGCTCGAGGAATCGAGACAGTACTTCGACCTTTCAGCGCCGGGCTTCCGCACCCGACGCTTCGACGTTCTAACCACTCTGGTCGGCCTTCCTATTCCCCAGGAACTCCAAGACGCTCTGACTTGTCAGCTGGACGCCATCGTGGATCTCCTTCCCAAGGGGATACGGGTCTATCGGGTGCGACCCGAGCGGCTTCACTGGGAGTCTCACATCATCCGGCGGCCGGGAGAGCCTGAGCCACCTGTCCCGCTCGACGAGGTAGCAGTGAGATTCGCGGCGGTCGCGACCGAAGCCGCCGCTTTTTCGATCGAGTATCGAGGATTCTTCATCTCCCCCGACGGTACGATCGCCTTCCAAGGCTACGGCCCGACAGCCGAGCTGCGGACGGCGCTCGTGAGGGCTCTTCCGTTCTCCTCGTCTCGACAGAATCAGACGGGACATATCTCGGTAGCAAGGATCCTTGATCCTGTCGGGGACGCCGAATTTAGGAATCTCCTCGCTCTCCGAGCCACGTGTGACACCGAACACTTCGGCGAGCTGCCCGTCCGGCAAATCAAGCTCGTTTCCGAACGGCGGTGGTACATGGAGGAGTACGAGATCGTGCGCGAGGCGTTACTCGGCGGCTGAGTGCACGCAAGCTGCCCGGCACTAGGCCCGGAGCTAACGAACATCCAGAGCGACCGGAGGCGCGGCAAACCGCACCGCACGGAGCAGTGCCGAGTCCGCGCGGCCGACAGTAACGACCGAACGCAAACTCTGCGAACCCTCAGTCGGTCACGAGCAGCTGGAAGAGCTCGACCGCCTCCTCGGGCGAGATCTCGAGGGCCGGTTCGCCGATGCTCAACTCGATCTTGCTCACATGGGGAACGACACTCGGGGCGAGGGTGTCGAACAACCACACGCGTCGCTCCTGAGCTACGTGAAATGCACGCTCCCGGATGACCTCCACATCTCCACGTACGTGGAGGTGAAAAAGAGGCGTCTGCGGTGGATCCGGGACGACGTCTACCGCTGGCAGCTCACGCAGTCCGCCGGCGAGGGCGCGCGCGTGTCCGAGAAACCGAGGCATCTGGGGGACCCGTTCGTCGAGCCCGCGCTGTGCCGACGCTGCGAACGGAAACAGGTTCCACAGCGTCCCGCCGTGGCGGTGTCGCCAGACGCGACACTCGGCGATGCAATCCTCCGGCCCCGCGAGAACGCTGCCGGCAAACCCGCCGAGTGCCTTGTACAGGGAGACGTAGACGGTGTCGAAGAGCGCGGCGATCTCGGCGTGCGAACGGTCGTAGTAGGGCGCCGACTCCCAGATCCGTGCGCCGTCGAGGTGGGTCGCGATGTCCCGGTCACGTGCCCACTGGATCTGGGCGACGAGGTCCTCCCACTCCGGAAGCCGGCCGCCGATTTCCCGTTGGGGCAGCTCGATCAGGAGCGCCCCGATCGGGGCGCGCAGCGCCTCGAGATCGTCGAGCGCGATCAACTCGTCGCGATGACCGACCAACTCGGCCTTCAAATTGTGGAGATGTACGTGTGCACCTTGCTCGTGCAGCTCGAGATGGCAGGTCGGGTGAAACGCGACGGTGTCGCGTCCACGGCGGTCGCAGTGAACGCGCAAGGCGATCTGCTGCGCCATCGTCCCGCTCGGCATCAATACCGCCGCCGGCTTTCCCAGGAGCTCGGCCATCCGGCGTTCGAATGTCTCGACGAACCCGCCTTCGCCGTAGCGATCGCCTTGCGCGTCCGGCGGAAGAGCGGCCGCAGCCGCTTGAAGCATCGCCGCGGCGGAGGCCGGAGGCCGATGATCGAGCCACCGCTCGCACCGCGACATGGCCGCGCGCCACTCACCCTCGCTAACCACTGAGCTCACCTCATTTCGCCGCTGCGGCTGTCGATGTCCTGACGATGAGCGTCGGCTCGAGCCGGACATGCCGACGCTCGGACGGGGTCTCGCCCGCCACGCGGTCGAGCAGCAATTCGACGGTGAATCGCGCCAGCTGCTCGACGGGCTGGGCGATGGTCGTCAACCCGATCCGGTGCAGCCCGGCCACGCGTGAGCCGTCGAAGCCGACAACCGAGACATCGTCGGGCACCCGCCAACCGCGTGACTCCAGCTGTTCGATCAGCGTGATTGCGATGTTGTCGTTAGTGGCGACGACCGCTTCAGGCAGGCCGACGCGGTCGAAGAACTCGACGAAGTCATCAGGCTGATCGCCGCCCTGACCTCCGTTACCGTGGATCACCCAGTCCGGGTGGAACTCCAGGCCGTGGCGGAGCAGCGCCCGGTGGAATCCCTCGAGGCGTATCCGCCGGGTCGTGCTCTCGACACGCTCGTCGGTGAGGTAGGCGATCCGCCGGTGGCCGAGATCGGCGAGATGGCCCACGGCAAGCTCCAACCCCGCCGCGTCGTCGACGGCGACGCAGTCCGCGTGATCGTCCCAGCAGCTGGCCATGACCACAGGCACGTGCTCGGTCACCAGCTGGGCCATCAGCTGCCGGTCGCCGCTGAACTGCAGCATCGCGATCCCGGCCACGCGGTGCTCTAGCAGCGTCTCGACCTTCGTCGACTCGTCCTCAGGGTTCCGGCTGGTCGTGCAAACGAGGGTCGTGAACCTTCGCTCCGAAGCGACCTGCTCGATCCGTTCGAGCAGGTCGGCCTCGAAGGCATTTCCGAGGTTGCCGGCGACCAGGCCAAGAACGTCGGTGCGCTGACGAACGAGACTGCGCGCCGACGCGTTGGGTCGATAGCCGAGCGTCTCGATCGCCGTCAATACCCGGGTCCGCGTCGCCGGCGACACGCTGCCCTTTCCGCGCACGACGTTCGAGACCGTGGCCTTCGAGACCCCGCTGAGGGATGCCACGTCGATGATCGTTGGGCGCCGGTAGGGCATTAGAACGTTTTAGTTGAGACCGGGCTGTTCCCGGGAAAGGAAAGCATACGTCCTAACACAATGGTGCTTGACATGGCTGGGAACACCTGAGACTATGCCCGCGCTCTTGAGGTAGAACGTTTCACTATGTCGACCGCCCTACCGCTGGCCCTCCTCACCGACGCACTCGGAGACATGCCGTTCCGGGACGTCCTCGAGTGGTGCGCAGACCGCGGCTTGACCGGCGTCGAGCTAGGGGTCGGCGGGTACTCGCCCGCGCCGCACCTCGGGCGTGATGACCTGCTTGCCAGCGCACGCGCGCGCCGCGACCTGCTCGCGACCGTCACCGACGCCGGCATCGAGATCGTCGCGCTGAACGCATCCGGGAACCCGCTTCACCCGGTCCCCGACATCGCGGCCGAGCACGGCCAGGCGCTTCGCGATGCGGTCACCCTCGCCCACGAGCTCGGCGTCGATCGTGTCGTCGCGATGAGTGGGTGCCCGGGCGGCCCGGGATCGAACGGCAGCGGCTCGTGGCCGCTGTTCGCGGGGGGCGCCTGGCTGCCGGACATGGAGGGCCTGTGGCCTCAGCAGTTTGAGCACTCGATCGCGCCGTTCTGGCGAGAGCTCTCGGCATGGGCGATGGAGACCGCGCCCGACGTGCTGATCTGCCTCGAGCTCCATCCCGGCACGTCGATTTACAACGCCGAATCGTTCGCTTGCCTGCGTGAGGTCACGGAGGAAAACGTGGCCGTGAACCTCGATCCGAGCCACTTCTGGTGGCAGGGGATCGATCCGATCTCGGCGATCGAGCGACTTGGCGACGCGGTCGGCTTCGTCCACGGGAAAGACACGATCCTGCACCCCGACCGAATAGCGCTGCACGGCGTGCTCGACTTCCGGTGGCCCTCCGAACCGGAGACTGTGCCGTGGCACTTCTGCGCAGTTGGGCACGGCCGCCCGGTTTCCGAGTGGGCCGCGCTGCTCCGCGCGCTGGCCGACCACGGATACCACGGCTCGATCTCGATCGAGCACGAAGACCCCAACCTCGAGCCCGAAGCCGGAATCGAGGCCTCGATCGACGGTCTGCGGGCCGCGAGCGAGGCCATCGCAGCGACCAGCGCCGACTCGGGCCAACCCGGCGATCAGATCGCCCGCACCCCAGCAAAGGAGAGTTCAACGCGATGACCAGCACTTCAACCGGCCATTGGCGATCCTGGGCTGTCGCGGCGACCATCGCGCTCGCCGCGCTGGGCGCGGCTGGATGCGGCTCGACCAGTTCCAGCTCGCCCTCGGCGAGCACCTCGGGATCGGGCACACAGTCCACCAGCAGCACGGTCACCCCAACCGGTGGCGCGGCCGCGCCGGCCAAGCCCGGCGGGACGATCTCCATCGGCTTGCCCGCCGGCGCGATCGACCACCTGGAGCCGACGCTCTGGTACTACGCGACGACCTGGGAGATCGCCAACACGACGTGCGTGCCGATGCTGACCTTCCCGGCCACGTCCGGCGCCGCCGGGGTCAAGCCGATCGGGGGGGTCGCGAGTCTTCCGAAGGTTTCCGACGGCGGCAAGGTCTACACCTTCACGATGAAACCCGGTATCGAGTTCGCCAACGGACAACCGATCACCGGTCAGGTCATGGCCTACACGTTCGCGCGGATGTTCTCACCCAAGCTCGCCTCCCCCGGCGACTTGTTCTTCAACGTCATCAAGGGCGCGCCGGCGGTCATCGCCGGCAAGGCCACGACGGTCAGCGGAATCAAGGCCACGACGAACACGATCACCTTCACGCTGACCCAGCCCACCGCATCGTTCCTTTACCGGATGACGCTGCCGTTCGCCTGCCCGGTCCCTCTGGGCACGCCAGACAAGGCAGAAGAGAACGGGACCGCGTTGCTGTCCGGTCCCTACTACGTCAAGTCGTATACGCCGCAGCAGTCGATCGTGCTCGTCCGCAACCCTCACTGGAACGCGGCGGAACTCGGCAACCTGCAGACGTCCGATCAGATCAACCTCCAGATCGGCGTCGACGCCAGCCAGGCCGCATCACTGATCCGATCGGGCCAGCTCGCGACGTACGGCGCGCCGATGGCGCCGACGGACGCGCTCCAGGCGCTGAACGACCCAACCCTCAAGGGTCGCGTGTTCGTCGACCCGCTTCCCGCCACCACCTACCTGTGGCTCAACAACACCGTGCCGCCGCTCAACAACCCCAAGGTGCGACAGGCGATCAACACCGCGATCAACCGCCTGGCGATCCAGCGCGTCTGGGGCGGTCCCAGCCAGGGACAGCCCACCGACCAGATCCTGCCACCGACCATGCCCGGTTACGTGAAGGCGAACAACTACCCGGTTGCCGGCGACGTCGCGGCCGCGAAGGCCCTGATGAAGGCCGCCGGCGTCACTACCCCGGTCAGTCTCACACTGAGGACACTCAGCGACCAGCCCGGATACGCGCAGGTGGCGCAGGTGATTCAAGCGAACCTCGCGCCGATCGGGATCAAGGTGAACATCACCACCGCGCCCGACTCCGTCAACGGGGGAGTGATCAGCGTCCCGAAGAACCACGTCCCGATGGGCATCAACACGTGGACGCAGGACTATCCGTACCCGGATGACTTCTTCAATCCGCTGCTCGACGGCACCAACATCACTCCGACGGGCAACAACAACTACGCGAGTTACAACAACCCGGCCGTCAACACGCAGATCGAAAATCTCGATGCGAAGGCGACCTCGGCGCAGTGGAATGCGCTCGACAAACAGATCATCGCGAACGACGCTCCGTGGGCACCGCTGCTGAACCCCACCCGGGTGACGCTGTTCTCGAGCGGAACCTGCGGCGCGGTGATCCAACCTGTGTACCTCGTCGAGTTCGCAACCCTCGGGAAGTGCAGCTGAACCCCGGGATATGCCGGAGGGCAACCGTACGGACGACCAGCAGCGCGGCCCGGTGAGCGCCCCGCTGCTGGAAGTCCGGGACCTGTCGGTGAACATCCAGAGTGAGGACGGCGTGGTCCATGCCGTAGACCACGTGAGCTGGTCGGTCAACCGTGGCGAGGTCCTCGGCATCGTCGGGGAGTCAGGCTCGGGAAAGTCGGTCAGCTGCCTGTCACTGGTGGGGCTCCTGCCCGAGAAGCGCACCACGGTCACGGGCTCGGCCGTGTTTGACGGCGTCGATCTCCTGGAGTGCTCCGAGGAGCAGCTCGACGCGATACGGGGCGGGCAGATCGCGATGATCTTCCAGGATCCGCTGAGCTCGCTGCACCCGCTCATGTCAGTCGGCGCGCAACTGCTCGAGGCGATCAAGCTCCACCAGAAGATGGCGAAGGCTGCGGCCAAGGCGCTGGCGATCGAGATGCTGGGCAGGGTCGGGATCCCCGACCCCGCCCGGCGGATGAACGCCTATCCGCACGAGTTGTCGGGGGGCATGCGCCAGCGCGTGATGATCGCGATGGCCTTGATCAACGATCCGGCCGTCCTCGTGGCCGACGAAGCGACGACCGCACTGGACGTCACCACGCAGGCCCAGATCCTCGATCTCCTTCGCGACCTGTGTGCGAGAGCCAATTCGGCGATCGTGCTGATCACGCATGACCTCGGAGTGGTGGCGGAGGTATGCGATCACGTGGTCGTCATGTACGCCGGCCGGGTGGCCGAGAGTGGCACCGTCGAGGCGGTGCTCGAGCGCCCGAGCCACCCGTACACATGGGGCCTGCTCGGATCGATGCCGAGCGTCGACGCCAAGGCCGCTCGTGCGCGCACGATTGGCGGTACCCCGCCGTCGCTGCTCAACCCCCCCAGCGGGTGTCGCTTTCATCCCCGATGTCCCCACGCGATGGAGGTCTGCCGCGCGGAAGTACCGCCCCTTCACCACGCCCCAGACGGTGACGGGACTCACCTGACCGCATGCCACCTCGACGAGGCCCGGCTTCGCGTGGGCGCTGAGGGAGCATCCGTGCTCTCCACGGTTCAGTGGTGATGGCCGAACAACATCGCAACGGCACGCCGGCTCTGCTCGACGTGTCCGGGCTTGTCAAGGACTTCCCGGTCGGACGGGGTCTGTTCGGCACAAAGGGCGTCGTTCACGCGGTGCAGGGCGTGTCGTTCTCGTTAAGCAGGGGCGAGACGCTGGCGGTGGTCGGCGAATCCGGCTGCGGTAAGAGCACGCTGGCGCGCTGCGTGCTGCGGTTGCTGGTCCCGACCGAGGGCACGATCACGTTCGAGGGCGTCGACATCACCGACGCCCCGGCCAGCCAGCTCCGGCCCTTGCGCCGTGACGCGGCGATGGTGTTCCAGGACCCCTTCGGTTCGCTCAACCCGCGGCTTCGCGTCGGGTCGATCGTCGGCGAACCGCTACGCGAGGCTCGCTTTGGCTCGAAGAGCGAGATCCAGGATCGGATCTGGGAGCTGTTCACACAGGTCGGCCTGAACCCCGAGCACTTCAGCAGGTTCCCACACGAGTTCTCGGGCGGGCAACGCCAGCGGATCGGGATCGCGAGGGCGCTCGCGCTGCATCCGAAGCTGCTCGTGTGCGACGAGCCGGTGTCCGCGCTCGACGTCTCCGCTCAGGCACAGATCCTCAACCTACTCGGCGACTTGCGAGACAGTCTGCATCTCTCGTACCTGTTCATCACCCACAACCTCGACATCGTGCGGCGGTTCTGCGACCGCGTGCTGGTCATGTACCTGGGCCGCGTGATGGAGACTGCCACGGTCGCCGAGCTGTTCGCCGCCCCTCGCCATCCCTATACGGCGGCGCTCCTGGCCGCGACCCCGATCCCGAACCCACGCCTGACGCGCGCTCGGGGCCGGACACCGCTGACCGGGGACCCGCCGAGCCCGCTGTCGCCGCCGACCGGCTGCCCGTTCCATCCTCGGTGCCCCCGGGCCCAGCAGCGCTGTCGCGACGAAGTACCGCCGCTGATGCCGAGCGGCGGATCCCACAGCTTCGCCTGTCACTTCCCGCTCGAGCCCGCGACGACGTCATGAGTATCTCGACAGGACAGAGCGCCGGGCTCACTGACCCCGTCACCGTCGACCCGACGCTCGGCGTCAGCTTCCGGGCCCGGTTTGTGCGACGCCTGCTCGCCGACAAGGCAACGATCGTGGCTGGTGTGTTTCTGATCGTTCTCCTCCTGCTGGCGACCATTGGCGCGCCGATCGCGGCCGCACTCACCGGTCACGGGCCCAACCAGCAATTCCTCGGCGGACTGGATCTCAACGGCATTCCGCTGTCTCCGTTCAGCCACGAGATCGGGAACAACGGCCAGCCCGACCCCCACGGCGCGTTCTTCATCCTCGGGACCGACCGCATCGGCCGGGACATGCTCGTCCGCCTCCTGTACGGGGCGCGGGCCACGCTCGCGGTCGGCATCGGCGCTACGGCCGTCGCGCTGTTCATCGGCCTGGTGCTGGGAATGATCGCCGGCTACTTCGGCGGGAAGCTCGACGCCGTGATCTCGCGAGGGATCGAGACCGCGATGGCGTTCCCGTCGATGCTGTTCGCGATCGGCCTCGCAGCGGTGCTGGGGGCCGGGCTCGTCAACTCGATCATCGTCATCGCGCTGTTCAGCTGGTACTACCCGGCGCGGATCGTTCGCAATGCGGTCCTTGCGCTGCGTGGCGAGCAGTTCGTCGAGGCGGCGCGCTCGATCGGCCTCGGTCATTTCACGATCATGCGCCGCCACCTGCTTCCGCAGCTGACGGCGCCCCTGATCGTCTATGCCACCGGAGTCGTCGCGCTCAACATCCTGTTCGAGGCGGGGCTGTCATATCTGGGTCTCGGTGTTCGCCCGCCGACTCCGGACTGGGGTCAGATGATCGCCGACGGCGTCACCAGTGACCTCTACCGCCAGCAGATCTGGGTCGCGCTGATCCCAGGCCTGGCGCTGGTCTTCACCACGCTAGCGTTCAACCAGCTTGGCGACGGCCTGCGTGACGCCTTCGCCGTGAGGGGGTCGATCCGGTGAAGTTCGTAGTGCGACGACTGCTGATCGCGGTTGGGCAAGTGCTCCTCGTCACGCTCCTGGCATATCTGCTGTTCTACGTCATCTCGGACGCAACGGGCGCCAGCCCGGCGCAGCGCGTCGCCGGTCACGCCGCGACTCCCGCCCAGATCGCGCGCGTGGCCCACCTCCTCGGGACCGACAAGCCGTTCTATGTCCAGTACCTCAACTTCCTGGACCACATCATCCACGGCAACTTCGGGTACTCGTTCCTGCAGCGCCGACCGGTGACGCAGATCATCCTCCCTGCCGCCTACGTGAGCATGTCGCTGATCCTCGTTTCGGTCGTGCTGTGGATCATGATGGCGGTCCCGATCGGACTGGTCGCGGCGCTGCACCCCCGCACGTTCACCGACCGGTTCCTGACGATCTGCGCCCAGGTCGCGATCGCGACCCCGGTTTTCTGGCTGGCGCCGATCCTCTCCTACCTGCTCGCGTTCGAGCCCAACCAGGGTCGATTTCTCGGAATCTCGTTAGGGACAAGCGTCAACGTGTTCCCGATCCAAGGCTGGGTGTCACTGACGTCCGATCCGTGGCAGTGGCTTCACCATCTTCTGCTCCCCGGCCTGGCCCTGGCGCTCGGCTTCACCGGCTTCTACGCTCGTTTCGTCCGGGCACTCGTCCTGGAGCAACTCGATGAGGACTACGTCCGGACGGCCCGCTCAAAGGGGGCGGGGCGGCCACGCATCCTGCGCGCACACATCGGGCGCGTCGTCGCGCCGTCGATCATCACGCTGCTGGGGCTCGACGTCGGTGCGGCGATCGGTGCGGTGCTGTTCGTGGAGCTGATCTTCGGTCTGCCGGGGCTCGGGTTCGTCGCCGTCAACTCGATCCAGAACCTCGACTACCCAGTGACGGTTGGGGTTGTGACCTTCACCGGGCTCCTGACCGTCGGCGCAATGACCCTCTCCGATCTCGCGGTCGCTGCGCTCGACCCACGCGTTCGCCGGCCGACCGTATGACACTCGCGCGCGGCATATCGCGCACAGCGCCTTTCACCCCCGAGATGGTGGCCGGCGGCATGGAGCGAACCGAAGTCACCGCCGCCGGCGGTGACGTCTGGTGGCTCGAGCACAGCTACGACGAGGGTCGCTCGTACGTCATGCACGCCCGGCCCGCAGGCGCGCCGCGGCCCGTGACACCACAGTCCGTGGATGTCGGCACGCTTGCCTGGGAGTACGGCGGAGCCTCGTACCTCGTGACCACCAACGGCGCAGTGGTCTACAGCGACCGCGACGACCAGCGTCTCTACCGCACAGCGCCCGGCGAGGCATCGGTGCCCTTGACCCCGTCGCCACCAAGCGCCCGCGCCGATCGCTTTGCGGATGGGTCGGTCACACCCGACGGCCTCTGGGCCGCTTACGTGCGCGAGTCCCACCGCCCGGGAGCGCCGGTTCGCCACGAGCTCGTGGCGGTCAGCCTCGACGGGTCATGGACGCCTCGCGTACTGACGACAGGACGGGACTTCTACGCGGCGCCCCGGATCAGCCCGGACGGCTCGACGCTCGCCTGGCTGAGCTGGTCCAAGCCGAACATGCCGTGGGATGGCACCGAGCTGTGGCTGGCGCACATCCGGTCCGACCTCACCCTGACTGATGCGCGGCGGATCGCGGGAGGCACGGACGAGTCGGTCCTGACGCCGCTGTGGTCCACGGAGGGCACGCTCCACTGGGTATCGGACGCGTCGGGCTGGTGGAACCTGTACGCGCTTCGCGACGGGTCGATCAAACCGGTGTGCCCCGACAGCGCCGAGTACGCCGTCCCTCCGTGGCAGTACGGCCGCCACGGGTACGGCTTCCTCGCGGATGGGTCGATCGTCGCAGCGCGTATCCGCGACGCGGTGCACGAGCTCGTGAGGATCGACCCGGTGCTCGGGACAGCCGAACCGCTCGTGCGACGGTTCACCTGGATCGCCGACGGGCACGTCTCCTGTGACGGCATGGCCGTCGCCTTCGCCGGCGCCAAGCCGATGGCCGGGTCGGAGGTCGTGTCCGTGGACGCGCGAGACGGGCGCCTGACCACCATCACCGCTGATGCGCCCTCGTGGGATCCGAACGCTGTCTCGGCCGGGACGCCGCTCACCGTCGATGCGGAGGACGGCCGCGAGGTTCACGGCTTCTGGTACGAGCCGTCGCCCGACGGAACGACGAGCCGGTCGCCGCTGATCCTCCACCTGCACGGCGGTCCCACCGACAGCGCCCGGCTGGCGTTTGATCCGGAGCTCCAGATGTGGACCAGCCGGGGGTTCGCTGTGCTCGATTTCAACTACAGCGGCAGCACCGGCTTCGGGTCCGCTTATCGCCACCGCCTCGACGGCGCATGGGGCCAGCGCGATTTCACCGACTGCCTGGCCGCGGTGGCGTATGTGACGCAGGAGCGGATGGTGGATCCGGAGCGCATATTCGTCCGGGGGGCGAGCGCAGGCGGTTACCTCACCCTGCGATGCATCACCGGCTCCACAAAGTTCGCCGGAGGACTGTGCCGGTGCGGAATATCCGACCTGGCGCTGTGGCGCGAGGACACTCACGACTTTGAGTCGCGCTACACCGACCTGTTGGTCGGCCCGCCGTCACAAACGGAGTTGTACCGGGACCGTTCGCCGGCCATAAATGTCGGGACCGCGTCGGCACCACTGCTGCTCATCCATGGGCTCGCAGACACGGTTGTGCCGCCCGAGCACGCCGAGCTGATGGCAGCGGCCTACCGCGCCGCTGGCCGTCCATATGCGGTGGAGTTGCTACCCGATGAGCCGCATGGGCTCCGGCGCCGGGACAGCCGCCGACGCTGGCTGCAAGCCGAGCTCGAGTTCGTCAGTGCGTGCTCCCAGAGAGACACCTCGGCCGGCGTTAGCTATACGAATAAGAGGAGTCATGAGTGACTGATCGGATCAGGGTAGGAGTCGTGGGGTGTGGGCTGATCGCCCAGGTGATGCACCTTCACTATCTGAACGAGCTTTCCGACGAGTTTGAGCTCGTCGCGCTGTGCGACATCTCCGAGGGGGTCGCGGTCGCGTGCGCGGAGCGCTTTGGCGCACGAACCGTGCACACGCGCTGGCAGGAGCTGCTCGAGCAGCCGCTCGACGCGGTCCTGGTGCTGACCTCGGGCGATCATGCGCCGGTCGCGATCGCTGCCGCGTCGGCCGGCAAGCACGTGTTCGTGGAAAAGCCGATGGCGCTGTGCAGCGAGCACGGAGCGCGCGTGCTGGACGCCGCCGAGACGGCCGGCGTCAGGCTCATGGTTGGCATGATGAAGCGCTACGACCCGGCCTACGAGCGGCTCGTGGCGCTGCTCGGAGATTGGCGCTCGGAGCTCCGACTAGTGAGGGTCACGACGCTGGAGTCCCCGCTGGGACCCTACGTCGCCCACCTACCGCTGGTCACCGCGAACGATGTCCCCGGTGACATCCTCGATGAGCTGCGGCGAAGAGACGAGCGGGTGGTCGATCTCGTCGTCACCGACGAGGAGACCCGCTTCTGTTACCGCTGGATCTTGCTCGACAGTCTCGTCCACGAGTTCAACGCGCTGCGTGGCGCGCTCGGCGAGCCGAGCGAGGTCGTATCCGCGGACCTGTCCCGGCGTTGCGTGTCCGTCAACCTGCGCTTCGGCGAGACCGAGTGTCACCTGTCCTGGGTCGACTTGCCGGGGATCGCGCGGTACAGGCAGGAGTTCGCGTTCTACGCGCCCGACCAACGCCTCACCCTGGAGCTGCCGTCGCCGTTCTTGCGCAGCGCCCCGAGCCGACTATCGGTCGAGGGTGGCCAGACCGGAACCGCCCACAGCTGGGAGCGCGAGGAGGTCGTGTCATACGACGAGGCGTTCAAACGGGAGCTCCGCGAGTTCGCCGACTGCGTGCGGACCGGACGAGAGCCACGAACATCGGGCGCGGACGGGCTCGCGGACCTGCGGGTCTGCGAGGCGGTTGCCCGCGCAAACGAAGGCCTCGGTCTGGCGCTGGCCGCGGGCACACGATGATGGTCAACAACGGAAGGGGCGCGAGCGTCGTGCAACCGACATCCGAAGCGTCCACCACTGCCGCGAAGCCGCACGCCGGCCGGGAGGGGATCGTGCTGGCGAACGCACCGGTCAGCTATGGCGCGTTCGAGATCACCGTGGGCATCGACCCAAACGTGCCGGACCCGCTGACGCTGCTCGACTGGGTCCATGCAGCGGGATACGACGGCGTCGATTTGGGTCCGCTCGGTTACCTCGGCGACGCCGCCACGCTGTCCGGCCGGCTCGCCGAGCGCGAGCTCGGTCTGGTCGGCGGTTACCTCGAGCTGCCGTTCTCGGAGCCCGACAGGATGACGGCCGAGCTGCCGAACCTCGACGCGCTACTCGACATCTTCGACACGGTCGCGGGGCAGCGGCTCGCGCCGAAGCCGACTCTCGCCGATTCAGGCTCCGAGATCCGCTCCCGCTACCCCGGTCGCGCCGCGCTCGATCGCAGCGTCGCGCTTGACGATGCCGGGTGGTCGCGGTTCGCCGACGGCCTAGCCGCGGCGGTCGCGCGCTGCCGCGAACGCGGCTATGACCCGACCTTCCACCACCACACCGCGACCTACGTCGAGGCCCAATGGGAGATCGAACGGCTGCTCCAGGTCTCCGACGTCGGACTGTGCCTGGACACCGGGCACCTGCTGCTCGGGCGCGGCGATCCGATCACTGCGATCCGCGAGTGGGCGGACCGGATCAATCACGTCCACCTTAAGGATGCGCGGCTAGACCGGCTCGAGGAGATCGTCGTCGAGGCCGCGCCCGTGCAGGAGATCTGGCGCCGGAAGGCCTTCTGTGCGCTGGGCGATGGAGACATCGACGTCGCCGGCGTCCTCGAATCGCTTGGCGAGATCGGCTACTCGGGCTGGCTCGTCGTCGAGCAGGATGTGCTCCCGGACCCGGACAACCCCGACGAACCGGCGAAGGACCAGCGCCGCAACCGCGACTATCTGCGCGACTATGGACTCTGAGCCGGCGGCGATCGGCCTCGTCGGCGCCGGCCGCATGGGCTCCATCCACCTCGAAGCGCTCAGGCGAGCCGACGGCGTGCGCCTGGCCGGCGTGGTCGAGCCGGTGGAGCTCACACGCGCGCGGCTGGCGCGCAACGGGACCGCGACCTACGCGTCGGTCGACGAACTACTCGCCAGCTCCGCCCCCGACGGGGTGTTGATCGCGGCGCCGTCCGATCAGCACTCGCAGCTGATCGCCCGGTTCGCGGCGGCGGGGGTGGCAATCCTGTGTGAGAAGCCGGTCGGGGTAAGCGTCGAGCAGGCGCGCGCGGCGGCTGCCGCGACGGCCAACGGCCGAGTCCCGCTCCAGGTCGGCTACTGGCGCCGGTTCGTGCCGGAATTACAAGCGCTGAAGCAGCGGATCGCGGCGGGAGAGCTCGGACAGATCATTCAGCTGGGTTGCTTTCAGTGGGACCACGAACTCCCGAGCGAGGCCTTCCGCAGCCATAGCGGTGGGATCGCCGTGGACATGGGGGTCCACGAGTTCGATCAGGCACGGTGGCTGCTCGGCCAGGAGTTCGAGGGAATCTGTGCGACCCCGGCGGGATCGAGCCGTGAACGTCCCGGCGACGATCCGGATCACGCGACGATCCTCGCGTCGATGTCCGCCGGGAGCGCGGTCGTCGTCTCGCTGGGGCGGCGGTTTCCGCATGAGGACTCCTGCTGGGTCGAGGTGTGGGGAACCGACGGCCACGAACGGCTCGAGTTCATGTGGGACACGTCCGGCCAGCGGGTGTTCGCGGATGCGATGGTCCGGCAGGCGGAGGCGTTCGCGCGGACTCTCAGCGGGTGTCCGGGAGAAGGCGCGGGCGCTGACGACGCCGTGGTCGCGCTCACGGTCGCCGGTCGCGCGGCAAATGCACTAGCCGCGAGCGCCGCCCGCTAAGTCTGCACCCGCTTGGTATACCGACACGCTGTCAGCTGGAACGGTCCGGCCTCCGTGGCCGCCGGGTACTCGATCAGACCGTCGTCCCTCCATCCACGCCGTTCGTAGAACCGACGTGCCCGGGAGTTGCCGGGAACGACGGCGAGCCATGCCTCGTCGTGGCCGTTGCTCGCGACGAGTCGCTCCGCCTCGGTCAGCAACACCCCCGCCACACCTGTGCCGCGATGCTCCCCGGCGACGTACACCTGCTCGACCTCGTCGTCGACGACCATGACGAACCCCGCGACGGCGTAATCGACGATCGCGACCACGGTGTCGCTGACCCGGTTCGAGGCTCGCGACTGGAACGACTCGAGTGTCCTGAACGCGAGGAGCTCCTCGGGAACGTTGCCCTCGTGTCCGTCACGCCAGCCGTCGTACCAGATCCGTGCCACCGCCCCGGCGTCGGCGCCCCGAGCCGGCCGCAGGATTACTGCCAGGTCGCCGGCCGACGGCACCGGGCCAGCCTATCCGCTACAGGAGCGAGCTGATGCCGTGGACGGCCGCCGTGCCGAGGGCAATCTCGAGCACGATCCCGACGGCGGCTAACAGAACGCCCACGGTCGCAATCGCGAAGTCCTCGAGCAGGACGCCGAGCGACAGCACCACGACGCCAAGGGCGGGAAGCGTGTCGAGGCCGCTGAACGGTGGAGCGACAAACGCGGCCGCCGAGCCGGCGATCACCAGCAGGCTGTAGACGACGTCGGAGAGGCGATGGTGAAACAGAAAACGCAGGCGCGGACGAGACCATCGCTCGAACCACCGGATCAGCTTCATCAGGCCAGCGACGAGGCGCTGCTGACGATCGCCGGCGAGCTCGAGACGGCGCCAGCGCTCCGGGAGCCAGATCTCCCACCGGCCGACGATCATCTCGAGCGCCAGGAGCGCGGCGATGATCTCGAAGATGTGCGTCAGCCCTCCCGTCGGCAGCGGCAGGGCCGGAACCGCGAGCAAGAGCAGGAACAGCAGTGCGAAGCTCTTCTCGCCGAACGCATCGACGAGACCGCCGACCGTCTTCTCGCCGTCGCCCGTCAGCCAGGCCTCGAGCTGATCACTCAGCGCGCGCGGCGTGCCGCCCACCGAGACGTCAGGGCCAGGTGCATCGGCCGGATGCGCGAGCGGCATCACCCGCCCTACTATGCCGCCGCGCGAGAACCGAGGACGTGAGTCCGTTAGGCTGTTACCTAGCGCGGGATCAGGATCGGAGCCATGAGAAAGATTCTCCATCGGGGCAGGGTGTTTGGCGGCTTGTTGGCGCTCCTCACGTGCGCGGCAGCATGGCTTGCGCCTGACGCGTTCGCCGCCGATTCGATCTATTGGACGAACTACACGACCTCGGGCGCCGTCCGCGTCGGCGACCTCGGCGGATTGGCCGCCCGCTCGGTATCCAGCGAGGCCAATCCTCAGGGCGTCGCGATCGACCCCGCCGCGGGGAAGATCTATTGGGCCGACCTGGCTGGCGCGATCCGCGTCGCCAACCTGGATGGCACGGGCGCGCGGGACCTGTACACCGGCGAAAGCTCTCCGGCTGGCGTCGCGATCGACCCGGCCGCCGGCTTGATCTACTGGGCCGACGCTGTGTCCGGAAGCGGGGCGATCCGCGTCGCGAACCTCGACGGCAGTGGCGTCCCCAGGACCCTGTTCGCGAACGAGTCCTACCCGGTCGGGGTGGTGATCGACCCGGCGGACGACAAGATCTACTGGGGCAGCTACGACACGTTCAAGATTCGCGCCGGCAACCTTGACGGCACGGGCGCCCACGATCTATTCACGGGCGAGAACTATCCAACGGGGCTGGCGATTGATCCCGCCGCGGGCAAGCTCTACTGGACCAACGAGTTTGCCGGCACGATCCGGGTCGGGAACATCAACGGGACCGGCGCCGCAAACCTGTACACGGGCGAGGGCGGCGTCGGCGGCCTCGCGATCGATCCGGGCGCCGGGAAGATCTACTGGGGAAACTTCTCGAGCGGGACGATCCGGGTTGGGAGCCTCGACGGCACGGCCCCGGCCCAGAGCATCTTCACCGGTGAGAACTCAGCCTGGTTCGTCGCGCTCATGCGCGCCCCGCTCGGCACCGGCTCTCCGCAGGTTTCGGGGGGCGCCGCGCTCGGCCAGTCGCTCTCTTGCTCCCCAGGCAGCTGGGCAGCGGATCTCCTCACAGGCTTCCTGTATCGCGCGCCGCAGAGCCTCGCGTATCAGTGGACGCTGGACGGCACCCCCCTCGCGGGCGCGACGACAACCTCTGTATTGGTGAGGTCGCCCGGCCAGTACCGCTGCGAGGAGATCGCCACCAATGCGGCCGGCTCGACCTCGCAAGCGAGCACTCCGGTGAACGTCCTTCCCGCGCCGGTGCTTGGGAGGACGGCGGACGTGGCACCGGTCAGCGGCAAGGTGTTCGTGCTCGTCCGCGGCCGGCTCGAGCCATTGACCGGGGCGAGTCAGATCCGGTCCGGCACCGTGGTCGACGCGCTCCACGGGACGCTCTCGCTGACGACCGCGACGGGGAACAAGAAGAAGACACAGACCGGACGGTTCGGCGGCGCGGTGTTCAGGGTCACGCAGGCGAAGGTGGGAGCGAGCAAGGGCCTCACCACGCTGACGCTCGTCAACAATGCGTTCAAGGGCGCGCCTTCGTACTCCATGTGTAAGGCGAAGGCACTCGACGCGTCGGCGGCGGGGTCGAGCCGCACTCTCCAGCTCCTGCGCGCGAGCGCGCACGGGAAGTTCCGAACTCGTGGGCGATACAGCGCCGCCACGGTGCTCGGCACGATCTGGTCGATCGCCGATCGGTGCGACGGCACGCTCACCCACGACGTGACCGACTCCGTGCGCGTCGACGACTTCGTCCACCACAAGACGATCGTGCTGCACCCGGGCCATAGCTACCTGGCGCGAAAGCCGAAGTAACGCGCGTATCTCCAACGGGTCGTGCCGCTCTTTAAGAGCATGCACATCCTGTTCCTCGTATCAGCGCACAACAGCTTGAGCCAGCGCGCCGAGATCGCGTTGACTGAACGTGGCCACGAAGTGTCGATCGCGGTGGTCGACTCGGCGGCAGCGATGGAGACCGCGGTGGCGGCGCAAGCGCCGGACTTGATCGTGTGCCCGTTTCTCAAGACGCTGATCCCCGAATCAATCTGGAAACGACACCGCTGCCTGATCGTCCATCCTGGGCCACGGGGCGATCGCGGTCCTTCCTCACTCGACTGGGCGATCGAGCTGGAGAAGTCGGATTGGGGAGTGACTGTCCTGCAGGCCAACGACGAGTTCGACGCCGGCGAGGTGTGGGCGACAAACGCGTTCAGCATGCGGGAGGCGGCCAAAAGCAGCATCTACGGACACGAGGTCAGACGGGCGGCGGTCGACGCGATCCTTGACGCGCTCGATCGGCTTGTGTTGATTGGGAACGCGCGGCCGGCACCAGATCGGTCGGCCAGTGTGGCGCTCGGGCCTTGCCTGCCGCTAATGACCCAGGAGATCCGCCAGATCGATTGGAAGTCCGACCGCACCGAGCGCGTGCTCCGGAAGATCCGCGCGGGCGACGGTCACCCCGGCGTGCTCGACACGATTGCCGGCGAGCCGTTTCACCTGTTCGGAGCCCACCGTGAACGGACGCTTCGTGGTCATCCGGGTGAGTTCCTGGCGCAGCGAAACGGCGCGATCTGCCGAGCCACCGTCGACGGGGCAGTGTGGATAACGCATCTCAAGCGCCGGGACTCGGCGACAGAGAAGCACCTCAAGCTGCCGGCCATGCGCGCGCTGGCTCGTAGCGGCGTCGAGTGTGACCTTCCAGAAATCGGGGTCAGCTTCGACACGCCGGTTGAGGAGGGTGCCACCTACCGCGAGATCGCTTACCACGAGCACGCCGGGGTGGGTTACCTACGGTTCGCGTTCCACAACGGTGCGATGAGCACCACGCAGTGCTCACGGCTCCGCGAGGCGTATGCGCACGCTCGCGCGCAGAAGCACACCAAGGTGATCGTGCTGCTGGGCGGCGATGATTATTTCTCAAACGGGATTCACCTGAACGAGATCGAAGCCGCTGACGACCCGGGCGAGGAGTCGTGGCGCAACATTCACGCGATCGACGATCTGGTCAAGGACATCATCGAGACCGATTCGCATCTCGTGATCTCCGCGCTCGCGGGCGACGCCGCCGCGGGCGGAGTGCCTCTGGCCCTCGCCGCCGATTACATCCTTGCGCGGGAGGACGTCGTCCTGAACCCCTATTACCAGCACATGGGGGGGCTGTACGGATCGGAGTACTGGACCTACCTGCTGCCACGGCGCGTCGGTCGGTTCAGGACGGAGCGGCTCACGGGACCGCCGTTCCGCGCGATCGGCACGACCGAGGCGATCAGGATCGGGTTGATCAGCGGCACCCTGGGAGTCGACCTGGACGACGTTCGAGCGCGCACCGCTCGCTTCGCCGAACGGGTCGCCCATGACGGATTGCATCAGACGCGCCTCGAGGACAAGCGACGCCGCCGCGCGCACGACGAACGGGTCAAGCCGCTCGAGGCATATCGACAGGAGGAGCTCGCCCGCTGCCACGAGTGCTTCTTCGGTTCCGAGTCCGGCTACCACGAGGCCCGACGGCGCTTCGTCTACAAGCTCCCCGCGCGCGACGCAGCACGCGAGGAACCGACGCGCCGCGCGGCGCGGAACGCGGCCCGCTGACCTAGCGTTAGGTTTGCAGTATCTCGAGAAGCTGAGCCGGGGTCACATTGCCGCCGCTCGCGATCAGGGCGACGCGCTTCGATGCAAGCTGTGCGCGCAGTCGCAGTGCGGCTGCGAGCGCGGCCGCACCCGCGGCCTCGATCAGGTTGCGCGTCGTCTCGAGCATCACCGCCTGGGCCGCCCGGATCTCGTCGTCGCTGACGAGCACAAAATCGTCAAGCCAGCGCCAGAGGATCATCTGCGGGAGCTCGAAGGCCGTGCGCGTGGCGAGCCCCTCGGCGAATGTTGTCGTCCGATCCTCCACTAGGCGCCGCTCCCGCCACGAACGAAACGCCGCCGGCGCGGCGTCCGACTGGACACCGATCACCCGCACGGAGGGGTTGACGGACTTTGCGACGACGCAGGCACCCGCGGCTCCGCTCCCGCCGCCGACGGGAACCACGATCACCTCGATCCGCGGCTGCTCCTCGAGGATCTCGAGCGTCTGGGTGCCGACGCCGGCGATCAGCAGGGGCTCATTGCCGGAGTGCACGCAGCGATAACCGCGCTCGCAGGCGAGCTGGTCGGCGTGCTCGCGGGCATCATCGAAATCGCGCCCGTGAAAGACCACGTCGGCGTCGAGCCCCCGGATTGAGGCAACCTTGGCTGGGTTCGCGTCCTCGGGGACGCAGACCGTCGCTCGCACTCCGAACAGTCGCGCTGCGTATGCAATCGATTGACCGTGGTTTCCGGTCGAGGCGGTGACCACCCCGCGCTCGCGCTCATCCTGGGTGAGCTGCGCGATCAGGTTGACGCCGCCCCTCACCTTAAACGCACCAACCGGCTGGTGATTCTCGTGCTTGACGAACCCTTCGGCGCCGAGAAGCTCATCGATCGCCGCGTAGCGGTACAGCGGCGTCGGATGCAGGTAAGGGGAGATCCGACGTCGTGCCTCGAGCACATCGGCGAGCGTCGGCGGTTCCCACTCGGTCACAGTCGGACCGTATCCGAAGCGCGAGTGGAAACGCACGGAGCGTGGGCCTGTGAGTTAGGCTCGATACCAATCAGAGGCAGGTGATCGTCGACGACTGTCGCCCGCGGGATACCCCCACTGGCCGCTCAAGATTGCGGTGGCCGTCACTCCGCGCGCGGTTCAGGCGCCGCCGGGATCCGCGGCTGCGACGGGCTGGGGCTCGGTGGCGACGGCACGGCTGAGCGCCGCCACCGTGATCAGCGCAACGAGCCCTAGCCCAGCGGCGAAATACGCGGCGCGCGGCGAGAACAGCGCAGCAAGGCCGCCACCGAGGACGATCCCTACGCCCGGTGCGATCGCCGCCATCGACTCGAGCATCGCCGAGACTCGCAGCCGGAAGCGCTCCTCGACCAGCTGATGCACGGCGGTCTCGACCGATGCCCACTGGGTGCCGTTGCCGACTCCGCCGAGCACGCTCGCCGCACACGCGACAAGCAACGTCGGCGCGAGTGCCGTGCCCAGGTACGCGACAGCGACGGCGGCGGTCGAGAGCAGGATTGTCGCGTGACCGATGCGCCGTGCGAAACGTATGTGCACGGTCGACCCGATGACGGCGCCGGCGCCCCAACTCGCGAGGATCGCCGCGTAACCCGCCGGACCCGCATGGAGCGAATGCGTCGCGTACACGACGGTCACCGGAACCACGAGGTAGAAGAAGATGAACGCGATCCCTTCTCCGAATACGAGTACGCGGAGCGTGTCGTGGCGAGCCACGTAACCAAAGCCCGCGCGGATGTGACGACCGCGAGTGGCGCCGGTCGATTCCGTCTCCCCGCGAGCACGTAAGCCCGGAGTGCAAACGATCAGGATCGCCGCCAGAAGAAACGACACGCCGTCCGCGAGCAGCGCGATCGAAGGGCCGAGGAGCGCGAGCACTACGCCGCCCAGCACGGGGCCGGCCACCGTTGCGGCGCCGAGCGCGAGATTGAACGCGGCCTTTCCCTCGGGCATCAGATTGTGCGGAATCAGCGTCGACGCCGTCGTCGCGCGGGTGACCGAGCGCGCGGCGAACGCGAGCGTCCCGTCGACGAAAGCCAAGGCGATGATGAGCTCGACTCTCACGTGCCGTGACACTGCCGCCAGTGCGAGGAACAGACACGCCTCCACGAGGTAGCACAGGGGCAGGATCCGGCCGGCCGGGATCGCGCCGATGCGCGCGACCACAAGTGGACCGACGAGACCTGGCAAGAACTGCGTCGCCAGGAACAGTGCGGCGAGCGCGAGCGCGGACCTAGTGGTGACGAGGACGACGACGGCCAGCGCCAGCGCGCCGAAGACGTCCCCCGCCCGGTTGATCACGTACGACATCAACAGCGCGCGAAACTCGGCGATCCGCCAGGTGTCTCGCAGACCGGCCACCGGTCATGCGCCTCCGACGGCGACTTGAGGCCGCGCGAGTTCGCGAATGCGCTCCTCGAGCGCGAGCTCCTTCTCGAAGTCTGCGTCCTCGGTGTGGGTGAAGCCGATCCCCTCGCGTTCGAGTACCTCGATGAACAGCTCAACGAACCGCCCATCCAGCTGGGTGCCGGCGACGTTGCGCAGCTCGGCGATCGCCTCTGGGCTAGAAATCGGCGGGCGATAAGTGTCACGCGCGGTGAGCACGTCGTATGTATCGGCAACGGAAATGATCCTCGCAAGGGCTGGGATCTCGTCACCGCGCAATCCCTGGGGGTAGCCGGTGCCGTCGACTCGTTCGTGGTGGGCCAGGATGACCGCCGCGATCTTGTCGTATCCCTCGATTCGCCGCACGAGCTCAGCGCCATTGACCGGGTGCTGACGCACGATCTCGAGATCGGTCTCGGTGAGAGGGCGGTCGGCCAAAAGGATGCGATCGGGAAACGCGAACTTGCCGATGTCGTGCAGCAGGCCAGCGGTGTGCACGATTCGAAGCTCATCCTCCGAACAGCCGGCGGCCTTCGCCACCGCGTACGCGTAGCGCGCGACGGCAGCCGAGTGCCGGGCCGTGTAGCGATCGCGTAACGACAGCGTCCGAACCATCGTCACGAACACCCCGAGCTGAAGCGATGCGAGCTGAAGCGTTCGCTGCTCCAACTCTTCGCGGCGCTGCTGCGAGTTCAGCAGCTCCGTCATCAGCACGTAGAAGGCACCCAGGAGCGCGAGCACGAGAACCAGTGACACCCCACCCGCGCGCACGTACAGCGTCGCCAGAGCGCCCGCCAGGAAATTCGGAGCGGTGATCCACGGCAGGGCCGGGACGAAGTTCTCGCGGAATTGCACACGCATCGGCGTGCCGTCGTGGACGCGAATCCAGATCGCCGCGAGGAAGAAGTTGAGCACGTTCGCGGCGCTCACCACCAACGCGACGACAAGCGCGAACGCGGCACTGCCGCGAGCGACGCCGGCATCGACGGCGGCCCGGATCGCCAGACTGCCGAGCAGCACGTCGATGTACATACCGAGGTTCCAGACGAGCGCGAGCCGCCGCCCCCGCAACCGGAGGCCGTCGGTCTGTATCGCCTGGGAGATGCGCGAGATGAAGCAGATCAGAACGGCCGGCGCGGGGCCGAGCAGCGCCATCGCCAAAGCGACGATCGTCAATCCTGCCGACAGGCGCATACGGCCCGTGTACGCGTGCACGCGGTCGCCGAGAACCCCGAGAACCGCCAGGGTGATGAACAGCCACAACGGTTGCCAGTCGGCGGCGCGTGAGCTCAGCGCCGCACCGATCACCGTCACCGACAGCAAACTGACGGCCGCAAAGCGGAAGACTTGGACGGATCTCGCGGCCACAGTTCCCCGAACTAGCGGACGGCCGCGATCCTATCGCTCCCGCTCGGATGCACGAAGGCATCATGTCAGCCGGTCGAGCGGATCCTTAGTTTCAGATGCTCCAATGCATGGCCCGTCCCCCTCTTAGACGCAGATGCGAATGCCCTCGCCCCCGTTGATCGTCGCCGGACGCCGATCCTTGAGTGCTGGGCGCCTTTTTGGACAGGAGCGATCGCCTGGCTTCAAGGAGTCAGTGAGAATCCGCATCCGTCGCGCGGTTTTTGTGCGGCCGTCACGTCGAACCTACGTAGTTTTCCGAAGCGACAGTTCGGACCTGCGCGGCTGGCCGGTGAGCGGGCGCGCCATAGGCTGGTGACATGAATTCGAGCACTCCCTCCCCATTCAAAGTCGTGATCGTCGGCGGCGGTGTCGCCGGCCTCGAAGCCGCCCTCGCGCTCCGCGGGCTCGCGGGCGACCGCGTCGTCACCACCCTGCTCGCCCGCGACGCCGACTTCGTGTACCGCCCGATGAGGGTTCGCGAGCCGTTCGGCTACATCGAGGCGCGCCAGTATCCGCTCGAGGATCTCAGCGGCGAGATCGGATTTGAGCTGGTCCGGGGCGCGTTCAAGTGGCTGGACCCGGACCACCGCACGGTGCACACCGACACGGGTGAGATGCTCGAGTACGACTCCTTGCTACTGGCCCCCGGCGCGGTTCTGCGACCACGGTTCAAGCACGCTCTGACGCTGGATGACAGTCAGCTCGACGAGCAGCTGCACGGACTGATCCAGGACGTCGAAGAAGGCTACGTTCACAAACTCGCGTTCATCAGCCCGACGCCGATGCCGTGGCCGCTGCCGCTGTACGAGCTCGCGCTGATGACCGCACGGCGGGCGTACGACATGAACGTCGAAGTGTCGATCACGCTCGCTACGCCCGAGGACGCGCCGCTCGCGGTATTCGGCTCGGCGGCGAGCAGCGCCGTTGAGCGGCTGCTCGAAGCCGCCGGCATCGTGTTCATCCCGTCCGCCCATTGCGAGACCCCCGTCCCCGGCCGCGTATCGATCTCGCCGGGTTCACGGAACCTGAGCGTCGACCGGATTCTCGCCCTGCCGCAGCTGTTCGGCCCGTCCCTCCCCGGCGTCCCGCTTCAGGCCCACAACGGGTTCATCCCGATCGATGCCCACTGCAAGGTCACGGGCCTCGACCGCGTTTACGCCGCCGGCGACGCGACCGACTTCGCGGTCAAGTTC
>DATJYY010000264.1:0-74440 GCA_035499395.1 Solirubrobacteraceae bacterium
AGCCACCAGATCCAGAACGCGGCCTTGTGGTGGCCGGACAGGTGCAGGTCGACCGCGAGCAGACAGATCGACACGATCATCGTGTCGGACTCCGCGCTCAGGACGTAGTGCGTGTAGTTGAAGTTGCCGACGGGGTCCTGCATCGCGAACAGGAACACGGCCGCGAACAGCCCGGCGACGTAGGAGGCGTAGCGGCGCTCGGGCCGGGAGTAGGTCAGGCGGAAGGCGATCCGCCAGGCGAAGATCAGCCCGCTCAGCGAGATCGCCACCGAGGTGACCATCCACAGCCACAGCGCGTAGCGCCCGAAGAGCGCGTACGGAACGGTGAACAGGTACGGCAGCGGCTTCCACGACGGGGCGCCGTTGGTGTCGAGCGCCGCGTGGATCGTGAGCTTGCCCCACACGAGCCAGCCGTACGGGTCATAGCCCGGGCGCGCGCGCGCGTAGAGCACGATCGCGAGCGACACGAGCAGGAGTCCGGCGGCGGTCAGCACCCATCGGTAGCGGTAGGCCAGCGCGCGCCAATCGGCGCCGGCGGGGTGCTCGCGCTCGGGCTCGGGGCTGCCCGGGACGTCGATCGGCGGTGCGTCTAGGGTCTGCTCAGACAAGGGGCCGCGGGGACGGTAGCAGCAGGAGTGCCCGGTCTCGCTGCCGCAAATCAGGTGAGCGTCCTCTAATCTGTGGCGGCGTCCGGCGGCCTGCCGCGGCAGTGCTCTTACGTCTCGCGTACGGCTCGTCGGCTATCCTCGTGCGCTCGCGGGCCAGGGATTGCCTGGAACCTGGCCCATTGACGAGCCGCCTCACAGGCCGAGAGCGCCGAAGATCCCCTAGTCGAACGTCAGGCATTGGAGCCCCTACATGCGAATTTTGGTTCTTGGCGGTGACGGATACCTCGGGTGGCCCACCGCGCTTCACCTGGGTGCCCTCGGGCATGACGTAGCGGTCAACGACAACTTTGCGCGTCGCGGCTACGACGAGGAGATGGGCGTCGAGAGCCTGGTGCCGATCTCCACACTCGAGGAGCGGTTGACCGCCTGGACCGAGGTCTCCGGCAACACCATCAAGAGCTACGTCGGGGATCTGTGCGACCCGGCGATCGTCCACGAGATGGTGGGCGACTTCCGGCCCGACACGATCGTCCACTTCGGCGAGCAGCGCGCGGCGCCGTACTCGATGATCTCCCAGGCCCACTGCGTCTACACGCAGACCAACAACATCATCGGCACGCTGAATGTCATGTACGCGATCGCCGACATCGACCGCGACATCCACCTGGTCAAGCTGGGGACGATGGGCGAGTACGGGACGCCGAACATCGATATCGAGGAGGGGTGGTTCGAGGTCGTCCACAACGGCCGCAAGGACCGCATCCTCTACCCGAAGCGGCCCGGCTCCTTCTACCACCTCTCGAAGGTGCACGACAGCCACAACATCGAGTTCGGCTGTCGGATCTGGGGCATGCGCGCCACCGACCTCAACCAGGGGGTCGTGTACGGCGCCGACACCGAGCAGACCAAGCTCGACCCGCGCCTGGCCACCCGGTTCGACTACGACGGCGTGTTCGGCACGGTGCTCAACCGGATGGTGATCCAGGCGGTGCTCGGCCATCCCCTGACTGTCTACGGGGACGGCTCACAGACACGCGGCCTGATCAACATCGTCGACACCGTCGAGTGCATCCGGATCGCATCGGAGAACCCCGCCGAGCGCGGCGAATTCCGCGTTTTCAACCAGATGACCGAGTCGATGTCGGTCAAGCAGATCGCCGAGACGGTCGCGGAGGAGTTCCCGGGTGAGGCGACGATCGAGCACGTTGAGAACCCGCGCGTCGAGGCCGAGGGCCACTACTACAACGTCAAGCACTCCAAGCTGGAAGAGCTGGGACTGAAGCCGACGCTGCTGTCGATGGCGCTGATCGACCACCTGTTCGAGGTCGTCGAGCGCCACAAGGACCGCGTCGACCTCGCGGCGATCATGCCGACGGTCAGCTGGCGCGCCACCACCAGCGAGCTGCCCCAAACCTCGACGGGCGCGCTGGCGCAGACGTGAGCGACTCTGCGGCCCTGCAGGGACGCCGGGTCCTCGTCACGGGAGGCTCAGGATTCATCGGCCGCCACGCGGTGGCGGAGCTGACGCGCGCCGGCGCGGTCGTTCGCGTGGTCGATCTGAAGCCCCATCCCGACCCGGCCGTCGACATCGTGGTCGGCGACATCGCGGACGGGGACGTCCTCGACGCGGCGTTCGCGGGTGGAATCGACTCGGTCGTGCACCTGGCCGCCGTGACGTCGGTGCTGCGGTCGGTCGAGAATCCGGTGGGGACGTTCGAGACGAACGTGGCGGGCACACAGGCGGTGCTCGAGGCGGCGCGCGGCGCCGGCGTGCGCTCGCTGGCGTTCGCTTCGACGAACGCGGTGACGGGTCCGATGGAAGCGCCGGCGATCGTCGAGACGGCGGTTCTGAAGCCGCTCACCCCGTACGGCGCGACCAAGGCCGCCGGCGAGATGCTGATGTCGGCCTACACCGCCTCCTACGGGGTCCGGTGCGTGTGCCTGCGGCTTACCAACGTGTACGGGCCGGGCATGCAGGCCAAGGACAGCATCGTCGCGCGCCTGATGCGTGCGATCCGGCTCGGGCGAACGTTCGAGATCTACGGCGACGGCCGCCAGGTGCGCGACTATGTACATGTGTCGGACGTGATCGCCGCGGTGCGCCTCGGGTTGGCAGGCGAGGATTGGGCAGGCCCGGTCGTGATCGGGTCGGGGAGGTCGATGTCGGTGCTCGAGGTCGTGGACGCCGTGCGCGAGGTGACCGGCGCTTCGTTCGAGGTCACGCACGGGCCGGCGCGGCCGGGCGAGATGCCGGCGGTGATCGTCGATCCGAGCCGGGCGAAGTCGTTCGGGTGGTCGCCGCAGTTCTCATTTGACGACGGGCTCCGCGGCGTGTGGGAGGAATGGTCGGTCGCGGACGCCGACGCGATCGCTGCCGGCGCGCCCGCGGCGCCCGTGATTGTCGGAGGCGACCGGTGACGGCCGTGCGCGGTTCTCGGCCCGTGGGCGCCGATTCGGCTTCGTTCTCGCTCGAGACCGCGCTCGCGGAGCTCGAGCCGGCCGAGAGGGGCGCGGCGGCGGCGTTCCTGGCGACTCACGCCCCGGGGCTGGGCGCCCCGCTGGCGATCGTGATCCCCGCCTACAACGAGGAGCCGACGGTGGCCGCCGTTATCGGCGAGATCCCACGCTCGGCGGCCGGACTTCAGACCGAGGTGATCGTCGTGGTGGACGGTGCGCGCGACGCGACGGCGTCCAAGGCCGCCGGCGCCGGCGCGCTCGTGTGCGACGTCCCGGTCAACCGCGGGCAGGGCGCGGCGTTGCGGCTGGGCTACTGGCTGGCCCGGGCGCGCGGGGCGCGCGTGATCGCGACGATCGACGCCGACGGGCAGTACGAGCCCGACGAGATCGGCCGCGTGGTTGCTCCGATCCTCGCCGGGAACGCCGACTTCGTGTCGGGATCGCGGCGGCTCGGTGCCGAGCTCACGACGGACAAGATGCGTCACCTCGGCGTGCTCGTTTTCGGTGCGCTGATCAGCGTGCTCGTGCGCTCCCGGATCACCGACCCGGCGTGCGGGATCCGCGCGATGCGCTCCGAGGTGACGGCGGACGTCGTGCTCGAGCAGCCGCAGTATCAGGCTTCGGAGCTGATGATCAGCGCCGCGCTCCACGGCTACCGGCTGGCCGAGGTGCCGACGACGATGCGCGACCGCGGCGTGCACGCCACCGGGACCAAGAAGGGCGGGAACTTCGGCTACGGCGTGCGGTTCGCGCGCGCCGCGCTGCGCACCTGGATGCGAGACCGCAGGCCGGCGCGGATCCGGCTGCGGCCCGAGAAGATCCACAATTCGTAAACCGCGAACCGCGCGGCGAACAGGATGGCGAACACCGCGAGGTAGGACGCGGTGACCAGCAGCACGCGGATCCCGTGGTGGGCCGGGATGTTCTGGACGTGGCGCTGCGTCCATCCGGTCGCCTCGGCGGTGATGAACAGCGTCGCGGCCGACACCAGCACGTAGGCGACGATCTCGCGCCCGAACGCGATCCGCCCCTCGACCCGCCACGCCCATCGACGGTTCAGGATCCAGTTGGGGATCGCTCCGGCGACGAACGCGACCACCGAGCACGCGGTCGTCCCTACGCCCATCACGTACAGCAGGGCGAACACGACCGCGCTGGTTCCGGCCGCGACCATCGAGCCGAGCGTGTAGCGCGTCATGCGAGCGCGGAGCGGCGACTGAGTGATCCGGCGGCCAACGGGGGAGTTGGCGAGCCTCACGCCGAGCGGAGAATTGCGCAGCGCGTGGTAGTGCTTGGTTAACACCGAACAGCGATCGTAGCGTTTTGGGCCATCACGTGGGCGTAAGACGCCCCCATGTGGGGGGGTCGCCGTCAGCGTCGATACGGTCCTGTGTCATGCGTTTTCAGGGCGCTGACGATTCAATCTCGCTCGACGACGACGTCGTGATCGCCGGCGACAATGCCGCGGTGCTCGCGCGCCTGCCCGACGGCGCGTTCGACCTGATCTACATGGATCCGCCATTCAACACCGGGCGGACGCAGGCGCGGCGATCTCTGTCGGTGATTGCGGATCTCAATGGTGACCGGGTTGGGTTCGGGGGGCGGCGCTACCGCTCGACGTTGCTCCGGTCGTTGAGCTACGACGATTCGTTCGGGGATTACATGGGTTTTCTCGAGCCTCGTCTTGTACGAGCGCGCGAGCTGCTCGCGCCGCACGGGACGCTCTATTTCCACATCGACTACCGCGAGGCGCACTACTGCAAGCTGCTGCTCGACGAGCTGTTCGGCCGCGAGGCGTTCCTGAACGAGCTCATCTGGAGCTACGACTACGGCGCCAAGCCGCGCCGGCGCTGGCCGGCCAAGCACGACACGATCCTCGTGTACGTGCGGAAGCCGGGGGCTCATTGGTTCGACGCGGACGCGGTCGAGCGCGAGCCGTATATGGCGCCGGGGCTGGTGAGCGCCGAGAAGGCGGCGCGCGGAAAGCGCCCGACCGACGTCTGGTTCCACACGATCGTCCCCACCAACGGACGAGAGAAGACCGGCTACCCCACCCAGAAGCCTGAGGGTGTGCTCCGCCGAATCGTGGCCGCGTCGTCGCGGCCGGGCGGATGGTGCCTGGATCCGTTCGCGGGATCGGGGACGCTCGGCGCGGTGTGCCGGGGCCTGGGGCGTCGGTTCGTGCTCGTGGACTCGAGCCCCGTCGCAATCGACGTGATGCGCGGTCGTCTACTCGGCGGTGCCGGGTACGAGGGGGACGAACTGAACCGCCTCGAGCTGCGCTCGGATTAGCCGGTCGCCGCGGCGGCGGATCAGGATCAGGTGTTGGTTGGTTGACCCGACGGGGGCGACGAGCCTGCCGCCGTCCGCGAGCTGCCGCTCGAGCGCTTCCGGCACTGAGTCGCCCGTCGCCGCGGCGACGTTGATCGCGTCGAACGGGGCTTCCCCGGGCAGACCGTCGGCGCCGTCGCCGACGACGAATGTCACGTTGTCGATCCCCAGGTCGCGCACCGCGCGCTCGGCCGTGGCGCTCAGGCTCCGGTGACGCTCGATCGTGTACACCTGTGCCGCGAGCAGCGAGATCAGCGCGGCGTGGTATCCGGAGCCGGTCCCGACGTCGAGCACGCGATCGGTCGCCTCGAGGCGAAGCGCCTCGAGCATCCGGGCGACGACCAGCGGTTGGGAGATCGTTTGGCCGCTCCCGATCGGGAGCGCGACGTTCGCGTAGGCGCGGTCCTGTTGGTCGGCGGGGACGAACCGCTCGCGCGGGATGCTCGCGATCGCGCCGAGCACGCGCTCGTCTCTGATCGCCGGGCGGAGGAGGCGCGCCAACTCAGCGGCTTCACGCGGAGACATGGCGTCTCAGTAGTCCTCGGCGTCGGCGTCCAGCCACTTGTCGAAGAACTCCTCAGCGTCGAGGCTGGCGAGATCGGCGCGGAGCAGCTTGAGCAGTCGCGAGGCCTGCTTGGGGTCGACCTCCCAGTACAGGATCACCTCGCCGTCGTCGACCGACACGACTTCGATTCGGTCGATCCGGTTCGGATCCGACATGAACACGGGCTCGCGCCCGTCGCGCGAGACGATCAGGTGGTAGAGGCGGTTCGCTTTCATCGCGCACCCGCGAGCGCCATGGCCTCGAGTCCTTCGTAGGTTCGTTCGCCCATCTGGATCGCCGGCAGTGTCGTGATACCGGCTGCTCGTGCTCGCTCGTTCGCGCTCGTCAGTGCATCCGCGGTCGACCGGAGCCCCATACCTTTTGTGAGCGCCACCGGATGCATCTCGCACGCCGCGCCCGCAATTAGGACCGTGTTCTCGTCGCCGATGTCGCGCCCGCCTGCGAACTCCTGACGGAACGCCGCCAGCGAGAATGCGACGCCGCGCCCCACCTTCTTGGCGTAGGTCGCGGCGAGCATCGCTCGGGCCGTGTCCGGGGGCCATGTCGTCGGCCAGCGGAGCGCCTGCAGCCCAAGCGCCGCCGTCAGTCGTTCGACCTCTTCGCGGTCGCGACTCAATTGCGGCCCTATCTTCGAGGCCAGAACCGGCTCCCATTCCGGTACTACCGCCAGCGTCGACATGATCGTCTCGCCGACTATGTAGCACTGCGGGCTGCCGAGGTCGTAATAGAAGACAGGCTGCTGCAGCACTACCCGTGTATCAGCCACCCATCGGCGGCGCGTCCAGCCTCCATGACCGCCTCCGACAGCGTCGGGTGGCCGTGGATGATGCGGGCGACCTCCGGGTAGCCGCCCTCGAGCGCCCGGACGTTGACGAGCTCCTGGATCAGCTCTGTTGCCTTGGTTCCGACGATGTGCCCGCCGAGCAGCTCGCCGTACTTCTTCTCGCCGACGATCTTGACCAGGCCGGTGCGGTCTCCGTATACGGTCCCCGCCCCGACCGCGCCGTACTGGAGCTTGCCGACGACGACGTCGTAACCCTCCTCGCGAGCCTGCGCCTCGGTGAGGCCGAAGCTGCCGACGTTCGGCGTGCAGAACGTGGCGCGCGGGATGTCGATGTACTCGATCGGGTGGGTCTCGAGCCCCGCCGCATCCTCGACCGCGATCACCCCTTCGTCGGAGGCCTTGTGGGCGAGTGCCGGTCCGTGGACGAGGTCGCCGATCGCATACACGCCGGCGACGTTCGTGCGCATCGCCCCGTCGACCTCGATCAGCCCGCCGTCCCCGAGGTTGACGCCGGCCCTGTCGAGGCCCAGGCCTTCGATGTCCGGGGCGCGGCCTGCGGCGATTACGAGCCACTCGACCTCGCGCGGTTCGCCGGCATGGGTGAACCTGCACATCGACTCGGTGGTCTCGATGTTCTCGACGAACGTGCTCGTGTGAATCGCCATGCCCTGCCGCTTTAGGCCGCGCTCCACGAGCTTGGAGATGTCTGCGTCCTCGGTCGGGAGCACTCGGTCGAGCGCCTCGTACAGCAGAACGTCGGAGCCGAGGCGGGCGTACGCCGATGCGATCTCGGCGCCGGAGGCGCCGGCACCGACCACGGCGAGCGTTTCGGGAAGCTCCTGCAACGCCCACGCCTCCTCGGTGCCGATGACTCGACCTCCGAACTGCGTCCCCGGGATCGGCCGCTTGACCGACCCGGTCGCGAGGATGATCGTCTTGGCGCTGATCTGATTGCCGTCGACGGTCACGGCTCCGGCGCCGGCAAGCGTGCCTGCGCCCTCGATCAGCTCGATGCCGTTCTTCTTGAACAGTCCGGACACACCACCGGTGAGGGTCTTGATCACCTTCTGCCGACGCGCACTGACGCCGCCGAAGTCGACCTCGGGCTCTGAGACCTTGATCCCGAAATCGTGAGCTTCGCGTATCTCGCTGAGGACGTCGGCGACGCGGAGGACGGCCTTGGCGGGGATGCACGCGTAGTTCAAGCACCGTCCGCCGACCTCGTCCTTCTCGATGACCGCGGTCGTCATGCCGAGCTGGGCGGCGCGGATCGCGGCTACGTAGCCGCCGGGTCCGGAGCCGATCACTAAGCAGTCGTATGAGGACTCTGGCATGCGGCCGGAGACTATAGAAGGGTGATACAGGTGGGCGGCCGTTGCGGCCTAGCGGCCCGGGTATGTCGGCATCTGGATCCGGCTGAGCACACGGACGAGCTTGTAGAACAGCCACCCGCCGCCGAACACGACAACGAGCGAGGCGACGACCGCGAGCAGATTCGCGGCACGCAGCCCGAGCAGCGTGAAGAACAGGATCACGAAGGCCAGGATCGCCTGGAAGCCGAGCACGGCCCAGTAGCGCTTCTGCCACATCCCGGCCGCGCAGACCAGCATCAGCGCCGAGAACAGGATCACGCCGCCGGCGCCGGCACGCGCTCCACCGACCTTGAACGAGCCGGCGACGATCACCGTGATCAGGTCGCCACCGCCGATCAGGACCGCGAGCAGGACCGCGATCTTGAGCGACCACGGTCGCTCGCCGGGCTCGAGCGGCGTCAGTGTCGCCCGGACCGCCTCGTTGCGCGCCTCGGAGCGGCTTGGAGACGCGGCCGGTGCCGCCACGGCCGCCGGCCTCCGGCGCTTGCCGCGCTTGCGGCTATCCCGCTGAGCCAACTCGTACCTCTGTGCCGATCGCGGCGCGGAGCGAGCGCGCGGCCGCCCGGGCGTCCGGTGCATCGGTCAACGCGCGGACGACGGCGACCCGCGTGGCTCCCGCCTCGCGCACCGCGTGCACGTTCGCCGGCGAGATGCCGCCGATCGCGAAGAACGGGACGGTCGCGTGAGCCGCGGCGTAGCGGACGAGCTCGAGTCCGACCGCCGGCCGGCCGGGCTTGGTCGGCGTCGCGTGGACGGGGCCGACGCCGATGTAGTCGACCGGCGAGCGCGCCGCCGCGTCGACCTGCTTCGGGCTGTGCGTCGACAGCCCGACGATGCGCTCCGGCCCGACCACCGCACGGGCGTCGAGAACGGTGGCGTCGTCCTGGCCGACGTGGACGCCGTCGGCGCCGGTGGCCGGCACCAGATCGGGCCGGTCGTTCAGGATGAACAGCGCGCCGTGCTGGGCCGCGGCGGCCGCGAACCGGCGCCCCGTGGACACGATCCGGTCGTCGGGGGCGTCCTTCATCCGCAGCTGGACGATGTCGACGCCGCTGGCCAGTGCCCCGGCGAGGAACTCGTCCGGCCGGTCATCGCAAACCAAGTACAGGTGCGCCGATCTCAGTCGTTCGTGGCGATCCGTCACGAACTGGAGTGTGGCAGGGGCCGTGCGCGCCGGTGGCGGTGGCAATGGGGTCGCACCCCCATTGGCGCTCGGCTCGCAATCCGGTTGGATGCAGCCATGCAGTTCGCGGCGCCCGCCGAGCACTATGACCGCTTCATGGGGCGTTATGTGCCGACGCTCGCCGTCGCGCTCGCCGACGCCGCCGGCGTTGAGCCCGGGATGCGGGTGCTGGACGTCGGCTGCGGACCCGGCGGTCTGACACACGAGCTCGCCGCGAGGGTCGGCGCCGTGAACGTTGCGGCGATCGAGCCCGCGGCGCAGTTCGCGGAAGCGTGCCGCGCTCGCAACCCGGGTGCGGACGTTCGCGAGGGAGTCGCCGAGCAGATGCCCTGGCCGAACGGGCAATTCGATGCGACGCTGTCCTCGCTCGTGATCGCCTTCATGGGCGATCCCCAGCAGGGGGTGCGCGAGATGGTGCGCGTCACGCGGCCTCGTGGAGTGGTGGCCGCGTGCATGTGGGACATCGCGGGCGGCGGGATGACGATGCTGCGGATCTTCTGGGATGCGGTCCGCCGGGTCGATCCGGGCGCCCAGGGCGAAAGGCGGCTCGCCGGTACCGTCGCCGGCGACATCGTGCAGCGGTTCCGGCACGCCGGCCTCGAGGACGTGACCGGCTCGGCGATCATGGCGCGCGCCGACTACACCGGCTTCGACGACTTCTGGGAGCCGTTCACGTTCGCGGTCGGGCCCGCCGGGCAGCACCTGCGCTCGATGCCCGAGGACCAGCATGTGTTCGTGCGCGAGGCATGCCGAACGGTCCTGCCCGACGGGAGCTTCTCGCTCGAGGCGCGCGCGTGGTGCGCCCGAGGCGTCGTGCCGAGCTAGGCCGGCGAGAACCTCGCGCTAGGATTGACCAAACGGGAGCCCTACCACTGGGCTGAGAGGGCGGGCATGGGTCCGCCGACCGTCTGAACCTGAACCGGATAATGCCGGCGCAGGGAGTCGCACAAGTTGCCGAATCGCTCGAGCTCATCCGATGTCGTCGTTATAGGCGCCGGCGCAGTGGGCCTCGCCACCGCGTGGCGAGCCGCGCAGCGCGGACTGCGCGTCACCGTGCTCGACCGCGCCGACGCGCCCGGGGCCGGGACGTCGTCGGTTGCCGCCGGCATGCTCGCGCCGATCTCCGAGACGATCGCGACCGAGCTCCCGCTCATGCGGCTCGGGCTCGCGAGCGTCGCGGTCTATCCCGAGTTCGTCGACGAGCTGCGCGAGGCATCGCAGACGGATCCCGGTTACCTCCGCTGCGGCACGCTGCTCGCCGCGCGTGACGGCGACGAGGCCGAGGCACTGATCCGGGAGCTCGCGCTCCGTGAATCGCTCGGTCTCGCCGTGCACCGGCTCCGAGCGAGCGAGGCGCGCGCTCTCGAGCCGGCGCTGGCGCCGGCGCTGCGCCTCGCGCTCGAGATTCCCGACGACCACGCGATCGACCCGCGCAAGCTGACCGCCGCTCTGGCCCACGCGCTGACCGCGACGGGAGGCGAGCTCCGGCTCGGGGCACCGGTACGAGGGGTGACTGTCGCGCACGAACGAGTCACGGGGATCAGCCTCGCCGACGGGACCGAGGTCCCTGCCGGGGAGGTTGTGGTCGCCGCCGGCCCTTGGTCGAGTGCGCTCGATGGCCTCCCCGACGGCGCACGTATCCCTGTCCATCCAATAAAGGGCCAAATCCTCCGGCTCCACGATCCGGCCGGCCCCGGGCTCCTCACGCGGGTGCTGCGGATGACGGGGGGGTATCTGGTCCCGCGTGGCGACGGCCGGTACGTGCTCGGAGCGACGATGGAGGAGCGCGGCTTCGACACGACCGTGACCGCCGGCGGCGCTTTCGAGCTGCTGCGCAACGCGTTCGAGCTGCTGCCGTCGGTCACCGAGCTCGTGATCGACGAGCTGTCCGCGGGACTGCGCCCGGCCACGCCCGACAACGCTCCGGCGATCGGCCCGGGCGCGCTCGGAGGGCTCCACTGGGCCGTCGGTCACTACCGCCACGGAATCCTGCTCACGCCGATCACGGCCGAGCTCGTGGTGCAAGGGCTCCTGGGCGTGCGAGCGGTCCCCGACGAATTTGCGCCAACGCGGTTCGCCGGGGTCCGGGCGGTGGCCGCATGACCGTGAACGTGACAGTCAACGGCGATCGCCGCGAATTGCCGGCCGGCGCAACGGTGGCGAGCGTGGTCGCGGCGCTTCCGAACGCGCCCGAGGGACGCGGGGTCGCAGTCGCGGTCGAGGGCGAAGTCGTACCGCGAGCCCAGTGGCCGAGCGTCGAGTTGCGCGAGGGCGCGAGGGTCGAGGTCGTCGTGGCGGTGCAAGGCGGATGACCCCGCTCACTATTGCCGGTCGCGAGCTTCGCTCCCGCCTGATTCTCGGGACCGGCGGCTTCACCAACCACGACGTGCTGGCAGCGGCATTGCAGGCATCGGGCGCGCAGCTGTGCACCGTCGCACTCCGGCGGCTCGATCCCGCGGCGCGTGGATCGATTCTCGATGTGCTCGACAGCGCCGGGGTCGAGGTGCTCCCGAACACCGCCGGCTGCTACACGGCGCGCGACGCGATCGTCACGGCCCAGCTCGCGCGCGAGGCGTTCGAAACCGACTGGATCAAGCTCGAGGTAATCGGAGACGACCGCACGCTCCTGCCCGACGCGGTCGAGCTCGTGGGGGCCGCGGAGGCGCTCGTCGACGACGGCTTCACGGTCTTGCCCTACACCACCGACGACCCGATCCTGGCCCGCCGGCTCGAGGACGTCGGGTGCGCGGCGGTCATGCCGCTCGGGTCGCCGATCGGCAGTGGCATGGGGATCCGCAACCCTTACAACATCTCGATCGTGGTCGAGCGGGCGCGAGTTCCCGTGATCCTCGACGCCGGCGTCGGAACCGCGTCCGACGCGGCGTTCGCGATCGAGCTCGGCTGCGACGCGGTGCTGTGCGCGAGCGCGATCTCCCGCGCCCACGACCCCGTCGCGATGGCCACGGCGATCCGGTTGGCGGTCGAGGCGGGCTGGCTCGCGCGCGGCGCCGGCCGGATCCCGCGTCGGCGCTACGCCGAGGCGTCGACTCCTGAGGAGGGAATGCCGGTGTTCGGCAGCGCGTCGCAGTGACGGTCGATGAGCTCATCGACGGCTGGGAGGCCGCCTGGTCCGGGCGGGACGAGGTCGCGTTCGAGGAAGTCTGCGACCGCCGGATCCACTACGAGGACCCGCTCACCAGCGAGCCGCTCGAAGGGCTCGAGCAGCTCGAGAACCACGCCTCGCGGCTGTGGGCGGCGTTCCCAGACGCCCGCCTCGAGCGGACCGGCGATCGTTTGACTGACGGGCACTTCGTGGCCTCTCCGTGCAAGCTGCTCGGGACCCACCGGGCGGCGCTCAACGGCCTGCCCGCGACGAACCGGTTCGTCGTCATGCACGCGATCTTCTACTCCGAGATCAAGCACGAGCGGCTGCTCCGCGTGCGCGGCTTCTTCGACCTGTACGACGTCGCGACTCAGCTCGGAGTCCTGCCGGCGCGGGGGACGCTCGGGGAGAAGGCGTTGCTGATGCTCCGCGGGTTCGGGTTGCGCGCCGGGCGGAATCAGTAGATGGACATCGCGATCCCGATCTTCGACGGGCTTACCGCGCTCGACGCGATCGGTCCCTACGAGGTCCTGTCGCGACTGGACGGCGCGCGCGTGCACTTCCTCGCGCTCGAGCCCGGACCGAAGCGAACTGAGAACGGGATGCTCGCGGTGACCGCCGACGGGGCGCTCAACGACCTGCGCGCGCCCGAGGTGATCGTGATGCCCGGCGGCTACGGCACGCGGGCGCTGATGCACGACGAGCGGATGCTCGCGTGGGTGCGAGCGGCGCACGAGACCTCGGAGTGGACGACGTCGGTGTGCACCGGCGCGCTCGTGCTGGGAGCCGCCGGGATCCTCGACGGGCTCGAGGCGACCACCCATTGGGCGCTGATGGACACGCTCGGGCGCCTGGGGGCGATCCCCGTGGATCGGCGGGTCGTCGAGCAAGGCAAGGTGATCACCGCGGCCGGGGTGTCCTCGGGGATCGACATGGCGCTGACGCTCGCGGCACGCGTCGCCGGCGAGGACATGGCCCGCGCGATCCAGCTCGCGATCGAGTACGACCCCGAGCCGCCGTTCGACAGCGGGTCTGTTGCTAAGGCGCCGCCTGAGATCCTGGAGCTTGCGCGCGAGCGATCGTGACCGCGACCGGGGCGTGGTCTGACAGGCGACCGCGCTCGAGAACGGTCGCGTCGGCAAGCGCCGAGAGACCGCGCACGAACACGTAGTCGACCTCGTGGGCGCCGGCGCACACAAAGCCGTCGAGCGTCAGCCCGCGGATGTTGAAGTCGCCGCCGAGCACAAGCGGCGCGTTGCCGGCCCAGCGGCGCGCGCTGTCGGCGGCGCGGCCGGCGTCGCGCATCGGGCCGCCGGCGTGGAGGTTCGCGACCCAGATGCCGGCGCTTTGCAACCGGACCCCCTGCACCCACCGTCGCTCCGGCCAGATGCACAGACGCCTCACCCGGTGCTCCACGATCGCGTCGCCGCGCACAAGGATCGCGTTGGCGCCGCCGCCGTTCGACTTGATCGCGTCAGGCCAGCGGATGGCGATCGCGCGCCGCAGCGCCAGGCCGGCGTTCCGCGAGGTGAGGACGGAACGCTGTGCGCCGTCCAGACGCGAAGCAAGGCGGGGGGGCCACCAGGGCGGCACCTCCTGGAGCAGTGCGATGTCCCACTCCCAGCCGGCGAGTGCGACCGCGAACTCGTCGAACAGGTCGTGACCGGCGGACGGCACCGCGCGACCGTGCTTGAGGTTCCAGGTGAGCACCCGCATCGCCACGCCCGCAACGTACACTCAGGCCTTGCCGCGCCACTTCATCACCGGTTCGGAGGTCACTGAAGAGGAGCTCAGCGCGCTGATTGAGCGCGCGCTCGAGCTCAAGGCGGACCCTTACGGCTCGGATGCGCTGCGTAAGCGCTCGGTGGCGCTGATCTTCCAGAAGCCGTCGACCCGGACCCGCGTGTCGTTCGAGGCCGGGATAACGGAGCTCGGCGGGGACCCGATGGTGCTCCGCACCGACGATCTCCAGCTGACGCGTGGCGAGTCGGTCCGCGACACCGCCTACGTGCTCTCGCGCCACGTCGCGGCGATCGGGATTCGCACGGGCGACGATCAGCTGATCGACGAGCTCGCCGAGCACGCAACCGTGCCCGTGATCAACATGCTGAGCCCCAGCCATCACCCGTGCCAGGCGCTCGCGGACCTGCTGACGCTGCGGGAGACGTTCGGCAGGCTCGACGGCCTCAAGCTCGCCTACGTCGGCGATGGGAACAACGTGGCCCGGTCGCTGATCGTCGTCGGGTCCAAAGCCGGCGTCGAGGTCCGCGTGGCCGCGCCCGACGGCTACCAGCTCGAACCCGACGGCGCCGGCATCCTGACCGACGACCCGGGGACGGCCGTAACCGGGGCCGACGCGGTGTATACCGACGTGTGGGTGAGCATGAGCGACGCCCCCGAGTCGGCCGCCGAGCGCCGGCGGGCGCTGGCCCCATATCAGGTCGACGATCGGCTGCTCGACCTGGCCGCGCCAGCCGCGATCGCGCTCCACTGCCTGCCGGCGCATCCGGGGGAAGAGATCACCGAACAGGTCCTGTACGGAAGCCGACAGCGGATCTGGGACCAGGCGGAGAACCGCCGTCACGCGCAGAAGGCTCTGCTCGAGTTCCTGATTGGCGCGTAGCGCGCGACCGTTCGGCTACGCTCCGAAACGAGCTTCTGGGAAGGAGACATGCAAACGATGCCTGCACCCAAATCCCCGTCGGGTGGCTCTGGGGGGTCGAGCGGGTCGCGCTCGCCGACGAAGTCGCGCGGGTCGGGCTCGCTGGCGAAGCCGAAGACCTCAAAGTCCTCCGGAAAGCGCGCCGGCCGTCGCACGCGGGCGAACGCCGACGGACGGGGCGCCGTCAGTGATGGCCTGGCGGGCCTTGCCGAGCAGGTGACGAACGGGGTCCTGAAGCCGCTCGGACTCGTGGTGCTCACAACCGAGCGGATCCAGGAGGTCCTTGACGACGCCGCCGAACGCGGCCGCGTGACTCGCTCGGACGCCAATGAGCTCGCCGCGCAGCTGATCAGCCGGGGGCGCCAGCAGACCGACCAGCTGCTCTCAGACATCGAGCGAGTGATCGGGTTTGGCCGCCAGCAACTCGCTCCGGCGAGCCGGGGGTCCCGCTGGAGCGAGTCGATCGACCTGATCGTCCGCAGTGCCGACCGGGCCCGGCGGTCGGTCGGCGTCGGCCAGACGTTCCCGATCCTCGGCTACGACAATCTGACCGCTGCTCAGGTTCAGGTGCGTCTGGAGGGTCTCGCGCCCGCGGAGCTCCGCAAGGTCCGCGAGTACGAGCGGCGACACGCGAACCGGAAGTCCGTGCTCGAGGCAATCGACAAGGCGCTTGCTCCCCGTTAGCGAGGAGGCGCGCGAGGCGCTGCGCCTCGCTCACGAGGAGGCGCGCGACCTCCACCACAGCTACATCGGTACCGAACACGTCCTGCTCGGGTTGTTGTCCGTGCCGGACAGCGTGGCGGCAAACGCGCTCTCGTCGCTCGAGGTGACCCACGGCCGGGTCCGGATGGCGGTGGTCCGGATGATGGGGACCGGCGTCGACGACGTCGCCGGCGAGTTGCCCTTCACCGGTACGGCAAACGATGCCATCGAGCGCGCGTCGCGAGAGGCGTCCGTGCTCGGATCCGAGCGGGTCGGCACCGAGCACATCCTGCTCGCGCTGACGCGGGACCCGGCCGGCGCCGCATCGCGCATCCTATTGCAGCTCGACGCCGACCCGGCGACGATCCGGTCGGCGATCGAGACCGCGCCGTCCTAATTGGTCAGCCCGAGGTCCGCGAGCACGACGCCGAAGTCGAGGCGTTCACCGGTCAGCTCCTCGAGCAGCTCCTCCGCGTCGAGCCGCTGGCCCTCGCGCCACAGGGCCGCCAGCACCGCTCCCGCTTCGGGCGAATCGAACCATGCCGCGCCGAACCGCTGGCGAAGATGCGAGCGCAGGTGGGTCTCGAGCGCCCAGGCCCGCAGGTAGCACGCGCAGTAGAAGCCCTCGTCGACGTCGGACAGGAAGGTCTCGGTCGGCCACTCGATTCCGAGCGCGGCGCCGAGCACCTCCGAGTAGCGGTCCGCCAGCCCCACGAAGTCGGCGCCACCGGCGCCGTGGAGTTCGAGCTCGTAGGCGATCTTGCCGGCGTAGCGGCGCAGGTAGACGAGTCGCTGAGCCCTCGCGTGCGCGACGAGCTCTGACGGATCCTCCACCCCGAGCCGTCGCGAGAGCCACTCGGGATCCTCGACCAGGTGCTGCATCAAAAACGCGTAGGTCTCGCTGATCGAGTTGTCGCCGAGCCGGCGAAATTCGAACGGCAGCGCCGGATCGGTGCTCGCGGCGTGCTCGGTGTGGCCTCCCTCGTGAAACAGCGTCGCGTAGTCGTCGCGTCCCCCGACCGGGGCCACGACGAGATACACCTCGCCCGGCACACGGACCGGCGCGCAGAACGCCCGCGGCGACTTGCCTCGACGCGACTCGATGTCGAAGGTCACGCCGACTTGGGCGGATACGTCGATCCCGAGGCCGCGCATCGTCTCGATGAAGCTCTCGGTCAACCTTTCGCTGGCGAAGTGGCGGTCGTCCTCGGGCGCCCGGAAGAAGCGGGGCAGGTCGGCGCGGCGGAGCTGGGTGAAGCCGATGCCCAGGGTGCGGCGGAGCTCGGGCTCGAGCACCTCGGGGTAGCGCCTCGCGCTCGCCCTCGCGAACGCGGCGGTTTGCCCGGACAGCGCGTTCAGGTCGATGTTCTTGCAGTGAGCGCACATGTCCGCGTAGCTGTCCCAGCCGAGCTCGGTTGCGCACGCGTGCTGGCGTTCGAGCCGCTCCCGGTGGAGGTCTCCGAGCCCGTTCTTGGTGGCGGCGAGCAACGCTCGCTCGATCTCGGCTCGCCGGCCTGGATCGGCCTCGTTGGCCTGCACGACCGGCGCCTCGCGAAATCCGATTCGCTCTTCCCCGACCTCGATCGTGAGGGCCGACTCGGCGCGGGCAAGCTCCTCGTCGACCGCCTTGGCGGCAGCGCCGACGTACCCCTCGACCGCGAAGTCGAGCAGCATACGTGCGCGTCGCTGCTCGTCGCCGCCTCCGATGGCCCGGCCGTCGAGGTCTCGGAGCGCGTGGACCGCGTCCCGCGTGAACAGGCCCTCATGCGCCGCGTAGATCGCCTCGATCTCGAACTCGTCCTTCAACCCCGCGTAGTGGCGGTAGTACTCGCGCATCAGCTCGGTGATGAAGCTCTCCGAGGTGTGCCTGTAGGCGTCGAGATCCATGCGGCTGCCATGCTAGAGGCGTGGACTCTGCGCCAGGCGCCACCCGAACCCGCCCGAGCCGCGGCGACGAACTGGAGCTGAGCATCGACTCGCTCGCGTTCGGAGGCGCCGGCGTCGCGCGCCTCGACGGCTACGTCGTGTTCGTAGCCGACGCGGTTCCCGGCGACCGGGTGCGGGCGGTGGTCGGCAAGTCCAAGCGTGCCTATGCGGAGGCGCGGGCGATCGAGGTGCTCGAGCCCAGTCCGGATCGCGTGCCGCCGCGGGCGCCGCACCCGGGGGCGCCGTGGCAGGTGCTCCCGTACGAGCGCCAGCTCGAGACCAAGCAGGCGCAGGTCGACGATGCGCTGCGCCGGATCGGGCGCCTCGACGGGTTCGAGCTCGAGCCGATCGTCGAGGCCGTCGAGCAGTGGCGCTACCGGAACAAGCTCGAGTACTCGTTCGGGACCGATCCCGACGGCCGGCTCGTGTGCGGTTTTCATGTTCCCGGACGCTGGGACGAGATCGTCGAGGTGACCGACTGCCTGCTCGCCTCGGAAGCCGGCAACGCGGCGCGGGAGCGTGTCCTGTCGTGGTGCCGCTCGCAGGGGCTGAGCGCGTTTGATCGCCGCAGCGGAGAGGGCTTCTTGCGGAACCTCGTGGTCCGCGAGAGCCGGCGCGGCGGCGAGCTTCAGGTGCGGTTGGTGACAAGCCCAGGGCGACTCGAGTCCGAGGCCCTCGCGCGGGCGGTCGAGCCGGTCGGCGGGCTGTTGTGGACCCGGCTCGACAGCGTCGCCGAGACCACGCAGGGCGGTGATACCGAACTGATCGCGGGCAGCGACCGGCTCGAGGAGGAGATCGGCGGCATGCGGGTGCGTATCTCTCCGAACGCGTTCTTCCAGACCAACACCGAGATGGCCGAGCGGCTCTACGGCCTCGCGATCGAGTACGCCGCGCCTACGGGCTCGGACCGGGTGTACGACCTGTACTGCGGAATCGGCACGATCGGGCTGCTGATGGCGCCCCGCGCCGGCGAGGTGTGGGGCCTCGAACTGGTCGAGGAGGCGATCGCGGACGCGATCTCGAACGCCACGCTGAACGAAGTCGACAACGCCCGGTTCTTCGCCGGCGACGTGCGTCTGGCGCTCCGGGAACTCGTGGATCGGGCGGGGCGGCCCGACGTGCTCGTCGTCGACCCGCCACGGTCGGGGCTGTCGCAGAAGGTCGTGCGCCGCGTGATCGAGGCCGCGCCTCGCCGGATCGTCTACGTGTCCTGCAACCCGACGACGCTCGCGCCGAACGCCGCGCAGCTCGTCAGCGACGGCGGTTACACGTTGCGCCGGGTGCGGGCGGTCGACATGTTCCCGCAGACGCCGCACATCGAGTGTGTGGCGCTGCTCGATCGCTCGCCGCCAGCCACGACCGTTCTCAAGGCACGCAGGCCTCCGGAGTGAGCCACCGCTCCCCTGCGCCGGAGGCGTGTAGTACGGCCGCAGGGGTAATTTCGGCGATGCGGCGATCACGCTGCGGTTCTCCGCGCCGCTCGCCCCGATCTCAGCACGATCGGTACCCAGGCTAGTCCAAGTCACAGTCCGGCGCGCGCTCACGGCCGCAGACGGCGCGGTATTGCGAAGGGCCGTGACGGTCTCGTTCCAGGTGCAGAAACGAACCCGGACGGATCTGAGTACGCCGACTTCGTCCAGTGGGTCGCCTACTTCAACGGGGGCGACGCCGTCCGCTACATCCCGCGAGCCTCGTACGGGTCGCCGCAGAGCCTCGGGTGCATCGAGCTTCCCTACGCCGCCGCCGAGCAGGCCTGGGGTTACCTGACCCTAGGGACGCTCGTCACGGTCCTCTCCTAGGTCGCCCGTGAGCGACGCGGTCGCTGGCGGAGAACCGAGGCCGCGACGACCAGGCCGGTGCCCAACACCGCGATCCTCGCCGCGGTCGAGTCGGCGACGAACATGCGCGTCGGGACGGTCAGGGCAAGCGCGATCTGGCTGGCGCCGTCGACGGCGAGGGTCGACCCGATGATCGCCGTGAGGACCACCAGCGCGCGCCGCCGCGCCGGGTCCGCCAGCCTGGCCGCGATCTCAGGTCTGCGTTCCGGGTTCACCTTCGCGACGTGCTCACAGACGAGCACGAGCAGCGGACGGCCGAGCGCGATCGAAGCGAGCGCAGCTATCCCGACCGTGCCGGTGACCGCGCCGCGCCGGAGCTTGAGCGCGAGTGCGTCACCTCCCGTGAGGGCGTAGGCCGCCAACGCGATCGCAACGGTGATGGCCGACACGACGGCGATCGGGTCGACCCGGCGGCGGACGACCGCCACGACGAACAGCCAGGTCGCCCCAACCGCCTCGGTGATCGCGAGCGCCCCGGTCGCCGAGCCGATGACGGCGCGGATTACCACGTAGGCCACGAGCGGCAGGACGAGGCCGGCCACCAGTCGGGGCGGCGACAGCCGGGGCGGGCGGTTCACGAGACTGCCTCCTTCGGGCGGATGAAGAAGCCGGCCACCTGGCGATCGGCGTTCAGAACGACGCGGCCGACCCCGTCGGCGCGTTCGAGCGCGACCGGGATGTCGACAATGGTGTAGCCGTCGCGCACCGAGACGGCTGGGGTGCCCAGCGCCTGAACCTCACCGGCCTCGCGCCGCACCTTCTCGCGCACGTCGGCGAGCAGTTCGACCGAGCACGCTTCAAGCATCCGCTCGTCGAACGTCGCCCGCGCGTCGCCCCAGCGACCGTCGAGGAAAGCCTGGAGCACCGGTTCGGCGTGCTCGACCGCATCCTCAACCGGAGTCTGGACCGCTTCCCCGTCGCCGGTGGGGCGCCGGCCGCCGCCGAAGCGCTGGAACGCGGCCTGACGGCTCACGTGCAGGACCTCGCCGATCTCCGCCCACGTATGGCCCGCGGCGCGCGCCTGCTCGACCAGCGCGCGAAGCGTGTCGTCGACGATCGTCTCGAGGCTGCGGGTGGCGGCGATGGCGCGGATCAACTGCCCGGAGGGTTGTCCGTCGGCGCGGAGGACGCCGGCGACGAGCTCGACGTTCGTCGAGAGCATCATCGCCATCACCTCGCGATCGAGTTGAAGGGGTGTACGTGTCTCGTCCGTACTTGTCAAGGTAGCCTTTACATCGGCACGTGTCAAGGTTACCTTTACAGGGTGCCGGCGGTCGTGCACGGGTAGGGTTCCGCGGCGGAGCAAGTGTGCGCGCGGTGACGATCAAAGACCAGGACCTGAGCGTCGAGGACCATCCCGATCCGAGCCCCGGTGACGGCGAGGTCCTCGTCGCGGTCATGGCCGCCGGCCTCAACGGCGCGGACATGATGCAGCGTCGCGGTGTGTACCCGGCTCCGCCGGGCGTGCCGCCCGACATCCCGGGGCTCGAGTTCGCCGGCGAGATCGTCGAGTGTGGCTCGGGGGCGGTTCGATTCTCTCCGGGAGACCGGGTCATGGGGATCGTGGCGGGCGGCGGGCAGGCGGAGCTCGTCGTGGTCCACGAGCGGATGGTGATGCCCGTCCCCGAGAGCCTGAGCTGGAACGAGGCCGGCGGCGTCCCCGAGACTTTCACGACCGCGCACGACGGCGTGTTCACGCAGGCGGGGCTGCAGCCCGGCGAGCGGCTGCTCGTCCACGGCGGCGCGGGCGGTGTCGGCACGGCGGCGATTCAGATCGCGCACGCCTCCGGGGCGCGCGTGACCGCCACCGTCCGCAACCCCGACCACCGGGAGAGCGTCCGGAAGTTGGGGGCGAACGTCATCGCGCCCGAGGGGTTCGTCGAGCATGGACCGTTCGACGTGATCCTCGAGCTTGTGGGCGCGCCCAACATGCCGGGAAACCTCGAGGCGCTCGCCCTGTGGGGGCGGATCATGGTGATCGGGATCAGCGCCGGCGCCAAGGCCGAGGTCAACCTGGGCGTTGCCATGCAGCGGCGCGCGCGGATCTACAACTCGACGCTCCGCCCCCGGCCGCTCGAGGAGAAGGCGATGACCGCGCGGGCGATGGAACGCTCGGTGCTGCCGATGCTCGATTCAGGCGCCGTGCGCGTCCTGATCGAATCCACCTACCCGCTAGAGGATGCGGTCGCCGCCTATGACCACTTCGCCAGGGGCCGCAAGCTCGGGAAGATCATCCTGACGATGGGCGGCTGAGGGACCGGGCCGCCCGCGCGGTCCTACTCCTCGCCGAACCCCTCGTCTTGATCGTCGACCGAGACGACCTCCTCCGCGTGCACCGTGCACAGCGCCGGCCCGCCGGACTCCATTGCGGCTTCCATCTCCGCCTTGGTGAGCTTGGCGCCGCACTCCTCGCAGCGGTCGCCGACCTGATCGAGGGAATGCTCTTCAAGGTCCATGAGGGCGAGCCTACCGCGTTCCTTTGGTAACCGCATCCGGCCTTTGGCCTGCGCGCCGCTTCAGGAGTCCCGGAGACCGCTCCGCGCGCCGGCAGCTACCACGCACCGGCATCCGGCCAGTCCTTAATACGGGGGAAGGTCGGTCCACCACTGGCCGACGACCCTGAACGCTGCCCAGAACTCCCGCTTGGCGCCCTCCTCGTCGAGAGAGTCGTCGATGTTCGGCACGTACAGCGCCTCGATCGACGGCGTCAGGCGCTGAAGGTGGCCCGGCGCCTGCTGGAGTTCCTGCGCCAGCGGAAGGTCCATCTCGTTGACGACCGCCAGCGCGTCGGGGCCCATCACCACGACGAGCTTGGGCGAGACGATCTGCATCTCCTCGACCAGCCGGGCGACGCACGCCGGGTCGGCCAGCGCCGGGTCGGGCACGGGGCACTTGACGCATAACGTCCCGTACACCGCGAGGGGGTCGATCGAGAGCCGCTTCAAAGACTTCATCAGCGCGTTGCCTGCCCGCCCGTAGAACGCCACGCCCTCCTCGACCTCCGACGGCCGCGCCGAGTACTTGACCAGGAAGATGTCGGCCTGCGGATGGCCCGACCCGAGCACGGGCATCAGCGCACCGCGGGGGCAGTGGGTGCAGGACTGGACCTCGCGGGAGAAGGCGTTCAGCTCGCGGATCGCCCGCTCGAGGTACTTCTCGCGGATCTCGTCGTCGGTGGCGGGCATCGCTGTCCGATTGGACGGCTCCCGGGCTTGTCCTTGCGAGTGCATCAGGAGTTGCGGCTATCGCGGCCGTTCGGGTGCCGACGGTCGCGGCCGGTGGCGCGGCGCACTCGGCGCTCGCGCGAGGCCCTTCGAGCTCCGGGCGGAAGGGCCTTCGTCTGCAGGAATTTCAGCGCCTGGACATACAGGAGACTGGCGGGGTTGCGGACGATGTCCGCGTCTCTGAGCGATTCGAGGAACTCCTCTGGGCCGTCAAACTCGCGCATCCGGATCCGGACCGAGCCGAGCCCTTGAGGCACGTGCGCGTCCGACCCGGCGCCCGCCGGGATCCGGTACTTGGCCGCGAACCGGACGGCCTCGTCGTTGAACTCACTGATCGCCACGCGCGGGTTGAACACCTCGATCGCATCGACATCGTCGAGCACACCGATCAGATGCTCGTAGTCCGGGACCGAATGAAGCCGGTCGAACGGGTGCGGGACGTACACGATCCCGCCCTGGCGCTTGATCTCGTCGATCGTCTCCTGGAGCGTCATCCCCCGCGGGATCTTGTCCTCGATGAACAGGCCGATCACCTCGCCCTGGTCGGCCGTCTTCACCTCCTCACCGACGATCACGGCGATCCCGTCGGCCTGGGCCCGGGCCGCGAGTGCGCCGGAGATCTCGTTGTGGTCGGTTACCGCGATCGCCCCGAGGCCGCGCGCCCGCGCCTCCGACAGCAGCACCTCGACCGGGGTCGCGCAGTCGTAGGAGTGATCGGTGTGCATGTGCAGATCGACGTCGATGAGCCGCCGCGACGCCAGCCGGGCGCGGACCTGGCCGTTGCCCCGAGTGTCGTGGCGGCGAGCGATCAGCCCCGCGTACACCTCCTCGTACTCGTCGGCGACCCGCGACCAGCCGAACTTGACGCGGAGCCGGCGCGCGTCGGCGGGGTCGCGCCTCCGAAGCGCCGGGTCGGCGATCAACCGGCTCAGGTGGCTGGAGAGCGTCTGCACGTCGCCCGGCTCGAACTCGAACCCGAACTCGCCCTGGCCGAGCAGCTCCTCGTACGCGGGAAGGCGCGAGGCGACGGGCACGAGGCCGCCGGCGAGCGCGCGCACCAGCATGCTCGGCATGCTCCTGATGCCCTCGGAGGCGAGGACAAGGACGTCGGCCCTCGCCAGCGCCTCGCCTTCGGACATCCGGTCGGCGTCGACGAACTCGACCCGATCGCGCAGGGTCCGGCCGAGCGTCGCGGGCGCCGCGTAGGGCCTGCGCGACCACACCGTCGCGCGCCAGGGGGCGTCATCCGGAAGCGCCCTCAGGCCACGCAGGAAGATGCGAAGTGCAGCGCGCTCCTCGCCCGTGACGAACAGCAGCTGCGCGGGCTCGTGCGCTGTGTGCTCCCAGTCGACGCTCGCGCCCGGGAGGATCACGCGGTAGTCGCCGGGGAAGTAGCGCTGGAGCAGATCCCGGGTAGCGGCGTAGCTGGCGGTGCGCGCGTCGAGACGGCCGAACAGCAGGCGCGAGAGCGGACCGGTGAGCTGGGTCGAGAGCATCCTCTCGGTGGGCGCGTGGAAGCTGCCGACGTTCAGGCCGCGGGAGTGCCGCAGCGCCACGCTCGAGGCGCTCGGGGCGAACGGCTCATGCACGTGGACGAGGTCGAGCGTCAGGTTGAGGAGCGCCTCCTCGATCGTCCGCGCGACATCGACCGGCAGCGAAGCGGCACGACGGCGCGTCGGTGAGAACGGCAACACCTCCCCCACTCCGAGCACGAGCGGCTCGCCGTCGGCGCGTTCAAGCAGCGCGTCGGCGTGGTTGCGGATCGCATGGCGGCTGTCGCGCACGAGCGCCGCCGACTCGGACGGCGCAACGATCAGTACGCGATGTCCGCGACCGGAGAGCTCGCGCGAGACGCGCGCGACGTAGTCGTTGACCTCGTTCGAGACCTCCCAGGCGAACGGCGTCACCTGTGCGATCGCGAGCTGCTCGCTCGGCACGTGCGGCAGTCTATTTCGTTATCGCCGGCCGCAATCCCGGCCGTGGTTCGTCAGCTGGTGCGGGTCTTGGCCTTCGCCGGCTTGGCAGCTGGAGCCTTGCGGGCGTGCTTCGCGATGAACTTATCGGTGAGGTCGCGCGCCTCGTAGTCCGGGCGCTGATTCATCGGCGACTTCATCAGGTACGAGCTCGGGCCGTCGAGCTGGCCGGAGATCCCTTCGTTGAGCGCGAGCTTGCAGCACCGGACGGCGTCGATCACGATCCCGGCCGAGTTTGGCGAGTCCCACACCTCGAGCTTGAGCTCCAGGTTCAGCGGCACGTCGCCGAACGCGCTGCCCTCGAGCCGGATGTGCGCCCATTTGCGGTCGGTGAGCCACGGCACGTAGTCCGAGGGGCCGACGTGCACGTCGTCGGCGGGAAGCTGGCGGCCCATGATCGAGGTGACCGCGTTGGTCTTCGAGATCTTCTTGGACTCGAGGCGCTCGCGCTCGAGCATGTTGTAGAAGTCCATGTTGCCGCCGACGTTCAGCTGCGAGGTGTGCTGCAGCTGCACGCCGCGCTCGTGGAACAGGCGGGCCAGCGCGCGGTGGACGATCGTCGCGCCGACCTGAGACTTGATGTCGTCGCCGACGATCGGTAGGCCGGCCTTCTTGAAGCGCTTGTTCCAGTACTCCTCGCGAGCGATGAACACCGGGATGCAGTTCACGAACCCGCAGCCGGCGTCGAGGATCTGCTCCACGTACCACTTGGTGGCGTCCTCGGAGCCGACAGGAAGGTAGGAGACGACGACGTCGGTGTGGGTCTCCCTGAGAATGTCGACGATGTCGGCGGTGGGCCCGGGAGCCTTGGTGATCTTCTGCTTGAGGTATTTGCCGAGGCCGTCATGGGTCATGCCGCGGTTTACCGGGATCCCCAGCGACGGGACCTTGCCGGCGAAGTTCAACGTGTTGTTCTGACCGGCGAAGATCGCCTCGGACAGGTCCTTGCCGACCTTGTCGGCGTCGATATCGAAAGCAGCGCTGAACTCGATGTCACGGACGTGGTAACCGCCGAGGTCGACGTGCATGAGTCCCGGCACCGACTGCGCCGGGTCAGCATTCCGGTAGTAGTGGACGCCCTGCACGAACGAGCTCGCGCAGTTACCGACGCCGATAATCGCCACGCGCACCTTGCCTTCCTGGTAGCGCGCAGCGCCGTTGGTTGAACCATTGGTGGTGCTCACGTGTGAGTTGCCTTTCTCGAGGGTCCCGCGGCCACTACAGGTATTCCGCGCGATCGCGTTCGTTACACCGGCTGCTGGGCCAGGGCCTTGAGTTGCCGGCGCACGTGGAAGATGCGCTGGAGGGTCGTCAGCACGGTCAGGCCGGCCAGCACGTATACCGCCGGCGCGAGCAGTTCGAAATGGCCGATCGACGCGCCCTTGGCGAAGATCAGGCCGATCGAGAGGATCACGACGCGAACCGGCCGCGTGGCGAGTCCGACCTTGCACTCGACTCCGAGGGCCTCGGCGCGCGCGCGGGTGTAGGAAACCATGAGCGACCCGAGCACCGCGGCGACGGTTGCGGCGGCAGCCACCTGGTTGTGCTGAGACGCGAAGTACGCGCCGACCGCGATCAACACGATCCCTTCCTCGAGCCGGTCGAGCGTCGAGTCGAGGAACGCACCGAACGGGGTGCCCTTGCCGGACATCCGCGAGTAGCGCCCGTCCAGCGTGTCCATGATCGACCCGATGATGAAAGCGATCCCCGCCAGGAAGAACATGCGCCCGACGATCAGCCCGGCGGCGGCGAGGTTCAGGGCGAAACCGGTTAGCGAGATCGCGTTCGGGGTGAGCCGCGACTCGATCAGCCGGTTGCGCATCATCTCCTGCGTCGTCGGTCCCGTCCGCGGCGGCCGGTTCCGGCGCGCGGCACCGTTGCGTGGCGCCCGGGGGCGCTGAGTCTGCTCGGGCATCGTCAGGCGGTCGATGGGGTCGGGCTGAACGCCCAAACGTCCGGCCTCGCCCGGGCCAGCAGCCGCTGCGCCAGCAGCGCGGCGGCCCCGGCGGTAAGGGCCCCGAGGAATACATCGGTGAGGAAGTGGTTGGCGGTAGCGACGACCACGAACGTGATCAGCAATGGGTACAGCGCCCACATGATCTTGCCGGGACGCCAGGACGTCAACCGGCACATCGACCCGCCGATCATCACGGCGAAGCAGACGTGCATCGAGGGGACGGCCGCGTAGAAGTTCACGAATGCCTTGGTCGGTCCGAAGTCGATCGAGCCGCGGCCGCCGGTCACGAATTGTGAGATCGCGTCGGTGAAGCCCCATTCGGGCATCAGCCGGGGCGGCGCAGTCGGGTACAGCCAGTACCCGATTACCGCCAGCGCCATCGCGATCATGAACATGTTGCGCACGAAGTAGAACGAGTCGTTCCGGCGCGCGTAGATGAACGCGAGCACCGCGAGCGTGACGCCGAAGTGGCCGTTCAGGTAGATCCAGTCGAGGCCGTCCATCAGCCAGTGCTCGTTCATCGCCCACGCTTGGACGCTCGGCTCGATGAACACGTGGAGGGTGCGCTCGACGTCGATGATCCGCATCGCATCGCCGAACGGCTTGTACGGACTGCCGTCCGACACGAGCCCCCTGACGAGGTCGTACACGATGAGAGCACCTACAAACAGCAGGATCTGACGAATCAGATCCAGCCATCCACGCGGTAAGAGCCGCGCCTCTATGAACCGGAGGCCACGCCCCATATCGGTAACTCATCCTAGCGAGATGCGATGCTCGGCTGGTTCAGCCGCACCGCGCGGAGTGCGCGCCGACGCGCGCGAGCGAGAACCGGATGCCGATTTCCATGGGTCCGGGTCGCCTGATGATGAGCTCGGTAAAGCCGTCGTTCGGGGCCACGCATCCGTCGCCGCGGGTGACCGCCCAATAAGGGCTCCACCTGACCCGGATGAACGCATTCCCGGTGTGGCTGGCCCGGAGCTGGAGCTCGTTCGGGCCAAGCCTCTCCAGGGTCGCGGGGCCTTGGGCGATCGGCGCCGGGTTTTCGAGTTCGTACACGCGCCAGTGGCGAGTACGCAGCACCATGCGGAGGTATGGCAGGCCGTGGTCGATCAGCGCGACCTCCGCCTTGGCCGAGTAGTCGAGCTCGGCGTCGGGCACGGCGACGAACCGGACCGCGAGCTCGTGTAGCCAGGCCTCGTAGCGCGCCGGCGTCAGGTTTCCGTCGTAGAACAGCTGGTTGTAGTTGGCGTCGAGCTGGCGTTCCCAGCCGCGAGCCAGAGGGAACCTCGGCGCCATCACGTACGCCTCCCAGTGGAACAGCGTGAACGGGATCTCGATCCGGAACGGCGGACCGCTCTGCCGGGCGAGGTAGTTGATGAGCGGCTGGAAGTAGGCGGTCGTGACCTCGCCGTTTTCGTCGGCCGTTCTGACGTCGCGGACGGGCGCCTGCAACTGGAGGTAGAGAAGCGGCAGCGCCGCTATCGCGAGCACCGCGATCGCCCGCCGTGGGCGTGGCCGCGGCCAGTAGAGAAGGGCCACGATCGGACCGGCGACGAGCGGGGCGAGCCGGGCGGCGTTCCCACCGACGGGAGTCGCCACCGCATAGGCGGCGATGCACCCGAGCGCGTACAGGGCGATCCCGGCCCGAAGCGCCAGGTCGCGCTTCGGGACCAACAGCAGCGCCGCGACCGAGATCAGCACGATCGGCCACAGCGCCGAGAATGCGAACGGCTCGGTGCCACCCTCGGGGAACATCACCGCGAGCGCGAGGACAGGCACGAGCGCCCCGGCGGCCACCGCGATTCCGGGGAGCGCAGCCGTGTTATTTCGGGTTCTCAGGTATTCCGAGACGGCGTAAACGGCGCCGGCAAGCGCGGCGAATAGGGCATCGACGGGGCTTGCGAGCGCGGTGACGATGGCGAGCACCACGGCGACCCCCAGGCGGCGGCGCTGGAGCGCTAGCGCGGTGCCGACCGCGGGGAGGAGCCCGAACGCGAACGTGAGTCGCCCGCTGAACAGCATCGTGGCGGTGCCTATGCCGAACCACAGCGAACCCAGCCAGGCGTCGTCGCCATAGCGGCGGCGGGCGAGCGAGTCGAACAGCGCCGTGCTCGCGGGACATGCGATCGCGGCCGCGAGCTGCGGCGTGGTCAGGGCGGCGGCCGGCGGGAAAAGCACGCTGTAGCCAGGCAGGTTCTGGCCGCCGTACCACCAGTTGTTCCAGATCCCGAACCAGCCCTCGGCGGTGAACAGCTTGGCGCGCAGGAGGTGCGCGGCCAGGTCCTCGCTGCGCGGCGCGATCAGCACGTACGCGAGCGCGATCGCCGCGGAGGTAAGGGTGGGCAGGATGCGCTTGACCCGTCGCGCGCTTGCGTCGTCATCGCGTGCGGGCGCTGGTGCCTCCGGGTGGGGGCGTGTCTCGGGGCTGACGCGGACCGGCACTACTGCTCCTGGAGGAAATTTGCCACGCGCTCGACTAGGTCGTCACGGTCGAGCCACGGCCAGTGTCCGGCGTCGGACAGCAGTTCGAGCCTGGATTCGGCGAGGTGCTGTGCGTACGCGCCGGCAAGCGCGGGCGGATACCACGGGTCACGCTCGCCCCAGAGGATCAGGGTCGGTGGCGCGGGCGCGGGCGTCTGCAGCTCACTGTTCGTGGACCGGACGAGCCGGAGGATCGCGCGCTGCGTCCCCTGATCGAACTGGTCCCACACCTGCTTCACGCGCGCATCCGGCCAGGCGTCCTCGCGAACGGAGCCGTGCCGGAGGGCGCGCGCGAACATGCCGCGCGTGGTAGATCCCATCAGGGCCTCGCCGATCAGCGCCGAGCGCCAGAGTCGCGCCACCCGTGGCCAGGAGAAGCCGTTGAACAGGGGTGGCGGGTTCAGCACGACGATTCGCTCGATCCGCTCGGGATGACGAGTCGCGAGCGTGAGCCCGACGGCGGCGCCCCAGTCGTGGGCAACGAGGTTGATCTTTTCGACTCCTACTTCCGCCAGGAACCACTCGAGGAAGCCCGTGAGTCCCGCGAGCGAGTAGTCGAGGTGGCCGCCCTTGCCGGAACGTCCAAACCCGATCAGGTCGGGGGCGATCCCACCCGTAAGGGTCAGGAACTCGACCCAGTCGTCCGAGCTCGTCGGGATCCCGTGGAGGTACAGAATCGGCACGCCTGGCGCCTCTGCGCTTCGGTAGAAGACGGGTGACTCGTCGAGGCTGATCGTGTGCTCGTCGACGCGCAACCCGTGGCGAGGATAACGTCCGCGCGCGTGAGCGCTAGCGGGTTAGACCAGCCGCCGCCGCGAGCGCCGACGCTGTGCCTCGGCGATCCGGTCGTCGATCTCGTCGGCGAGCGTCCGGTGGGCGCCCTTCCTGAGGTTGATGCGTTCGTGCCGCACCTCGGCGGGTCGGTCGCGACGGTGGCGGTGACTGCCGCGCGATACGGCGCTCACGTCGATTTGGCCGGCGCGGCAGGCGACGACGACTGGGGCCGCTGGCTGGTCGACCGGCTTGCGCGCGAGGGGGTCGGGCTCTCGCAGTTCGAGCTCGTCCCGGGGAGGCAGACGCCGGTCTCGCTCGTATCCGTGGACCGCGACGGCGAGCCGAGCGGTTTGGTCTACGGTTCGTGGCTCGCCGGCGGGTTGGTTGACCGAGTGGACGATGCGGTCCGCGCGTCGGCGGCGGTTTTCGCGATTTGCGCCGGCCCGGAGGAAACCGAGGTAGTCATGCGGGCGCGCGAGCTCGCGCTTTCGCTGGAGCGACCGGTCGTGTTCTCCCCGGTTCTTGATCTGCGACGGTGGCGATCGCGGGCCGAGGCGGCGGCCGCCGCCAACGCGTGCGTCCCCGGCGCGCTGCTCGTCCGGGTGGTGGCGAGCGACGCGGAACTGATGACGGGGGAGGGGGATCCCGAGCGCGCGGCGCTGGCGCTGGTGAAGGCCGGCGCGCGGATGGTCGTGATCACCCTTCGCGAGGGCGGTGCGATCCTGCGCGGGGAGCTGCGGCTCGATGTCGACGAGGTGCCCGTTTCGGCGATCAGCAACCTCGGCGCCGAGAACGTGCTGACCGGAGTGCTGCTGGCGCGGCTCGCGACGTCGGCGTTCTACCCCTCGGCGGTTGCGGCGTTCCTCCCCGAGGCGGTGGCGCAGGCCGCGCGCGCGTGCGAGCAATGGGGCGCGCTTGACTAGCTCGACCACGTGGACGCGGCCGAGCCGCCGACGCGTGCGCGCGATCCGCGATCGGTTGCGGCTGGTTTACGGGATCCCGCTTGCCGAGCCCCACGGGCATCCGATCGCCGAGCTGATCCTGACCGTCCTGTCGCAGTCGACCAACGACCGGAACCGGGATGTGGCGTACCTGGCGCTGCGCGAGCGCTTTCCTTCGTGGGAGGACGTCCGCGACGCGCCCGTGGATCAGATCGAGGAGGCGATCCGCCCCGGCGGGATCTCGAAGGTGAAGTCGGCTCGGATCAAGTCGATTCTCTCCGCGATCACCGACACGGCGCCCGGCGGCGAGCTATCGCTGGATTGGCTCCCCGAGTTGAGCGTGCCGGAGGCGCAGACGTATCTGACCTCGTTACCGGGGGTCGGGCGCAAGACCGCCGCGTGCGTGCTGCTGTTCGCGCTCGGGATGCGAGATGTGCCCGTCGACACGCACGTGAGTCGCGTGGGAATGCGGCTCGGTCTGTTCCGGCCGGGAGCGCCATTCGAGGAGATGCACGACACGTTGCTGCTGGAGACGCCACCGGGCGAGGAGCTCGAGTTCCACCTGAACCTCCTGCGCCACGGCCGCCGGACGTGCCACGCGCGCCATCCGGATTGCGCGGGGTGCGCTCTGCAGAAGATGTGCCCGAGCGCGTTCAAGGTCGGGTGACGCGCGGCTCGACTGCGTCGTCGTTCGTGCCAGAGCCGACCGAATCGTCGTTCGGGCGCCCAGGCGGGTCGAATGGCGAGAAAGTCGGGGCTCAGGTCGCTCGTGGTGTGCAGTTAGGAGCCGTGGAGTTAGGAGCCCCGGTAATCGCGCACTCGACGACCCGCCCGGTTCGAGTGCTTGGAAATCGGTGCCATAGCGGCACGAATATGCGTTCGGCTCCGGGGAGAGGGTCGAGTGCTTGGTTATCGTGGTTCGGGGTGGCCCAGACCCTTGCTCCTTACCAAATCTGCTACTCTCACACTTAGATTTTGACGACCAAACAGGAGTAGAACTCGATGGGAAAGACGATCGGAATCGACCTCGGAACGACCAACTCGTGCATGGCAGTGCTCGAGGGTGGCGAGCCGACGGTCGTAGAGAACGCGGAGGGCGGGCGTACTACGCCGTCCGTCGTCGCGTTCACGCAGTCCGGTGAACGTCTGGTCGGCACCGTCGCCAAGCGCCAGGCAGTCACCAATCCGCAGAACACGGTCTTCTCGATCAAGCGCTTCATGGGCCGCAAGGAGGCCGAGGTGCGCGAGGAAGAGTCGATCGTGCCCTACAAGGTGGTCTCCGGGCCGAACGGCGACGCTCGCGTCGAGGCCGGTGGCAAGCAGTACAGCCCGCCCGAGATCAGCGCGATGATCCTCGGCAAGCTCAAGGCGGACGCTGAGGCGTACCTGGGCGAGACCGTTGACAGCGCAGTGATCACCGTGCCGGCGTACTTCAACGACGATCAGCGCCAGGCGACCAAGGACGCCGGCCGGATCGCGGGCCTTGACGTCAAGCGCATCATCAACGAGCCGACCGCGGCCTCGCTGGCGTACGGGCTCGACAAGGAGTCTGACCAGACGATCCTCGTCTTCGACCTCGGTGGCGGCACGTTTGACGTGTCCGTGCTCGAGATCGGCGACGGCGTGTTCGAGGTCAAGGCGACCGCCGGTGACAACCACCTCGGTGGCGACAACTTCGACAAGGCGATCGTGGACTGGCTCGTGGCCGAGTTCAAGAAGTCGCAGGGCATCGACCTGAGCGCCGATCCGATGGCGCTGCAGCGGCTCTACGAGGCGGCCGAGAAGGCCAAGATCGAGCTGTCGACGACGCAGGAGACACAGATCAACCTGCCGTTCATCACCGCTGACTCCAGCGGCCCGAAGCACCTGGACACCCGCCTCACCCGCGCGAAGCTGAACGAGCTGACCGCAACCCTGCTCGACCGCACGGTGGCGCCTGTCCGCCAGGCTCTCGACGACGCCAAGGACAAGGGCGTCGAGAAGGTCGACCACGTCGTGCTCGTGGGCGGCATGACCCGCATGCCCTCGGTCCAGGAGAAGGTCAAGGAGCTCACCGGCAAGGAGCCGCACCGGGGCGTCAACCCCGATGAGGTGGTCGCCGTTGGCGCCGCGATCCAGGCCGGCGTGCTCGCCGGCGACGTGAAGGACGTCCTACTGCTCGACGTGACCCCGCTGACGCTGGGCATCGAGACCAAGGGCGGCGTCATGACCAAGCTGATCGAGCGCAACACGACGATCCCGACCCGCAAGGGCGAGGTGTTCTCGACCGCCGAGGACAACCAGCCGAGCGTCGAGATCCATGTTCTACAGGGCGAGCGCGAGATGGCGACCTACAACAAGTCGCTCGGCAAGTTCCAGCTGACCGGCATCCCGCCGGCGCCGCGGGGCATCCCGCAGATCGAGGTCGCGTTCGACATCGACGCCAACGGGATCCTCAACGTGTCCGCCAAGGACCTCGGAACCGGCAAGGAGCAGAAGATCGAGATCCGGTCCGGCTCCGGTCTGTCCGACGAGGAGATCAAGCGGATGGTGACCGACGCCGAGTCGCACGCCGAGGATGACCGTCGGCAGCGCGAGCTCGCCGAGGCCCGGAATAACGGCGAGAATGCCGCTTACCAGGCAGATCGCCAGCTGAGGGACCTCGGTGACGCGGTCGACTCGAGCTCCAAGGACGAGATCGAGGCGGCGATCAAGGCGGTCCGCGATTCGCTCACGAGCGAGGATGCGGCCGAGATCAACGCCAAGACCGAGACGCTCCACACCGCGTTCCACAAGGTCTCCGAGGCGATGTACCAGCGCGCCCAGGAGCAGGCCGCGGCCAGCTCGCCTGACGGCGGCGCCAACGGTGCCGGTGCGGAGACCAACGGCGCCGGCGCCGAGGAGGATGTCGTCGACGCCGAAGTTGTGGATGAGAAGTAATGACGCGCGACCCGAACATCGCGGAGGCCCTCCGCCGGGTCCGCGTGGCAGCTGAGGAGGGGGCGCCGCACGGCGCCCCCCAGCCGTCGGCGCCTGCCGGCGAGCCCGAGGGTCATGCGCCCGACGGGCCTGCGGCAGTCATGAGCGACCAGGTGCAGGACGCCCCCGAGACCGACCACGAGCGTCAGCTCGAGCACGACCTCGAGGAGCTCGCCGCCAGGGCCGAGAAGGCCGACGAGTATCTCGAGCTCGCGCAGCGGACCAAGGCGGACTTCGAGAACTACCGCAGGCGCGCCACGCGCGAGGCGGCGGCCGCCCAGGAGCGAGGCATCGCGAAGCTCGCGAAGGAGCTCCTGCCCGCGGTCGACAACCTCGACCGGGCGCTCGAGGCGGCCGGCGCCGCATCCTCGGACGGAGCACCACATGACAACGGCACCGCCACGCTCGTGTCGGGCATCAAGCTCGTCCACGACGACGTGATCGCCGCGCTCGCCCGTGCGGGCATCGAGCCCTTCTCGCCCCAGGGCGAGCGGTTCGACCCGCAGCTGCACGAGGCGATCGCGCAGATGCCCGTCGAGGGCGCCGAGTCGGGAACGGTCGTCGAGGTGTACCAGCGTGGGTACCGTCTGGGCGACGTCGTGATCCGGCCCGCTCGCGTGGTCGTCGCGGCGTAACCGTAGGCTGAACAGCCATGGCGGGCAGAACCGACTACTACAAGACGCTCGGTGTAGGCAAGGGCGCCTCCGACGAGGAGATCAAGAAGGCGTACCGCAAGCTGGCGCGCCAGTACCACCCTGACCGGAACCCCGGCAACAAGCAGGCCGAGGAGAAGTTCAAGGAGATCTCCCAGGCGCATGACGTCCTGTCCGACCCCGAGAAGCGGAAGGCCTACGACCGGGGTCAGGGTCCGCTGGGCGGATTCACGAGCGGCAACTTCGACCCGAGCGCGTTCGGCGGCGGGTTCAGCGACATCCTCTCGAACCTGTTCGGCGGGGGCGCTGGAGCCGGAACCGCAGGCCGCACCGGCGGCGCGCGCGGCCGCACCGGCAGCGGCGCCAGGGGCGGCCGGGCCGCACAGCACCAGGGCCGCGACCTCGAGACCGAGGTGTCGCTGAGTTTCGACCAGGCTGTCCACGGCGCCCAGGTGCCGCTGTCGGTGCCGACCTCTCAGTCATGCCCGACCTGTCACGGCACCGGCGCGAAGCCCGGAACGACTCCGAAGGTGTGCCCGGTGTGCGAGGGGCGCGGGATCGAGTCCCAGAGCCAGGGGATCTTCTCGATCTCTCAGCCGTGCTCGAACTGTGGTGGCGCCGGAACGGTGATCGAGGATCCATGCCCGACGTGCGCCGGCACCGGCGCGCAGCGGAGCATCCGCAAGCTGCGCGTCAACATCCCCGCGGGCGTCCACGACGGGAGCCGGATCCGTCTCGCCGGCAAGGGCGAGGCCGGCCTCCGCGGCGGCGATCCCGGCGATCTCTACGTCATCACGCGCGTTCAGGAGTCGCCGGTATTCAAGACCGTAGGCGAGAACCTCGAGGTCGAGGTGCCGCTGACGATCCCCGAGGCGGTCCGCGGCGCAATCGTCGAAGTTCCCACCCTGAACGGCACCAAGCGCCTGCGCGTTCCAGCCGGAACCAAGAGCGGCACCGTCCAGCGTCTGCGCGGCGAAGGTCCTCCAAAGCCCGGTGGCAAGACGAAGGGCGATATCCGCTACCGGTTCGTGATCGACGTTCCGGACTCGCTCTCGCCCGAGCAGGACGAGGCGATCGACCGCCTCTCGCAGGTCATGAACGGAAACCCACGGGCAGACCTGTTCAGGCAGGCGGGAGCGGGAGGTAAGGGCTGATGGCCGCCCGGCGTATCCGTACCTCCGCCAAGGTCGAGGTGTCCTCCGAGCGCGGCGTGTTCATGATCTCGGTGGCCGCCGAGCTCGCCGAGATGCACCCCCAAACGCTGCGGATGTACGAGGCTCGCGGGCTGATCGAACCCAAGCGATCGCCGAAGGGCACGAGGCTTTATTCCCATAAGGACGTCGAGCGGCTGCGCCGCATCCAGGAGATGACCGCCGAGCTTGGCATGAACCTCGCCGGGGTCGAGCGCGTGCTCGAGCTCGAGCAGCAGCTCCAGGCGATGGAGCGCAAGGTCAGAGGGCTCGAGAAGCGCGCCGGCGAGCTGAAGACCGAAGTGGAACGGCTCGAGCAGCTGCGACGCGAGCTGCGGGCCGAGATTGTGCCCTACGAGAAGGGCGGGGCGATCGTCCGCAACGCGGACGTGAAGCGGTTCTCGCTCCACGTGCAGCGCCCGTCGACGTGACTTCGGCGGGCGAACCGCGCACGCTGGCCGGCCGCTATCGCCTCGACGAGGTGATCGGCCGCGGCGGCATGAGCACCGTCTACCGCGGGACCGACCTCGAGCTCGATCGCACCGTCGCGGTCAAGGTCGCGCTCGACCCGCTCGTGGAGCAGAGCCCGATCTATCTCGCCCGGTTCACGCGCGAGGCGCAGGCCGCCGCGGCGATCGGCAATCCCGCGGTGGTGACCGTCTACGACGCCGGCGCGGACGGGCCGACGCGGTTCATCGTGATGGAGTACGTGCCGGGGCAGAGCCTCGCGGAGATCCTGACCGAGCGAAAGCACAAGCCGTTGGAGCCCGACCGGGCAGCGGACATCGCCGCGCAGATCGCCGACGCGCTGAGCGCGGCACACGCCGCCGGGATCATCCACCGCGACGTCAAACCCGGCAACATCATGGTCACCCCGACCGGGTCGGTGAAAGTGCTCGACTTCGGGATCGCGCGGGCGCTCGACAGCCACACGCTCACGCAGACTGCGACCGTACTCGGCACCTCCGCATACATGTCTCCCGAACAGGCGCTCGGACAGCCGGTGGATGCGCGCTCGGACATCTACTCGCTGGGATGCGTGCTGTACGAGATGCTCACCGGCGAGCCGCCGTTCATGGCCGATGTGTCGGCGGCAGTGCTGCACCAGCACGTGCGGGTCGCGCCCAAGCCGGCGCGCGAGCGCAACCCCGCGATCCCGCCGGAGCTTGGAGACCTGGTCATGCAGATGCTGGCCAAGCAGCCGAAGGACCGGCCACAGACCGCCGCCGAGGTGCGCGACCGGTTGGTCCGCGCGATCGCCGACCCAGAGGACGCGAGCGATGCGCTGACAACTGTGGCGATGGCCGCCGCGATCGCGCCGACGCCGGCCACGGTCCCGCTCGAGCCGCGCGAGGCCGCCGCGGGGGAAACGGCCGAGCCGGCCGCGGTGGGCGCGCCGTTGGCACCGCGGCCGCCGGACCGGACGCCTCCAGTGGACCGGCCGCGAACCACCAAGCCGTCCCCGCCCCCGAAGAAGCGGGGAAGCGCGAGAGGCTTCTGGATCACGGTGTTCGTGATCGCGGCGGCGCTCCTCGGCGGCGCGGTGGCGGTCGCGCTGACCGGCGGCGGGTCCGGCGGAACGCCGAGCTCGACCGCAAATAACTCGGCGGCCTCGGACGCCGGCTCACACACGAGCTCGCAGACGATCACCAGCCCGCCGCCCCCGACCCATCACCCCACGACGTCGACCCCACCGAAGTCGACCTCGAAGTCGACCGCAAGCTCGACGAGCAGGTCCACGGCCTCGCCCGGCAGCACCACCGCGAGCTCTCCGACCACGAGTACGAGCCCGCCCACGACGAGCACCGGCGCGTCCACGACGGGCGGCACAACCCCTTGAGAAGCGGCTCGAACCCTGTCATAATCTAAGTCACACTGACTTAGATTTTCGAGATCGAACCCGAAACCGAGATACGCCTATGCAACCAGACCGCTTTACGATCAAGTCCCAGGAGGCGCTGCAGGCCGCCCAGCGGCTGGCCGACGAGCGCCACAACCCGCAGACGATGCCCGAGCACCTGCTCGCAGTGATGCTGGAGCAGGACGGCGGCATCGTCGCGCCCGTGCTGCAGAAGCTCGGCGTCCCGCCGGCGACGGTCCGCCAGGACGTCGGCCAGGCGCTCGACGCGCTCCCGAAGATCCAGGGCGCGGCGTCACCCGAGCCCGCCGGCGGCTCGAGCGAGCTCGTCCAGATTCTGCGTGACGCCGAGACCGAGATGCGCGAGCTGAGCGACGAGTACGTCTCGACCGAGCATCTGCTGCTCGCGATCGCGCAGCATCGCGGCAAGGCCGGCGACGCGCTCCGTAGCAACGGCGCGAATCACGAGCAGCTCCTCAAGGCGCTGAGCGAGGTCCGCGGCAGCCATCGCGTCACAGACGAGAACCCCGAGGAGAAGTACCGGGCGCTCGAGCGCTACGGCCGCGACCTGACCGAGGCCGCCGCCCAGGGCAAGCTCGACCCGGTCATCGGCCGCGACGACGAGATCCGCCGTGTCGTCCAGGTCCTCAGCCGGCGCACCAAGAACAACCCGGTGCTGATCGGCGAGCCCGGCGTCGGCAAGACCGCGATCGTCGAGGGCCTGGCACAAAGAATTGTCTCGGGGGATGTCCCGGAGTCGTTGAAGGACCGGCGTCTCGTCGCCCTTGACCTGAGCGCGATGGTCGCCGGGTCCAAGTACCGCGGCGAATTCGAGGACCGGCTGAAGGCCGTGCTCAAGGAGATCGCCGACGCCAAGGGCCAGATCATCGTGTTCATCGACGAGCTCCACACGATCGTCGGCGCCGGCGCCGCCGAGGGCGCGATGGACGCCGGCAACATGCTCAAGCCGATGCTTGCGCGAGGCGAACTGCGCGCGGTCGGCGCGACCACGCTCGACGAGTACCGCAAGCACATCGAGAAAGACCCGGCGCTCGAGCGCCGCTTCCAGCCCGTATACGTGGGCGAGCCGAGCGTCGAGGACACAATCGCGATCCTCCGCGGGCTCAAGGAGCGCTACCAGGTCCACCACAAGATCCGCATCCAGGACTCCGCGCTGGTGGCGGCGGCGACGCTGAGCCAGCGCTACATCGCCGACCGGTTCCTGCCCGACAAGGCGATCGACCTAGTCGACGAGGCCGCGTCGCGGATCCGGATGGAGATCGATTCCAAGCCGACCGAGATCGACGAGGTCGACCGGCACATCATGCAGCTCGAGATTGAGCTCCAGTCGCTGGGTGAGGACGATGATCCCGGCACGGCGGCGCGGCGCGAGCAGCTCGAGCGAGCGTTGGCCGAGGAGCGCGAGCGCTCCGATGCGATGCACGCCGAGTGGCAGCGCGAGAAGGAGTCCGTCGGTGCCGTGGCCGATCTTCAGGAGAAGCTCGAGCAGGCCAGGATCGAGCTGGAGAAGGCTCAGCGCGAAGCCGACCTGGGCCGCGCGGCCGAGCTCCAGTACGGGACGATTCCCGAGCTCGAGAAGCAGATCGCGGCCGCGGAGACGGCCGAGCACGAGATCGCCGGCGAGGCGCCACGGTTCCTAAAGGACGTGGTCGACGCCGACGACGTCGCCGAGGTCGTGGCCAAGTGGACGGGGATCCCGGTCAGCCGGCTGATGGAGGGCGAGATCGAGAAGCTCGTGCACATGGAGGAGCGCCTGCACCAGCGGGTGATCGGCCAGGACGAGCCGGTCGAGGCGGTCTCGAACGCGCTCCGGCGCTCACGCGCCGGCCTTCAGGACCCCGACCGGCCGATCGGCACATTCCTGTTCATCGGGCCGACGGGCGTCGGCAAGACCGAGCTGGCCCGCGCGCTCGCCGAGTTCATGTTCGACAGCCAGGACGCGATGGTCCGGATCGACATGTCCGAGTACATGGAGAAGCACTCCGTGTCGAGGCTCGTCGGTGCGCCCCCCGGATACGTCGGCTACGACGAGGGCGGTCAGCTGACCGAGGCGGTCCGCCGGCGGCCATACAGTGTGGTGCTGCTCGACGAGATCGAGAAGGCCCACCCCGACGTCTTCAACGCTCTGCTCCAGGTGATGGACGACGGGCGCCTGACCGACGGCCAGGGCCGGACCGTGTCGTTCAAGAACACGGTGCTGATCATGACCTCGAACATCCCGGGCGGCCGGGCTGGCGTCGAGGCCCACTTCAGGCCCGAGTTCGTCAACCGCCTCGACGACATCGTCGAGTTCCACTCATTGAGCCGCGACCAGATCGGCGAGATCGTCGATCTCCAGGTCGCGCGGCTGATCAGCCGGGTGCGCGAGCGCGGGATCGAGGTTGAACTGACCGACGACGCGCGGACGCTGCTCGGCAATCTCGGCTACGACCCGACGTACGGCGCACGGCCCTTGAAGCGGGTGATCCAGAAGCGTCTGGTAGACCCGCTCGCACTCGCGATCCTCGAGGGCCGGTTCACGACCGGCGACACGGTCAGAGTCGACAACGCCGGTGGCGAGCTCGTGCTCGAGCGCGCCGAGGCCGTCGCGGCGGCCGCCTAACGGCTAATTTGAACGGGGCGCCGGGGACGCCGGCGCCCCGTCATGAATGGCAAGCACCCGAATACCAGGCCGCGCTTGGCAGGCGCCCCGCGGAGCTCACGCCCCTGAATCACGTGCATAACGCGGCAGCGGAGCAGCTCTCGCTTGGCCTTGCCGCATAGCGCGTGATTATCGTGCGCAAGTCGGCAAGGTCCGCTGCCTGCGCATCAAATGTCGTGCTGAGCACGTCAATTCGGGTCCGAGGCTCCTCTGGGACGAACCCGCCACCTTGCGATCACCTGGAACCAGTCACCTGCGCGCCTTCCGGCCTCGACATTGGATACAAGTCCTTCCAGACAACCAAGGAGGCAGCGTGCCGACCTACATCATGCTTTCGACGCTCAGCCCTGAAGGCGTTCAGACGATCAAGAACAACCCGTCCCGGATTAAAGAGGTCAATCGCGAAGTCGAGCAGCTCGGCGCCACCGTGAAGGCACAGTGGGCGACGCTCGGGCAGTTCGACTTCGTGAACGTCGTCGAAGCCCCCGACGAGAAGACGATGGCGCGCATCTCGCTCGAGCTCGGCTCGCGCGGCACCGCCAAGTACGAAACGCTTGTAGCGATACCGATCGACGATTTCATTGGCGCGATCTGACCCCTACCGCGTCCTCGTCGTCGGCGGCGGCGGGCGCGAGCACGCGCTCGTCCACGCGCTGGCCCGCTCGCCGCGGCGGCCCGAGATCATGTGCGCTCCGGGGAACGTGGGGATCGAGGCCGACGCTCGGCTGATCCCGGTCGGGGCCGAGGACATCGACGGGATCGTTGACGTCTCGACGCGGGAGCGCGTCGACCTCGTCGTGATCGGACCCGAGGCCCCGCTCGTCGCGGGCTTGACTGACGCGCTGACGGGGGCCGGAATCCGAACGTTCGGCCCGACCAAGGCGGCCGCGCAGCTCGAGGGCTCCAAGGCCTTCTGCAAGGAGATCATGGGCGCCGCCGGTGTTCCGACTGCTGTTTATAGGGTGGTTCAGGATCCGCAGGCGGGCCTGGACGCCATCGAGCGATATCCGGTCGTGATCAAGGCGGACGGGCTCGCCGCGGGGAAGGGCGTGATCATCGCCGTCGATGAGAACGAGGCGCGAAACGCCCTGGACCAGCTGCTCGTCGAGCACAGGTTCGGCACCACGCAGGTCGTGGTTGAGGAGTACCTCGAGGGCGAGGAGCTGTCGCTGCTCGCGCTGTGCGACGCGCAGACCGCGGTGCCCCTGGCTTCCGCCCAGGACTACAAGCGGATCTTCGACGGCGATCGGGGGCCGAACACCGGCGGCATGGGGTCCTACTCGCCGGTCCCGGCGGTCGACGATGTGCGTGCCCGCGGAATCTGCGCCGCGGTCCATCAGCCGGTCCTCGAAGAGCTCGCGCGACGGGGGATCCCGTTCCACGGAATGCTGTACGCCGGGCTGATGATGACCGACGATGGGCCGAAGGTGCTCGAGTTCAACGTGCGCTTCGGCGACCCCGAGACCCAGGCGATCCTGCCCCGTCTGCGCTCGGATCTCCTCAGCCTGCTCGAGGCCGCGACCGTGCCCGGCGGACTCGAACGGGTCGAGCTCGAGTGGGCGCCCGAGATGGCGGTGAGCGTAGTGCTGGCGAGCGCCGGCTATCCGGAGAGCTCGTCGCGCGGCGATGTGATCACCGGGCTCGAAGCGGCTTCAGCCCGGGCTCAGGTCACCCACGCGGGCACCGCGCGTAACGCCGAGGCCGAGATCGTGACCGCCGGCGGCCGCGTCCTGAATGTGACCGCGCTCGGCGCCGACGCGGCGTCCGCACGCGAGGCCGCTTATGCTGCCGCCGACATGATCGAGTTCGACGGCAGGCAGATGCGTCGGGACATCGCGCTCAAGGTCGCGGAGGCCGCCCGCGCATGACCGAGTACCCCCGACCCGCCGAGGAGACGCTCATCGAGCCGGTCGTCGAGCTCGAGGGGCTGGAGGTCGACGCCCCTCGCGTCGGCATCGTGATGGGCTCCAAAAGCGACCTCGAGCGGATGGAGGCCGCCGAGAAGGAGTTGATCGAGCGCGGCATCCGCTGCGAGGTCAGGGTGATGTCGGCCCACCGCGAGCCCGACAAGGTCGCCGACTACGCGCGGAACGCGCGGATGCGCGGAATCCGCGTGATCATCGCGGGCGCGGGTCTGTCCGCCGCGCTACCCGGCGTGGTCGCGGCGCACTCCGATCTCCCAGTGATCGGGGTGCCGCTGACCAGCCGCACGTCCGTGGCCGGCGGACTCGACGCGCTGCTCTCGATCGCGCAGATGCCCCCTGGAGTGCCGGTCGCGTGCGTGGGCGTCGACAACGCGCGCAACGCGGCCGTGCTCGCGGCGCGAATCCTCGGCTGCTGAACGGGTCCCGCCCTCGACTTGGGCAACGCCCGAATGCCCGGTGGCGGCAGCGTTGCGCGAGGTTCCGGGACTTTTACAGGGTGGTCCCGGCGCTGGCTTCCGCACGCATCCGCAGAAATCGCTCACACACCGCGATTGCGCTCTCGATCGTCGACCAGTGCAAGTTGTCGGCCGTGTCGTTCGGCCAGTGATAGTTCATCGGCAGCTTGGTCTCGTCGACCGACGCGAGCGTGGCTACCGCGTAGCCGGCCCGTAGCCCGATGATGGCGTCGGTCGCGGCCGTCGTCCGCAGGCCGCGTGTAATCGGCTCGCCGGCATCGGCCGCGGCCGTGGCGAGCGCCTCGCGCATGTGGATCGGGTAGTCGCGCATGCGGAGCATCCCCTCACCCTCGACCACCACCAACGTCGGGCCGCCAATGCACTCGAGGCAGACCATCTCGGTCCGGCCCGGATCGAGCTCGTCGAAGTGCCGCTCGCCGAACGCCTGCATCCCCTCGCTGAACGATTCCTCGGAGCCGGTCGAGACGAACAGCACGCGAGCCCCCTCGAGCGGGCGGTCGCGGAGCGCCGCGGCGAGCCCGAGGAGTGCCCCGACCGAACTCAGGTTGTCGTTGGCGCCGGGCACGGATGCCCGCGTCCCGATATCGACCATCGCCGCGGTCGCGGCGCCGGCAAAGGCCAGACCAGCCGCGAGCAGCCGGCGGAGGCCCAGGATCGACCCGGCGCACACCATCACCGGTCCGACCCAGACCGTGTACAGCAGCGGAAAACTCGTACCCGCGCGCGCATGGAGGCGGGGCGCGAGCTTGAGCGGAATCCGCGGGAGGATCGGGTGGAAGATAAGCCCCGAGTGCGCCGCGTCGTGGTGAGCGATCAGCACGAACGTGCGCTCGGCGTCGGGATCGCCGACCTCGGCGACCACGTTCCACGTCGGCCGATGGGGCAGCACCGCGCGGCGGAACCAGCGCCGGCCGTGGCCGAGGTCGTCCCACAGCGCCGCGGCACCGACACCGGCGACGGTGGCCGCGAGCGCGCGGATGACTGGGTTGCGTGTCCGCAGGGCGAGGACCCCGCCCGCTACGGCAGCCGCATTGACCAGGCCGATCGGCCACCAGTAGCCGCCGTGAGCACGCTCCTGCTCGATCGTGACCCGGCAGCCGAGCGCCTCGAGGCGCGTAGCGATCGACTCGGCGGCCCGCCGCTCGCCGTCCGAGGCTGACGGGCGGTCCATCGCCGCGAGCTCGCGAATCGCCGCGCGCCAGTCGCCGGCGTGATTGGCATTGGTGATCATCGGTCCTGCTGCAGTCTCGCGTAATCTCGAAGCTGATGATTCCGCGCTACACCCGGGCCGAGCTGGCCGAGGTCTGGTCTGACCGCTCGCACTTCGAGGCGATGCGCCAGGTTGAGGTAGCCGCGTCCGAGGAGCTTGACGGCCCGACTGCAGCCGAGCTCGAGGCGATCCGGGAGGCCACGTTCACAGTCGAGGAGATCAACGCGCGCGAGAAAGTCACCGATCACGACACCGCCGCGTTCGTCGACGTGCTGTCCGCCTCGGCGGGACCGGCGGGGCGCTGGATCCATCACGGGCTGACCTCGAGTGACGTGCTGGACACCGGTCTCGCGCTCCAGCTTCGGCGGGTGGCGGAGATCGTCCTGCCGGACTCCCGGCGGCTGGTCGAGGTGTTCGCGGCTGCCGCCCGCGAGCACGCCCACACGCTGTGCGTCGGGCGCACGCACGGCATCCACGCCGAGCCGACCACGTTCGGGATCAAGCTGGCCGGATTCGCGTTCGAGGCGCATCGCAACGCGGACCGGCTCGACCGCGCCTTCGCCCAGGCGGCCGTCGGAGCGCTGTCGGGCGCCGTCGGGACGTACTCCGCGACCTCGCCCGAGTTCGAGGAACGGGTGTTGGCGCGCCTCGGGCTGGCGCGTGAGCCGGTTTCGACCCAGGTGGTCCCGCGGGACCGGCACGCCGAGCTGCTGCAGGCGATCGCGCTCGCCGGCGCCGGCATGGAGCGGTTCGCGACCGAGCTGCGTCACCTCGCCCGGACCGAGATCGGCGAGGTGCGGGAGCCCTTCGGCCGCGGCCAGAAGGGGTCGAGCGCGATGCCGCACAAGCGCAACCCGATCAAGTCCGAACAGGTCGTGGGTCTCGCGCGCGTGCTGCGCGGAAACGCTCTCGCCGCTTTGGAGGATGTCGCTCTCTGGCACGAACGCGACATCTCCCACTCGTCGGTCGAGCGCGTGATCCTGCCCGACTCGACGATCCTGCTCGATCACATGCAGCGGCGGGTTCTGTCGCTGGTCGAGGGGATGGTGGTCGACGCCGACCGGATGCGCGAGAACCTCGAGCTAACCCACGGCGCGCTGTTCTCCCAGCGCGTGCTGCTGGCACTGGTCGAGTCGGGCATGCTCCGGGACGACGCCTATAGGGTGGTCCAGCGGCTGGCCCAGCAGGCGATCGACACTCGGGTTCAGCTGCGCCAGCTGCTCGCGGCCGACCCCGCCGCTGCGGGGCTCGACCTTGACGCGATCTTCGACTACCACGAGTTCATCCGGTACGCGGACGAGATCGTAGGCCGGCTCGATGCGATCGCGCCGGTGCCCGCGCTTCGCTAGTGGGGGTAGATACCTCCGTCGAGCAACACGACCTGGTTGGTCATGTAGGGGTTGCGTAGGATCGCCAGGGCCAGATCGGCGACCTCTTCGGGTCGGCCCAGCCTGCCGACGGGCACGCGATCGCGCAATTCTTCCGGCTCTCCGGGAAGCATGCGCGTCTCGGTGATGAGCGCCGGCGCCAGCGCATTCACTGTGACGCCCGACGACGCGAGGCGCGAGGCCAGGAAATGGGTGAGGCCGTGGAGCCCGGATTTGGATGCGGCGTAATGCGGTCCGACGATCCCGCCGGTGAACGCCGCGACCGAGGAGAGGAACAGCACCCGTCCGAACCTGCGCTCGCGCATGCCGGGCACCGTTCGCTGGGCGAGGCGGAACGGCGCCCGGAGGTTGACCGCGAGCATCTCGTCGAAGTCGTCGAGCGACACCTCCTCGAGGCTCTGGCGATTTCCCGACCCGGCCGCAGCGACGAGCACCTCGACCGCTCCGAGCTGCGACTCGACGGCGTCGACCAGTCGATCCGGAGCGTCCGTCTTGCGCAGGTCGGCGCCGATCGCGACCGCGAGGCCGCCGGCGGCGACGAGCTCTTCCGCCAGCTTCTCGGCGGGCTCCGCGTGGCTGCCGTACCCAAGCGCGACCGTCGCGCCCTCGGCGGCGAGGCCGCGCGCGATCGCCTGACCGATGCCGCCACTCGCGCCGGTGACCAGCGCAACACGTCTGGTGAGTGTCTTCATCCCCGGGGGAGATACCCGCTTCGCCTACGATTGACCGCAGCGTGCCTCCGCACCGGCATCAGGAGCTGCTGACGGCGGCGATGGAGCTCGAGGGGAAAGCGCAGCGGGCGCTGATCGAAGGCGACGTTGACTCGGCCCGGTCGGAGTTCCGTCAGGTCGCCGAGCTGTACCGCAAATCGTGGGAGGCGGCCCACGCGCGTGCCTTCGGGCGGCTGGTAGGGATGCTGAAGGCCGCCGTGTTGGCCGGAGCTGGCGCCGAGGAGGCTTCCTATGCCCGTGCTGCGCTGGTGGATATGGATCCCGAGTCGGCGACCGCCGGCTACGCGCGGGCGCTCGCGGCATTGATCGCCGGCGACGACCGGGACGCGCAGGCATGGGCGGCTCGGATGATTACCGGCGACGAGGCGTTCGCGCGGACTGGGGAGGCGATCGCGGCGCTTGCCGCACACGACGAGCCGAGGTATGCCACCGCTCTCGCTGCGATCGTCCGGGACTTCGAGCACCGCGCCGAGCACCTCACGGGCGTCGCGATCGCCGATACCGCGCTGGCGCTCCAGGCGCTCGCCGCCAGTCGCGGGATGACGGCCGTGATCGAGAGCCCAGTGCTGCCGGCGTTCTGACCCTGTCGCTCGAAGACTCACGCGGGCGAAGGTACTGCGTCTGTGCGATGCGGGCAGCACGATCCTTGATCAGCTTGTGATGATTGTCGCTAGGATGCCGGGCCGAACAGGAGCGCCATGGGACTCGGTTTCTTAACCCGGTGCTCTCAGGACGTGGGGTACGTTCCGGGCGGCAAGGACCTCATCGGGTGGTCCACGAATTGGAGGGAGACGCAGTGAGGCTTCAGCGTCCTCGCAAACCATCCGCGGCGATGGTTGTCGCCGTGATCGCGCTCGTCGTCGCCGCGAGCGGGACCGCCGTGGCCGCGGACCATCTCGTCGCCGGCGACAGCCTGATCAAGCGGGGATCGCTGTCGGGAAACCGCCTCCGCGACCATACGCTCACCGGACTTCAGATCAGGCTGAGCCAGCTTGGGATTGTTCCGACGGCCAAGAATGCGGAGGAGCTGGGCGGTAAGCCCGCGAGCGACTACACCGGCGGCGGTGGCGGCGGGAGCAGCACGATCGGCACAAACGGGGTCGTCAAGACGCCGGGGTCAGTCAACGGCACGACCGTGACGCTGTTCACGTCCGGCCCGTTCAAGGTCACGATGACATGCACCGACGACGGCTCGGAAACCTCGAGTGAAATCGATGCGAGCTCGACCGAGGGCCAGTCCGACCTCAATGGCCAGTTCGCCGACGCGAACGCGCCGACCGACACCGGCGTCGACCTCTTTGCGGAGGACGGCACGCCATCCTCGACGCCGGGCACGATCGCGCTGGTGGCGCCGAGCGGCGCATCCGTAATCGTCACCGGCATTGCCGGCGCGCAGAGCTTCGGCACCGGCTGCTGGGCCGACTTCACCGGAGTCCGCTAGGCCGGCTTGCCGGAATGCGCACGTTGCGGACGGCGATCCGGAGGGGCTCTTCGGACCGCCGTACCCGTTGCTAGAGTCGAATAAGTGACCGCGCTTGCCGACCTGCCCCTGATTGCTTCGGGCAAGGTCCGCGAGATCTACGAAGGGCACGACCGGACGTTGCTGATCGTCGCCTCGGACCGGATCTCGACCTACGACGTGGTGCATCCGACGCCAATTTCCGACAAAGGCGCGGTGCTCACAGGACTCTCCACTTTCTGGTTCGGGCGCACCGGCGAGATCGTGCCCAATCACATGATCTCGGTCTCCGACGGCGTGCCGGCGGAGGTGCGCGGGCGCGGCATGCTCGTCCGCCGGCTCGAGATGCTCCCGGTCGAATGCGTCGTCCGCGGCTACATCACCGGGTCCGGTTGGAAGGACTACCAACGGACCGGGACCGTCTCGGGCATCGAACTGCCTCCGGGCCTGCGCGAATCCGACCAGCTCCCCGAGCCGATCTACACCCCGTCGACGAAGGCCGAGGTCGGACACGACGAGGCGATCGACTTCGAGGGGACGGTGGGCCTCGTGGGCGACCGCGCGCTGGCCGAGCGGCTGCGGGACGTTTCGATCGCGGTGTACAGGGCGGCGGCGGAGCACGCCCGTGAGCGAGGGATCATCCTCGCCGACACCAAGTTCGAATTCGGCCTCGACGCCGACGGCGAGCTGATGCTCGGCGACGAGGTGTGCACCCCGGACTCGTCGCGCTTCTGGCCCGCCGACCAATACGAGCCCGGCCGGGGGCAGCCGAGCTTCGACAAGCAGTTCGTTCGCGACTGGGCGTCCTCGACCGGCTGGGACCGGAACCCGCCGGCGCCACCGATCCCCGACGACGTGGTGGCGCGCACTCGCGAGAAGTACGTGGAGGCGTACGAGCGGATCACCGGCGAGCCGTTCGACGCCTGGCTCAGCCGAACCCGATGAGAGCCAGGGTCCTCGTCAGGCCCAAGGCGGGGATCCTCGATCCGCAGGGCCAGGCGGTCGAGCGTGCGCTCCCGGCGCTCGGGTTCGAGGGCGTACGCAACGTCCACGTCGGACGGCTGATCGAACTCGACGTCGACGATCCCGACAAGCTTCCCGAGATGTGCGAGCGGCTCTTGACCAATCCGTTGATCGAGGACTACGAAATTGTGGGATCGCCTGGCGGCGATTCCATTGGGAGGTCGGCTGGCGCCGAACTCCCGGGGGAGAACGCGCGGTGAAGTTCGGGGTCGTCCGCTTTCCCGGTTCGTGCGATGACGTCGACGCTTTCCAGGCGGCCGCCCGGGTAGGGGATGTCGTGTTGTTGTGGCACGCCGACCGCGACCTCCAGGGCGTCGACGCTGTGATCGTCCCGGGCGGCTTCTCCTACGGCGACTACCTGCGCGCCGGCGCGATCGCCCGGTTCGCCCCCATCATGGCCGAGGTCGAGGAGTTCGCGCGCGAGGGCGGGCTCGTGCTCGGTATCTGCAACGGGTTTCAGGTGCTGTGCGAGGCAGGTCTGCTGCCCGGCGCGCTCTTGCCGAACACGTCGCTGAAGTTCATCTTCCGACAGGTGGAACTGGAGGTGGTGTGTGCTGACGGTCCATTCACCGGTGCGTGCGATGTCGGCGAGCGCCTCTCGATCCCGGTCAAGCACACGACCGGTCGCTACTACGCCCCCGACGAGCAGCTGGACCGGCTCGAGAGCGCCGGTCAGGTGCTGCTCCGGTACTCGCCTGGGCACAACCCGAACGGATCGCTGCGCGACATCGCCGGCGTCTGCAACGAGCGAGGCAACGTGTTCGGGTTGATGCCACACCCCGAGCACGCAATCGATCCCCTCGGCGGGTCGACCGACGGCCTGCGGATCTTCGAGTCCATCCGAGCGCATGTCGAGCAGCACGTCCTCGCTTGAGGACCGCCACCGGCAGCTCGGCCTGACCGACGGCGAGTACGCGCGGATCCTCGAGCGGCTCGGGCGCGCGCCGGGCGACGTCGAGCTGGCGATGCTGTCCCTGATGTGGTCGGAGCACTGCGGCTACAAGCACTCGCGCCGCCTGCTGCGCCGCCTGCCCAAGGACGGCTCGCACGTGCTGATGGGGCCGGGCGAGAACGCTGGCGCCGTCGACGTCGGTCGTGGGCTGGCGGTCGCGTTCAAGGTCGAGTCGCACAACCATCCAAGCGCCGTCGAGCCGTTCCAGGGTGCCGCCACCGGCGTCGGCGGAATCCTCCGCGACGTGTTCGCGGTCGGCGCCCGGCCGATTGCGGTGCTCGATTCGCTGCGCTTCGGCGAGCCCACGGCCTCCGAGCGCTCGCGCTATCTGCTGGATCGGGCGGTAGCGGGGATCGGGCACTACGGGAACTCAATCGGCGTCCCCACCGTGGGAGGCGAGATCTACTTCGAGGATAGCTACGAGCAGAACTGCCTGGTCAACGCGATGTGCCTCGGACTGGCTCCGCACGACCGGCTGATCCGCAGTGCCGCCGCCGGACCGGGCAACGTCGTGATCCTGCTCGGCGCGCTGACCGGCCGCGACGGGATCGGCGGCGCCTCGGTGCTCGCGAGCGCCGAGCTCGGCGAGGGTGACGAGGCCAAACGCCCGTCGGTTCAGATCGGCGACCCCTTCGCGGAGAAGAAGCTGCTCGAGTGCTGCCTCGACCTGCTCGACCGCGAGCTGCTGGTCTCGTTGCAGGACCTCGGGGCGGCGGGTTTGACGTCCGCCGCGTCGGAGATGGCGAGCAAGGGCGACGTCGGGCTGACGCTCGACCTGTGCCAGATCCCGCTGCGCGAGCCGGACATGGAGCCGTTCGAGATCATGGTCTCCGAGTCCCAGGAGCGGATGCTGTGCGTGGCCACGCCCGAACGCGTCGGCGAGGTGCTCGGTGTGTGCGAGCGGTGGGAGGTCCCGGCCACGACGATCGGGTGCGTGACCGAAGGGGGCAGCTTTCAGGTGCTTCATCGAGGGGTTGTCGTCGCCGACCTGCCGGTCAGCGTGCTCGTCGACGAGTGCCCGCTGTACGACCTCGAGCCTTCGCGTCCCGTCGCGGGGTTGTACGCGGCGCCGGATGCGGTGCTCACGGGGAGCGAGTCGCCGGCCGAGGCCCTGCTCGCGCTGCTGCGCTCGCCGAACGTCGCCTCCCGGCGCCCTGTATTCGAGCAGTACGACCCGATCGTCCAGTCGCGGACCGTGCGCCGTCCCGACGAGGCCGACGCCGCCGTGCTCGTGCTCCCGGATGGGTCGGCGATCGCGGTCGCGATCGACGGTAACGGACGCCGGGTCGCCTGCGATCCGCGTCGCGGCGCCGCGGAGGCCGTGTACGAATGCGCGGCGAACCTCGCGTGCGTCGGCGCGGAGCCGCTCGGCCTCACGAACTGCCTGAACTTCGGCAACCCGGAGAAGCCACACGTGGCGTGGCAGCTGATCGAGGCGGTCGAGGGCCTGGCCGAGGCATGTGAATCGCTCGGCATACCCGTCGTCGGCGGGAACGTGTCGCTCTACAACGAGGCGCCGACCGGGCCGATCTTCCCGACACCCGTCGTCGGCATCGTCGGGAAGCTTCCCGACGCGCGGCGCGCCGGCCGGCTTGGGTTCGCCCGCGAGGGCGATGCGATCGGGCTGCTCGGACCGTTCGAGCCCTCGCCAGTGGGCTCGGAGCTGTCGAAGCTGCTCGGTCTTCCGCCGGTTGGCGAGCTGCCGCCCGCGGACGCTGCGAGGATCCGGATCCTGCATCAGGGCGTCCGCGCGCGGGTCCGGTCGGGGGCGTTCCGGAGCGCCCACGACATCGCGGAGGGCGGCGTTGCGGTGGCCCTGGCCGAGTGTTGCGTCGCCGGCGGTCTGGGGGCGTCGGTGCGACTGCCGAGCGGTCTCGATCCGTTCGGCGAGGCGCCGGGGCGCGGGTTCATCGTGTCGGGTTCCGTCGAGGCCTTGGCCGGGTTTGTCGTGATCGGATCGGTGGGGGGCGACCGGCTCGCCATCGACGGCTTGCTCGACCTCGCAGTTTCCGAGCTGCGCGACGCGCGGGAGAGCGGACTGGCCGAATGGGTCTAGGTCCGCTGCTAGCCTTGACCTCAGGTTGGGCATGCCCCCTCCGGTGAACGACCATCGCGACGGACCTCGCGACGAGTGCGGTGTTTTCGGCATCTTTGCGCCGGGACATGACGTCGCCAACCTCGCGTACTTCGCGCTCTACGCGCTCCAGCACCGCGGCCAGGAATCGGCCGGAATCGCCACCGCGCCGCGCGGCGGCGGGATCATGGCGATCCGCGACCAGGGCCTAGTCGCCCAGGTGTTCGACGAGCATAAGCTCCGCTCGCTGGTCGGCGACCTGGCGATCGGCCACGTCCGCTACTCGACCACAGGCAAGTCGGCCTGGGAGAACACGCAGCCGATCGTCCGGGACGACCGCCGCACGCTGGCGCTCGCGCACAACGGCAACCTGATAAACGCCGTCGATCTGCACACGGAGCTGCGTGACCGCGGATTCTCGTTCAGCTCGACGTCGGACTCGGAGATCATCGCGGCGCTGCTCGCGACCCACCCGGCGGACCGGATCGAAGACGCGATCGCCGACGTGCTCCCGCGGCTGAGGGGCGCGTTCTCGACCGTCGTCCTGACCGAGGACTCGATCGTCGCCTTCCGCGACGCCCACGGGCTGCGTCCGCTGGTGCTCGGGATGATCGAGAACGAAGAGTCGGGGACGACCGCGTACTGCGTGGCGAGCGAATCGTGCGCGTTCGACCTGATCGGCGCCCGCTACCTGCGCGAGGTGCTGCCCGGCGAGGTGATCACGCTGACCGACGGCGGCGTGCAGACCCGCCTGGTCGCCGGCGCTGAGCGCCGCGCGTTCTGCGTGTTCGAGTACATCTACTTCGCGCGGCCCGACTCGAAGATGGCCGGCACCGTGCTCCAGGTTGCGCGCTCGCGGATGGGCGAGATCCTGTGGCGCGAGGCCCCGGTCGAGGCTGACCTCGTTATCCCGGTGCCCGACTCGGGCAACCCGGCGGCCCGCGGTCTCGCCCGTGCGGCGGGGCTGCCGCAGGACGACGGCTTCATCAAGAACCGCTACGTCGCCCGGACGTTCATCCAGCCCGGGCAGGAGCTCCGCAAGCACGGCCTGCGACTGAAGTTCAATCCGATGCCCGAGGTAGTCGAAGGCAAGCGCCTGATCGTCGTTGACGACTCGATCGTGCGAGGCAACACCACCCGCCAGATCGTGCAGATGCTCCGCGAGGCGGGCGCCGCCGAAATCCACCTCCGGGTCTCGGCGCCCCCGATCAAGCACCCGTGCCACTACGGGATCGACATGTCGAGCCGCGAGGAGATGATCGCCCACGGGCGGACCGTGGCCGAGATCGCCGACGAGCTCGGCGCGGACTCACTGCACTACCTCTCGCTCGAGGGCGTATACGAAGCCGTCGGCGTGTCGCGGGACGCGCACTGCGACGCCTGCTTCAGCGGCTCCTATCCGCTCGAGGGCACCGAGGACGCGCTCGGCAAATACGCGCTCGAGCTCCCGCTGGTCAGGGCCTAGTCGCTTTTCGCGCGACCGGGCAGCGCGGCTTCCCGGGGCCGTCGGGGGGCGCCGCTACAGTCGGGCGCCCGATGGATCCCGGTGACGCGCTGCGGAGGCTGTTCGGCTTCGAGCATTTCCGCCCCGGTCAGGCCGAGGCGGTCATGGCCGCGCTCGCTGATCGCGACGCGCTCGTGGTGATGCCGACCGGATCGGGAAAGTCGCTCTGCTACCAGTTGCCGGCGCTGATGCGAGACGACCTGACGCTCGTGGTCTCGCCGCTCGTCTCACTCATGCAAGACCAGGTTTCTGCGGTTCGTGCGGTGGCCCCAGGGCGAGTCGAGCTGGTCAACTCGCAGAGGGCCGGCGCCGCGAATTTCGAAGCGTTGTCACGGGTGGCCGAGGGGGAGGTACGCCTGTTGTACGTGGCGCCCGAGCGGTTCGCCTCGCCTCGGTTCGCCGAGGCGATCGCCAGGACCCGAGTCGGGCTGTTCGTGGTCGACGAGGCGCACTGCATCTCGCAGTGGGGTCACGACTTCCGGCCGGACTACTTCTTCCTGGCCGACGCGGCCCGCCGCGTCGGCGCCCGCGCGACGATCGGCCTCACCGCGACCGCGACGCCGGCGGTTGCCGACGACATCGCCCGGCGCCTGGCGCTGCGCGATCCAGTTCGCGTTAGGACCGGATTCGATCGCCCGAACCTGAGCTTCGCCGTCGTCCGCTGCGGGACCGGCGTAGACAAGCGCCGTCGTCTCGCGGCCGCGCTGGGCGAACCCGGTGCTCTCCCCGCGATCGTGTATGCCGGCACGCGCCGCGCGAGCGAGGAGCTGGCCGGCTTCCTCCGCCGAGCCCTGGGCGAGGAGGTGCTGGTCTACCACGCCGGGCTGCCGCGAGAGGTGAGGGCCGCCACCCAGCAGCGGTTCATGTCCGGCGAGGCGCCGGTGATCGTCGCGACCAACGCGTTCGGGATGGGAATCGACAAGGCGGACGTGCGGACCGTCTGCCACGCCACCGTGCCTGGATCGCTCGAGGCCTACTACCAGGAGGCCGGGCGGGCCGGGCGCGACGGCGCGCTCGCTCGCTGTCTTCTATTTGCCGAGCAGCGCGACAAGGGCCTCCACGTGTTCTTCATCCAGCGTTCGCGGCTCGACGCCGGCGTGTTCGAGCGGGTCGCTGAGCGGCTGCGGTGGGCGGGGCTCGACGGGCGCTACGACGTTGCCGTCGATTCGCTCGCGGCGGAGGTGGGATCGGGTGGCGACGCGGAGACCGTCCGGGCGGTCATCGGGCATCTGACCCGCGCCGGACTGGTGGCGCCGCTGCCGGCTCCACCCGATCGCGCCGCCGGGGCGGTGCTCGGCGAATGGGATCGCCGCGCGCTTGTGGCATGCCTCGGGTCCGCCCGTGACGCCGAGCGAGCGCGCTGGAGCCAGTACCGCTCGGTGTGGGCTTACGTGGACGGGACGAGCTGTCGGCGGGCGGCCCTGCTCGCATACTTCGGCGACCGCTCGAACGGGGCGCCATCGGTGGCCTGCTGCGACGCGTGCTCGCCGTCGGCGGCGCCGACACCTCCGGTCGCACGCGCCGCCGCCACCGAGAACGGCTCGATCGGCGGAGGGGATCTCGACGCCGCGATCCTCGACGTGGTCGTGTCGGCGGCGCCACCGGTGGGCCGCACGCGCGCGGTCGAGATCCTCCGGGGTGGACGCTCGAAGGTCATCGTCCAGCACGCCTACGATCGCCTCGCGGCCTACGGTGCGTTCGCCCATCTACGCTCGAGCGAGGTGCTCGGCCGAGTCGATCAGCTGCTGCAGGACGGGAAATTGCGCTCTACCGGAGGCAAGTTTCCGAAGCTCCGCGTGGCATGAACGTCGCGGTCCTGGCCTCGGGCGAAGGCACCAACCTCCAGGCACTGCTCGATCGGGCGCAGGGCCGCGACCGCGTCGAGATCGTCGCTGTGGCGTCGGACAAGCCGGGGGCGCGGGCGCTTGAGCGGGCTCGCCGGGCGGGGGTGGCGGTACGGGCGTTTCCGGCGGCGGAGTACACGCGGCGGGAGGAGCGGGACCGCGCGATGGCCGAGTGGTTGGTCGCGGAGGGAGTCGATCTGGTGGTGCTCGCGGGGTACATGCAGCTGCTCTCCGGCGAGTTCCTCTCGCGATTTGCCGCCGGGGTCGTCAACGTCCACCCGGCCCTCCTGCCCGCGTTTCCCGGGTTGCACGCCGTCGAGCAGGCGCTCGCCTACGGGGTGAAGGTGTTCGGGGTCACGGTGCACTTCGTCGACGGCGGGGTAGACACCGGACCGGTGATTCTGCAGCGCGCGATTGAGCTACCCGATGCGGCCGACCCCGATGCTGTGCTCGAGCGGCTGCATCCGATCGAGCACGAGCTGCTGCCCGAGGCGGTCAGGCTGATCGCGCGAGGAGCCGTCACGATCGACGCCGCGAATCCGCGCCGTGTCGTGATCGAGCGATAGAGTCGAGCCCACATGGAGCAGGGAACATCGCGTGCGAACCGGTTTGCTCCCGTCGCCTCCGAGGACGTACAGGTCGCTCGGGCCTTGCTGTCGGTGTCCGACAAGACCGGGCTGGTCGAGTTCGCGCGCGGCCTGGCCGAGCTTGGGATCGAGATCGTCTCGACCGGCGGCACCGCCCGGGAGCTGTCGGCCGCCGGGCTCGAGGTGCGCCAGATCTCCGACCTGACCGGCTTTCCCGAGATCATGGACGGCCGCGTCAAGACGCTCCACCCAAAGCTCTACAGCGGCCTGCTCGCGGTTCGCGACAACCCAGATCACATGCACGCCGCCGAGGACCACGAGGTCGAGTTCGTCGATCTCGTGTGCGTGAACCTGTACCCGTTCGAGCGGACCGCCGCCCGGCGCGGGGTGGCGGACGCCGAGGTGATCGAGAACATCGACATCGGCGGTCCATCGATGATCCGGGCGGCGGCCAAGAACTTCCAGTTCGTCGCGCCGGTGGTCAGCCCCGAGAGCTACGACGCGATCCTGGCCGAGCTGCGCGAGTTCGATCGCCGGCTGTCGCCGACCACGCGCGAATCGCTCGCCGCCGAGGCGTTTGCGTATACGGCCCGGTATGACACCGCGATCGCGCGCTGGTTCCAGGAGAAGGGCGCCGACTTCCCGGCGCTGATGGTTCGCGCGTTCGAGAAGGTCCTCGAGCTTCCATACGGCGAGAACCCGCACCAGCGCGCCGCCTACTACTCCCAGGTCGGTGCGCGGACCCACGTGCTTTCAATGATCTCCCAGCTCGGCGGCAAGGAGCTGTCCTTCAACAACCTGTTGGACCTGGACTCGGGCCGGTTGATCATCAGCGAATTCCAGATCCCGGCGTGCGCGATCATCAAGCACAACAACCCGTGCGGGGTGGCGGTCGGCAAGACCGCGCTCGAGGCCTACCAGAGGGCATTCGAATGCGACCCCCTGTCGGCCTACGGCGGCGTCATCTGCCTGAACCGCCGGGTCGACCGCGAGCTCGCCGAGGCGATCACCAACCAGTTCGTCGAGGTGCTGTTCGCCCGCGGCTATGACGAGGACGCACTCGAGGTGCTCGAGTCGAAGCGGAACCTGCGGATCCTCGACGACCGCGAGCGCCGCAACCCCGACATGATCGACCCCCACCTCCACCAGGTCGTCGGAGGCATGCTCGTCCAGGACCGCGACTACGACCTCGAGGAGCGCTCGGAGATGCAGGTCGTCTCGAAGCGCGCGCCGACCGAGGCGGAGTGGGGCGAGCTGTCCTTCGCGTGGAAGGTGTGCAAGCACGTCCGCTCCAACGCCATCGTCCTGTCCCGCGACCTCGCCACCGTCGGCATCGGCGCCGGTCAGATGAGCCGGGTCGACTCGGTGCGGCTCGCGATCGAGAAATCCCGCTCGTCGCTTGAGGGGTCGGTGCTCGCCTCCGACGCCTACTTCCCGTTCGCCGACGGTCCCCAGCTCGCGCTGAGTGCGGGGACGATCGCGATCATCCAGCCCGGAGGATCGGTCCGCGACCACGAGGTCGTCGAGGCCGTCGACGCCGCCGGCGCCGCGATGGTGTTCACCTCACGCCGCCACTTCCGCCACTAGCGTCTCGGAAGGACGCTCCGGTCGGGCTTCGCTCGGACTTCTGCGATCAAGTCCGCTATATGTCAATTCCAGCACCAAAGTCTTCGGGTGCTCGCCCCCGACGCGCCCGGTGCGCGATGATGGCGCCACGCCGCCGTAGCTCAGCTGGCAGAGCAGCGGACTTTTAATCCGAAGGTCCTGGGTTCGATCCCCAGCGGCGGCATGTTTTGTTTGTAGAGCGCCCAGTAATCGGGGCTTGCTTCGTTAAGGACGTTTCGGACAGGCGGGAACGTCTTGTGTGGCAGATACCTCCCCGGTTGGGCGCCCGATCTGATTGTGAGCGCCGCACGAAGGAGATGTGGGGCAAGAGGCTTGGTGGCGGGAAGGCCGGGCCTTCCCGCCACCTGTCAACGGCTTATCGTTGTGAGGCGGTCCCGAACACCCCGGGGTGTAGCCCCAGGTGCCGTGCGGCGCTCTGCAACTGATCGAGCTCCTTGACCTGGCGGGCGGTCAGTCCCGAGAGCCCTGGATCCGTGCCGAATGCGGCGGCCTGCTGAGACCGGCTCAACGCGGCGATGCCAAGCACATAGTGCCGCTCGGTTGGGGTCAGTGACTGTAGTGTCGACTGCGGCGTCAGATGGCTCGCCGGCGCCGGCTTGGTGGCGGCCGCGGTGGTGCTGACGCGACCGAGCTTGTGGGTGGTTGGGTCACGGAAATTCACGGCGGGACCTGCTGACCCGACCGCGGCAGGTGGCACATAAGGTCGTGCTTGGGTGCCGATCGCCGGGTGGGTGTTTGAGGCGTGGTTGGCGCCGCTGAGCGCGAGGATCAGGGCTGCCGCTCCGCCCGCGATGAGCGTGCCCAAAGCGAGCAGCCGGGTGCGGAATCGGGCCCTGCCGCGCTGAGTCTGGCGGCTGGCTTCTAGAGTAGACATCGTGTGCTCCTTTGTGGCGCCCCGGGTGACGGCCGGTTTGAATTGGTGGCCGAGCTCGACGCAGCCGCGCTGACCGCCGTTGGTCTTAGCTCGCCTGTGTGTGGTGAGGAGCCGCGAGGTGGAGCCGGTGATACACACGAGCTCTCTGTGGCGTTTGCGATTGCGCCGCTCGGGATGCTCCATGAAAGAAGCGACAGCGCTGCCGTCAGCCCAAGCCGGGAGCAGTGGCGATCAGGCGCGGATACCGAAAGCCGGCCAAGACGCGCAGGCGCGCCAGCGGATAGCCCGGCATCGCCTTCGCATTGACCCGCGTTTGCCACCCTGCAGAAGGCGCGAGACGGGCGGGTACTCAGCCCGGGTGTACACGCTGTAGAGTCATTCTCGGCGCATCGCAATGACGAACTTCCTGCGAAAGCTCATGTTCTGGCGGAAGTCGACCGACGACGAAGCATCGGGTCCGGTGCCTGGTGATGGAGCAAACGACGACGCGGCGGCGGCACAAGAGGAACTGGACCACGAGGCGAAGCGCAGAGAAGAGTACTTCGAGGAGCGCCGCCGCGATGACGAGTTCCTGCGCGGCGGCCGCAGCCGCGAGGAGGAGTACCTCCGGGAGCGCGACGAGGGCGAGTAGCGCATCGTCGGGCCTCGAGAGGATGCTCGAGCGCGATTACGCGGACCCGGTCGCTGGCGTGTTAGGCGCCGAGTTTGGCCGCGCCGGTGTATGACGCTCCACGCGGATCAGCTGCTAAGGACGTGGCCATAAAAATTCGCTCAGCGCTTGATCGAGCGAACGGTGGCTGGTGACCGGAAAGTACGTGGGGGCCCGGCGACCTTGCACACGATTGCGGCTCGATCAACAGCAAGTCGGGCAAACCCACTCGGCACCAGGTAAAACGAGGTCGGGCTCCGCTCCACATCGTCTAGCTCCTCGCACGGATTTGCATACAGCGCCAAGCACATCACCCAGCGTCCGCCGCAACAGGGAGCACGAAGCCGACCACCACCAAGCACAGGGCGACACATCCGGCCAACGCAATCCGATGGTGTCGCAATATCTCCGTCACGCCGCGATCATCAGGTCACTACCGCCCTCGCAACGGTGTCGCGCCCGCAAATGATCGATCAAAAGCGAAAGGGTCGGTCGAAGCCCGAACCGGCCGGGCTACGCCGAGTCACGACTGTGGCTCCCAGGAAACCTCGACGATGTAACCGTCCGGATCTCGGCACTTGACGCTCACGTAGTTGGGCTCGTCCCACTGCTCAACGAGCTCGATGCCATCGCCGACAAACCGATCGCGCATTGCCAGAACTGCCTCGCGGCCGGAGAGCCTCACTCCGAAATGCATCCACGACGGCTTGGCGATGGGCTGCGTACTCGGGCCCAGAGCGAGTGAGAAGCCAGCGCCGTTGTAGAGCATCAGCACGCCGTCGTCATAGCGCTTAGCGGGACGCGCCCCGAAGCCGAGGTACGTCTCGTAAAAGCGACGTGACCGTGCCTGATCGCTTACCGGAATCGCCAAGTGGTCCATTCGATCATCAAGGTACTCGTCGGGCCGGGCTTCTGGTTTCCCGTTGGGCTAAGAAGAGCAATAGCCGTGCTGCCGGCGACTTTGCCCGGCCTTCCGGCGAGGGTTCGTGCGCCCGTGAGACCGCGAGATTACGACGCCAAGCAGAGGGCTGTGTGAGCGCGAGGCGGCGGCGGTGAACGCACTCCGCCGACGACGTCACCCGTGGACACGTTCCCGGAGTACCGCCAGCCGTCCTCGCGTCACATACGGGCGAGCTGGAAGTTCAGTCCGTAGTGGGAATCTTCCTCGCCGGACCAATACTGGTGCTCGGCCTCGTACACCATTGCCCCAGGCACGTCCTGGCGCTTGCCGATCGGGGCGTGGGAAGTCGAGAGCTCCTGGTCGGTGCCGTACTCAACGTGCTCGAGCGCCGGGAGCTGGCCCGCGGGCGCGGTCAGATTCCACGCCTGGCGCGCGTTGAGCGTCATGAGGTCGATCGCGATCTGGTCGGCCGCAGCCCACGACGCCCAGACCAGGCCGACGACAAGGACGATCGCCGCGATCACAGCCAGCGCGATCAGGCCTTGGGTCACGGTCAACGAGACCATCTTGGCGATCGCCGCCGCGGTGCCCTCCAACGACAGCGCACCAGTCCAGACCTGGCCGAGGTAGTAGGCGAACGAGTCGCCGAAGTTCTTGAGCTGCTCGCGAGCGGCGGCCTCGGAATCGACCTCGAAGCCCACCAGTCCGGCGACGACGATACCGTGGCCGATCGCTCCGTTCCAGAGCGTCGCACTGAAGGCGCCCGGGTCCTCCCCGGAGTCCATGTCGTCCCATGGGTCCCGGGCGAACTCGATGTGGTCGAGCGGCCCGAGGGAAGCTGCGGCCGTTGTCGGTGCCGTCTTGAAGTTGACCACCCAGGCGTCCCACCAGATCTCATCGGAGCCCAAGCCATCGGTCTCCGAGTAACAGTGGCCATGATCGCTCCAGAGGTTGAAGCTGATGGTCGGGTCGGGATCGACTTGGAGGATCACCTTGTTGGATTCCAGCTGAGCTGCGACGCCGCCCGCGTACGTCGCGGAGGTCACGTTGTCGACGAGCACCGAAACGTCATACAGCCCGGGAGGCAGCGGCGTGCCGGGGCTCCCCGGATGCTCCTTCGGCACGGCGGCTAACGCGATATCGGAGACGGTCCAGTCGACGATTACGTGACCGGCCGCGTCGGTGATGGGCGTCTTCTGGTCGCCGAAGACCATCGCCGGCACGTCAGCGCGGACGCTGGGATCGGTCTGGTGCGCGAAGCGGACGGTGACCGAGGGGGTAATGAAGTTCACGCCCCGCAGGGCGATCGTGGCTCCCGGCTCGGTGACGGCGAACTGCATGCACTGGCCGTTGAGCGTGTAGTCCTCGCCGCCTTCACAGAAGTTCGGCAACAGTGACCCAGGTGGCGGCGGTGGCGGTGTCCGAGGCACGCAGGTGACGCTCATCGGGGCGGGAGGCGTCGAGTAGGTGCAGTCCCGCGCAATCTGCCATGGTTGATAGGGATAAGGTTGACCGCCGGGCTCGTCGCGGAAGCTGACCTTGCTGCCGAACTCCTGCACCGCGGCTGGGTCGGGCCTTATGGCGGTCAGCCACGGCCAAGGTCCGGAGAACGTTTGCGGCGCCCCGCTGCCGTTGGGCGGGACCGGCAGCGTGACGGTCCACAGGCGCACGAGGCCTGGACCCACTATGCCGTCAGAATTCGAGTAGAGGGTCTGGCCGAGGTACGACAGACCCTCGCCGACGATGGCCTCGATGATGTCGCCCGGATCCAGGCCGCGCTCGCCGGGCCTGGACAGGCGGTCATCGAACAGGCACTCGTGGAGACGTTTGGAGAGCTTGCGGTAGGCGTCAAAGCCGTTCTTGAGTGCGGCCTGCTGTTCCGTCGACAGCTTCTCGAGACTCGTGTAGAGCCCGGACTCATACTCGTTGCGAGCTTTCTCACCCGCGTCGAAACGATCAAACAGAGCCACCATCGCGGGCACGACAGCGTCCCGAAAGCCAAGTGTCCCGCAAAGGCAGCCGGCCTTTTGGCTCGGCCTGCGCTTCGGCTTGTGAATTTCGGGCAGCTCAAGCCCGGGCACTCGGCGCAGGATCTCTATGAGCTGCTCGCAGCAGTCCGTCCCGCGCTTGCTGCCGCAGTCTCCGGGCCGCTTGGGCTTCGCGGTCGGACCGAACGGAGGGGGCGTCGTGCCGCTGCAGTTCGAGCATGGGCGTTGCGGATGCTGGTCCTCGCAACCCTCGTGCTCGCGACGATCGGATGGACGCTCGTCAGGGAACACTGTCCCTCCTTTTCTCGCGTGGAGCGAGGTCGTCCGGCTGGCCCCCGACGACCCGCGATCGGTGGTAAGTATCCACCTAACGATGGTCCAATGCAAGCCACCCCGCAACGCGCCGCACCGGGCATGAGCGGCTAGTAAGTTTGCAGTGAATGCATCGGTATCGGGCGCTGCTGGCCTTGCCGGGCGCCCGAGCGCCCATGCTGCTGTCGATCGCCGGCGCGGTCCCGATCGGCATGTTCGGTCTCAGCATCCTGCTGCTCGCGCGCGACGCGACCGGCTCGCTCGCTGATGCCGGCCGGATCCTCGGCGCCTTCAGCCTCGCGAGCGCGTTCGGATCGGTCGCGCAAGGGCGGCTGATGGACCGGCTCGGTCAGGGCCTTGTCCTGCGCGCGGTCGCGGCCTGCCATGTGCCGGCACTCGTCGTGCTGGTCCTCGCGGCGCACGAGCACGCGGAGGGCTGGCTGCTCGCGGTCATCGCGGCGTTCGGCGGCTCGACGGTCGCTCAGTTGCCGGCCCCGATGCGGTCGCTGTGGAGCATGCTCGCCGAGAACGACGAACAGCGCGAGACGGCCTACGCGATGGTGGCGATCGCGTTCGAGATCTCGGTCGTGACGGCGCCCGCAATCGTCGCGCTGATCGTCGCCGTCGCATCCCCGACCGCCGCGGTCCTGATCGCCGCGACGCTCGGCGCGAGCGCGGCCGTCGCGTTCTCGCTGACGTCCGCTTCGCGCCGCTGGCGCGGAATGCGCCACGAGGCCGGCTGGCTCGGTCCCCTCGCTGCGCCGGGCATGCGGACCGTGTGCGGCGTGCTTCTGATGTTCGGCATCGCGTTCGGAGTCGTCCAGGTCGCGGTGCCGGCGTTCACGCTCGAACGCGGCTCGGCGTCGGCGGGCGGCGTGCTGCTCGCCTGCCTGTCACTCGGGAGCCTGATCGGCGGCGTCGTGTACGGCGCGCGCAACTGGCCGGGTACGCTGCCGCCGCGACTCGCCGGCGTGATGCTCGGGCTCGGTACGGGTTACGCATTGCTCGCGCTCCCGAGCGACTACCTGCCGCTCGCGGTGCTGCTCGTGATCGCCGGCACGCTGCTCGCTCCCGCATCCGTGATCTGCTCGACGCTGCTCGACGACGTTGCGCCGTCGGGAACAGTGACCGAGGCTTACGCGGTGATGGTCACAGGGATCGTGGCCGGCATCGCGGCGGGGCAGGCACTCGGCGGCTCGATTATCGAGTCGGCGTCCTACGAGGCCTCGGTGCTCGTCGCGGGCGGCATCGCGGCGGGCGGCGCGATCTTGGTCGGCGTGCGCCGGCGGACACTGAGGGCGACGACCGCGACCGCGGTCGCGACGGCGCAGCGATCGTGATCACCTACCGCCAGAACGCTCGGCGGGTCTATCGCCAACCTTTGACGGCTCGGCCCAGGATCGGGCTCACCTCGGTCGTCAGTATTGGCGCCAGTGACGCCGCCGTGGCTTCGGTGGAGCCGACGCGATCCGTGGCGTGAAAGCAATCCCAGAAGCGAACCAGTCCGTCCTGGCCGTCGGCATCGAACATCTTTGCCGCGAGCCGCTGCCACCGATACTGGAACCACACGTAGTTCGGTGGGCTCATTGGGTCATCCCCACCCGTGTAGTGGGCTTCGAACTCATCCAACGTGGTGTAGCCCTCGGCGCGCATCCGAGCGCCGAGCCGCCGGCTTCCCGCTCCGACGGTCGGGAGCACCTCGAGCGTGTTCAGACTCTCGGGCAGCTGGGTTGCGACGAAGGCGTGGAGGGCCAGATTGACAAAGATCTCGCTCAACCAGAAGGTCGGCAACCTCAGGTCTCCAAGCGTCTCAAACGCGTGACCGAGCTCGTGAATCGTGATGAGGTCGAAGAACGGCTGCAGGTCCAAGCCGGCTGCCCCGTCCGGGTATGCCGCGAGCAACCTCGCGTATCCGCGCGGTGACGCGTCGCGGAGATCGTGTGCGATTTCGGTCCAGAAGTCTCCGCCGCCGGCGGGCATCACCACGACGCCGGGACGGATCTCGCCGGGATCATCCCTGAAGAACGGCAGCCCGTACGGGCCGGTTCCCGGCCAGTCCGCCTCGTCGGCCACGACGATGGCGATGTCCGGCTCAACCGCTGAAAAAAGGCGACTGAAGTAGGTGTAGGCGGCAGCGGCGATATCGGCTGCGGCCCTCGTTCGCACCAGCGATCCGCCGCTGTAGCGGACCTCGAACGGATAGCCGTACAGGTGCGGGAGCCCGGATCCGACCGCCATCAGACGAAGCCTAGACGTCACGAGGACGCCGGAAGCTGGCGAGCGTCATCACCCGCGCTCCGCTCCGGCTTGCGGCAGCGGTCTCAAGGAACTGCCGGCCGGATGTTGGCGTTGAGGTGGAAGACGTTCTCAGGGTCGTAGCCACGTTCGCCCTCCACCGCGCAGCGCCCAGAACAGTTCATCGTATTCGCTCTCCGAAGCCCGCAGGACGCTGCCGTCTGCTGTGACGACTTCAGCGCCGACGAGATTGTCCGACGCCAGCCCGGCGAGGCGGCGCCGTTCGATCACCCCGTTCCAGATCGCAACAGCGTCATCGTATGCCGTCTCGCCGGGAAGCGAGACTCCGCCGCTGATCGCATCCCGCAGCGAACCCACATCGAAGTCGTTCATTCCACCCTCCGCCGTCGTCGTCTGTCCGCGCCGGCGCGCCCGCAGCCCAACGCTAACTGGATGCGCGGCCGACAGGTCCAGTGACGACGGGAGGTCGTGGGCACATAGCGACTGCCATAGACGTGCAAGCACCTAGGCAGGCGATGAGCGCGGCGTTAAGCTGACAACAGCTTCCAACCGCTAACACGAGGAGACGACGTGACCAGCGATCGCCATGGAACGCATCCGGGCCGCCCCTTCGGACGGACGGGCGGGGGGTTTGCCGAAGGTCAGGACAACCCTGAAGAGTTCAAGCCGGACAAAACCGTAGGAGGCTTCGCGACCGGGCAGGAAGACCTCGAAGACTTTCCCGAGGGCGCGCAGCTCGGCAGCTTCGCCAAGGGCCAGGAGGAGGAGGAGCACGTCGACGAGGGCACGTTTGGCAGAGTGGAGGACGAGGACGAGGGCGAGGACGAACCGGACGAATAATCCGACGCCAGATTCGAAGCGCAGGCGCTCGTCAGCTAGGAGTCGCCTGCGCTCGGCAATGTCGTCCTCAGTGGCTCCGGCCTGTCGTTAGGAGCGGCGAGATTCCGCTCGCGTCGCCCGCGCGGGGCGACTGTCGTGGAGTGTTGCGCGTCGGTGTGGCCGGAGCTCACGTCTGAGTCCGCATGATCAGAAGATGGCGCTCGCCATCAGGCCACTCGACGTGTCCACCTGGTCTGACTTCGCGGGGCTGGCCGAGGATCATCACGGTGTCTGGGACGGCTGCTGGTGCCTGGGCTTTCACGAGGAGGGCCGGCCGCACGGCTACACGCCCGAGCAGCGACGCGCTCTGAAGGAGACGCGTGTGCGGGAGGGGCGGGCGCACGCCGCGCTCGTGTTCGACGGTGAGCCGTGCATCGGGTGGTGCCAGTTCGGCCCGACCGAGGAGCTGCCCCGGATCAAGCATCAGAGGGCATATCGGGATGGACTTCGACAGCTTCCGGATTGGCGGATCACGTGCTTCTTCGTCGGACGGACTCATCGCCAACGAGGGGTTGCCGACGCGGCGCTCGCCGGCGCGTGGGCGGAGGTCGCCCGGCTCGGCGGCGGTACGTCGAGAGCTACCCCGAGGACACGAACGGCCGCAAGGTGTCGGGACCGTTTCTCCACAACGGCACTCTGGCGATGTTCGAGCGCCACGGCTTCACACCCAGCCGACGGATCGGCAAGCACCGATGGGTTGTCAGCCGGCGCGCCTGACGTTCAGGGCACCACAAAACGGATCATTGCTGGTGCATAACTGGTATGCAACGGGCTGTCCCGGGAGCCGGGTGTACGCTCGGCTCGTGTCCGTTGAGGGGCATTCGGTCGAGCGTCATCTCCGCGTCGATGCCAAAGGCTATGACGTTCAGATCCGGCGGTTCATTCCGCACTACGACGAGATGATCGCGACGGGCGTGGAGGTGCTCGCGGCGCTCGCTCCGGCCGATGCTCACGTCCTCGATCTCGGCGGCGGCACGGGTGCGCTCTCCTCTGCGGTGCTCCACGGGCTTCCGGGCGCGCGCGTCACGTTGCTTGACGTCGATCCCGACATGCTGGCCGAGGCGCGGCGGCGGCTAACCGACTTTGGTGACCGGGTCTCATTTCACCAAGCCAGCTTTCTCGATCCGCTCCCGGCGGCGGACGCGGTTGTCGCGTCCTTGTCGCTTCATCATGTCCACGATCTCAAGACCAAGACCGCGCTGTACCGGGCGATACGCGACGCACTGTCGCCGGGCGGGGTGCTCTTGAACCTCGACGCCGCGGTGTCCGACGGCACGCGACTGAACGGACTGGTGTTTGATCGGATGGCGGAACGGATGGGCGATCACGGGATCAGTGATGCGGAGGCGCGCGGGCATTTTGCATCCTGGGCCGAGGAGGACCGCTACTTTCCGTTGGACGCCGAGCTTGCTGCCCTGCGCCGGGCCGGGTTCGACGAGGTCGAATGCTTCTGGCGACGCGGGCTAAGCGCCGTGACCTGCGCGCTGAGCGCGAGCTGAGACAACTACGAGCGAGGTAGGATCGGACCGTGGAGCGAGCCGTGCACGACCGAGGTGGGTGGCCGACTGATGCGCCGATTGATCAGAGCGAGCATTCGCTTGCTGACTGGGAGGTGTTGACTGATGCGCTGGTGGGCGCGCTCGCTCGTCGAGGCGTGATGGGCGTCGATGAGCTTCGGCGCGGGATCGAGAGCATGCCGCCGGCGGAATACGAGCAAGCGTCGTACTACGAGCGATGGCTTTATTCGATCGAGACGATCTTGACCGAGAAGCGGGTGCTTGCTCCCGGCGAGATCGATCGAAGGCTGGCCGAGTGACCTTCTGCAACGGTCAGCGGGTGGTGGTCGCGGACCGGGCGCATCGCGGGCATCACCGCACGCCGGGGTACATCAAGGGCAAGATCGGCACCGTCGAGCGCGTTCATGCCTCGTTCAGGAACCCGGAGTCTCGGGCGTACGGCAACGACGGACTTCCCGAGCAGGCGCTGTATCTAGTCAGCTTCGCCCAGCAGGATGTGTGGCCGGAGTATCGAGGGCCCGCCCGTGACCGGCTCTTCGTGGATCTGTTTGAACATTGGCTCGAAGAGGCGCGATGAGCGAGCACCAACACGGTCATCCGCACACGCCGATCATGGACGGCGACGAGCCCGCCGCCGCGCGCCGGGCACGCGTCCTCGAAGAGCTCCTCGAGGCCAAGGGCGTGATCCGTCGCGAGGACGTGCGCCAGGGGATCGACTGGTTGGTCTCGCGAACGCCGGCCGACGGCGCACGGCTGGTCGCTCGTGCCTGGGCCGACCCCGAGTTCAAGGCCCGTCTGCTCGCTGACGCTCGTTCGGCGGCACTCGAACTCGGCCTCGATCCTGGACCATCGCCAGTCGTGGTCGCGGTCGAGAACACGGCAACGGTCCATCACGTGGTTGTGTGCACGCTGTGTTCGTGTTACCCGAGGGCGCTGCTCGGTCCTCCTCCGGACTGGTACAAGAGCCTTCCCTATCGATCGCGCGCGGTCTCCGACCCGCGCGGCGTGCTCAGCGAGTTCGGCGTCGAACTCGATGACGACATCGAAGTGCATGTGCTCGACTCGACTGCGGACGTCCGCTATCTCGTAATCCCAACACGCCCGATCGGCACCGAGGCGATGGGCGAAGCCGAGCTGGCAGCCCTGGTGACCCGCGACTCAATGATCGGGGTTGCCCAACCCGCCGCCTCCACGCTCGTATAGCCGGGCTCAGGTTCGCGCGTTGGCCGAGCGAGCGATGGTCAGAAACCAGTAGCCGCCCGCGAGGTTCAGCGCTCCAATAACGAGGAAGAACGCTGCCCATCCGTAGGCGTCGTACGCGAGGCACACGACGCCGGCGGCGGCCGCGACGCTGCCACCGGCAATGCGCCCGACGCCAAAGACGCGGAGGTGGCGGTACTCCCAGGGTGCGATCAGGAGTCGCGTGCCGCGTCGCGGCGGCGATAGCCACCACGCGCGCAGACCTCGTGCAGTGGTGTTGTCGTTGGGTGCGTTCATCGGGATGCCTCCTGTGGGATGTGGAGTCGATCATCCTCGCTGTATCAATATGATATCATGCTGATAGACGAATTGTCAACGGTGACGAGGGTCATCGACCCACCTCGTAACGGAGGCGGGTCACCCCCGGCGCCGCGGCCCGACGCCGGGCACACTCCGAGCCACCGACTTGGTCCTGCGCCCTTGGGGGCGCCCACGAGTTCGCCGGACCGCCGCCGAAATCCAGAACCGTCAGCCGCCTGGTGGGATCATGGAGTGCCGGACACAGGCCTGAAGCAATCGACGAAGGGATCCCGATGGAAGCCCACCTCAGCAGCCATCACCGCGACACGATCGAGAAGATCTTCAGCCCGAGCCGAAACGTCGAGTGGCGTCAGGTCGAATCGCTGCTCGAGACGATCGGAATCGTGACACGGGAACACAACGGCAAGCTCAAGGTTGAGCTCGGCCCGGAGACCGAGGTGCTGCCCGCGCCTCACGGTAAGGACGTGGACGAGCAGATCCTCGTCGATCTGCGGCGAATGCTCACGCAGGCCGGCTTCGCGCCGGACGGTCCCCCCGCGGTCGGCGATCAAAGCGCGCGCGATCACGGAGATGGTCAGTGGGGCGAGCCGACCTAGACGCGGCCTATACGCTCCTGGCGGCCCGCGCCCCCCGCGGCTCGGAGATGAGTTCGCGGATGAAGGCGCCGGCGGCCTCCATCGCGTCGGCGGCTTCGGGGAGGAAAGACCAGAACAGCTGGAAGGCGTGGGCCTGGACTGGGAAGAGCTCCAGGCGCGCGTCGACACCGTGATCTTGGGCGTGGGCGGCGAGCGCTTTGGCGTCGACGAGTCGGGCGTCGCCGGTGGCGGCTTGAATAAGCATCGGAGGCAGGCCGTTGAGGTCGGCGCGCAGCGGGTCGACGATGGGATCGTCGGCCGGATGGCCGGATAGATAGGCCTCAACGCACCGCCGTACATCCTCGTCGCTCGCCATCGGTGCGTCGGATGGGGAGGAGCTACGCAGGGCCAGGTCGAGCCATGGGCAGAAGATCACCGCACCCGCGGGGAGTGGAAGGTGGTCGCGCTTCAGCGTCAGCAGCAGGGAGAGGAGCAACCCGCCGCCCGCGGAATCGCCGGCGATGACGATGCGTTCCGGATCAGGTGCCTGCTCGCGCAACCAAAGGTAGGCGCGCTGCACATCCTCGAGTGCGGCCGGGAAAGGGTGCTCGGGGGCGAGGCGGTAATCGGGGACGAGGATCGCGGTTTGGGCCGCCGCGGCGAGCGCGCCGGCATGGGGCTGGTAGCCGAACGCCGAGGCGATCACGTAGCCACCCCCGTGGATGTAGACCACGTTCGGCTGGTAACCCTCGCCCGGCGAGACGACCAACGAGGACACGCCGCCCGCGGTCACCGGTCGTGTGATCGTTCCGGTGGGCGGCGAGAAGTGGGCCATCATCGATTCGAACGTGGCGCGTGCCTGGACCAGGTCGGCGTCGCTCGCCAGCATGTCTCGCATCGGCTCGAGCGTCCGTGCGACCCGCCCGAGCAGCTCGCCCCCCACCGAAAGCGCCGCCGCGACCGCCTCATCGACGTCACGCAGCAGCCGCCGCGACCGATCCAGCAGGGCCTCGCCCGCCAGCGTCAGCTCGACGCTGTGCGTAGAGCGCCGTAGCAGCTCGCATCCAACCAGCTGCTCGAGGCCGCGTATCTGCCGGCTGAGGGCCGGCTGCGAGACATACAGCCGCTCGGCGGCACGACCGAAGTTGAGCTCCTCGGCGACGGCCACGAACGCCCGCAGGTGGCGGAGCTCAATGCCGTCCGGGGCGTGTGGGAAGGGGAGGACGCTCCCAGTCTGGCCCATGCGACAAGTATCGCTCGCTCGCCGCGGAGCGGTCATGCCGATGGTGCATAGCCGTGTTGCACGATCGGACTTTCCCTTCAGACGCGCGTAGTGCAGTCTGGCGGGCGTGGTCGTCGCCGACATGACACTCAGGTTCGGGTCGCTTCGCGTGCACACCACGGTGCACTGGCCGACGGTAGAAACGGTGTCCCTCGCGATCGTGCTGACCGACGAGCTGTCACCTACCGATTCCTGGGTGGAGGACTGCGTCGTTGTCGGTCTTGCCGCCGGGATACCCGGCGCGACCGAGCTCGCGGCGCTCCAGTGGGTGTTCGAGCACCTTGGCGAGTTCGGCGCAGCGCGTGATCGCATGCTCGTGGCGGGCGGCGCACGAGCGGCCAGGCTCGCGCTCGCGGCGCGCGACAGCGGCTGGCCCGTGCTACGGCGCCAGCTCCTGGTTCACCCCGGCTTCACGCGTGCGCAGCCCATGCCAATCGACGTCACCGGCGCGCCGCCCGCGACCGTGGTGTTCGGCTCCGAGCACGACCAAGGCCACCGGTACGCCGGGCGCCTGCGCGCTGCCGGGGTCGAGGTTCACGAGGTGCGCGATGACTGCCGCCGTTGAGGGCGTCCTTGCAGGTGGTCACCATCGCGCCGAGCTGAGCGCGTATTGCCAGCGCATGCTCGGCTCATCCTTCGATGCCGAGGACGCCGTGCAGGAGACGCTGCTCCGGGCCTGGCGAGCCTCCGCCGGGTTCGAAGGACGGGCCTCGATCCGTTCATGGCTGTACCGAATCGCCATGAACGTCTGCCTCGACACTCTGGCGCGCAGCGCGCGGCGGCCGTTGCCGGTCGAGCAGGTGCCCGAACCGGCAGTTCCGCCGGACCAGCCCGACGACCCGTCCGACTACGCGCTCGCCCGAGAGGATCTCCGGCTCGCGGTCATGACCGTCGTTGGCACCCTGCCTTCGCGGCAGCGCGCTGTGCTGATCCTGCGCGATGTCCTGTCCTGGCGCGCTTCGGAGGTCGCTGAGCTCCTGGACACGACAACTGCCGGCGTCAACAGCGCGCTTCAGCGAGCGCATTCTGCTATCGAGTCGGTAGAGCTCGAGATCGTGTCGAACGGGGCCGACGCGCCAGGAGGCGAACTCGTCGGGCGTTACCTCGACGCCTTCGCCGATGATGACGTCGACACGCTCATCTCACTCTCCCGAGGGAGCTGAATCCCACCGCGCGACCACTCGTATCGTCGAGGCTCTCCGGGCCGAAGACCGGGAGTTGAACCCACGGGTGGTGCAGGAGGTGACGCGATCCAACACGGAGTCGGACTTTCTTGGCAACGTACCTCGTCGTAGTCTCGGTGCCGTCAACAACTGCAGGAGGACCCGATGGCAGACAGCGGCACTCAGAACGGCCAGATCCCGCTGACCCTGATTCACGGCGCCCGGCCTTCGGCGCTCAGCTGGGAGAACTACGCGGACTGCTTCGCCACGCGCGGCTTCGCCGTCGACAGCCGGCTCGTCGGCGTGCTCGACGAGCGGGTCCTGACACCCGCCCCGACCGCATAGGAGCCAACCAATGGATCTTCGGCTAACTGACAAGGTCGCGGTCGTGACCGGCGCTAACAAGGGCATCGGACTGGCAATCACCAAAGCGCTGGCCGCCGAAGGCGCTCGTGTCGTCGCGGGCTCATTGTCGACGGACAACCTGGACGGCCTCGAGCGAGTCACGGCGGTGGCGGTGGACCTGGCGGCCCCGGAAGGGCCGGCGCTGCTCGTGCGGAAAGCGGTCGACGAGCATGGCCGGCTCGACGTTCTCGTCAACAACGTCGGAGCGGTCCGGATCAGAGTCGACGGCTTCCTGGCCACCAGCGACGAGGAGTTCGAGTGGGCGCTCGCGATGAACTTCTTCACGGGTCTCCGCGCCACCCGGGCCGCGCTGGGGCCGATGCTCGAGCAGGGCAGCGGATCGATCGTCAACGTCGCATCGGTCAACTCGTTCTTCCAGCCCGACGCGGCGACGATCGACTACGGAGCGGCCAAGGCGGCGGTCGTGAACCTGAGCAAGTCGCTATCGCAGGAATTCGGGCCGAAGGGGATCCGTGTGAACTGCGTATCACCAGGGCAGGTCAGCACCGACCTGTGGCTCGGCGAGCATGGCGTCGCCGCCACGTTCGCCGACGCGACGGGAGTGGACGCCGACACGATCCGCGCGACTGCGGCGGCGGGGATCGCGACCGGCCGGTTCTCGACGCCGGAGGAGGTCGCGACGCTCGTGACGATGCTCGCCTCCGACCGCACCGCCAACGTCACCGGCGCCAACTACGTGATCGACGGCGGCCTGATCAAGACGACCTGACACGAAAGAGCACGGATTTGACTCGTGACGCCGACGATGGAAACCAGGCAGCCGGACTCTGACGACGGAGGCTACCGCCGCGAGAGCGGCAAGTGGAGTTGATCCTCCGCCACGCGAACACGGTCAGCGCAGAAGACGAGGACCGAGAGCGCGCGCTGAAGGCCGGGTAGCGCGCCCGCGCGTCGCGCGCGCCGGATAGCCTCGCGCGATGATCACATCGGTTTCTCAGGAAGACCCCCCGAAGCTGGGCCGGCGGATCGTGCGTTTGTTTCGGCCTCATCGGGGCGCGCTGGCGGTCATCGTCGCGATGATCTTGATCACGTCGCTCCTGAGCGTGATCGGCGCGTTGCTGGTCCGCCGCGTGTTCGACCATGCGCTGTTCGTTCCGGGCGGGCCCGATCTGAACGCGCTGTATCCGCTGGTGGCCGCGTTGATCGCGATCCCCATCGTCAACGGGGTCCTGAATGTCGCCCAGACGTATCTGACCGAGGTGGTTGGCAACCGAGTGCTGGAGGAGCTTCGCAACCGGTTGTTCGAGCATCTCGAGCGGCTCTCGTTGGCGTTCTACACCGCGACGCGCAGCGGCGAGGTGCAGTCGAGGCTGGCTAACGACGTCGGCGGGGTGCAGACGACGATCACGTCAACCGCGTCGTCGGTCGTCAGCAACGTGGTAACCCTGGTGTCCTCGGTCGTGGCGATGCTGGTGCTCTCGCCGCTGCTGACGGCGATCTCGTTGGCCGCGACGCCGGTGTTCGTGTTGTTCAGCCGCCGGGTTGGCCGCGCGCGACGAAGGGCTCGTCGCGATGCGCAGGTCTCGCTGGCGGCGATGGGGTCGATCACACAGGAGACGCTGTCCGTGTCCGGGATCCTGCTGGCCAAGGTGTTCGGGCGCCAAGCGCACGAGGTCGACCGTTATCGGACCGAGAACGCGAACCAGGCAGACCTCCAGATCCGACAGGCGATAACTGGGCGATCGTTCTTCGCGGTCACCCAGGCGTTCTTCGGGATCAGCCCGGCGCTGGTCTACCTGGTGGCCGGACTCCAGGGCACTCACGGTGACCTCTCCGCCGGGACGTTGGTGGCATTCACGACTCTCCAGAGCCGGCTGCTGATCCCGATCAACCAGTTGCTGCAGGTGTCGGTCGACGTCCAGTCGTCGCTGGCGCTGTTCGCACGGATCTTCGAACTGATCGACCTGAAGCCGCGGATCACCGATCGACCGGACGCGCTCAGCCTTGAAGCGAGCGAGATCCGGGGCAAAGTCGCACTCGACCACGTGTCGTTTCGCTACGGCGAAGGCGAGGACGGCGGCCCGCCGGCGCCGACCGAGGCGCTGCATGACGTCTCGCTGCTTGTCGCCCCCGGGCAGCTCGCGGCGCTCGTCGGGCCGTCTGGGGCCGGCAAGACGACGATCTCGTACCTGATACCGCGCCTCTACGACGTCGAGAAAGGGGCGGTGACGATCGACGGTCACGACGTGCGCGACCTCACGACCGCGACGATCTCACGCGCGGTGGGGGTGGTCACACAAGAGAGCTATCTCTTCGGAGGCACGGTGCGAGAGAACATCAGCTACGGGCGTCCGACCGCGACCGACGAGGAGATAGTGGCCGCCGCGAAGGCCGCGTTCATTCACGAGCGGATCACCGCCCTGGAGCACGGATACGACACCATCGTGGGAGAGCGCGGCTATCGGTTCTCCGGCGGAGAACGCCAGCGGCTGGCGATCGCGCGCGTGATCCTCGAAGACCCGCCGATCCTGGTCCTCGACGAAGCCACCTCCGCGCTGGACACCGAAAGCGAGCGCGTCGTTCAACACGCGCTCGAGTCTCTCATCCAGCGCCGAACCACGATCGCGATCGCGCACCGGCTCTCGACGATCCGAAACGCCGATGTCATCTTCGCCATCGAGAACGGCACGATCGTCGAGCGCGGCACCCACGACGAACTCCTCGCCCAGAGCGGCGTCTACACGAGACTGTACGAGGAGCAGTTCGGCAACGGGGTGGTGGAAGCCCATTGCAGTGACGGTGTGATTCTCGCCAACGGCCATCCGTGCCGACCTTCGAGCCAGCGATCGCGGCCAGGCGCCCAGGTCCCAGCGCTCCACGCCGCCGAACCACGGCAGTCGGCAGCCGATGTCCCGGCTGAACTTCGCACCGTCCTGACGACCTAGTGCCAACGCAGCCTCATGCCTGCAACGTCACTTATGTGAGGTTGTCGTCAGCGTGTGAATGACGTAAACGATGGGCGCTCGGGCGGCGTCTGGCGGCGATATGTGGGGTCGTTATCGAAGTGAATGACGTAAACGGCGGCGGTCTGTCCGGCTGCGGTGGGTACGGTCGGTCGCGTCATGGATGAAAGCGGGCCGATGGGATGCGGC
>DATJYY010000265.1:0-14638 GCA_035499395.1 Solirubrobacteraceae bacterium
CGAACGTCCGCCGCCCGGGCGCTCGAGCAAGCCAAGACAGTCAGTGCGAGCGCTGCCGCTGCGTGCTTCATGACCACGAAAATAGACCCTCCGGGCGCATCGCTCCAGTCACTTCGGCTTGATACACGCGTCAGATCACCCCAGCGGCATGACAAAAAAGGAAGCTACCTGAAGCCCTTAGACGCCCCTCATGCCGCCATTAGCTGTCGCAGCATGTAAGGCAGGATGCCGCCGTTCCTGAAATAAGCCACCTCGTCCGCCGTCTGCAGGAACAGGATCAGCGGCAGAGACGCCAAGCGGTCGCCGGTGTAGTGGATCGTCGCCGTCACGGACATCAGCGGTTTCAACCCGCCCGACAGGCCCGGGATATCGATGACCTCTTCGCCTGTCAGATTGTAGTCGTGCCGGGTCTTGCCAACCTCGAACACGAAGGGCGCCACACCCATGCCCACGAGGTTGGAGCGGTGGATTCGCTCGAAGCTCTCCGCGATCACCGCTCGCACGCCGAGCAGGCGGGTTCCCTTGGCGGCCCAGTCGCGGGAGGATCCGGAGCCGTATTCCTTGCCGGCGAGGACGATCAGCGGGATGTCGGCTTCCATGTACTTCATCGCCGCGTCGTAGATCGACATCCCGTCATCGCTGCCGTCGGCGCCGAGATACACCGTGACCCCACCCTCGGTGCCCGGAGCGAGCTGGTTGCGCAGGCGAATGTTTGCGAACGTGCCGCGCATCATCACCTCGTGGTTCCCTCGCCGCGCGCCGTATGAGTTGAAGTCCCGTGACTCCACCCGGTTCTCGTTCAGGTACTGGGCCGCCGGGCCGTCGCGCTTGATCGACCCCGCCGGGGAGATGTGATCCGTGGTCACACTGTCGCCGAGCACGGCTAGGACTCGCGCCCGTTCGATGTCCTCCATTGGCACCGGCTCACGCGGCATCTCCTCGAAGAACGGCGGACGGCGTACATACGTCGAGCGCTCGTCCCATTCGAACAGCTCACCGGTCGGCACCTCGAGCGAGTTCCAGCGCTCATCGCCGTCGAACACCTCGCCGTAGCTCTTGCGGAACATGTCGGACTGCACCGCCTCCTCGACGGTCGCCGCGACCTCCGCCGCCGAGGGCCAGATGTCCTTCAGGTACACGGGCTCGCCGTGCCGGTCCTCGCCGAGCGGCTCCTCGTAGAGGTCGATGTCCATCGTCCCGGCGATCGCGTAGGCGACGCACAGCGGCGGCGACGCGAGGTAGTTCATCTTCACGTCGGGATTGATCCGGCCTTCGAAGTTGCGGTTGCCCGACAGCACCGAGACCACCGCGAGGTCGTTGTCTGCGACCACCGCCGAGATCTCCGCCGGAAGCGGCCCGCTGTTGCCGATGCACGTCGTGCACCCATACCCGACGAGCTGGTAGCCGAGCTCGTCGAGGTACTCGGTCAGTCCGGCGCGGTCGAGGTACTCGGTCACGACCTTCGACCCGGGAGCCAGCGAGGTCTTGACCCACGGCTTCACCTTGAGTCCTTTTTGAACGGCGTTCCGCGCGAGGATGCCCGCGCCGATCATCACCGACGGGTTAGAGGTGTTAGTGCAGCTCGTGATCGCCGCGATCACGACGTGCCCGTGATCGAGCTCAGTCTCGGTCCCGTCGTCGAGCGTGACCGGCACGCGGGCGGCGCGCCGCTCGGCGACCCGGGCGCCAACGCTCCCCGGCTCGTGGCCGACGCCGTTCGGGACGTGAGTCGACACCGAATCGCTCGCCGGGAAGCTCTCGGCAATGGCCTCGTCCTCCGAATCCTCCTCCGGCAGGTAGCCCTCGAGCGCAGTCTGGAACGCGGGCTTGGACTCGGTCAGCGACACCCGGTCCTGGGGGCGTTTCGGCCCCGCGATGCTCGGCACCACGCTGGAGAGGTCGAGCTCGAGCTTGTCGGTGAACGTCGGCTCGTCCGAGTCCTCGTCGTGCCACAGCCCCTGCTCCTTGGAGTACGCCTCGACCAGGTCGATCAGCTCCTTCGGCCGCCCCGAGAACTCAAGGTAGCGCAGCGTCTCGGCGTCGATCGGGAAGATCGCGCACGTCGAGCCGAACTCGGGCGACATGTTGCCGATCGTCGCGCGGTCCGCCAGCGGCAACTTCGCCAGGCCCTCGCCGTAGAACTCGACGAACTTGCCGACGACTCCTCGCTGGCGCAGCATCTCGGTGACGGTCAGCACCAGGTCGGTCGCGGTCGCCCCCTCCTGCAGCGCGCCCGTCAGCTTGAACCCGAGCACCTGCGGGATCAGCATCGACATCGGCTGGCCGAGCATCGCGGCCTCGGCCTCGATCCCGCCGACGCCCCAGCCGAGCACACCGAGCCCGTTGATCATCGTCGTATGCGAGTCGGTGCCGACGAGGGTGTCGGGGTACGCCTGCCCGAGCTCTTCATTTACGAACACGACCCGCGCCAGGTACTCGAGGTTGACCTGGTGGACGATCCCGGTATCGGGAGGGACCACCGAGAAGTTCTGGAAGGCGCCCTGGCCCCAGCGCAGGAACGCATAGCGCTCCCGGTTGCGCTCGAACTCGAGCTCGGCGTTGCGCGCGAACGCGAGGCTCGACCCGAACACGTCGACCTGCACTGAGTGGTCGATCACGAGCTCGGCAGGCGCGAGCGGGTTGATCTTGGCCGGGTCGCCACCCATCGCGCGCATCGCGTCGCGCATCGCGGCCAGGTCCACGACCGCCGGCACCCCGGTGAAGTCCTGCATGATCACGCGCGCCGGCGTGAACGAGATCTCGGTGCTCGGCTCCGCGCCGGCATCCCACTTGGCCAGCGCCTCGATGTCCTGCGAGCGAATCGACTCCCCGTCCTCGTTGCGCAGCAGGTTCTCGAGCAGCACCTTCAGCGAGAACGGCAGCCGGGCGATGTCGTACTTCGCCTGGAGGGCGTCGAGTCGGAAGATCTCATACGAGCGCTCCCCGACGGTGAGCGTCGCTTTGGCGTCGAAGCTGTTGGGTTTCACGGTGTGATTCTCCTGATCTAAGGGTCCTTCTAACTCTAGGTGTTCTCCGGCGCCGCCAGGGGCGCTCGAATGCGACCGTACCTGCGCCGGAGACCACCCGGACTCCGAGGCTCGACGGGCGCTCCTACGGTCGTCTTAGGGACGTCTTCAGACGACCTTCGCCCGGCATCCGATTCTCCCGAGGACAAGCCAACTCGAGGAGAACGAGATGACCTTCCTGTACCGAACTCTGGCCATCGTTGCGGCCGGGGCGCTCGGGGCGATCGCCGCGGCCGGCCTGTACGCCGAGGCGCACCGGGCGCCTGACCAGTCATAGCCGCCATGGACACCTCACTCGTCACTACCCCCGTCCGCGGCCATGGGCCGGCGCCCTCCAAGCGCACCGGCGTCCTCGACGTCGAGATCGTGATTCCCGTCCACAACGAGCGCCTCGCGCTGGAGGGATCGGTCCGGATGCTCCACGGCTACCTGTCGGCCACGTTCCCGTTCTCCTGGCAGATCACGATCGTCGACAACGCCAGCACCGACGGGACGCTTCAGATCGCCCGCCGGCTGATGTACGAGCTCCCGCGCGTCGGCGCCATGCACCTGCCCGCGAAGGGTCGCGGCCGGGCGCTGCGGACCGCGTGGTCGGCGAGCCGGGCCGAGGTGCTCGCCTACATGGACGTCGACCTGTCCACCGACCTGAACGGTCTGCTGCCACTAATCGCGCCGTTGGTGTCGGGGCACAGCGACCTCGCGATCGGGACGCGGCTGGCCGCCGGCTCGCGTGTCGTCCGGAGCCGAAAGCGCGAGCTGATCTCGCGCTGCTACAACCGCCTGCTGCGGCTCGCGCTCCGCACCCGCTTCACCGACGCGCAGTGCGGGTTCAAGGCGATTCGCGCCTCCGCCGCCGCGGACCTGCTGCCGCTGATCGAGGACGAGGCGTGGTTCTTCGACACCGAACTGCTCGTGCTCGCGCAGCGCCGCGGGCTGCGGATCCACGAGGTGCCGGTCGACTGGGTCGAGGACGGCGACTCACGTGTGGAGATCGTCCCGACGGCGCTCGCGGATCTGCGCGGGATCATGCGACTGCTGTGGGGTCCGCACCCGGGGCGTGATAACCGAACTTTGCCCTCGCCCCGCCGACCGATGCTCGCGCCGTGAGCTCGGTTAGCTATCCGACCTCGCGGTGGGCGCGCGCGCGTTCTGAGCGGCGGTCCCGCCTGGCTTCGCTCCTCAGCTACCCCGAGCTGCTCGGGCTGCTCGCGCTGACCGCGGTCCTCAACCTCTGGGACCTGAGCATCAACGGGTGGGCCAACACCTACTACTCGGCCGCGGTCAAGTCGATGAGCACGAGCTGGCACGACTTCCTGTTCGCGTCGCTCGACAAGACCGGGCTGATGACCGTCGACAAGCCGCCGCTCGCGTTCTGGGTCCAGGCGCTGTCGGTGCGCGTGTTCGGGTTCCACCCGTTGAGCATCCTCGTGCCCGAGGCGCTGATGGGGGTGGCCGCGGTCGCGCTTGTCTACGACATGACGCGCCGGATGTTCGGCCGGGTCGCGGGATCGGTCGCCGGCCTGACCTTCGCGCTGACCCCGATCACGGTGGCGATCGCGCGCCACAACAACCCCGACGAGCTGCTGGTCCTGTGCTGCGTGGCGGCGCTGTGGTGCGCGGTGCGCGCGCTCGAGACCGGGCGGACCAGGTGGCTCGTGCTCAGCGGCGTATGCGTGGGCCTCGGGTTTGAGACGAAGATGCTCGTGGCGCTGTTCGTCGTGCCCGGGATCGCGCTCGCGTGGATGTGGATGCGCTGGGGCTCGACCTGGTCCGAGCGGTTCAGGTCGGTTCGTCAGCTGCTTGCCGGCGGGATCGCGATGATCGCCGTCGGGGGCGCGTGGCCGCTGCTTGTCACGCTGACCCCGGCCGCCGATCGGCCGTGGATCTCCGGCACGTCCGACAACAGCATCTGGTCGCTGATCTTCGGCTACAACGGCCTCGGGCGAGTCGCGGGCCAGACCGGCGGGCCGGCCGGCGGCGGCGGGCCGGGCGGAGGCGGAGGCGGTGGAGGGGGCGGCTTCGGCGGCAACCTGTTCGGTGGCGCCACCGGCCCGTTCCGCCTGCTCCAGACGTCGCTCGGCGATCAGGCCGGTTGGCTGCTCGGGTTCGCCGTGGTCGCGGGCCTCGCGCTGCTCGTGCTCACGCGGCTGCGCCGGCGCGACCAGCGGAGCGGCTGGCTGATCGCCGTCGGCGGCGCGTTCATGACCACGGCCGTCGTGTTCAGCTTCGCGTCGGGGATATTCCACCCCTACTACGTCTCGTTCCTGGCGCCGTTCGCGGCGGCGCTGGTCGGAGCCGGCGCGGGCCTGATGCTTCCCCGGTCGCTCGGGGGTGCGGCGGACGGCCGGACGCCGCGCGTGGTCGCGCCGCTCGCGATCGCCGCCGGCGCGATTACCGAGATCGTCGTCCTTGGCGGGCTCGGCGGCGCGATGCCGTGGGCGAAGCCGGTGCTGATCGGTGTCGCCGGCGTGTGCGCGGTCCTCCTCGCAATTGAAGGGGCCGGGCGTTACCGCGCGGTCATCGTCGCGGTGGCGCTGGCCGCGCTGCTCGCGGCGCCCTCGGCGTGGGCGGTTCAGACCGTCGGCCACGCGACCAGCAGCACGTTCCCCGCCGGCGGCCCGGCGAGCGCCTCGCTCGCTGGTCCGGGCGGTGGCGGCGGGCCCGGTGGCGGCTTCCGCGGATTCCGCAACGGCGCCAGCCCTGGCTTCGGTGGCGCCGGCACGAGCCGTTCCGGTGCGGTCGGTCAGCTGTTCCAGAATCCCGGCCAGGGCGGCGGCGCTCCCGCTCTCGGTGGCGCCGGTGGCGGCGGCGGCGGCTTTGGCGGCGGCGGCTTCGCAGGTGACACCGCCTCCCTCACGGCCGCCGAGCGCTACGTCGCGCAGCACGGCGGCGGGGAGATCGGCGTCTCGAGCCAGAGCACCGCCGCGACCGCGATCCTCGACGGCTACACGAACGTCGCCGGACTCGGCGGATTCTCCGGCCGCGAAAGCTCCGTCAGCGCAAGCTGGATCGCGATGGAAGTGCGGGAGGGTCGTCTCCGCTGGGTGGTCGTCGACAGCACGCAGGGGGCGACGCTCCCCGGGGACACCCGTACCGGCAGCCAGACCGCTATGGACGTGGTCGCAAAGACGTGCCGCCGCGTCACGTTAACTAGCAACGGGGCAACCGGACAAATGTACGACTGCCTGGGGCGCGCGGCGGCGATCCTCCAGGCCGCCAAGGAGTAGGCACTTGAAGAACATTCTCGGGGTGACCAGGGCGGGGCTCGCCGCTGCGGTGCTCGTCGGCGCCGTCCTGTGCTCCGCGCCGGCGGCTCTGGCCAAGACCACCACGAGCTCCAACTGGGCCGGCTTCGCCGTTCATCATCCGGGCGTTTCGTTCCGGCGCGTGTCCGGGACCTGGACGCAGCCGAGCGTCTCCTGCACCGCCGGCCAGTCCAGCTACTCCGCGATGTGGGTCGGCATCGGCGGCTTCAAGCCGACCTCCCACGCGCTCGAGCAGATCGGGACCGAGGTCGACTGCAACGCCGCGGGGAACGCGGTCTCGAGCGCCTGGTACGAGCTCGTCCCCGCCCCGTCGAAGCCGATCAAGCTCGCGGTTCACCCCGGCGACGTCATGCACGCCACCGTGACCGTCGACGGGCACGAGGTGACCGTCGTCCTGGAAGACCTGACGAGCCACCGCACCTTCCGCAGGCGCCTGGACGCCCCGACGATCGACGTGAGCTCGGCGGAGTGGATCGTCGAGGCGCCCTCCGAGTGCATCAGCCAGTTCGCATGCCAGGCGCTGCCGCTGGCGAACTTCGGTTCGGTCGCGTTCGGCTCGGTCGCTGCCACCTCGACCAGGGGCGCCGTCGGCCCGATCATCGCGCCCCACTGGTGGCGGACCAAGATCGAGCTGGCTCCGGGTCCCCAGCGGTTGATCGTGGCTCGCCAGACGAGCGACACCGAGGGCTCCGCCACTCCGTCGACGCTCTCGGGCCACGGCAGCGGGTTCGACGTGACCTACTCGTCGGTCGCGGCTTCACCGCAGCAGTTCGACGGCACGCGCCAGAGCCGACTGCGCGCCGCCTACATCGAGCACTGAGCGCTCCTATGAAGCTCTTATGCCGCCCCTACGCGGCTCTACCGCAGTGGGCCGATGCTGTGGAGCATGAATACGGCTCTGACACCCCACCTCTTCTGGATTACGAGTCGCGCCGCAGGATTTGCCGCCCTGGTGCTCGCCAGCCTCGCCGTCTCGCTGGGCCTGCTGATGAGCACCAAGCTGCTCAAGGGCCGCACCGTTGACCTGCGCGCGGCTCATGACACGCTCGCGCTCGCGACGATCGTCGCGCTTGTCGTCCACGGCGTATCGCTGCTCGGCGACTCGTTCCTGCACCCGTCGCTTGCCGACATCTCGATTCCGTTCGTCTCGAGCTACAAGACGATCTGGACGACGCTCGGAATCGTCGGCGGCTGGGGCCTGATCCTCCTCGGTCTGTCGTACTACGCGCGGCGTTGGGTCGGGGCCGTGCGGTGGCGCAAGCTGCACCGGTTCACCGCGCTGGCGTGGCTCGCCGGTCTCGTGCACTCCCTCGGAGAGGGGACCGATGCCGGCCAGGTGTGGTTCCTCACGATGGTGGCGCTCGTCGCGATCCCGGCGCTCGCGCTGCTGGCGACGCGGCTGACTCGAAGCGGCGGAAGCGCTCCGGCCGGTCCGCCGGCGCCACAGCCTCAGATGTCGAACGCTCGCCCCTCGGGCCCGACGTTGACGACGGGCGTGGTTCCGATCGTGGCTTCCCGGCCCCAGCATTGATGAATGTGTCCGCATACGACGAGCACCGGGTGGGTGCGCTCGATCGCCGCCAGGACGGCCTCGCTGCCCAGGTGTCGGCCGTGGGCGTCGTCCACGTACCCCTTCGGGGGTGAATGGACGACCAGGACGCTGCCCTCCGGACAGCTCTCGAGCTTTGCCGCGGCCTCGTCCTCGCCCAGGTCGAAGCTCCACGGGAACGGGGTCGGCGGTACGCCCCCGCCGAGCCCGAAGAACTGAGCCCCGGCGACCTCGCGCGCCTGCCCGTGGAGCACCTGGGCGCTCGTCCACGAGACGCACGCCTGCCAAAGCTCGGTGTCGGTCTCGGCGTTGCCGGGGACCAGCACGGCGGGCACCGCGATCGCGCTCAGCGCCACGATCGTGCTTTCGAGCCCCTGGTGCATCGTCGCGAAGTCGCCGGCGCCGACCACCACGTCCACGTCCTCGGCCATCTGTACGAGGCGCTGGGCGGCGCGGCGGTCCCGGTGCAGGTCGCTGAACGCGAGCAGCCTCATCGCGAGATACATTGGCAGTGGAGTGGCATGCCGGTAGCATGCCCGGCGCGCGACCTCCGCGTCCGCTCCACGCCAAGATGACACGGCCGGCGTGGTGGGGAACGGGGCAGGAGGCCCTCGCCCAGACGGACATCATCAGAGGAGGTATCTGCCAAGTGGCAACACGAGTAAGGCGGGCCCTGATCGGGCTCGCGACAACAGTCGCTGTGATGGCGCTCCCGGCGGTGGCGTCGGCGACGATCACGCCGGCGCTGACGCTGAATCAGAGCGCCGGAACGACCGCGGGAACCAGTCCCGCGACGGTGGGCTTCGACGCCGCGTTCCCGTCGTCAACCGGCGACACGGTCAAGGACGTCACCTTCGCGCTTCCCGCCGGCCTCCTGGCCGACGCCAACATCAACGGTGGCGCCTGTTTGATCTCGCCGAGCGCCACCTCGGCTTGCCAGGTCGGCACCGGGACGATTACCGCCGACGGCCTCGGCGTGCCGGTCACCGAATATCTGGTCGCGGCGCCGACTGGTTCCGGCGGCGCCGGTGGAGTAGAGGTCGTTAACAACGCGACGCAAACCGCGCTTACGACCGGGGTCGTCTCGCTGACCCCGACGGGCCTCGACGTGGCGTTCACGAACCTGTCCGCCGGGATCAGCGAGATGAACTTCACGCTTACCGACCTGCGGCTGCCGAGCAGCTGCCCGGCGACGCCGGCCAACGTCACGATCACCGCCGACTCCCAGCAGTCGACGACCTCGACGACCGCTTCGGCGCCGCTGACGGTCACGGGTTGCTCCAGCCTGTCCTACACCCCGGGCCTGACCGTCACCGACACCAAGGACGCCAAGGACACCGGCGCGACGCTGGCGTTCGGTATCACGTGGGGCGCCACCGACTCGGGCACGAAGTCGATCACGTTCAAGCTCCCGAGCATCCTCGGGATCAACCTGGCGGCCGATGTCGCCTGTCTCACCGGCACAGGCCCCGGTTGCGTCGTCGGGACCGCCACGGCGACCTCGCCGCTGGTACCCAGCATCGCGCTGGCCCACGGCACGGTCACGCTCGGCGGCTCGGGCAGCGCCCCGACGATCAAGGTCGCGTTCCCGGCGCCGTTCGGGATCACCCTGGTCGGCGACATCAGCCTGTCCGGATCGGTCATGTTCGCGAACGTGCCCGACGTCCCGCTTACCAGCCTCAATCTGACCCTTACGGGACCGAACGGGAAGAAGGCGTTCACTACCACGTGCGCGCCGTCGTCCACCTCCGGCGACTTCACGTCCCAGAGCGGCGTGTCGAAGCCGGCGACCGCGGTGGTCAAGCTCGTCGGTTGCGCCAACGCGACCGCCACTGGTTCGCTCAGCGGGCTGGCCGCGGGTCATCCGAAGCTCAGCTTCAAGGCGACGCACGTCAAGGGCGGCCCGAACATCGCGTCCGTGACCGTCGGGTTGCCGGCGGGGCTGAAGTTCTCGCACGCGGCGTTCGAGACGCACAAGACGTGCGTCACCAAGAACGGCAAGAAGAAGTGCACGACGACCACGACGATCAAGGGCCTCGGCGTCTCGGGCGCCAAGGTGAAGGCGGTCGCGCTGAAGGCAGGCAAGCTCGTTATCACGCTGAACAAGGCCGCCGCAAGCGCGAAGGTCAGCCTCAGCGGCCCGGTTCTGACCGAGTCAAGCTCGCTTCAGACCAAGGTCAAGAAGCACAAGGCCAAGACCCTCACTGTGACGCTCAAGGTCACCGACGCCAAGAAGAACACGACGTCGGTTCCCCTAAAGCTGAAGGCTCACTGAGCAGTCGCTTTCCCGGTGCGGCTGAGCCGTTAGAAGCTCAGTCGCGCCGGGAGTCGACTGCTGTCGGATCGCGTGGGGACGTGCCGGCGTCCGGTCCCGCCTCCAGTGCCCGGGACTCGCCCGGCTCGAGGGCGCCGTTCGCCCGGGGCGCCGGTGGCGCCTCCGCCGGCGGGCTGGCCTGGCTCGACTGCACCGCCTCGAGGATCGGCTTGATCAGGTCGATCGGCATCGGGAACACGACCGTGGAGTTCTGCGTGGCGCCGATCTCCCGGAGCGTCTGCAGATAGCGAAGCTGGAGCGTGGTCGGGTTGCGCCCGATGATGTCCGCCGCGTCGGCCAGCCGCGTCGCGGCCTGGGCCTCGCCCTCGGCGTTGATGATCTTCGCGCGGCGCTCGCGTTCGGCCTCGGCCTGGCGGGCGATCGCATGCTGCATCCGCTCAGGGATCTCCACGTCCTTGATCTCGACCGTCGTCACCTTGATACCCCACGGCTCCGTCTGCGCGTCGATCACCTTCTGGAGGGATTCGTTGAGGGTCTCCCGCTCAGACAGAAGGTGGTCGAGATCGACGCCACCGAGCGTCGACCGCAATGTCGTCTGGGCGATCTGGAGCGTCGCGTTGTGGAAGTTCTCAACCGCGTTGACGGACTTGTTCGGGTCGACGACGCGATAGTAGGTGACCGCGGTCACGCGGACCGGGATGTTGTCGCGGGTGATGATTTCCTGCGGCGGAACCGTGAGCGTGACGGTCCGCAGGCTCACCCGCACCATCCGGTCGATCGTGGGCACGAGCAGGATCAGCCCGGGCCCGCGCAGATTCATGACGCGCCCAAGCCGGAACACGACGCCCCGCTCGTACTCCCTCAGCACCCGGACCGAAGCGCCCAGGACGGTGAGGCCGATCACCAGCAGTACCACGAGCAGGATGCCGATCGCCACGATCACCGGATCTGCTCCCATTCCTCGGCCCGGCGAACGCCGACGGTCAGGCCGTCAAGATGGTCGACCACTACCTCGTCTCCCTCGTGTAGGTCCTTCGGATCCTCGTCGTCGAGAACCGACCGGCAGGCGCGCCACAGGGCGCCGTCGACGAGCACGGAACCGGTCGAGTTGGTCCAGTTGCGCACTACCCCGATGTGACCGATCATGCTCTCGGGCCCGGCCCTGATCTTGCGACGGCGCACGGCGAGCCCCTTGCCGACGGTCAGCAGCATGACCCCGCCCGCGGCGCCGGCGAGCAGCAGCGCCGCCAGCACGCCGAGCGCGAGCCCGCCGCCGAGTCCCATCACCGCCAGCACCGCCCCGACCGCCAGCGCGATCACTCCCGGTCCTCCGAGCGCCCCCATCGTCGGCACATGGGCCTCGATGAGGACCATGATCGCCCCGACCATCAGCAATGACACGCCCAATGCGGTCATGCCAATACTTTAGCCCCCGTTTACGCTCGTGAACCGTTGTGCCTTGGTTTACGAGGACGGACCGGACATCGCCTCCGCCGCGCGTGCGATGATGTCGATGCAGGCGTCGGCGTCGATCGCCGTCGCGTCGAGCACCAGGTGGTAGAGGGCCGGATCCTGGATCTGGACCCCGTAGAACTGGCGGACATACGCCTCATGCGTTCGGTCGAACCGCGCGCAGGCGCGCTCGGCCGCATCCGGGTCGAGAGGCCGGATCGCGGTCGCCCGACGAGCGCGACGGTCCGGTGGCCCGTCGAGGCGCACGCGAAGCGCGCCCGGGTGCTCGCGGAGCAACACGACCGCGCCGCGCCCCAGGATCACCCCCTCGCCTGTCGCCGCCTGCTGGTGTAGGACCTCCTCGGTGGCGCGCCGGAAGTCCTCTGCGGACAGCGCCTCGGCGGGGAGCGGCGTCGCCACGCCCGTGTCACCTCCCACGAACGCGGTCAGCACCCGTTCGAGCCACCCGGCGCCGACCTTCTCGTCATGCGCTACGGCGTCGTCGTAGGGGACCTCGAGACGGTCGGCCACGGCGAGCGGGATTGCGCGATCGACGAACGGCACGCCGAGCCGCTCCGCCAGGGCCGGGCCGATAACGCTGCCGCCGGCGCCGTATGCGGCCGAGAGCGCGACCAACCTCGTCACGAGGTGATGTTCCCCCGATTCACGAGTTCTGAAAAGCGCGGTTCAGCGGCTGCGCCCGGCGTGCGGTGCGCGGGCGCGCGTGTCTCGCTTGACGCCGAACATCGCTGCGTCAGCGCAGCGGAGCAGCCCGTCGGCGTCGTCGGCGTCGATCGGGAAAACCGCCCGACCGATGCTGACACCCAAGTGGAGCCGATGTCCATCGATCACGAACGGCCGCGTGATCGCAGCCGCCAGTCGATCGGAAACCTCCTCCGCATCGGCCGGCGCGGTCTGCGAGTCGATCAGCACGGCGAACTCGTCGCCGCCGAGTCGCGCGACGGTGTCGTCGGCGCGTGTGCACGAGGCCAGGCGCTTGGCCACGGCGACGAGCAGCTGGTCGCCTACGTCGTGCCCGAACTCGTCGTTGACCGGCTTGAACCCGTCGAGATCCATGTACAGCAGGGTCACGGGGTGGATCTCCTCGCGCGCGCGGCTGAGCGCGTCCCGGAGCTGGCCGGTGAACTGCAGGCGGTTGGCGAGCCCGGTCAGCTGGTCGTGGAGCGCCTGGTGGGTCATCTCGTCGACCAGACGGCCGTTCTGGAGTGCGGTGGTCGCCTGGGCGGCGACGCCGGATAGGCGGTCGAGCAGGTCGGGCCCGGGCCGCAGCCGGCCGGGCTCCTCGAACACCGAGACCGTCAGCAGGCCGAGGAAGGAATCGGGGGTCGCCAGCGGTACCAGAATCGTGGCGACGAATCCCTCGGCGCTGAGTATCCCGCGCAACCGCGGGTCACCGGTGTGGTCGTCGACGAACAGTGGCGGGTGCCCGGGGTCCTCGAGCATCCGGTGCAGTGGCCCGCCCGGCGTGGGCGCCCAGCCGGTGTCCTCGACATCGACTCCTTCGGGAGCTTCGCGGGTCGTCACCGCTCGGCGCACGAGCTCGCCCCGCCCGCCGTCCCACAGATAGACGCCGACGCGATCGCAGTCGACCACCAGCGGCACGGCCGACGCCAGCCGGCGCGCAATCTCGCTGCTCGTGCCCGCGGCCGCGAGCGCGCGCGCCAGCGACAGCAGCGCGCTCGCTTGCTCGGAGCGCCGCTTGGCCTCCATCAACGCCGACGCTCCGTCGAGCGCGGTCGCGGCGTAGTGCGCGTACACCTCGAACAGCTCCCGCTCCTGCGCCAGGAACTTCTGGCCCGGTGGGCGGAGCGCCAGCAAGTGACCATACTCGCGCCGGTTGGAGCGAACCGGTACGACCAGCCACGAGTCCGGGTGGGTCGCGGGCCGGCGGTGCAGCAGCTCGTCGATGTACTCGGCGACGCCCTCCTCCTCGAATCCCTTGTGGTGACAGTGAAGCTCAGCGGCGGGGCCGACCTTCACGGCCAGCAGGTACCGGATCGCCCTGACCTCGAGCGCCGCCCGGGCCGTGATCCGGGCGAGCACGTCGTCGAGGTCGTCGGCCGCGATCAGATCCGACGCGGCCGCGAACACGCTGTGGAGCCGCTCGGTCGTCGCGTCGAGCTGGTGCTGGAGCGCGGCGATCTGCTCGGGCGAGCCGTCGGCCGCCTCTGCCTGGTTGTCCCACCGCACGCGGTAGGTGCAGCGGGCCGCTCCCATCGCCTGGCACTCCTCGTGCTCGACCACCGCCGGATCGAGTCCGAACAACACCGGCGCACCGGTGAGCAGGCCGCTCGTCCAGGCGCAGTGGTCGGGGCTGCGCGGGAACCCCGCGGAGGCCACGGCCACGATGTCGGCGAAGCCGGGGCCGGCATCGGCGACGTCGAGCTTCGTGACGGTGCTGAACTCGGCCCCGCTGGTGGCGATCACGCCGTACACGCTCTCCGGGGATCCGAGCGAGCGGAGCATCGAGGCGACCTGCGATCCGCTCAGGCGGCGGGCGGTGTCCTCGCCGACCGCGCGGGCGAAGTTGGGGTGGTGCGTGACCCGGGCCCCGGCCTGCCACAGCGCCACCGCCTCGTCGTACGCGATCCAGTTGGTGATGTCGAGGAGGTATTCCGGCGTCCGCTGGCTGCCGGCCAGCCTGAGCAGTGCCGCGACCGCCTCAGGGCCGCCGAACGCATTCACGCGTGCGAGCAGGACCGCGCTCATCGAGCACGAGAAGTGCTCTCCTCGGTCGGTCTGAACTCCGTGCGGTGGGTGCGCGTCCGCCATCCAGCAGATATCGGTGGCGCCCGCGCCGTCGATGCCGTAGTCGCCACGGATTGGACGAACGGTTTGCTCGGCGTTGATAGCGTGCCGTCCCGGACCTTCGATCTTCTGGAGCGGCATATGACCAGCGCGAAAACCAACGGCTTGGTGATCGACATTGCAGGCTTGCGCGAGCGCGCGGGCACCCACATCGGCTACACCGACTGGCAGGAGATGACGCAGGAACGCGTCAACCAGTTCGCCGACGCGACCGACGACCACCAGTTCATCCACGTCGACA
>DATJYY010000266.1:0-15661 GCA_035499395.1 Solirubrobacteraceae bacterium
GGCTGATCGATCGCTTCACCGCTACGGGGTCGCCGATGAGGTCGTGGCCGGCGATCGTCGCTGTGCCCGCGTCGGGACGGACTAGCGTGGCGAGGATACGCACCATCGTTGTCTTGCCGGCCCCGTTGGGGCCGAGCAGAGGACACGCCACCCCTGCCGCCGGGGCTCGACCTGCTGTGGGGCCGGCGAGGTGCCGGTACCCGCGGTCCCAAGCCTGGGTTGTCGGTCGACGCGATTGTCGAGACAGCCGTGGCGATCGCTGACGCGGAGGGGCTCGACGCCGTCTCGATGGCGCGCGTCGCAAACGAGCTTGGCTTCACCACGATGTCGCTGTACCGCCACCTCACCAGCAAGGAGGAACTGCTCCAGCTCATGTGGAACGCGAGCGCGGAGGGAGCCGAGGAACTAGCGCTCAAGGGGGACGGCTGGAGGGCGAGGCTTCGAAACTGGGCGCTCGTCCAGCGAGAGATGCTCGACCGTCATCCCTGGATCACCCAGATGCCGATGGCCGCGCCGCCGATGGCGCCAAACTCACTGGCCTTCGTCGAGAAAGGGCTCGAGGCGCTCGATGGAACCGGCGTCGCCGACGCCGACAAGCTCCGCGTCATCGGCCTTATCAGCTCCTACACCCTCAGCGAAGCCCGCATGGCCCACGACGCCGCCCGCGCCGCACAGAACCAGCCCGCCCCGACCGACACGGACACGCCCCGCCCGAGCTGGACGTTCGAATCGCTGTTGCGCGAGCTCATCGACCAGCCCACCTACCCGCGCCTTTACCAGATTGCCTGGTCTGAGGAGATCGGCGACGACCCATCCGGCTTTGCCGAGCAGGAGGAGTACCAGTTCGGTCTGGACCGCATACTCGACGGCGTCCAGACCCTGATCAACTCAACGCAACAAACACGCGGGATATCGTCGTGAGCGCCCGCGCCGAGCGGCGATGCCGCCTCCTCCCGGTCGAGCGCTCCTTTAGGCCGCGCACGCGAGGGACCGCTCGGCCGGGCGAGGGGGGCGTGAGGTGCTCATAGGCGGCATGTACCTCGAGGCACTGCTCGCGACAGCCTCTGAAGAGCTCCGGGAGCCAGTCGACGAGTGCGGGTGCGACGTCAACGGGCATCGTCCAGGCCCTGCGGGCTGGAACGGCGGACGGCATCGCCGGTCCCTCGCCGGGGCCGGGATCGGGCGTGGCCGTCTCGACCGCCGGTGGCCTCGCGCTCTGGTCCGTGCCGGTCATCGTGGGGAATTGGTGCGCTGAGCACCCGGGCCACGCTGGGCACGTCCTCCTGCCGGTACCTCCGCCGCCGGTCGCGCTGGACGTCGCGGATCCGATATTCAGCCAGTTCCCTGGCCATTGCTATGTGAAGGAGTGAAACCATTGCGTCACGGTCTCACCGGACCTCGCCAGTCGCATCGGCGTGACCGCCGGTCGGAACACCAGTCACGCCACCCGCCGCCCCGGCGAAGGCGGGGAACTCGCTGGCTCGGGCTCGTGTTGAGGCTTCCTGAGAGGCGTGACAAGCAGTTCTGAGTTGTCCGCGCGGCCGGTGAGACGGCCAGCAGGCGCAACGGTCCGCCGGCGATCAGCGCACTCCCAGGAGCTGAACGTCGCCGGCGTCGCCACCACCGCGCCGAGTCCATAGGCTCGACCTCAGCGGCAGCGTCGCCGGCCGAGCCGACCGGCTCCGACCGGCGAGTTGGACCGGCGAGATCGCCGGTGCGATCGACCGCCGCGACTGTCATGCTCAGAGCCCGGAAGGCGACCGACCCGAGAGGAGAGGACACGTTTGTCCGCCCGCGCCCGGCTGTGCCGGAATCTCGAGCGCCTCAGCGCCGCCGACCACCAGTCGCTGCTGAGGTCCAGCGGCGAAGACGTGCGGCTGCGCTTTCCGGGTGACAACTCGTGGGCGGTCGAATTGCAGGGCAAGTCAGAGCTCGAATCTTGGCTTCTGAGCTTGTCTCCATCGGTCTGCGCGTCGTCGCCGAGGAGGCGGTCGCGACGGGGCCCCCGTGGCGCAGGACGATCGTTGTCAGGGGCACGACCGATCTGAAGACGCCGGCCGGCGACACCATGCACGCGAACCGGTACGTCATGTGGGCGCGCGCCGTGTGGGGGCGATGCATCGAGTACGAGATCTACGAGGACACGCAGAGGACCCCGGCACTCGATGAATACCTCGATGCTCACGATGGATTGCAATCGAGGGATTGAGTAGGCATGCCGACGTCGCGGGGCGGAGGCGCCCTCGATCCCCCCGACGGCCGATAGGCTCCACCGTCAGGGACCGGCTTCTACGGATGTCGGTCGACTCGAGCACGAGCCGACGCGAGTGCCCGAACTCCAGCATGAGGCGGTGGCGCGGCTCTCGGGCTCGCTCCCGCCGAAGGCGCAGATCGGTTCCTGGTCGCGGCGGGCGTGTTGTCCCTGCTGTCTACCGCGGCCGACGCGCACGGACGCGCCTCGCGCAAGCTGCATCCGCTGGTCAGCGATCGAGAGTCAGGGCCAGATCGCCGCCTTCCTGGCCTTCGCCCGCTGCATCCGCAGCCACGGGTTCCCGAGCTTCCCCGACCCGACCAGCACGGCGAGCCAACCCACCAGATGGTCACCAACGCAGGGATACGCCTGCGTCAGCCGGCGTGCTGCAGGCCGGCGACGCCTGAGTCAGCGTTACGCACGGGATCATCACCGAGACCGACGTGGGCCTTTCGTCGCGGGGCAACAGGCGGTCGCGGGTTCAGAGCTTGACGCGTGTCTTCAGCACCCGATAGCCCGCGTCGGTGACCGTGACGGTGACATGGTCGCCCCCCGAGCCGCTGATCGTGAGCTTAACCGTTCCCATCGAGTTGGCCGTCTTGCTCTGACCCCTGGCGGACGCCTTCGCCCCGCTGACCGCATCTCCCGCATCCGTCACCTTTACCTTCAGACGGAATTTTCCGCCGCCGAGGTTCTTCGCAGAGACGCTGGCGGAGAGCTCGGGCAGCACGCGGGCGTAGTAGATGCCGCTCACCAGTGGTCCACTCTTCACGGCGGGAGTTCCGCCGAGCAGCAGGTCGAGTGGCCCAAGCCGCCCATCTCCGGACAGCGTGAACAGTTGGGCCCAGGTGCCTCCGTATCGCTGGATCGGCTCGAACCTGGTCACGGCCTTGTTCGAGCGGGTGATCGCCGTCACGCCCTTGCCGTTGACCACCCCGGACCAGAGGGCCCAGATGCGGCCGCCGTTGCCAGTGGCGGCTCCCCAGGTATTTGCGTGCAGTTTCTTCACCGATCCGACGGCCACCGAGCCGCCACCGTAGCGCAGCAGCCTCAGATGCGTGGTGGTCCCGTAGTCTCCTGGGTAGGCCACGAACACGCCTGGACCGCTGTCACGGCCGGCGACGATCAGCGGCGTGCCCGTCCCGTACTGCGAAGGCACCGGCACCTTCTCGGCGCTGCCTTCGCTGGGCGCGACCTGCTGAAGCCAGGTGCCGCCAGAGCCGGCATTCGAGTTCCAGCCCGCGACCGCCGCTCCCGTCGCCGCGTCCACGGCGAAGCCTGTTTGGGCCGCAGCGTTGTCGCTGTTGTTCGTCAGTAGGTAGGTGGGTGCACCGGTGCCGAAGCCCCGCTGGATCACGATTCCTCCACAACACCCAGCGCCGAGTATCGGAGTGCTGTTCGACACCACGAGCGGCACGTAGCTATCGCCGAACTCCATCGAGCCGCTGCCGACGTCGACGGGCGCCGACCACGTGGCGCCGCCGTCGGTCGAGGAGATGCCCCACGGTCCATCGTCCCCGCCCGGCGACCCGCCGAACGTTGCTACCAGCGTCCCACCGGGCAGGACCGCAAGTCCTGGAATTCCGTTCGGGGATCCACCGGTGCCGCCCCACGCCAGCGCCTGCACCTGCGGTCCCACATGTCCGGAAGGGCTGATCGAAACCTCCCCGACGCCGTTGGCGGAGTCGCCCCAGCTCACGTTGGTCTCGAAGGCGACGTGCATGACTCCGTCCGCGGTCCGCGCGAAGCTGGGAGGAGTCGTCCCGTAACCGACCTTGGCCAGCAGCGTCCCGTGAAGGGTCGCCGCAGCAGCCCCCGCCGGCGCGCTCAGCGCGATCGCCAAGCCGAGCATCATCGTCCGACGCAAGCGTCGTGTCCCGTCCCTGCCGTGCATCGTCAACCCCCTCTTGGATGAACCCATAAGTATGCTGCCCGTGTTCGGCGCAGTTGGCGCAAATTCCAGGGCGATCGCGCCGTCTCGAGGATCCGTTTGAACGGGATCCCCGCCGCCTCCGCCACCTCGTGAACCGCGTCGAATTCCCCCTCGAACAGGCACAACACGACCCGGTCCTCGCGCATCAGCATAGATACCGATGTAGCCCACCGGCAATCCGGCGGCCGCAAGCCGTTCCGCGTGCCTGCGAACCCGCTCATCGAGCACGCGCAGATCGGTCTCGCGCACCTCTGGCCACACGCATCCCGCGACGAACTCGCTTACCGGTGCGGCGGCCATCTGGCGGCGAGGCTAGTCCTTGAAACGCGCGCACGCAAGAGGGAAACCCCACGGTTGACCCGGCTCGGTGACCTAAGACCCACGCATCCGGATCGCGTTCGCGACTGTTCTCACGAAACAGCAGCACTCATGCGAGAGCTCCCGCGCGCCCGCGACACTCCCGCTTCCGGACATTGTGAGTTGTCCGACCACCGCGGCTGCTGGTGACCGCTTCACGTAGCGGTGAGGTCCGCGCCGTGGCGGCGGGTCGTGATGCGCCGCCCGCGAGCCCGCCGTTCGAACGCGGTTACGGACTTCGGGACGCTCCTCGCGATCCGCAAGGAACCGTCGCCGTCGGTCATCTTGTTCGGTCATGGCGGCCAACACCGACCCTCCGGGCAGGCCGTGCCGCTCATAGCCAACCTGCCCCAGCTCGAGCAGGCCCTAACGAGGGCAGTATCGTCGTCATCGAGCCGGGCCGGATACGGATCAGGGCATTGCCATTGATCTCATAGCGCAGCCGCTACTCGTCGACGCCTATTGGGGCCACGACGGTAGTGTGGCTGCTCGGCGCGAACAGCGGCAGTCTCCTGAGACTGCCGAGTAGGTGGCGTGCTTGCGTTACTTTCGCGTTGACGTGCTACCGGATCGTCGGCTATGTCACGATCGCGGGGAGCGGCGGCTGGGGGTGACGACCCCTAGTTCGTAGGCGAGCACGACTGCCTGCACGCGGTCGTGTACTCCGAGTTTCATCATCATGCGGGTGACGTGTGTCTTCACGGTGGTCTCGCCGATGATCAGCTCGGCGGCGATGTCCGCGTTGGATTTGCCTTGCGCCACGAGGCGGAAGACCTCGAGCTCGCGCGGCGTGAGTTCGTCGAGTCCTGGCGGAGCGGGAGCGGCGGGTGGGCTGGCCGCGAACTCTTCGATCAACCGGCGGGTGATCGACGGCGCGAGCAGCGCATCCCCGGCGGCCACCATTCGCACGCCGGCGGCGAGTTGATTCGCCGGCGCGTCCTTGAGCAGGAATCCGCTGGCGCCGGCCCTCAAGGCATCGTACACGTACTCGTCGAGGTCGAACGTGGTCAGCATCAGCACCCGAGTCGACGTCTCATCGTCGTGCTGTACCACACGACGGGTCGCCTCGATCCCGTCGAGCTCGGGCATCCGGATGTCCATCAGCACGACATCCGGTCCGAGCTCTCGGGCCATGGCTACTGCCTCGCGCCCGTTCGTGGCCTCGCCGACAACGTCGACATCTGGCTCGGCGTCGAGGATCATGCGCAGGCCCGTCCTCACGAGTTGCTGGTCGTCGGCGATCAGGACGCGAATGCTCGGGCTCATACGAGCACCTCCTCGAAGGCCCGGGGTAAGCGAACGCGGAGTCGCCCTTCGCCAGCCTCGAGTTCACCGTCGCACAGCGCAACGCGCTCTCGCATGGCCAACGTGGGCCACCTCGCGGCAGGTGCGCCGTGCGAGGTGACATCCAACTCGACGTCACGTTCGGCGAACGTCAGGCGCGCCTCCAGGAGGCCCGCGCCGGTGCTCGCCAGCGCCTCCTCGAGGATCCGGTAGACGCCGAGGTCGATGCTCGCCGGCAGCGGCCCCGGGTCTCCGTCGACCTCGAGCTCCACCTGGCGGCGCTGGTCACGAGCGCGCTCGACGAGTCTGTGGATCTGGCCCACTCCTGGCTGCGGCGCCAGCTCGGCCACCTCGTCCACCCGCCGCAGCACGCCCAGGATGCGGCGCATCTCCGACAGGGTCTGGCGGCCGGCTTCCTCGACGGCCGCCATCGCCGCGTCCGCGAGATCGAGATCCTCAAGAAGCAGCTGCTGCGCGGCTTCGGTCTGCACGACCATCGCGCTGATGCGGCCTGCAACGACCGCGTGGAGCTCGCGGGCGATCCGCGTTCGTTCGTCGGCGACCGCCAGGAGCTCGCGACTCTCGCGCTCGGCCGCGATCCGCTCCGCCTTGCGTCCGAGCTCCTCGTTCAGCAGCCGGCTCGCCCGCACAGCTCGTCCGACGGCCCAGGAGGCCGCTAACGTGACAGTAGGGAACGCGTAGCTGTACACGCTCGTATGCCGTGTCACCGCGAGGAGCCCCCAGAGCGCGACCATACAGACCGCGAGCCCGATCAGGGCGCCTGTCTGCGGCTCGTACGCGGCGACCGTATACGCCGCGGTGATCGACAGCAACCCCGGAATAACGAGCGCAGTGAGGTCCGTGAGCGTCGCGGTCATCAGAACGGCGAGGCCCACCGACAGACACGCGTAGGTCAGCGGCGCGCGGCGCCGCCAGACCAATGGGACCGCGATGGCCGCCGCTGCGAGAACGTTGAGCACGAGCGGACCGCTGCGATGCTTGGTCGTGACGATCTCGATCTCGAATGCGACCAGAGCCACGGTGGCGAGCGCCGGGTCGGGCCACCGGTCTCGGACCTGCGTGGCCTGCGAGACCTTGCTCATGAGGGCACCGTCTCGGGCAGCGGAACGCGGGCTCGAACCTTGAAGCCTCCCCCACGGGCTCGCCCCGTGTCGAGCTCACCGCCGTAGAGGACCAGCCGCTCCCGCATACCCACCAATCCCTGCCCCTTGGCGTCCGGGTCGCCGTCCGCCAGCACTGGACCGCGGCCGGTGTCAGATATCTCGAGCTCCAGGGCACCCGCGGTAAATGTGACGCTGACCAGGGCCCGGGCCGGACCGGCGTGCTTGATCGTGTTCGTCAGGGCTTCTTGAATCACACGGAAGGCCACGAGGTCGAGGCCAGGCGACAGGTCACGTGCCTCGCCATCGATCCGCAGCTCGACGGGCAGTCCGGCGGCGCGAGCCCGTGCGACGAGCGCGCCCAGCTGCGACAGCGCCGGCGCGGTCGCACCCGCGAGCTCCTCGTCGCCATGACGGAGCACGCCGATCATCCTGCGCATCTCCATCAGCGCATCGCGACCGCAGCGCTGGACCGAATTCAGCGCATCCCGAGCAGCCGGTCGATCATCCGCGGCAACCCGGCGGGCGGCTTGAGTCTGAATCACCATCACGCTCACGCTGTGGGCCACAACATCGTGGAGCTCGCGTGCGATCCGGTTGCGCTCCTCGGCGGCGGCGTGCCGCGCGCGCTCCTGTTGCTCGCGCTCGAGCCGTTGTGCGTTGGCGCGCAGCTCCCGAGTCAGCGCAACGCGTGAGCCAACCGCGCGCCCGACTGCGAATGGTCCGCCGACGAACCCCGTCCATGTTGTGGCGACCTGGACTACGCCAGGACTGACCGGGACGATGACGAGCACCGCGACCGCGGCGACGAGCAGCATGGCGTCCACCTCGGGCCGCCGCCGCTGGGTGGAGAGGCGCCCGAGCATGTAATAGTCGAGCACCGCAGCGATCGGCTCGATCCTACTGTGCGCGCCGTGGCTGCTAATCCCAGCCACGGCGATGCTCACGACCGCGACGGCGGTCATGGCAGCAGGCGCCCGCCTGCGCCACGCCACCGTGGCGCAGCTCGCGGCGGCGGCGAGCACGGTCAGCGGGCCGTGATGCGTTCCGGCTGCGGCCGAGGCGACCACACCAGCGACAAGCGCCAGAGCGACGACGGCGTCGACAACGCGCGGGTCGATCCCGCGCGCGCGTGTAATCAGGTTCTCTAGCCGCCTCACGGCTCCGACGGTACCGGCGAGCAGTCCGCCGCACATCGTCTCAGACGATGACCGTGCGTCCTACTCGAGTAGGACCCCGGATCCACCGACCGGCCACCCGGTCCTACCGCCGGGGGGCAGCGAAATCGGCTCGCGGGCGACGGTCAATCGCCCGCCCGGCCGACGACAGCGAGGTCATCTCCTGGGACCGTGTCGGCATCAGCTTGAAGGGACGGATCAAGGAGAGCGATGAAGCATGAACTTCACCCTCACCCACCACAAGAAACAGAAGGAGACAGCCGTGATCACCACCACTGCGCGTGTGACGGCGCCTGAGGCCAGGCCGCGCCGCCTTACCAGCACGATGCTCTGGGCTGTGCAGATCCTGCTGGCCGCGTTTTTCCTGTTCGTTGCTGCCGGGCCCAAGCTGGCCGGGTCGCACTCCTCAGTGCAGGAGTTCGGCCTGATCGGAGCAGGCCAGTGGTTCCGCTACTTCGTCGGAACACTCGAACTGGCCGGAGCGATCGGCCTGCTCACGCCTTCGCTGGCCGGGCTGGCGGCCGCCGGATTGGCCGCCGACATGGCCGGCGCGACCATCATCAACGCCACGGTGCTGCACAACACCACATACGGCCCCGACGTCTGGATGACGGCGATCCTGTGCGCGGTGTTCATGCTCCTCGCCTACGGCCGGCGGCAGCAGATCAAGGGCCTGGCGGCAACCATCCGCCGCGTGAAAAACGCCGGCCCCGGACGTGAAGATCCAAGCGCGAACGGCGTGGATGACGGCTCAGAGCAAGAGCTTTGACGTGAATTGGGAAACCCAGGATGGCCGCCGCCGGCTTCAGGACCATGCACGCCCCGCGCGTTTATGCGGTCGCGGGGCCTGCATATGGCGGGGCAGTGCTGGCGCTCTACGCGCAGGTCGGGGTCGGGGAGCGCGCGCTTGGCGTGCTGACGTGGCTTGTGCTGCTCTGCGCGCTGTGGCCGTTGCCGGCTCTGGTCCGCGCGCAGGCGCTCGGGGTGGTCGCGTTCGCGACCGGCGGCGAGGTCGCCGGCTCGGTCGTCTGGGGGATCTATCACTATCGCACGCGCGACCTGCCGCTGTTCGTCCCACCCGGGCACGGCCTCGTGTACCTGACCGGGCTTGCGGTCGCTCGGATTGTTGGCGAGCGCCGGATCGTTTGGGCCGCGGCGGTCGGCTCGGTCGGCTGGGGTCTCGCCGGGCTCACGCTGCTGCCACGGCTCGACGTCGCCGGCGGCGTCGGCGTGGCGGTACTTGGCGCATTCCTGTGGCGGTCGCGCGCACGGGCTACGTACGCCGGCGTCTTCTTCGTCGTCGCCGCCCTGGAGCTGTATGGCACCTCGATCGGGGCCTGGCACTGGACCAAGACGCTGCCGGGCCTTGGCATCACCGACGGCAACCCGCCAAGCGGCGCGGCGAGCGGCTACGTGGGGTTCGACGTGATGGCGATGCTCGTCGCGCCAACGCTCGTCTACGCGGCCGCCCAGCTCAAGCCGAAGCGAGCGCCCCGGCGCGAACCTCGCCCGCCTGAACCAGTGACCTGTATCGCACGGAACCGGGGAAGTCGCCAAGTCCGGTGGCGCGACTGGCGATCGTGGACCCACGACTGACGAGTACGGGGCCTACGCGTTTACCAGAGCCGACAGCTGCTCCGCGATCAGCGCGCTACGTCGCCGTTTCCTCAAGCGGCCACGCCGTTAGCCAGATGAGGCAAGCTTAGTCGCCGGGGTGCCGAGCCGTGTAGGCATCAACGACCACCCGGTGAGCGGGCGGATAGCCGAAGCGTTGCGCCTCGTCGGCTTGCACAACGCCGGAGGTCTGCCACCAACCCGGGGAGCTCGGCACACACTTGTGCACCGGACCGTCGATGTCCGGCACGAGCGCGCAGCCCGGACATGCTCCCGTTTCGGTCACTGGAGCAGCTCACTCATCGAGCGGGCCTTGGAGAACTCGCCGTTCAGGCCCGCTCCTGTAGCGATGCCTGGTTGCGGCTCGGAGCGCCGATTGACCAGCAGCGTCACGGCGACGGTGATCAGCCAGAGGTTCTCGAGCGCCAAGACAGCTGGGTTGACGTCCGCGAACGCGACCTTGCTGAACAGCCCTAGCAACCCAAGGGTCTGGCTGGCGGCGCCGAAGGCGAGCGCGATCCACCCGTAGCTGCGGGGCAGCAGTCGGGTCTGGAGGATCACGAACCCGAGCGGCAGCAGAATCGCGGGGGCGATCAGGAACGAGCGGCCGATCGCGTCGTTGCCAGGGCCGACCATCAGATCGAAGCTGACCCGCAAAGTCTCGTTGTGACCTTGCGCGGCCGATTGGACCGTGGAGATGATCATCGCCGAGTCGAGCAGCGTCAGACCCACGAGGATCGCCGCGGCCGTGGCGACGATGCGTCCGGCGAATCGCTGTCCCGCGCCGGCGAGGTGCACGATCGCCAGGATGAAGACGACGTACAGGATCGCGCCGGTGACCTGAAGCCACGCGGAGATCAGGATGACATCCCGATGCCCGCGCGTGAACGTCGCAATCTGTGCCAGGCTGGCGCTGTCGGACGGGATGTTGTCGGGGATCAGGAAGTGGGCGGTCAGCATCAGAACGCCCGTGATGCCGCAGATCGCGGCCAGCCATCGCGTGGCTCGCTCGGTCATTTCGTGTCTCCTTTCGGTCTGCCTGCCGCCGCGACGGCGCCGCGCACGCGCTGCAGGAACTCGCGAATCACGGTCAGCTCGGCCACCGAGTAGTCCTGCAGCAGCTCGCCGACCTCGTTCAGTAGCGCTCCGAAGATCTCCTGCTCGATGCGTTGGGCCTTCCGGGTCAGTTCGACACTCACGCGCCGGCGATCCTTCGGGTCCATCGTCCGCCTCACGTATCCCGCCCGTTCCAGGCGCCCGAGGCTGATGCTTAGCCCGCCCGTGGACATGCCCACGGCGTGGGCGAGGGCCGTCGGGCTCATCGGACCGGAGTGCGAGAGCACGTCCAGGCAGCGCAGATCGCTGCGGTTGAGCCCGAAGCGCTCGGCGGCTCGAGCATCGAGCGCGTCGATCTCGGTGCCGAGCAGAAGCAGCTCGTGCCCAACCGCTTGCATCTGCTGGATCTTGGTTCCGGTGGTATTCCTTGACATGCAAATAGCTTTTTGACCAAACTACTTGCACAGAAAAATACCATACGGACAGGAAGAAACAAAATGCACCTCCCGCTCATCAAGGCGCTCATCGCCGGTATCTCGGCCTCCGTTCTCGCGATCGGCGTCGCACTCGCGCCCGCCACCGGCGCCTCCCGTCACCGCCGCGGCTCAGGCGTGGCCCGCCAGACGGCCACTCTGAAAGCCGACGGTCTGCAGTTCTTCGGGCAGCTCGCCGCGGGAAACGTCAAGCCCGACCTGGCGCTCAAGCAGAGCTGGATCGGCGATGTCGCCGCGGTCGCCCACAGTCTGGGGCTCAGCGACAGCGAGCTCGCTGCGCAGCTCGGCGCCAGGCGCTCGCTCGCTCAGATCGCCGCGTCGCGCGGTGTACCCGCCAGTACCCCGACGACCGTACTGCTCCGTCATATCCGCGACGATCTGAACCGAGCCGCGCGCGACCAAGCGGTTTCGCCAACGGCGGCCAGTGCGCTGCTCAACGCCGTCAGCGCAGCGCTCGGCAACTCCTAACCCCGATCCGGAGGCAACGCCATCACCCTCGCACGACGACATGAAGATCACCGACGCTTTGCGCGGAGCCGCCGATTCTGATGCATCCCCGACTCACCGACGAAGACGTTGCATGCGTGCAATCAGCGTTCTGGCCCCAAACCGAGCACGAGCGCGTACGCGCCGCTGCCGCACCCGCGGCGCAGCCCAGCTACATCCTTCGAGACGGCACCGCGGTGGTGTCGGCCGAGCCCAACGAGGACCTCGCCGGAGGCCCGCAGGCCTCAGGACCTGCGCCGACGGTTCGTCTCCCGGTGGTCAGCGCCGGTGGACACGAGCAGGCCGGGCCACGCAGCGAATAGGACGATGCCGCGTCGGGGAGTTGAGATGCGCCACCCGACAAAGAAATCCGTGATGCCCGATCTGGAGGCACGCCGTCCAACGTGGTTCGCTATGAACGAGACGTGACCGACGAGATTGTGATTCGGCCCGCCACAGACGAGGACCGCGACTTCGTTGCGCAGTTCGTCTCGAGCCTGCTCGAGTTCGGCTCCCCTGCCTGGAAGGACCCGGATGCCTTGGTCCAGGGATTCCGCGAGGTGCTCGAGGACGCGGTCAGTAAGCAGGGTTCTCGCGCGGCCGTTTTGATCGCGCAAGACGAGAAAGGCGAACGGCTCGGCTTTGTCTCGGTGAAGGTCCGCGACGACCCGACGGGCATCGAACGCGCTCACGTCGCAGATCTGGCCGTCACGGAAGGCGCCCGGAGGCTGGGCGTCGGCGGGACGCTGATGCTGGCCGCAGAAGCGTGGGCACGCGAGCAACGACTGCCGGTGGTTGGCCTCGACGTGTGGTCTAGCAACGAGCGGGCGATGGCGTTCTACCACCGACTCGGTTACCGACCGGAGTCGTTGCACCTGATCAAAGAGCTTGATTGATCCGTGGAGCATGCCGTTCGTTGTGGCTCGTGGGGCATGGCGGCTTCGGCTGGAAAGCCCCGATAATCGGCGGTCAGTTGCGCTCGGTGCGTCGGCTGGGCTAACCGGGCGGGTCGGTGGATGAGTGGCGAGGCTTGCCGGCTGGAAGTTGGGTCGCAGCGTGCCTGCCGTTATCCCTGGTCATTCGTTGCCGCGGCGGCCGGTGCGGCGAGTCCTTCAAGAAATTTCTCGATCGCGAACGTGAAGCGCTTATCGTCGGTGCCTCACGCGGGCTCCGTCGCGGACTGCGTCAGTACCGGAAACTTGGCTCTGGGCAGGTTGGGTAGGACCGCCGGAGTCTCCATCCGTTTTACCGCCTGTCAGACCGTACCGCCGAGACGGGCCTCGCACATCGTCTCAGGCGGCGATCCTTCCTCCTACCAGAGTAGGACCCCTGTCACCCCGCGGACGAGGACGGTGGTGGTACGCACGGTGGGCACGAAATCAGCCGCCAGCCGACGCCGAATCACCCCTCGAGCTGACGACAAACCCGGCCGTCACTGACAACTTGTCGCCCAGCTCAATGGGGCCGACAGAAGTGGCACCACCGAGCCCCGGACGCAGCGTTCGTCAACGTCAAGAGCCTGGTCCCGAACCACCGGGAGAGGAGGGTCGCTATGACCACCATGGAACTGACCGAGCGGCGGGAACTCGCGCATCGGACGAACGACGGGATCGACGTCACTCTGTTCTGGAGCAAGGCTTCGAACCGGGTCACGATCTCCGTTCTTCACCGGCGCGATGCGACGGCGTTCGAGTTCGAGGTCGAGGGCGCTGACGCGCTCGACGCCTTCCACCACCCCTACGCGTATGCCGCCAGGGGCGGCGCACGCCATGTGGTTACGCCGCACGGAGTGACGACCCCGTGAGCGTCGCGACACAAACCCCTCTGGATCGCGAGGTAGTCATGCATCCACACGTTCTCGATCAGCTCGCCCACACACTAAATGACGAGCTACGGCAGTGCGCCGCCCGCATCTCGGCGACCCGTGTGGCTCGACCGGCACGCCGGTGGCCTCGCTGGTTGCGCCGGACAACGACCGCGTCCACCGGCGGTCGCCTCGTGCGCGATCGGCATGCGATTGCGATCGGCTCTCGCCGACTGCGCACCGCCACCAACACCCAGTCCGTAAAGAGGTAGCCGCGATGACTGATAGCTCGATCACATCCCCGGCCGCCGACACGGGCGCGATTCCCCAGCTCGCGCGCTTCGTGCTCGCCCATCGGCGGCTCGTGATGCTGCTGTGGGTGCTGCTGCTGCCCGCCGGGATTTATGGCGCGGCTCATGTCTCCAAGCGGCTGTCGAGCGGTTTCTCGCTTCCCGGACAGCCTGGCTATGAGACGGCGCAGAAGATCATCCATCTGTACGGAAACGGCGGGGAGAACGACGCGACGGTCGTCCTAGTGACCCTTCCGTCAGGCCACACCGTGGCGCGCTACGGACGGCAGTTGGGCCGTGCGTTTGACCAGGCCCGCGCAGCCGTTCCGCGCAACCGGATCGTCGACTACTCGGCCACGGGCGACCGTCGCTTCATCACGGCCGGTGGACATTCGACCTTCGCGCTGCTGTTCACCTCGGCCGGGAAGGGGTTCGGAGGGCCCGGGATCCCGGACGCGTACGAGAACGCGCTCTTCCATGCACTGCCACCCGGGACGCAGGTCGGCCTGACCGGGCTTGACCAGCTCGCAAGTGGCGGCAGCTCGAGCGGGCCGGGTGTGCTCGTGGAGACGCTGATCGGCGCCGCCGGCGCGCTGGCGGTGCTGGCGTTCGTGTTCGGGTCGATGCTCGCGCTGTTGCCGCTGCTGATCGCGGCGAGCTCGATCCTCACGACGCTGCTTGTGGTGCTGGGCGTTACGACGTTCGCCAATGTCTCGTTCGTCGTTCTGTTCCTGGTCTCTTTGGTCGGCCTGGGCGTCGCGATCGACTACTCGCTGTTGATCGTCACCCGCTGGCGGGAGGAGCGCGAGCACGGCCGCGACAACGACGACGCGGTCGTGGCGGCGATGGACACCGCCGGCCGGGCCGTCGTGCTGTCCGGGCTGACGGTCGCGATCGGGCTTCTGTCGCTGATCGTGCTGCCGGTGCCCGGGCTTCGCAGCGTGGGCTACGGCGGGATGCTGATCCCGCTCGTCTCCACCGGCGTGGCGGTTACGCTGCTGCCCGCGCTGCTCGGCGGGATCGGGCCGCGGGTCGACTGGCCGCGCGTGCGCCACGAAGCGCGGGCCAGCCGCGGCTGGACCGCCTGGACCCGCGGTGTCGTGCGCGGCCGCTGGGCCGCGGCGGTGCTCGCGCTCGCGGTCCTGATCGTGCTGATCGTGCCCGTGTTCAGCCTGACGACCGGCGAGACCGCGGCCAGCGCCTACGCCAAGAGCGGCAGCGCCCACGACATCTATCAGCAGCTGCTTGCGGGCGGCGCGCCCAGTGGTGTGCTGACCCCGATCGAGGTCCTCGCCCGCAGGCCTGATGCAAGGGCCGTTACCGCGCAACTCGAGCGCGTCCCGGGGATCGCCACCGTCGCTGACTCGACCGCGCCGGACAGCAACCGGGGCGGGACCACCGACCTGCTGGCCATCCCGCGCGCCGAGACGGTCAACGGCAGCTCGCTGCAACCGGTCCACGCCGTCCGCGACGCGGTGCGCAACACGCGGGGCGTTATCGGCGTCGCCGGCGACGGCGCGATCGAGCTCGATTATCAGAACGCTGTGTTCGGCAACTTCCCACTGATGTTCGCCGTAATCTCGCTTCTGACGATCGCCCTGCTCGCCCGCGCGTTCCGCTCGATCGTACTGGCGGTCAAGGCAGTGCTGCTGAACCTCGTCTCGATGGCGGCCGCGTTCGGTGTGATGACCTGGGTCTGGCAGCAGGGGCACCTGTCCTCGGCCATCTTCGGGGTCCCGGCCACAGGTGCGATCACCTTCTGGATCCCGCTGATGGTGTTCGCCTTCCTGTTC
>DATJYY010000267.1:0-20512 GCA_035499395.1 Solirubrobacteraceae bacterium
TGAGCGGATCGCATCGACCGTTCCGAGCAGCCGCGCGCGGTCGCCGAACCCGCGGCGCGCCGCCAGCAGCATGGCGCAGTCGAGATCTCCGCTGCCGGCCCTGAACAGGTAGCTGTTTCGCTGCGGCGAGAACAGATGCAGCTCGATGAATCGCCGTACCTCGTCGCGCTCGCGCTGCCATCGCGCGACGTGACGGGGCGGGACCTGGCCGGCGTCGACGAGCTGCAGGAGACGCTCGAATGCGACCCAGCACCCAAGCTTCGACGTTCCGTACTGGCGGCGCTCCCCAAGCTCCCAAAGGCCGGCGTCCTCGCTGCGCCAGATCCGCGACAACAGGTCCCCGACGTCTGCCAGCCGCTCACCGATGGCCACCGGGAGGATGTGGCCGTGCGCAGCAAACGCCGCGACCGTCTCGACCAGGTCTCCGAATCCGCCGAGCTGCAACTGCGCGCCCGCATCGTTGCCCAGGTGCACCGGACCGGTCCCGCCATAGCCCGAAAGCGGCAGGCGCTGCTGAGAGCGAAGCACCTCTCCGCGGAGCGTGTACACCGGATCGATCCGCGGATGGGTTCGCCCGGTGGCCGCGAGCAGCCAGGCCACGGCCGCCTGCGTCAGTTCGCCCATGCCGACCGCGATCAGCGCATCGAGCGCGAAGCACAGGTCTCGCACCCAGCCGAACCGGTAGTCGTAGTTGCGCTGGCCGCCGATCGCCTCTGGCAATGAGGTCGTGCCGGCGGCGGCGATCGCTCCGGTATCGCTGTGTGCAAGCAGCTTGATCGCGAGCAAGCTCCGCTCCACAGCGTCGCGCCATGGCCCCTCGTACCGATGCCTGCCAACCCATGATCGCCAGATCTCGATGGCGTCATCGAGCCGACGCTCCACGCCCTCGCGCTCGGGCACTGGCAAGGGCTGGTCGGCGCCGGCAACGAGCACCAGCATGGCCTGCTCGCCGGCGTTGAGCTCGAACCCGCCGTCGACGAACCCGTCGCGAATCTGTGGCTCGCCGACTCCCCAGACTCTCAGGCCGAGTTGCAGGTGGTCGTGGCGTGCCAGCATCGCCGCCCCTCGTCGTTCAAAGCGCGCCGGGCGCGACCCGTAGCCAAAACGTGGCTCACATCGCCATCGCATGGGCGTCGATCCGCCGAGGACCTCCAGGCGTCTGACCAGCTCGCGCCAAGGCACGGTCTGGCTCTTGTCGATCGTCAGCGCGTCGAGCAGGCGAACCTTCCCGCGTTCGGTATGGAAGGTCGTCTCGAGGACGTTCGTCCGCTCGAGGTAGCGACGGCTGGTCGTGAAGGGGACCGCGGGGCACAGGGTGAACCGGCCCCCGCGCGCCGCGTCGAGAAGGGCTCCGAACACGCTCGGTGAGTCCAGCTCGGGAAGGCACATCCAGTCGATCGCGCCGTCGGCTCCCACGAGCGCGAGCGTGTGGCCGTCGCCGATCGCCGCGTAGTCCTCGATCGGCAGGAATGCGTCACCTCGGGGGAACGGCCTCAGGGCACGATCCGGGCGAGGCGGATGGTGACGCTTGCCGGCGCTGAGGTCGATCATTGAGCAACCAGCTACCCACAGGCGATGCGACTCGGTCGTCGCGGAGGCGGGATGGTTACCGCACGAACATGTCAGGCCCTGGGGGGCTGTCGTCGACGTCGGCCTTGGGTAGGCGAGGCTAGAGGCCCGGCGAATTGTTCTCGCGCCCGGGCAGATGACTGGAAAGGAGCCGAGCATGGGCAAACAGGCTGAGGTGGTAGTGATAACGGGCGCGTCAGGCGGGATCGGCCGCGCGACCGCGCGGAAGTTCGCCCGCGACGGAGCACGCATCGGGCTGATCGCCCGCGGGCGCAGCGGCCTGGAGGCGACTGCCCGTGAGGTCCAGCAGGCCGGTGGTGAGGCGCTGACCCTGCCGGTCGATGTGGCCGATCACGACCGCGTGGAAGCGGCGGCGTCATCGGTGGAGGACGCGTTCGGGCCCATCGACGTGTGGGTCAACAACGCGATGGTGACCGTCTACGCCGAGTTCCTGGACATCGAGCCCGACGAGTTTCGCCGCGCCACCGAGGTGACCTACCTGGGAATGGTGTGGGGCACACGCGCGGCGCTGCGGCGCATGGTCGAGCGCGACCGGGGATCGCTGGTACAGGTGTGCTCGGCGATGTCATATCGGGGCATCCCGCTCCAAGCGCCCTACTGCGGCGCCAAGCACGCTTGCAAGGGGTTCACCGAGAGCATCATCACCGAGCTCCTGCACAGGAAGTCCAAAGTCCAGGTCTCGATGATCCAGCTGCCGGGCCTGAACACCACCCAGTTCACGTGGGGCCGGACGAAGCTGCCAAAGCAGACGATGCCGGTGCCGCCGATCTACCAGCCCGAAGTGGCCGCCGACGCGATCCACTACGCGGCGCACCACAAGCGCCGGCAGGTGTACGTCGGGATTCCCACCGTCATGAACATCATCGGGGAGCGCGTGGCCCCCTGGCTGCTCGACCGCTACCTGGCCAGGAGCGGATACAAGTCGCAGATGACCGACCAGGATCTGGATCCGCAGGGGCACGACAACCTGTTCGAGCCCGTCGACGTGGATCGCGGGTCTCACGGTCCGTTCGACGAGAAGGCGCACGAAATAAGTCCGCAGTACGAGCTGGCCAAGCGCCGTGGCGTCGTCCTCGCGGGCGCCGGTGCGGCGGCCGTCGTCGCAGGGGCGGCCGCCGCGCGCGCCGTTCGCTGAACCGCGCCTGATCGCGGCAGAGAGCGGAGCGCGGAACGCAATGGTCACCGGGGAGCTCAAACACGCCTGCCACGCGACGCTTCAGGCAAACTGGCGCGAGGGAGAGCGCGACGGAACGCGCTACTCCTACACCGCGCCTTCGAGCGGCCGGTATCCCTGGCAGTGGTACTGGGATTCGTGCTTCACCGCGATTGCCTGGCGGCGGTTCGATCCGGCACGCGCGCGAGCGGAGCTCGCGACATTGCTCGCCGCCGCCGAGCCGGACGGCTTCATCGGGCACACCATCTTCTGGGGCGAGCAGGTGAGCCTCGCGCGCAGCCTGTTCTACAACCTCCGCTCGCGCCGGGACTTCATGACGGCGACCATCCAGCCACCCCTGCTGGCGTGGGCGTGGCGGATCGCGGTGGGCGACCCCGCCGAGGTGCCCGCGATCACGCGCCACCACGATTGGATGGAGCATGAACGCTCGCTCGACGACGACGGGCTGCTGTGGATCATCCAGCCCGACGAGTCGGGCCTCGACGCATCCCCGAAGTTCGACTCCGCGTTCGGCTGGCGCGCGGACGGGCTGCCGGGATTTCCGCTGCTCGTGCGGCGCAACCGGCGGCTCGACTTCGATGTGCGCCGCATCGCGCGCGCCGGTGGCCCGATCGTGTGCGGGGCCAGCACCAATGTCCTGCACGGGCTCTCGCGGCTCGCGCTGGGCAGGCCATCGATCACACCCAAGCTCCTCGAGCGGCTCTACGACGAGCGGCGCGGCGTCTTTCACCAGCTGCTCAGTGCGCGGGCTCATCGTGACGGGGTCCGCCACCGGCCGGTCACCTGGTCCTCGCTGTCCCCGCTGGCCCTGCCCGACCTGCCGAAGGACATCGGATGCCGGCTGGTCGAGGAGCAGCTTCTGAACCCTCGGCGATTCTGGCTGCCGGTCCCGCCGCCATCGGTCTCCGCTGAGGAGGCGACCTTCTCCAACCGAGACCGCTTCCTGTTCCTGCGCCGCTACTGGCGCGGACCGACCTGGATCAACGCGGCCTGGCTGGTCTGGCTCGGTTTGGTGAGGCTGGGCTATCGCGACGAGGCCGCCGAGCTCGCCCACCGGCTCGGCGCCGCGGTGTCCGCGGCCGGCCTGCGCGAGTACTACGACCCCTTCACCGGCGCCGGAATGGGCGCCACGGGCTTCTCCTGGTCGGCGCTGCTCATGGAGCTGGTGGACCCCGACCCACTTGCGGTTTGCAGCCATCTGCCGCGCAGCGGTGACCATTCCCACCCGCTGTGTTCGCACCCGGACAGCCGGCGCACCGGCGGCGATGGGCCCGAGCACACACCGGGTACGCGAACAGTAGATCCGTCCGTCGCCACCTAGGAGGAGCACATCATGCCGAACACCGCTCAGTTCATCTTGAACCGCCTCACCGAGTGGGGCATCAAGCGCGTCTACGGCTATCCCGGCGATGGCATCAACAGCCTGCTTGGCGCGTTCCACGAGGTCGGCGACAAGCTCGAGTTCGTCCAGACCCGCCACGAGGAGATCGCCTCGTTCGCCGCCTGCGCGCACGCGAAGTTCACCGGTGAGGTCGGTGTCTGCATAGCCACCTCGGGGCCGGGGGCGATCCACCTGCTCAACGGGCTCTACGACGCCAAGCTCGACCACCAGTCGGTGGTGGCGATCGTCGGTCAGCAGAAGCGGATGTCGCTGGGCGCCAACTACCAGCAGGAGGTCGACCTCAACACGCTCTACAAGGATGTGGCCAGCGAATACCTGATGACGGTCATGGACCCGACCCAGGCCCGCCACGTGGTCGACCGCGCGATCCGGATCGCCAAGGACAGCCGCACCGTCACCGCGGTCATCGTCCCCGATGACGTCGGCGAGGCCGAGCACTCCGAGCCGCCGCGCATGCACGGCGCCGTCTATTCCTCGATCGGTTACTCCAAGCCGCTGATCCGCCCACGCGACGAGGACCTCCAGCGCGCGGCCGCCATCCTCAACGAAGGTCAGAAGGTCGCCATCCTGATCGGCCAGGGCGCGGCCGAGGCCGCCGACGAGGTCGTGCAGGTGGCTGAGCTACTCGGGGCCGGCGTGGCCAAGGCGCTCAACGGGCGCGCCGCGCTGCCCGACGACCTGCCGTTCGTGACCGGTCCGATCGGGCTGCTCGGGACCAAGCCGAGCTACGACATGATGGAGGGCTGCGACACGCTGCTGATGATCGGGACGAGCTTCCCGTACGCCGAGTGGCTGCCCCAGGAGGGCCAGGCGCGGGCGGTGCAGATCGACATCGACGGCCGGTTGCTCGGGATGCGCTACGCGCCCACCGAGTGCAATCTCGAGGGTGACTCCAAGGACACGCTGCAGGCGCTGATCCCGCTGGTCGAGCGCAAGCAGGACCGCTCGTGGCAGGAGGACCTGAAGCAGGAGATCGAGCGCTGGTGGAGGCTGATGGACGAGCGGGCGCGACTCGACGCCGACCCGCTCAACCCGCAACTGGTGTTTGCCGAGCTCTCGCCGCGGCTGCCTGACAACTGCATCCTCACGGCGGACTCGGGATCGGCGACGAACTGGTGGGCGCGGCATCTGAAGATGCGCAAGGGCATGAAGTCCGCCCTGTCGGGCACGCTGGCCAGTATGTGCCCGGCCGTGCCGTACGCGCTCGCGGCCAAGTTCGCCTATCCCGAGCGGCCGGTTATCGCCTCGATCGGCGACGGGGCGATGCAGATGATCGGCAACGCCGGGCTGATCGACATCGCTCACTACGCGGAGCGCTGGAGCAACCCGCAGTGCATCGTCGTCGTGCTGCACAACAACGACCTCAACCAGGTGACGTGGGAGCAGCGCGTCATGGCCGGTGATCCGAAGCTCCAGGCCTCTCAGGTCCTTCCCGACTTCCCGTTCGCCCGCTACGCCGAGGTGCTTGGGATCAAGGGCATCCGCGTCGACCGCCCCGAGCAGGTCGGTCCCGCCTGGGACGAGGCGCTCGCCCACAACGGGCCGGTCCTGTTCGAGGCGATCACCGATCCGGAGGTTCCGCCGCTGCCGCCTCACATCCGCTTCCAGCAGGCCAAGAAGCTGGCCAAGGCGCTGCCTGGTGACCCGCACAATCGCCGCATCGTCAAGCAGTCGATCAAGGGCAAGCTCGAGGAGTTCGTGACCCGCTGATGGCCACGATCGCGCACAGCACTGCGGTACATGTCGACGGGATCGAGGCCAGGGCCTACAAGATCCCGACCGCCACCGACCACGAGTCGGACGGAACGCTGGTCTGGGACTCGACGAGCATCGTCGTGGTGGAGATCGAGGCCGGCGGCAAGACCGGCCTCGGCTACACCTACTGCCACCCGGCGGCCGCCCAAGTGATCGAGAGCAAGCTGGCGAGCATCGTCGAGCAGGGAGACCCGCTCATGCCCCAGCGCATCTGGGCCAACCTCCAGGTGCAGGCGCGCCAGCTCGGACACGCCGGGATCGCCGCGATGGCGATCTCGGCCGTGGACATCGCGCTGTGGGACCTCAAGGCAAAGCTGCTCGACTGCTGTCTGGCCGACGCCCTGCCCCGCTTCCGCGAAAGCGTCCCGATCTACGCCTCGGGCGGCTTCACGAACTACTCAGACGATCAGCTGAGAGATCAGGTCCGGACCTGGACCGACGAGGGCCACACGCGGACGAAGATCAAGGTCGGCCGCGACAAACCGGTCGACCCTGCCCGCATCGACATTCTGCGCTCGGTCGCGGGACCGAACGTCGAGGTGATGGTCGACGGCAACGGCGGCTACACGCCGCAGGAGGCGCTGTTGTGGGCCGAGCGCTTCAAAGAGCAGGGCGTCAGCTACTTCGAAGAGCCGGTCTCCTCCCAGGACCTCGCCGGGCTGGCTGAGATCAAGCGCCGCGCCCCGGCCGGGATGGCCATCGCGGCCGGCGAGTACGGGTGGAACCTCCCTTACTTCCACCGGATGCTCGAGGCCGGGGCGGTCCACATCGTCCAGGCGGACGTCACCCGCTGCGGGGGCATCACGAACCTGTTGCGGATCGACGGTCTGTGCAAATCGCGCAACCTTGCCTTCTCCGCGCACTGTGCCCCGGCCGTCTCCGCCCACGCCTGCTGCGCGATGGAGACCGTCGTGCATCTCGAGTACTTCTTTGACCACCACCGGATCGAGCGGATGCTGTTCGCGGGCACGCTTGATCCGAGCCAGGGTGTCCTGACGCCGGAGCGCTCGCGTCCCGGACTGGGTCTCGAGCTGCGGCGCGACGAGGCGGAGCGTTACCGGGTCTCGACGGGAGGTGAGGCATGACAACCGAGACGATCCCCGCGCGCGTCGATACCCGCTTCCGAGGCGGCATGTCGTCAGCCGACACGGTCGACGTGCGTGGGCTGCGCCGCCGGCTCGAGGAGCTCGTCGAGGGCGAGGTGCGCTTTGACGCGGGAACCAAGGCTATGTACGCCACCGACGCCTCGAACTACCGCCAGGTTCCCCTCGGCGTCGTGATCCCCAAGACACTCGACGACGTCGTGGCCACGCACCGCGCCTGCCACGAGTTCGGTGCGCCGATCGTCAACCGTGGCGGCGGCACGAGCCTCTCCGGGGAGACGGTGAATTTCGCGGTGGTGATCGACAACTCCAAGTACCTGACCGGCATCAGCGATGCCGACCCGGACACCCAGACCGTGGTCTGCGAGACCGGGGTGATCAACGAGACGCTGAACGAGAAGACCGGCGAGCAGATCGGGATGATCTTCGGGCCCGACCCGTCGAGCCACTCGCGTTGCACGATCGGCGGGAACCTCGGCAATAACTCGTGCGGCATCCATTCAGTGCAGTCGCAGCTGTACGGTCCCGGGCCCCGCACCTCCGACAACGTCGAGGCGCTCGAGATCGTCACCTATGACGGCGAGCGCTTCTGGGTCGGCGTTGGCGAGGAGGAGCAGCTCGAGCAGATCATCGCCGCCGGCGGCCGCAAGAGCGAGATCTACGCTCAGCTGCGCGACCTGCGCGACCGCTACGCCGATCTCATCCGCGAGCGCTACCAGCCGGTGGACGAGGTGCCTCGCCGGGTGTCGGGCTACAACCTCGACGAGCTGCTGTCCGAGTGCGGCTTCAACGTGGCCCGGGCGCTGGTCGGCACCGAGAGCACGTGCGTCACCGTGCTCCGGGCGAAGTTCAAGCTGACGCCGGCGCTGCTCAGGCGCACGCTCGTGGTCGTCGAGTACGACGAGCTGCACGAGGCGGCCGAGCACTGCATGGAGATCATCGAGCAGTGGAAGCCGATCGGGCTCGAGGCGCTCGACCACGAGCTCATCGAGGACCAGCTGATCGGGGGCAAGCACGTCTCCGACATCCAGGAGCTCCCCCGGCGCGACGCCCCCGACTCCGCCTGGCTGCTCGTGCAGTTCGGCGCCGACGAGCCCGGCGAGTCCGAGGCGACGGCGGAGCACTTCCGCGAGTGGCTGATCGACCAGAAGGGCTATCCCGATGACAGGATCGAGATCATGCCCTCCCAGCAGGAGGGCGGCCACAGCGGCGACATCTGGCAGGTCCGCGAGGGCGGGCTCGGCGCCACGGCGTTCCCGCCCGACGGACAGGACCACTGGCCAGGCTGGGAGGACTCAGCGGTTCCGCCCTCGCGGATCGGCGCCTACATCCGCGACTTGCGCGCCCTCTACAAGAAATACGACTACCGCGGCGCGATGTACGGTCACTTCGGGCAGGGGTGCATCCACTCGCGGATCAGCTTCGACCTGCGCACCGCCCACGGAATCGCCGAGTTCCGCCGCTTCATGGAGGAGGCGGCCGATCTGTGCGCGTCCTACGGCGGATCGATCTCGGGCGAGCACGGTGACGGTCAGGCGCGCGCCGAGCTGCTCGTCAAGCAGTACGGCGAGGAGCTGCTGGAGGCGATGCGCGAGTTCAAGCGCATCTGGGATCCCGACTGGAAAATGAACCCGGGCAAGGTGGTCGATCCTTACCGGCTCGACGAGCACCTGAAGCTCGGCACCGACTACAACCCGTGGCGGCCACCAGTCCGCTTCGCCTACCAGCTCGACAAGGGCAACTTCGCCCACCACACGCTGCGCTGCGTCGGGGTCGGCAAGTGCCGCGTGCCCGACGCCTCGACAGTCATGTGCCCGAGCTACATGGTCACGCGTGAGGAGAAGGACTCCACGCGCGGCCGGGCGCGGCTGCTGTTCGAGATGCTCCAGGGCGACGTCATCACCGATGGCTGGCAGTCCAAGGAGGTCTACGACGCGCTCGACCTGTGCCTTGCCTGCAAGGGCTGCACGAGTGACTGCCCCGTGCAGGTCGACATGCCGACGATGAAGTCGGAGTTCCTGCACCACCATTTCAAGTCGCTGCGCCGCTGGCGCCCGCGCTATGCCTACGCGTTCGGCTTCATCGACCAGGCCGCTCGCTTGGCGTCGCACATGCCGGAACTCGTGAACTTCGTCACCCAGACGCCGGGGTTGGCGCGCGTCGCCAAGTGGGCCGCCGGCATGGCCCCCGAGCGGGACATCCCGAAGTTCGCGCCGATCACCCTGCAGCAGTGGTGGCAGGCCCGCGGCGGCACGCACAACCCGAGCGGCCGGCGCGTCGTCGTGTGGCCCGACACGTTCAACAACCACTTTCACACCGATGTCGGCGTCGCTGCGGTGGAGGCGATCGAGAGCGCGGGCTGGCAGGTCGTCATGCCGTCGGGACACGTGTGCTGCGGGCGCCCGCTGTACGACTACGGCTTTCTCGATCTCGCCGGGCGCTACCTGCAGCGCACGCTCGACGTGCTGCGTGACGAGATCAGGCAGGGCACCCCGGTCGTGGGCATGGAGCCCAGTTGCCTGGCCGTGTTCAAGGACGAGCTGACCGGGATGCTCCCGCACGACGACGACGCACAACGTCTGGCGCAGTGCGCGATGCACTTCTCCGAGTTCTTCGAGAAGTACGAGATCCCGGTTCCGCGTCTTGAGCGCAAAGCGCTCGTGTGGGGCCATTGCCACCACAAGGCGACCGGCGGCATGGACCCCGAGCACAAACTGCTCGAGCGCATGGGGATCGACATCAAACCGGTGAGCGGCGGCTGCTGCGGCCTGGCCGGCTCCTGGGGCTTTGAGGAAGGCCACCACGAGATCTCCATGCAATGCGGCGAGCAGGCGCTGCTGCCGGCCGTCCGCGACGCCGCGCCCGACACGCTGGTGATCGCGAACGGGTTCTCGTGCAAGACGCAGATCGAACAGGCCGGCACCGGGCGCCGCGCGTTGCACGTGGCCCAGGCGATGAAGATGGCGCGCGAGCAAGGCTCGGGCGGCCACGTCGCGCGGCGCCCGGAAGCGCCTTACTACGCGGCCAGGCCGCAGCCGGACGCGCGGCGCCGTGCCGTGCGGCTGGGCGCAGCCGGCGCGGCGGCCGCCGCAGTCGCCATCGGCGCGGCCGCCATGATCAAGGCACAGCGGAGCTGAAGGCGCGCGATGTCGAGCAGCGCGGTCAAGAGCGGCTCAGAGCGGCGACGCAAGCCGTCTCAGCCCGGTGACGCCAACGGCAGGCCGGACCAGCACGGTAAGGCCGACCGCAAGGGCAAGGCCAAGGAGCAGGGACGCGGTCTCAGCGGCGAGGAGAAGGCGCGGCTGGGGCTACTGGCGCTGCCGACCCTGGCGCTCGCGCTCTCGATCACGATGGTCTCGACCTATCTCTCGACGGTCACCCGCCGCTACACCCACCAGACGATCGTGATCGGCGCGATCGTGGGCGGCGAGGGCGTGATGGCGCTGTGGGTGCCGCTGATCGCCGGCCCATGGTCAGATCAAATGCGTTCGCGTGTGGGCGGGCGGCTGCCGTTCCTGATCGGCGGCGTGGTCCCCGCCGCGGTGGCGCTCGCGTTGATCGGCTTCGTCCACTCGCTCGTGCTCGTCGCGCTGGTTGCCGCAATGTTCTTCTGCTTCTACTTCGTCGCCTACGAGCCGTATCGGGCGATGTACCCCGACCTGATGGACGAGGACCGCGTGGCCGGCCGCGCCCAGAGCACCCAGGCGCTGGCGCGCGGCTGCGGAACCGGGCTGGCCCTCTTGGGCGGCGGCCTGCTCCTCAGCGTCGCCCGGCCGCTGCCGTTCGTGGTCTCGGCGGCGGTGCTCGTCGCCGCCACGGCGGTGTTCGTGGTCCTGGTCCTGCGGCGCGGCCTGGGCTCTAAGACCGAGCCGGGCAACGAACCATCCGACGGGCCGCTCAAGCTGGCCGCGCGGTTGCCGGGCCTGGTGAAGAAGCACCCGGCGCTACGCGCGTATCTGTTCGCCAACGCCCTGTGGGAGACCGCGCTCTCCGGGCTCAAGGCGTTCGTTGTCCTGTACCTGACGATCGGCCTTCACTACAAGCTCACCACCGCGTCGCTCATCATCGGCGGCGTGGCGCTGGTGATCCTGGTCGGCGCCGGCGTGGTCGGCAAAGCGGGCGATCGCTTCGGCCGGATCCGCGTCGCCCGCGTCGCCCTGATCGCGTACGGCCTCGGCTTCATCGTTCCGGCGCTCACCACGAGCCGCCCGGTCATCGCCGGGGCGATTCCGTTCATCGCCCTCGGCGGCGGCGCGGTGATGACGCTCGCTTACGCGATCCTCATGCCGCTGATGCCCGAGGACGAGCACGGGCTGCTCACCGGGTTCTACAGCGTCTCGCGCGGCATCGGGATCATCGCCGGGCCGATCCTGGCCGGCCTCGCGATCGCGCTCACCTCGAACGGGCCGTTCGCCGCCACGCACGGCTTTCAGGGCGTCTGGATCGTCTGTGCCGCGGCGGCGCTGGCCAGCCTGCCGTTCCTCCACAGGCTGAGAGAAGCCGGCGAAGACCGCCGCGAGCTTGCCGAGCAGTGACGTCAACCCGCGCCGAGCACCGCACGCCGCGGTCGCGCACCGGCGCAGCCGGCGGGGCGGCTAGACGATCCAGCTCGCGCACCGAGCGCCTCACCCGTGCCGTCGGGGGCCGGCTGCGCGCCAAGATCCTGTTGCTACTCGCGTGCGTGCTCGCGCTCGACACCGCCGACACGTCGATGATCGGGGCGATCGCCGGCAAGCTCGAGACCGTGCTGCGGCTGTCGAACGCCGAATTGGGCCTGCTCGCGTCGGTGCCGTCGCTGATGGCCGCTGTGGCCACCCTGCCAGTCGGGGTCCTCACCGACCGGGTGACCCGGGTCCGCCTGTTGGCGGCCGGCGCCTTGATCTGGGCTGTGGCGATGGCGGCGAGCGGACTGGCTGGGTCGTTTGACGCGTTGCTGCTCACGCGGCTGGGGCTGGGGATGGCGACCGCCACCGCGGGTCCGACGCTCTCCTCGCTGGTGGGGGACTACTTCCCCGCGCGGGAGCGCGGCCGGGTCTATGGCCTGATCCTGAGCGGCGAGCTGCTGGGAGCGGCGGTCGGCTTCGTGGTGAGCGGCGAGATCGGGAGCGCCGTGTCATGGCGCCTGTCCTTCTTTGTGCTGGCCGTTCCCTGTCTTGCCTTGGCGATCGCGGTCTGGCGGTGGCTGCCTGAACCGGCCCGAGGCGGTGCCAGCGTGCTCGAGCCCGGCGCCACCGAGTTCCGGACGGCGCCGGCGCCGCGGCAGCCCGACGGCGAGGAGCCCGAGAAGACGCTGGCCCAGCGCAAGGTGGATGAGCAACACGTTTCACCGCAGCCAGACCTCGTGCTCCGTACGGACCCGACGCGGATGAAGCTGTGGAAGGCGGCGCGGTACGTCGTGCGAGTGCGTACGAACGTAATCCTGATCGTCGCCTCCGCGCTCGGATACTTCTATTTCACGGGCATCCAGACGTTCGGGCTGGTCCTGTTCACCAGCCGCTACGGCGTCAGCCACGCCGTCGCCACCGCTATGTTCGGGCTGATCGGACTCGGCGCGCTGGTCGGCGTCGTGGCGGGTGGGCGGCTGGCCGACCGCCTGGTCGAGAAAGCCAAGGTCAACGGCCGCATCGTCGTCGGCGGCGTGAGCTTCATCCTGGCCGCGGCGACATTCCTGGTCGCTCTCATCAGTCACTCGCTGATCGTGTCACTGCCGTTCTTCGTGCTCGCCGGCGGCGCGTTCGCCGCCCGCAATCCGGCCCTCGACGCGGCGCGACTGGACGTCATGCACCACGCCCTGTGGGGCCGAGCCGAGGCCGTACGAACGCTGCTGCGCCGCGTGGTGGTGGGGACTGCGCCGCTGCTGTTCGGGCTGCTGGCCGACGCGCTCGCCTCATCCGGCGCGTCGGTCGGTGGCCAGGGCTTCGGCGCCGGCGCGAGCGCCAAGGGCCTCTACTGGGCGTTCCTGCTCCTGCTGGTGACCCTCGGCCTGAGCGGGCTGCTCACCCTGCGCGCGCTGCGCACCTACCCGCGCGACGTGGCCACCGCGGTCGCCTCCGAGGAGGCGACGGCCGGCGCCTGGGCGCGCACGTAGACCGACAGGCCGGCCACGGTGAATGCACCGGTCGCGCTCTTCAGCGCGACCGCGCGGAAGCTCGCGCTCAGCGCGGCGAGCGCGACCATGCTCAGGCCGTGTGCGGCGTCGACCGCGATCGACCAGCCCGGCGGTGCCGCGTGCGGCCGGCGGGCCAGCAGCCCAGCCTGCGCCAGGTGACGGATGCCGAGCAGGCGCGCCCCGGTTACCTCGGTCGATGGCCCTCGAGTGCCCGTCAGCTTGGCCGGCCCGAGCACTAGCATCGCGCCCCACGCGCCGCGCACCGCGATCAGCAGAGCGCTCGATCGTTCTGGTGGTAGCGGCATCGGCACGCACTCTTGCCTACCCGTACGCCGACCCGCCGACGCCGACCCCGCGGGTGACCCGGTTGACCCCGGTGTACGAGCCCGGACAGTCGCCTCCGCCACACGCGGGAAAGCGAAGCTCGAAAGCTACCGGGGCCAATCGGCACGCGAGCGGAAGGAGCCTGACAATGTCCGGCAGGCAGACCGCCGCCGACGACTGGTGGAGCGGCTGATCGACTGGGGGATCGACACCGTGTTCGGGCTGCCCGGGGACGGCATCAACGGGGTGATGGAGTCGCTGCGCACGCGCGCCGATCGGATCCCGTTCATCCAAGTCCGCCACGAGGAGACCGCCGCGCTCGCCGCCTGTGCCTATGGCAAGTTCACCGGCCGTCCCTCGGCCTGCCTGGCCACCGCGGCGCCCGGCGCCGTGCACCTGATGAACGGTCTCTATGACGCGCGCATCGACCAGTCTCTCGTGGTGGCGATCACCGGCATGAGCTAACACGACGTGATCGGCACGCATTACCTGCAGGACATCAAACATGACTTCGCCCTGTCCGACGCATGCGTCTACAGCCAGCGGGTCATGGGCGAGGCGCACGTCCTGAACGTGGTCGATATGGCCGTCCGCTCGGCGATCGGAGCCCGCGGGCCCGCGGCGATCGCCTTCCCGATCGACATCCAGTCCGGCGAGGCGGTGAGCGGCGATCGCTCGATCAAGAACGTCGCCGGGCACAGCGCGGTGGCGGCGCTCGACGGCCGGCGGATCCCGCCCCGCGAGCGCATCGAGGAGGCGGCTCGTCTGCTCTCGGGCGCTGAGAAGCCGCTGATCTTCATCGGGGCGGGCGCGCGTGGCGCGGGCGACGAGGTCGAGCGCGCGGCCGAGGGGCTCGGCGCGCAGATCGTCAAGGCGATGCTCGGCGATCAAGCCGGATGCGGTTCCCTTCATCTCGGGCGCGCCGTGGCCGACCGGGCGATCCTGTGCGGCGACTCGGGCACCGTCACCACGTGGGCGGCGCGCACCGGGCTGCGCCGCGGCCAGATGTTCTCGTTCAGCGGAACGATGTGCTCGATGATGGCCGCGCTGCCGTACGCGATCGGCGCGCAGGCCGCCTACCCGGACCGGCAAGTGGTGGCGCTGACCGGCGACGGGTCGCTCACGATGATGGTGGGCGAGCTCGCCACCCTGGCGCAGCACGCGCTCCCGGTGAAGGTGGTGGTGATGCGCAGCGACGTGCTGGGGCTGATCAAGTGGGAGCAGATGGCGTTCCTGGGCAACCCGCAGTACGGGGTGGAGCTCGCGCCGGTCGAGTTCGCGCAGGTCACGCAGGCGTGGGGGATCCGCGGCACGCGGATCGACGACCCGGCCCGTATGGGCGATCAGCTGGGCGAGGCGCTGGCGGCCGATGGTCCCGAGCTGATCGAGGTCCTGTTCGACCCCCACGACATGCCGATGACGCCGACCATCAACCGCGAGCACGCCACGGCTTCGCCTGGGGACTCGCCCGCGGCGAGCCGAATGCGCAGCAGATCGCGCTGACCATGTCGCGGGTGCTCGCGCGCGAGATGGAGTACTCCTCGAGTCCGGCCGGCGTGCTGGCTCGCGCGAAGGAAAAGCTGGGCGGCGGCAATGGCCACCACGACTAAGCTTGACGCCCGCACGCTGGCCCGCGATCTCGCCGGCGCGGTCCGCGGCGAGGTGCGCTTCTCGCCCGGCAGCCGCGCCCGGTACGCCAACGACGCCTCCGTGCACCGGCAGGTGCCGATCGGCGTAGTGCTCCCGAAGTCGCCCGCCGACGTCGTCAACGCGGTCGAGATCTACCGCCGCTTCGCAGTCCCCATCGGCGCGAGGGGATGCGGAACCGGGCTGGCCGGCCAGACCGTGAACGAGGTCGTGATGTTCGACTTCTCGAAGTACATGCACGCGATCGTCGAGCTCGACGCTTCGCGGCGCTTTGCCCGGTGCAGCCCGGAGTGGTGCTCGACCGGCTGCGTGAGCGCGCCGAGGAGCACCAGCTGACCTTCGGTCCTCGGGCTCGATCGAGACCCGCTTGTGGTCGTGACCGCCCGCGGATCGGCGAGTTGTCGCTCCGCAGAACCGGCGCCTGGCACGCGGGACCGGCAGCTCACGCGGTCGCGGTTCCCGAAAAGGACGAGCCGCGGAACGTCAACGTCCAGGCTCCGCGCTTCTGCTCGGTCGGCGTTGACAAGAGGAGTCCGCGGCCGGTGCCATAGCATGCACGCCACCGCGTGGCCGAGTCGGTGTGACGATGGCATTCGGGTCCCGCAGCGCGGACGCCGCGCTGTCGCAAAGGCGACCTTTCGCATCCGCGGCTTGAGCGGGCTCGGCGGTGCCGCCGGGCGCGCAGGGCAGTCACGCGGACGTCGGGCGTCGCGTGGCTGAGGTTTGCGCGAAGGCGGTCGTGGTCATCGGGCAGACCACCGCGAGCAGATGGCTCGTTTGGTGAGAGAGGGGCAGCGTTGCCTAGGATCTGCCCTGCCCCGACCATGAGGTCGGCGTCTGCTGCGCCAGCTTGAACCTAAGCAGTGGGCATATCGCGTAGCTGGTTTTGTACCTGTTGGTGGGCCTTCGCTGCCAGAGCGTGGTGTGCCCGCGTCGCGGTCTTCGAGATGTCGCGGGTTGTGGCGGGGCATCCAGCCCGCCTGGCTAGGGAACGTGGCCGCGGAACAGTCCGGTCCGCGGCTCGGTCGTTTGACCGAGCCGCGGAGAGGTTTAGGTGCTCAGGATCCGACGGGGGTGGTGTCGGAGGCTCCGATTGTGCGGTCTCGCTGGTCTAGGGCGATGACGCGCACGTCGCGGATGTTGTTGCCGGCGACGGCGATCGGGGTGATCAGCCCGTCCCATGCGGTAAGCGCCGCTGGCCGTAGATCGAACCGGTTGGGTCCGGCGAGGACGAGCCAGCGTGACACCTGGGTTGCCCCGTTCCATGCGGCGGACACGGTCCAATGGCCGGTAGATCCGGCCTGGACGGTGGCGGCTGGTGGCGACGCTGGGCGTCCGGTCCACTGCTCCTTGAACACCCGGTAGGTGCTCCACGCGTTCGGAACGGTCTGCCCGTTGGGTAGCGTCACCGTTCCGGTCGGCGGCGCAAGCGAGTCGTCGAGTAGGAGGTTGCCGGCCTGGTCGTACTCGGAGAACGTTCCGGCGCTGCCCCAGCCGACGATCACGTGCCCGTCGGGGAGCGTTTGGACGCTGCCTTGAGATCCCGTTTCGGGTTGAGTGGTGGGTTGGATGATCTGGCGTGTGAGGGTGGCGGTATGCGCCCGGTAGTCGAGGTGGAGCCAGATCGCGCGTGATTGCGGTCCGGTTGCCGGGAACGGGGTTCCTTCCTCGTCGTCGAACAGCTGGATCTCATCGCGCGAGACGAACCGCGAGTCGTGTTGCCACGCGAACGAGGCGTCCGGGCCCATGGTGAACGAACTCTGCTTGCCGCCGAGAGTCCACACAATGTTGCCGGTGCGCGGGCTGATGTCGTAGAGCGCGTCGGTGTGGCGGGAGGAGATCAGCAGGTTCCCGTCAGGCGCCGTGCTGATCGAGTTGATGTGGAAGAAGTCCCACGGGGAGTTCCCGAACAGCGGCAGCGCGTAGCTGTTGGTGAGCGGCACGTGTGCCAGCGCGCTCCAGTCGAGCAGTACCTTGCCGGTGTCGAGGTTGACCTCTCGAGCGACCGAGTCGATTACGGTCCCGTTGGCCGATCCGCCGACGCTTGTGAGATCGACGTTCGGAACGGTGCGGTAGCCGGTGATGAGTGCGTTGCCCTCGGGTGTGAGGTAGAACTCGTGCGTGTCGGGGGTGAAGTCGCTGGTCGCGGGGATTGTCTTGATGATCTGGTAGTGGTCGTTCATCACCACGTCTTCGCCCTGGCCGATGCCGGGCGCGAACGCACCGAACGCGGGGTTGTCCCCGGAGCCCTGCCACCACGTCAGGACCGGCTGGCCGTGGTAGAGCTGGACCTGGAAGTTCGACGCCGACTCTCCCGCCGGAAGCGGGTGGTACCAAACCACCCGTCCCTGGTTGTCGATGATCTCTGGGCCGGTGACCACGTCGTCAACGATCTGGTGAGGATCGATGAAGAACAGGCCCGGCGCGAGCTGCGCGCCCGAGGTCAACTGGACGCCGACCTGAAACGGCGGCGTCGCCGGCAACGTATCGGCCGCAGCCGCAGACGCCGCGACCGCAGAACCCGCCAGCGCCGCGAGCGCGGCGGCGAAGAACAATCTTGCTCTCATCCCATCTCCTTAAGGTCGTGGCAGCGGAGCTCGACGCCGACGTGCGACCGGTAAGGCAGCACCACCTCGCCGACAGGGAACGGTCGGTGAGGCGTCGATAGCGCCCGCTCGCGCGAGGCTGTGAGTCGTGTCGCGTCTAGTTCCGCAGCATAATCAAAACGTATACGGACCATATACGTTTCTGGCGAGGATGTCAACAGTTGAGCGTTCTGTATGCAGGTAGTCCTGATCGCGGCAGGTGTGCACGTACAATCGCGGCATGCCGCAACACACGGCGCCGCCTCAACAGGAGCGCAGCAGGCAGACTCTGGAACGCCTGCTCCGCGCCGCGGAGGGCGTGTTCGCCGATGTCGGCGAGCCTGGCTTCACGATCCCTGAAGTCAGCCGCCGCGCCGGCCTCTCCGTCGGCACCGTCTACCGGCGCTTCGCCAACAAGGAGGAGCTGCTCGAAGCCGTAATGCGTCGCGTCCAGCGCGACGACACAAATGTCCTCAGCACGTGGGCAACGATCGACTGGGCACAGGTGGACGCACGCACGATGGTCGACCACCTCGCCCGTGATCTCTCCATACCCTGGCGAGAACGGGCGCCGCTAATGCGGGCGATGATGGCTCGTCGCCTCACCGACAACGATGGGCAGCTGCTCGGCCAAGGGCTCGAGGTCGTCAGAAACCACGTCGCCCGGTTCCGCGAGGCGATCCTGACCCACGCCAGCGAGCTCCAGCACCCCAACCCCGACGAGGCGATCGAGTTTGGCTACCGGATCATCATGAGCACCTGCGCCCGCTGGACCGCCGCCGCCATCGAGACCCAGGCACCCCATCAAATGTCGTGGGACACGATGCTCCAACGCCTCACCGACATCGTCACCGCATACCTGTTCGGACTAAACGCAATCCAGCCGACCACACCGCCCGCCATCCCCCCGAGGAAAAAGCCGCGTCAGTTGTCAAACCGCGGGCCCGCCACCGGCAGCACTCCGACCAATCACTACGAGCTCGGAAAGCCCGCAAAGACGACGCGCCGACGGACGACCAGGAGAACACGCAAGCACCCTTAACCCGCTGCGAGCAAGAGCCGCCCAGGACAACCAAGAGCCTGGATCCGACACCCTGCCGACCGGGAACGAGACAAAGCAATCCGCGACCCGCGGTGCATGGGTACGCTAGGGTCGCTGACCAAAGCGCGCACGCCGTAGCCGTGGCCGCGTTAGGTTCGCGGCCGTCGGCTTATGCAAGCGCCAGCGCCGACGCACGACCATCCGGGGGATGGGCCAAGCATGAGTTAGTCGCGTTCTAAGGGCATCACGGTTCGTTAGCCGAGAGCGAGCACCTGGTGCTGGTATGGGCTCGGTCGACCAGGATGTGGCTGATGACGTCGTCTCTTTTACGTCGGGCTATTCAGACGGAGAGCTGGCAGGGACCGGGGCAACACAAGCCCGGTCCCTGCCTTGGTCAGGGGCAGGTGCGTGTACCTGCACCCTTGTCTTACGCTCGTCCGCTAGGAGCTTCTTCCAGACGGGGCGCAAGGGTTCGGTCGACTCGCTCGCGCGCGTGCGGTCGAACGGGACTCCGATGCCGGGGCGCGGTTGGCGCCCCTCGGCGGCATAGCCAAACGTGGTGTTGGGCGGCGTGGCGGCCGGCATGGCGCGGTTGGAGTGCGTCCGCTGGTCGAGTTGGGTGTCGTGATTTCGGTCCCTGTGTCCATATGCGCACACCCGCTGCGGCTGTCACGGTGTCGGGCACGGTGATCCTGACGAGCAGGCAGATGTCGAGAGCTGCGGGCGCGATCGTGCCGCGCACGGGCGACGCGGTCCTGCTGACCGGCGCGACGGGGTTCGTCGGCATGGCGGTGCTGGCGCGGCTGCTCGAGCGGACCGACCGCGAGGTTGTGGTGTTGGTGCGTGCGGGCTTCGGGTCGCAGGCGGATGCTCGGCTGGACGCGGTGCTGGGCTCGGTGTTCGACGCTCCCGAGCGGCATCGGGGGCGGGTCACGGCCGTCTGTGGCGATCTGACCGCGCCCGGTCTTGGCCTCGGCGCGGCCCGTGAGCGGATCGCCGAGGAGGTCCGCGAGATCGTCCACGCCGCGGCCTCGGTCGCGTTCGACCTGCCGCTGGCGGCCTCGCGGTCGATCAACGTGGAGGGGACCCGACGGGTTCTCGAGCTGGCGGAGGACTGCGCCGCGCGCGGGGAGGGTCTGCGGCGAGTGACGTACGTCTCGACAGCGTATGTCGCGGGCGACCGGCGCGGCCGCGCGGAGGAGACGGAGCTCGACGTCGGGCAGGGGTTCCACAACGCGTATGAGCAGTCCAAGCTCGAGGCTGAGCGCCTGGTCTGGAGTCGGCGTGAGCGGCTGCCGGTCACGGTGGTGCGTCCGAGCATCGTGGTCGGCGAGCGCGGGACGGGTTGGACCACCTCGTTCAACGTGGTCTACGGTCCGCTGCGCGCGTTCGCGAACGGAACGTATCCCGTGCTCCCGGGTCGGCGCGATGCCGTGCTTGACATTGTCACTGTCGATCACGTCGCCGACGCGATCCTCGCGCTCGCGGCCTCGCCGGCGGCGGCCGGCAAGACGTTTCACGTCGTTGGGGGCGAGCACGCCACGACCCTCGGTGAGCTCGCGCGTCTGGCGGCGCGGCGCTTTGACCGGCGGGCGCCACGACTGATACCGCCACGCATCTACCGATCCGCCCTGCACCCGCTGATGTTGCGTCGCGCCGATCCGGACACTCGCCGGCGACTGGTGCGCAGCGAGATCTACTTCCCCTACTTCTCGCTCGATCTGCGCTTCAACGATCACCGCGCGCGCGAGCTACTCGATCCGCTCGGCATACGCGCGACA
>DATJYY010000268.1:0-29724 GCA_035499395.1 Solirubrobacteraceae bacterium
TCCGCGCGTGACTACAACCAGACGATCGTGATGGTGACCCACGAGGCGCGCGCCGCCGCGATCGCCGATCGCATCATGTTCATCGCGGATGGATTGATCGTGAAGGAGCTCACCGACACGGATGCAGGCCAGGTGCTCGAGGTCATGAGCACGCTGCAGTCGTGACCCAGGTCGCGCTCCGCGGCCTTTTCGGACGCAAGCTCCGCGCCGCGCTCACCGCGTTCGCGATCGTGCTCGGCGTCGCGATGGTGAGCGGGACATTCGTGTTGACCGACACGATCAAGGCCGCGTTCAACACCGTGTTCACCACCGTGTACCAGAACACCGACGCGGTGATCACCGGCAAGAGCGCGATCTCGTCGGGCAACAACGGCAACGCGCCGACGACGCCCTCACTGCCGGCCTCGCTCCTGACCCAGGTTCGCGGCTTGCCGTCGGTCGCTGAGGCATCGGGAGGCATCTCCGACAGCGCCCAGCTCGTGGGCCGGAACGGTAAGGTCATCTCGGCCGGCGGCGCGCCCGGGCTGGCCTTCAGCTACTCACCCGCCGGCCAGCACTTCAACCCGCTCACGCTGACCAGCGGCAAGTTCCCCACCAGCGCGGACGAGGTCGCGATCGACTCCTCGACCGCGAGCAAGCACGACTACAAGGTCGGCGACGAGATCGGGATCGTCGCGCGCGGTCCCGTCGAGAAGTTCCGGGTCGCCGGAACGGTCCAGATCGGCGGCGTCTCCTCGCTCGGGGGCGCGACGATCGCCGTGTTCACGCTGCCCAAGGCGCAGCAGCTGTTCAACAAGGTCGGCAAGTACGACTCGATCAGCGTCGCCGCAAAGCACGGGTACTCGCCCCAACAGGTCGTCAACCAGATCAAGCCGCTGCTCGGGCCGAGTTCGCAAGTGCGAACCGGACAGCAGCAGGCTACGCAGGCGTCCAAGGACACGAGCGGGTTCCTCAACATCTTCCAGGATTTCCTGCTCGCGTTCGGCGGCATCGCGCTGTTCGTCGGTAGCTTCGTGATCGCGAACACGCTGTCGATCACGATCGCGCAGCGCACGCGCGAGCTGGCCACTCTGCGCACGCTCGGCGCGAGCCGCCGTCAGGTTCTGCGCTCGGTGCTGGTCGAGGCGTTCGTGATCGGAACAATCGCGTCGATCGTGGGGCTGTTCCTCGGTCTGCTGCTGGCCAAGGCGCTCAACTCGCTGCTGGTCTCGTTCGGGATCGACCTCCCGCAGGCGGCCACCGTGTTCAAGACGCGGACGATCGTGGTCTCGCTGCTCGTCGGGATCGTCATCACCATGATCGCGGCGCTGCGACCGGCGCTCCGTGCGACGCGCGTCCCGCCGATCGCCGCCGCTCGCGAGGGCTCGCTGCTGCCGCCGTCGCGATGGGCCAAATACGGCCCCTATGCCGCGGGCGGCACGATCGTCGGAGCGGTCGTGCTGATGCTCGTCGGCCTGCTGGTCAGTGGGTTGTCGACGGGACTCCGGCTGTTGGCTCTGGGCGTCGGCGCGATCGCGCTGTTCGTCGGCTTCTCGATGCTCGCGCCGAAGCTCGTCCCGCCTTTTGTCAAGGTCCTCGGCTGGCCGGCGACGAAGATCGGCGGTTCGGCGGGCAAGCTCGCCGAGGGCAACTCGGCGCGCAATCCGGCCCGGACCGCCTCGACCGCCTCGGCACTGATGATCGGGCTCGCGCTGGTCACGCTCGTCGGCGTGCTCGCGGCGGGCCTCCGGACCGGATTCAAGGACAGCGTCAACAAGGCGTTTGTCGCCGACTACGCGATCACGGCCACGAACAACTTCTCGCCGATCAGCCTCTCCTCCGAGAAGGCCGCGCGCACCGTCCCCGGGGTGACCGGGGTCGTGGGCGTGAGGGCCGGAGACGCGGAGGCGTTCGGGTCCCACATTAACCTGACCGGCGTTCCCGCGAACGCCAGCGAGGCGATCAAGGTCGACTGGGAGGCGGGCAGCCCGAGCACTCCGGCGCAGCTCGGCAACGACGGCGCGTTCGTCGACAAGGCCTACGCCAAGGCCCAGCACATCCAGGTCGGCTCGCCGTTGTCGGTCGAGACCCCGACCGGCCGGTTCCTTCACCTCAAGCTGATCGGCATCACCAACCCGCCCAAGGGCGCGTCCCCGTACGGAGACGTCTCGATATCTCAGGCGCTGTTCGATCGCGAGTACCAGAACCCGCAGAACCTGTTCACGTTCGTGAACGTCCAGGGCGGCGTGACCCCGGGGAACACCGCAAAGCTGAACGCGGCGCTGGCCGGCTTCCCGGACGCCAAGCTCCAGACGAAGTCGCAGTTCATCGATAACCAGCTGCAGGGACTGACCCTGCTGCTCAACCTGCTGTACGTGCTGCTGTCGCTGTCGATCGTGGTCAGCCTGTTCGGGATCGTGAACACGCTGGTGCTTACGGTGTTCGAGCGGACCCGCGAGCTCGGGATGCTCCGGGCGGTGGGCATGAGCCGCCGTCAGGTGCGGCGCATGATCCGGCACGAGAGCGTCATCACAGCGCTGCTCGGCGCGGCGTTCGGGATCCCGCTGGGGATCCTGCTGGCGGCGCTGATCGGCGCCACGATCAACTTCGGCACGTTCACGATCCCGGTGGGCACCCTGATCGTGTTCGTGATCGCCGCCGTGATCGCGGGGCTAATCGCCGCGATCTGGCCGGCGCGGCGCGCGGGGCGGCTCAACGTGCTCGAAGCGCTGTCCTACGAATAGACGGGGTCGCACGCCGGCGTGGGGTCGAGCGTCGACTTCCTCGGGGGCGTTTCTCAGGGCCGGATCAGCGCGATCGAGCTGGTCGCGTGGCCCACGAGCTTGCCCTCGCCGCTACGGGCATGGGCCTCGGCGAATGCGACCCGCCGGCCGACCCGAAGCGTCTTTCCGATCACCTCGACCTCGCCCGTGTCGGCCCGCAGCACGCTCAGGAAGCTGACCTTGATATCGATCGTCGAGATGCCGGCACCTGCCGGCAGTGTCGACTGAACCGCGCAGCCGCACGCCGAGTCCAACAGCATGCACAGCAGCCCGCCGTGGACGATCCCACCGGGGTTATAGGTGGATTCGTCGGGGACGCAGCGAAACACAGCCCCGCCCGCGCTGACCGAGGCCAGGCTCGCGCCCGTCAGCTCCGCGATCGGCGGGGGCGGCAGCTCGCCGTCGACGATCGCCTGTAGGTACTCGAGGCCGGGTCGCTCGATCCCCGCGCTTGCCGAGATCGACGGGTCGTACCAGCTGACGGTTTTGCTTCGGGGTTGCCCCCAAGTGTCCACGACCGCGACTCCCCGGTCGCTCACGCGCTCGCCTCGACGTTCTGCAGCCTGACCTGACCGCGGGCGACCAGCTTGTGATCTTCGGGGCGTCGGAGCTCAACCTGCCAGAGCTGCTGGGTACGCCCCTGCTGGATCGGGATGGCCTCGACCTGGAGCCGCCCGCGCCTGTGCGGACGCAGGAAGTCGGTGTGATTCGAGACGCCCACGGCCTGCATGCCCTGATCCTTCACCGCCTCGAACGCGCCGGTCGTCGCGAACGTCTCGATCACGCTCGTGTAGAGCCCACCGTGGACGAGTCCCCACGGCTGGTGGTGGCGCTCATCGGCAGCCACCGAGCCGACGACGCGGGTCGGACCGCGTTCCTCGAACTCGATCTCGAACAGGCGCAGGAAGTCACTCGCGCCCGTCAATTGATCGGTCATCCCGGGGGAGTCCATCACAGATTGTCGCTGCCGGCGGCGACGAGTCCGGCCGTGGGGATCGCCGCTGGATCGGATGCGACGGCCGCCACCGGTCGACGCCGCGCGAGGAGCAGGAAACCGACGACGCCGCCGGCGAACGCGATCGCGGCGGTCACGGTCCAGCCGCGCTGGTATGCCGCGAGTACCTGCGCCGGCGAATGAGGCGAGCCAAGCACCGCGATCAGCACCGCCACGCCGATCGCGAGACCGACCTGACGGAGCATGTTGACCACGGCCGAGCCGGTCGCGAACGAGGTCGGCGGCAGCGACCCGGCGGCCGTGCCCATCATCGTCGGCAACGTCAGCCCGACACCGATTCCGGTGAGCAGGAGCCCGCCGAGCACCTCGCCGACGTAGTCGGGCGCCAGGCCGGCCGCGAGCGCCATCCACGCCATGCCCGCGGCGAAGACCGTCGACCCCACCGCGATCACCGCGCCGGCGCCGAACCGCGCGATCAGTGGGCCGGCGACCAGGAACGAGAAGAACGGCACCATGATCGGGCCGGGCACGATCGACACGCCGGTCTCGAGCGCCGACCAGTGCCACACGTCCTGAGCCCACAGGACCCGCGACAGGAGCATCGCGCCAAACGCGATCGAGAACAGCAACGCCACCGTGGAGGCGCCCGTGAACGGCCGCACGCGGAACAGCGCTCGGTCGATCAGCGGGTTGTCGTGGCGGGCGGTGCGAAGCGCGAACAGCGCGAGCAGAACGCACGCGAGCGCGAGCACGCCGATCGTCCGCGGGTCGCCCCAGCCCCAGTTCCCACCCTCGACCAGCCCGAGCGTCAGCGCGCCGACGCCGCCGGTAATCAGCACCGCGCTGATCCCGTCCGGCCACGGGATCGGGTGACCCGGGACCTTGGGCAGCCCGCGCCAGCCGGCGATCAGGGCGGCCACGCCGACCGGGAGGTTCACGAGGAACACCCATCGCCAGCTCGCGGCGACGAGCAGGCCGCCAACCGCCGGACCTAGCGCGGCCGCCAGGCCGCCGACGGCGGTCCAGGTGCGGACCGCGCTCTGCCGGCGCTCGGGCGGGAACGTGGCCAGGATCAGCCCCAGCGAGGTCGGCGTGAGCAGCGCGGCACCCGCCGCCTGAAGCACGCGGAACGCCACCAGCATCGGCAGGCTCGTCGCCGCGGCGCACGCCGCCGACGCCGCCACAAACACGGCGACGCCGACCAGGAAGCCGCTCTTGCGGTTGAAGCGGTCGGCGAGGCGGCCGAACAGCACGAGCAGCGACGCGTATACGATCGCGTAACCGTTCAGCACCCATGAGAGGCCGTCGAGGCCCGGGGCTCCGAAGCTCTGCGACATCTGCGGCAGTGCCACGTTGACGATGAACAGGTCGAGGCTCGCCAGCACGACGCCCGCGCAGACGATCAGAAGGACGAGGTTCGGGGAAACGGATCGAGTCGGGGGGCCCGGCGGGGCATGGGCGGGATCGACGTTCGCCGCCCCGAGCCGGGTGAGACGCTGACTTAGAGGAGGCATAGCCAGGCATCCTAGCAATGCTGACTTACAGAGTCAAAAGTCAGCTATGATGTGCCCATGTCCGCGCCAGCCGCCGTCCGACTGACCGGCGTCCTCGAACCCCGCGAGGGGTGGACGGCCGAGCGCTGCACGATCGCCAAGGCCGTCGAGGTCGTGAGCACGCGCTCGGCGATGCTGATCCTCCGCGAGGCCTTCTACGGCACCACCCGCTTCGACGAATTCGCCGAGCGGGTCGGCATCAGCGAGCCCGTGACCGCCGCGCGGCTACGGGAGCTCGTCGACGAGGGCCTGCTCGAGCGCGAGGACTACCGCGAGCCAGGCCAGCGGACCCGCCAGCAGTACCGGCTCACCGAGAAGGGCGCCGAGCTCTTCCCGGTCCTGGCGGCGCTGATGCAGTGGGGAGACCGCTGGCTCGACGAGCGCGGCGGACCGATCGAGCTGATCCATCGCGACTGCGGCGAGACGGTCGGCGTCGAGGTGCGCTGTGGCGCCGGACACCTGGTCGAGACCGGCGAGATTGACATCGCCCGCCGCCGGCGTCGCCACTCGGGCTCGCGCTAGTGCCCGTCGTCTGAGACGTCGGGCGGTGCCTGCGGCCCGCGGCTGCGCGAGAGTGCGTCCAGCACCGCGGCTTCGTCCACCCCCAGATCCGCCAGCACCGGCGCGATCTTCTCGTCACGCGTAAGCGCAAGCAGGACGTCGCGGGCCTCGATCTCCGACCGTCCGTCGTCGAGTGCGCGCCCAGCGGCGCGCACCAACAGCCGGCGCGCGCCCGCGCCGGGGCCCACCCGGATCCACTCGTCGAAGCCGGCCTGCGCCTGTTCTCGCCCTGGCTCTACGGGCTGCCCCGGCTCGGCAGGCGCACCCAGCGGCGGGCCGGCGCCGGATACCGTGCGGATGACCTCGCTGCGGATCGCGTCCGGGCTGACATTGAAGTCGCTCATGATCCGCGTCGCCGGGTCGTCGTTCACCGCGACCAGGCCGAGCAGGATGTGCTCGGTGCCGATGTAGTTCTGGCCGAGGCCGCGGGCCTGCTCCTGCGCGAGCTCGAGCGCCTTCCTGGCCGGCGTGGTGTACGGGAGCTGTCCCGCGGCCGCCGTCTGCCCCACGCCGACTGTGCGCACGACCTCTCCCCGCACCCGTTCGACCGTTATGTCGAACGACCGCAGGACGCGCGCGGCGGTGCCTTCCCGTTCGCGGACAAGTCCGAGCAGGATGTGCTCGGTACCGATGTGGTCGTGTTTGAACCCGTTCGCCTCTTCCTGAGCCAGGACCACGACCTGGCGGGCTCGTTCTGTGAACCGCTCGAACAGGGCCTAAAGGATCACACCGCCGGCGCGGGCGGGCAAGGAGCGGGCGCGGGCGCCCACGATCGCGTGTCCGCGCGTCCCGGCGGCCGGGGCGCGTCCGCGCGTCCCGGCGGCTGGCCGAGAGCCGGCCGCCGGGATCGTGCGAGGAGGCGTTACAGGCGGACCTTGAGCTTCGTATGCGGTCCGCCCACCACCGTCACCGTCAGCACGTACTTGCCGTGCAGGCGAGCGCGATGGTGCAGAGCGATCGAGTGACTGAGCCGCCCATCACCCCAGGCGACGATCCGCTTACCACGATTCAAGGACACCACGGCGCGCGAGTTGTACGAGAAGCCAACCGACACGCAGGTGACGCTGAGGATCTGGTTGTGGCGGATCTGGGCCGTGCAGATGACCTTGGGGGTCTTGCCCGGAGCGTACTGCGGCCCCGCCCTGCGGCCCGGCTGGTCCGGTCGCTCCTGCGGGTCCAGCCGGCCCCGCGGGTCCATTCGCCCCCGTCGGCCCCGCTGGTCCGGTCGGTCCGGCCGGTCCGGACGGACCCTGCGGCCCGGTCGGCCCCCGGAGGTCCTGGAGAGCCGGTCGTCGGCGGAGTGCCGCCGCACAGGTCGTAGTTCGGAGGCGTTGAGGCGCCCTGGAGCTGGTGCATGTCAGTGATCGGGCACGCGGGCCGGTGGGCAACCTACCTCCCGGTGTCAAAGGGATTGGTAACCGCGACGTGTCCCTGCGGTGATCAAGTTGTGTAAGCGGCGTGATGGTGCTAGGGCCGCGTCCGCGGCGCCCGCGGTCCGGGTTCGCCGCTGACCTGATCGACTGGCGATCAGGCCCGATAGCCCATCACTCGGCGCGCCCCGCGGGCCGAATGCGCGGGGCTCAGTCTCCGGTCTCGAACTTGAACGAGATTCCCAGGCGCACCCGGTAGTTGATGAGCGCCCCGTTCTCGATCGTGACGTCCTGCCGGATCACTTCGGCAACGCGGAGGTCGCGGACCGTCTTGGCGGCGGTCTCGACCGCGTTGCGGGCCGCGGCATCCCACGAGTCGCTGCTGACGCCGATCACTTCGGTGACGCGGTAGACGCTGTCTGCCATTGAAGGCTCCCCTCGGTTGATGGTGCTCGCCGACTGCCGTCCGGCGCGGAGCCCGAGCCTATCGCCGCCAGGTGTGCGGAGCCACCCCAAGGGTGTCTTACGTCCGACCGGTTGGCGCGCGAGACTTCCGGGTAAGTAAAACGCTCCACCGGACGAGCGGCCACAGGCAGGCAAACCCACGCTGTCGGCGTGGAGGAACGCCACGGCGTGAACTCTGTCCGCTCGCCCGGGGAGCGCCTACCAGTCTGTCGGACCCCGGGCGCCCGCCGGTTCCGCGGTTGCCCGCACCGCCACCATCCGCAGCACCTCGGTCACCGCCAGCAGCGCGGGATGGTCCTCGGCGCCGCGCCGGCACGCGATGAACAGATGGCGGCATGGCGGCTCGCCGGCGATCGGGCGGATCGCCACCCCCGGCGGCGGCTCGTCCTGCGCGAGTCGCGGGACGCACGCGACGCCGAGCCCGGCGCCGACGAGAGCCATCACCGCGGTCCAGTCAGCAGAACGGTGGGCCACCGCGGGTGAGAAGCCGGCCGCCGCGCACCCGACGCGGATCACGTCCTCGCACGACCAGCCACGGGGCGGCGCCACGAACGGCTCCGGTGCGAGCGCGGCCAGCGGGACTGCCGATTCCCGCGCGAGCCGGTGATCGTGGGGCAGCGCGATGTCGAGCAGATCCCGCATCAGCGGCGTCCGGGTGAAGCGCTCGTCGTCATGGCGCGGCGCGCTGTCGGACTCCATCGAGATCGCGAGGTCGAGATCTCCGCGAGCGAGGAGGTGGAAGACCTCGGGGCTCTCGAGGTCCTGCACGGCCAACTCGACTCCGGGGGCCCGCTCGCGCAGCAGCCCGACCGCGGGCACGACGAGGCCGACGATCCCGGTCGCGAACGCCCCGATCCGGACGCGGCCGCGCTCGCCGCCGGCAAGCGCGGCGAGCGTCGCGTCCATCCGCTCGAGCTCGCTGAACACGGCGTCAGCATGGCCGAGGACCGCCTCGGCCGCCGGCGTCAGCCGGACCGTGCGCCCGTTCGGGATCAGCAACGGCTGTCCCACCTGGTGCTCCAGCGCCGCGAGCTGCTGCGACACCGCAGAGGGAGTCAGATACAGCGCCTCGGCTGCCGCCGCGATCGTGCCGCGGTTGGCGAGCTCGCGCAGCGCGCGCAGGCGGCGTAGCTCAATCATGAAGTGCAGCTTACGAGTCACGTCAAGAAGGTCTAGTCGTTCTTGCCTAACATGGGCGTCAAAGTCGGACCATGCCGACCCGCCACGTCCTGCTCGCGGTCGCGGTGGCGGTCGTCTGGGGCATCAACTTCGTCGTCATCGACGTCGGCCTCGGCTCGTTCCCGCCGCTGTTGTTCGCCGCGCTCCGCTTTACGCTCGTTGCGTTCCCGGCGGTGCTCGTGATCCGCCGGCCGCCGGTGGCGCTCCGGTGGCTGATCGGCGTCGGCTTGTTCATGAGCGCCGGTCAGTTCGGGCTGCTGTTCGTCGCGATCCACGACGGGCTGCCGGTGGGACTCGCGTCGGTGGTGCTCCCGACCCAGACCGTGTTCACGATCGCGCTCGCGGTCGTTCTCCTCGGCGAGCGACCCGGGAGCGCGCAGCTGGCGGGCGCCGCGGTTGCGCTCGGCGGCGTCGTGCTGATCGCCGCCGGCCGTGCCCATGGCGTGCCGCTCGGCGGGTTGCTGCTGTGCATTGGCGCCGCGGCTTCGTGGGGCGTCGGGAACATCTGCAACCGGCGCGCCCAGGCGCCGGACGCGCTCGCGCTGCTCGTGTGGTCGAGCCTCGTGGCGCCCCTACCGCTGCTCGCGCTGTCGCTCGCGTTCGAGGGCTCACATCGGATCGATGCTGCATTCGCCGATCTCGGTCCGGGCGGAGTCCTCGCGCTGCTCTACGTCGTGATCGTCTCGACCGGGTTCGGGTTCGGGACATGGACCTGGCTGCTGCACCGGCATCCCGCCTCGCGGGTGGCGCCGGTCACGCTGCTGGTTCCCCCGGTCGGGATCGCGGCGGCGTGGGTCGCGCTCGGCGAGGTGCCGGGCGCGGGGGAGCTTGCCGGCGCCGCGATCATCCTCGCCGGACTCGCGCTGGCCACGTCAGTCGTGCGCCTCCCACGGGCACATGCGAGTCGGCCCGGCATCCTCGGCGCTCGTGTGGTTCGATCAGCGGATGGCGACTGAACAGCCGTCCGCCCCCGTGCGGCCCGTCGGGTTCGACCTCGACTGGCGCCCGGCGGCACGGCCGGCACGGACCGAGCTGCGGGGGGCCCACGTGGTGCTGCGCCCGCTCGACGCCGACCAGGACGCCGAGTCGCTGTACGCGGAGTCGCATTCGCCGGCTTGTGCGGGCATGTGGACGTACCTTCCGTACGGCCCGTATCACGATCCGGACGAGCTCCGGCACGCTCTCCGCGGCTTCGAAAAGTCCGAGGATCCGCTGTTCTTCGCGCTGCTGCCGCTGGCGGCGGAGCGGCCCGCCGGGGTCGCGTCGTACCTGCGGATGGCGCCCGAGCACGGCACGATCGAGATCGGGCACATCTGGTTCGGCGCCTCGCTGCGCCGGACGACGGCGGCGACCGAGGCGATCTACCTGCTCGCGGCCAACGCATTCGACGCGCTTGGGTATCGCCGGCTCGAATGGAAGTGCGACTCGCTCAACGAAGCCTCACGCCGGGCCGCGGAGCGGTTCGGGTTCCGGTTCGAGGGCATCTTCAAACATCACATGGTGGTCAAGGGCAGGAACCGCGACTCCGCGTGGTTCGCGATCACCGAGGACGAGTGGCCGGCGGTGCGCGCAGGGTTCCGAGAGTGGCTCGACCCGCGGAGCCTTGATGAGAGCGGGCGCCAGCGCCGAAGCCTCGGCGACCTGATGCGGCAGCGATGAATGTCGGCCTGACCCGGAGTCGTACTGGGCATGAACTCGGTTACCTGCCACATATCGATATCGCTTGACGGCTTTGTCGCCGGTCCTAACCAGAGCCCCGATAACCCGATCGGGGAGGGCGGGATGCGACTCCACGAGTGGGCCTTCAACGCCGCGGGTTGGCGCCGGCAGCACGGGCTCGAGGGCGGCGAAGCCGGGCCTGATTCCGACGTCGCCGACGGGCTCGCCGCTGGCGTGGGCGCGTACATCATGGGCCGCAAGATGTTCGGGGGCGGCGACGGGCCCTGGGATCACGACTGGACCGGCTGGTGGGGCGAGAACCCGCCGTTCCACGTCCCTGTGTTCGTACTGACCCACCACCCGCGAGAGCCGCTCGAGATGCAGGGTGGCACCACGTTCACGTTCGTCACCGACGGGGTCCAGGCCGCGCTGGATGAAGCGCGGGCCGCCGCCGACGGCAAGGACGTGTCGATCGCCGGTGGCGCGAGCGCGATCCAGCAGTACCTTGCCGCCGGCCTGCTCGACCAGCTGTTTCTTCACATCGTCCCGATCGTCCTCGGCGCAGGCGAGCGCCTGCTGGAGAACGTCGGCGACCCGACGCTCGAGCCGATCGAGGTCGTCGCCTCGCCGGCCGTCACCCACGTCAGGTACCGCGTGCGGAACTGATCGCGCTCAGCCGTGCGCGAGCTTTCGCTCAACGGCGGGCGTGGTCGACCAGCGAAAGTCCACGGGCAGGTTCGCTCCGCGCACGGTGCAGTCCGCGGCCGCAACCTCGACCGCGGCGGTCGCGGCGTTCAGCAATGCGTCGAGGTCGCCCGCGTCGTGCTCGTTCAGGGCGTGCGCGGTCCACCAGGTCAGGAAACCCGCCACGAACGCATCCCCGGCTCCGATGGTGTCGACCACCTCGACCACCGGCACGGGGATCGACCGTTCGCCGGACTCGCTCAGCACGGTGGCAGGCGATGGCCCGTCGGTGACGAGCACCGCCGCCGGGCCGAGCTCGAGCAACCCGCGCGCGGCCCTGAGCGGCGACTCGGCCGGGCACAGCAGCCGGAGGTCGTCGGTGCTCACCTTGATGACGTCGACCTGCCTGATGACGGTGTCGATCATGTCCCGATAGGCCGGAAGATCGGTCACCGCCGCCGGGCGGCAATTCGGGTCGAGCAGGATCGTCGCCCCGGGTGGCCGCTGCTGGATCAGCGCGGCCAGGCTCGACGCCGTCGGCTCGATCAGCAGCGCCAGGCCACCGAGCGCGAGTGCATTCGAACCGTCGAGGATCTCGGCGGCGACGTCCGCGGTCGTGAGCTCCGCCGCCGAGGTGCCCTCGAGATAGAACTTGTATTCGGCCGCACCGAGAGCATCGAGCCGCGCGATCGCGAGCGTCGTCGGGGCCGCGGTCCGATACGGGACCGCGACGCGGACGCCGGCTTGCTCGAGCTCCACGCGCAGTTGCTCGCCGAACCCGTCGTCGGACAGCTTGCCGACGTACTGGCAGTCGCCGCCGAGTCGAGCGACCATCCGCGCCACGTTGAACGGCGCGCCGCCCGGCACCGCGGTGACCGATCCAGATGGGTCGATCACGAGATCGATCAACGCCTCGCCGGCGACCGTGATCATGACGGCTTTCCAGGGTGATGCCCGGCGAGATCGAACACACCCCGGATGTTATGTCCGATCACCGCACGGTGTAGGCGACCACCTGCGGATTCCCGCCTCCACCGCGCGTCAGCGAGCCGCCGGCCGGAACGATCACGGTGTCCCCGGAGATGGCGATCGGGGCGTTCGTCGACGTGGGCAGCGGGTGGCGGTACACGATCGCGCCGGTGCCGCGGTCCAGAGCGATCAGCACGCCGTTGTAGAGCGTGGTGAAGACGAGGTCGTTCGAGACGGTGGCGGCGCCGAGCGGCAACTGGCTCACCTTTGTGTCCCATTCGACCTTGCCGGTGACCAGGTTGAGCGCCTCGATCTCACCCGTGGCACTACCGGGGGCCGAGGTCGGGGTGGGCTCGGTCAGGTTCGTGTAGGTGAGTGGTACGTCGAGGGTGTCGAGATAGATCGTGTCGTCGGCCACCGCGAGGTTGGCCAACACGCCACCCAGCGATCCCGGCAGGATCGTGAACGGCGCCTTCAGCGTGCTCGTATGGTCGAGCGCGTCGAGCGAGTCGTCGTCGTGCCCATTGTGCTCACCGACCGGCGTCCTCCAGAGCAGCTTGCCGGTCTTGGCGTTGATCTCGTAGACAAAGCCCATCTTGCCCGAGCCGATGACGACCGGGACACCGCTAGCGCTCGCCGCTATCGGCGAGGCCTGCATGTCGTAATCCTTGAAGTCGTCCGGCACGCCCTGGTAGTACCAGCGCAGCTTCCCGGTCTTCGCATCGAGGTTCACGGTGCTGTTTGTGTACAGGATCCGTGCCGGCTTGCTGATCGCCGCGGCCGGTGTTTGATACGGATTGCCGATGCCGTAGGTCACCGAGCCGTCGCTACCGACGAGCGGCGTCTCCCAGGAGCCGCCGGCGCCAACCCCGAGCGCCTGAACGCCCGGCTCGGGGCCTACCACCGTGTTGAACCTCCAGAGCACCGCCCCGGTCGAGGCGTTCAGCGCAAACAGCACGCCGCCGCCGGGACCCGAGCCGTACTGGCTGGCGATGTACACGCGGCCGCCCGCGACCTCGGGCTGGATGCCGAACGTACCCTGGCCGGCACTCAGCAGCTTGCTGTTGGCCCAGATCGCCCGGCCGTTCGAGCGGTTCAGCGCGAACACCGTCGTCGGCGAGGCTCCATAGACGTCGCCGTCGGCGACCGCAACGCCGTTCGGTCCGGGGCCGCTCCTCTCCTGCATATCGAGGCGGCACTCCCACTCGAGCTTTCCGGTCGAGAGCGCGAGCGCGTACACGTTCGAGTCGAGGTCCTGCAGATACACGACGCCGTTCTGCACGATCGGATTCGCGGCCAGCGAACCGTACGGGCGCACCCCGGTCGCCGCCTTTCCCGTGAGCTTGAACGTCCAGGCCTGTGCGAGCCTCGAAACGTTCGCGGAGGAGATCGTCGAGGAGCCGGCGACGCGGGTGTTCGCGAGGTCCCCGTTCGGATTCGCCCAAGACCCTGACGCTGCCGGAGCGGCCGCCGCCTTGGTGCCGGAGCCGCAGGTGGCGAGCGCCCCGGTGGGCTTGTAGCTCGTACCGCCGCAGGCCGCGAGCAGCAGAGCGGCCGCCGTCGCCACGGCCACCGGCAGGCGGCCATCTGAAGCTTTCATGCGTCCTCCTATCTACGTGATTGTGATATCACATAAATATTGCATGGATTTCAAGGCGCTGTCAGAGAGTCAATGCTCCAACCCCAGCGCTCGGGACGCCCGCGCCGCGCCCTCGGTGAGCGACCGGAGCTTCGCCCACGCGATCTGCGGGTGGGTGCGCCCGCCGAAGCCGCAGTCGGTCCCCGCGATCACGTTCTCGGCGCCGACGACCGACGCGAACCGCTCGATCCGCTGTGCGACCAGGTCCGGGTGCTCGACGACATCGGTCGAGTGGGTTACGACCCCCGGCACGAGGATCTTTCCGTCCGGCAATCGAACGTCGCGCCAGACTGCCCATTCGTGTTCGTGCCGGGCGTTGGCGCCCTCGATCAGATACGCCTGCGCGTTGACCTCGAGCAGGACGTCGACGAGGTGTACGAGCTCGAGGTCGTGCGCGTGCGGACCGTGCCAGCTACCCCAGCACATGTGGTAGCGGATCCGCTCCTCAGGAATGTTGGCCAGCGCGTGGTTGAGCGCCTGAACCCGGACGCGGCAGCGCTCGCGGAAAGCCTCGAGCCCCATCTCGATCCCGATGCGGTCCCACAGCGCCGGCAGCCACGCATCGTCGACCTGCAGCACGAACCCGGCATCGACGATCGTCTGGTACTCGACGCGCAGCGCATCGGCGAGCGCGTACAGGTAGTCCTCGTCGCTGTCGTAGAACGCATTTGTGCGATAGACCTCGAGGCTGGCGGGCGCGGTCGACGTCAGAAACGCGTCCTCGCCGGGTTCGCACGCGCGCAGGATCTCGATCTGGCGCTGCACCTGCTCGTGGCCCGCGTAAGCGATGGGACCGGTGCACACCCACCGCAGCCGTCGCGCGCTGACCTGGCCGCCGGGCGTGTAGAACAGCGTCCCGCGATCGGTCGCGTACCGGTAGAAGGCGTCGAACTCCTCCCTGTCGCGACCCTGGGCGAGGAGCGGCCGCTCGTCTCCCGCCTCCCTGGTCTCGAATCCGCCGAATCGGTCGTCGGCGAACGACAGCCAGTCGCCGCCCTTCGTGTATTCGCCCTCGTTGATCAGGTCGAGACCGACAGCGCGCTGCTTGGCGACCGCGCCGGCGACGGCGTCGCGTAGCTCGTCCTCGGTGGTCGGGGCGTCGTCGCCGAGCCAGGGAAGGCTGCCGGCGTGAGTGGTCAGAATTCGGGTGGTGCTGCGCTGCATCGCGCGCATGGATGAGCGTAAATCGACCGGCTCCGGGTAGTAAAGCGATCCATGAACGAGTTGGACATCATGTGGCGGCTGGGTCTCGCTCTGGTGCTGTCGTCGTTCATCGGCGTCGAGCGCGAGTTGGGTCAGAAGTCGGCCGGCCTTCGCACCTATTCGCTCGTAGGCGTCGGTGCGGCCGTGTTCATGCTGGTCAGCACGTACGGCTTCAACGACGTGCTCGGTAGCGCGCACACGGTGCTCGACCCCTCGCGGGTCGCGGCGCAGATCGTTTCCGGGATCGGCTTCATCGGCGGCGGCATCATCTTCGTGCGGCGCGACACGGTCCGCGGCCTCACCACGGCAGCGGGCGTGTGGGTCACCGCCGCCGTTGGGATGGCCTGCGGCGGCGACCTCCCGCTGGTGGCGATCGCGACCACCTTGGTCTACCTGGTCGTCGCGTACGTCTATCCGTTCCTCGTGCGGAAGCTGCCGCGCTCTCGCTTCGCGCCATCCGAGCTGCGCCTCGAGTATCTCGATGGCCGCGGGCTTTTGCGGGAGGCGCTCGCGCAGTGCTCGCAGCGCGGGTTCACGATCGCGGACCTCGAGATCAAGCACGGTGACAACGGCGGCGGCCACGGTCGTGTCACGGTCGATCTAGAGGTTCGCGGACAGGGTTCGATCGCAGAGCTCGCCTCTGAGCTGAACGATCTCGATGGGGTCCTGGCCGTCCACGCCGGCGACGCCAACGAATTCGCCTACTAGCCCGAGCCCGGAACGATCAGCACCTTGGCGGACGCGTCGGCATCGAGCGCGGTCGTCATCGCCGCCGGTGCGTCCTCGATCGCGAACCGGTGGGAGACGATCTCCCCGAACGGGATGCGACCGTGGTGACGGGCGAGCAGCGCGAGCGTCCCCTCGTAGCCGCGCAGGTCCTCGCCGCCGACCCCGAGCAGCGTCAGGCTGCGCCCGCAGATCACCGCCGGGTTGAAAGCCTCGTCGCCCATGTCGACGAACGCGCCGACCTCGATGATCGTGCCGCCGTCGCGGACGATCGCGGTCGCCTCCGCGAACGTGCCCGGGAATCCTGTCGCGTTGACGACTATGTCCGCGCCCTCGCCGCCGCAGCGCTCGCGTACCTCTGCGGTCGCGTCGTCGCCGGGCAGGAGCGCGACGGCATCGGCAACGCGGATGGCCAGCCCGCGTCGCCGTGACGACGGATCGAGCACGAGCACCCGTCCCGCGCCCATCAGCGACGCCTTGACCGCGTGCGCCAGACCGAGCGGGCCGGCGCCGATGACCGCCACCGCGTCGCCGGGGCGGAAGCCGGCGGGACGCCGCAACGCCGCCGCCCGCTCGAGGCTGTGGGTGACCGCGAAGATCTCGGTCAGCACGGCGACGTCGTCCGGGAGCCCCGCGGGAACTCTGAACATGGCGGTCCCCGGCTTGAGGTACAGATACTCCGACCACCCGCCGAACAGATGGGGCGCGACCGCGGCGGTCAGCGAGTTCCCGTAATTCTCGAGGTGGCGGCACAGGTAGTAGGGGAACCCGCGAGCGCACATGTGGCAGCGTCCGCATGCCCGGTTCGGCGCCGGGATCACCCGGTCGCCGGTGGCGAGCGGCGTGCCGTCGAACGCGACGGCGCCGCCGGGGCCGACCTCGGCGACCAGGCCCACGTTCTCGTGTCCTTGGATGATCGGAAACGGAGTGGTCCGCTCGTGTTCGGTGCCGAGGTACTGCTCGGTCTCACCGCGATAGGTGTGCTTGTCGGTGCCGCATATCCCCGACGCGAGCATCCGCAGGAGCACTGCGCCCGGCTCGAGCGCGGCGGGGTACGGGTAGTCGCGGACCTCGAGGCGGCGTGGGCCCAGCAGTGTGGCCGCGCGAACCGTGGTCGTCATTTGGTACTGAAGCTACCCGGTCGGCGTAAGCTCGCGGGGTGGCGCGGCACGATCACGTCCCGTACCGCTCGAGCTCGGTCAACTCGTATCTGATCGAGACCCGCGCGCTGGCCGTCGTCGCGCTGGAGCGTCTTCGCCCAGTACGTGATGCTCGAGCTTGTCCGCCAGGCGCGGCTCGTCTGGAGCGGCGTGATGGAGTTGTCAGGCCTGCTGGCGCCGGACGCGACCGACGCCGCGTCGATCGATGCCGCGGCCAAGGCCGTGCAGGACACTCCTCGCCTCAGAGACGCGGTGGGCGCGGCCGTTGGCGATGACGCCAAGCGGCGAGATCACGGGGGGAGGTCGACGACGACCAGGTGACCGACAGGATCGTCACGGTCACGCAGCTCGCCGAGCAGCTCGATCGGACGACACTCGAGCTGGCCATGCGCATCGTCCCGGTCGAGTGGTGGGCGGCGCGCCTCGGGACGGTCTTCGGGCAGCCTGTGCAGATCACACAGTTCGACCGTCCGCTCGCCCGACGCGCCGCAAAGGTGGACGACGGCGTCCAGCGCCGCGAGCGCGACGCACATATCCGACGGATGAGTGGCAACGCACGCGCCCGCCGTGCCCAGGATCGCGTGCACACGGTGGCCGGACGAGCAACCAGTAGAGCGCCCGGAAATCGATCTGTGAGGGCTCGGTGATCTGCGTGGCGATCTCGGGCACGACGAACCCGAATATGGACAGACGCTCCTGGAGCATGTCCAACAGGCGATCAGCCGGCGGCCTCTCGGGCCTGGCGCTCGAGTCGAGCATCCACACGTAGGCACGGCCCGGAGCGATCGGCACAAGCCCGAGCCGGGTCTCGCGGCCGAGCATTATCGTGTACCGCTCGAGCTCGGTCGGCGTACGGACGTCGAGGCGCCAGATCACCTGACCCGCGTAGGCGGACTCGGGAGCGTCCGGAAGCAGCATCGGCCGCATCGTCGAGTGCACTCCGTCCGCACCGACGATGAGGTCGTACGAACCCGAGGTCCCGTCGGTGAAGGCCACATCGCCGTCGTCAACCGACGACACGGTCACACCCAGTCGCACGGGGACGTCGAGCGAGCGCAACCGTTCCTCGAGAACCTCGTGCAGGGCGATCCGCGACATCGTCACGAACGGCGCGTCGTCGGGCCCGAGGACGTTCACCTGTGGCATCTCGGCCACCTTGCCGGCCGCATCATGTCGATCACGGCGTGATGCCACGAGCGCTCTTGCAACTCCGACAGCAGATCGAGCTCGCGGAGCACACGCATCGGGGGCTCTGCAATCCGATTCCGATCCCGGCGGGGCGCCAGTTCGCCTCCCGTTCGACGATCTCGGAAAGGACGCCGAGCCGTGCGGAGGCAATCGCCGCCGTCATTCCGGCAGGGCCACCGCCAACGATCAGTATTCGCGTCACTGGTCGGCATCCAGCTGGCGCACCACCCAGTCAGCGATCGTCGGCGCCACCGGGCCCACGCCCATGTGACCGCCGTCGAAGACGCGGGCGGCCTTGGGGTCTCCGTGGTCCAGGCTCAGGTAGATGTCGTCGATCGAGTTCTGGACGTCGTCGCGGCCGTTGACCAGCAGCAACGGCGCCGAGGGCCGGTCGAGCAGTCCCTGATCGAGCAGCGACAGCTCGGGGCAGTGCGCCACGTAGTCCTCGAACGTCTCGCCACCGAAGATCCGCGCGCGGGCGTTCATCAGGTCCATGAGGTATGAGGAAGCGTTGCGTGACTTCTGCTGCCACTCGGGCGTGAACGTGATGTGCACGCCGCCACCCCAATTGACCGCGCAAGCGAGCCGGTCGCGGTGGGTGTAGGCTAGCTTCATCGCCCAGTAGCCGCCGAACGAGCCGCCGATCGCGGCGCAGCGGGCGCCGTCGAGGTCTTCGCGAGTGGCCAGCCAATCGAAGATTGGAGTCCACTGCCGCTCGGCGTCGCCCGAGGCGAGCACCGGCGACTCGCCGACGCCGGGCATGTCGACCAGCAGCACGGCGAAACCGCGCGAGCGCATCAGCGCGCCGAGCCGGACATGCATCTCTTCCTTCCACGTGTCGATCCCGGCCCAAACCATCGCCACCGGTGGCCGGTGCGGCGCGCCGGCCGGGCGCGTGAGGTAGAAGCGCAGCTTCGACTCCTCGAACGGGAGCTCGACGACCTCGAGCGGCGGGTCCTCGAGCGTGGTGGCGTTCAGGAAGAACTCACGCGCGCGCGCGTACTGCGCCTCCTTCAGCGGGTGGTTGGGAACCGGATAGCGCCCCATGAACGCGGCCCGGTATGCCTGGAACCACAGCGCGCGCTCCTCGTCCCGGTCGGTCGCCGCCCGCGCGCGGGAGGCGAACTCATCGGCTAGTCCGCCCCACGCCGCGGTCCACGGTTCGGGCGCGAGCCCGGTCAGCGCTTCGATCGTGCGGCGCGCCGCGTCGGGGTCAAGACCGTCAAGTGGATGCGCGCCGCGATCTAGACGCGTCAGCAGCCACCTCTTCCCGGCGGCCAGCGTCTCGTCTGCGTCAGTCATCACACGAACAGACCGGTCTTGTCCTGCGCCTCCCGGTCGTGCTCCGGCGGTGCTTGTACGACCGGGAACGACTCGAACATCGAGGGCGGCATCGCCAGGTTCTTGTAGAACACGTTCGAACCCTGCTGGGGCTCGAACCGGACCGGCTCCCAGTCGGGTTCGTAGTTGCGGTATCCGCCGGCGTTGATCTCGACGCGCATACCGCTCGGATCGCGGACGTACAGGTAGTCCTGCTCGCCCATACCGTGACGTCCGGGGCCGAACTCGATCGCCACGTCCTGGTTGAGGAACACGTCGGCGGCGCGCAGCAGCTCCTCGCGCGAGTCGACGAAGTAGGCGAAGTGGTTGACCCGCCCCGGGACGGGCGTCGGGTCCCAGACGATCCCGAGGTCGTGCGAGCGTTCGCACACCGTGGTCATGCAGAACACGGGAAAGTCGGGCCGGTCCGGGATCACCGTGTACTCCATGAACCGGTGGCCGAGCGTGTCGCGATACCACTCCGCATCGCCGAGTGGGTTGGCGGCGGTGATCGTCACGTGATCGATGCACCGGGCAGCGATGCCGCGCGGGACGTAGCGCTGCGGACGGTTCGGAAACGGCGACTCCATACCCGGGGGCGGCGTGTAGCGCTCGACCTCCCAGAACACCTCCTGCAGGTGGCCGCCAGGGGCGCGATAGCGGAACGCGCGGCCGTGACCGACGGAGTTCTCCACCCACGCCTCGCCGGCGCCGCCCGCCGTCAGTCGCTCCACGGCGGCCTCGAGCTCGTCAGGTCCCGAAGCGCGCCAGCCAATGTGTCCGAGACCCACCTCCGGCCCCTCGGTGAGCTGCAGGGTGTGGTGAAAGCGGTCGCCCCAGGCGCGCAGGTACACCGACTGCTCGGCGCGGGACGTCTCCTCGAGGCCGACCACCTGCGTCCAGAACTCGAGCGACTCCTGCGGCTTCGGCGTCGTCAGTTCGACGTGGGCCAGCTGGGACAGAAGGGGCAGAGCCATCTCTCTTCTCCTCAAATCGGTGCAGCGCGCGTTTGAACTAATTTCAGAATCCGTATTCGGATTCGGTCAAGAAGGCTAACGCGCGTGCGGGTGCACGTCAAGGGAGGGGCCGCGGCGGAACGATCCCGCGGAGGCGCTCAGGCGGGCTGCCAGTGCAACAGGTACGCGGCGCAGGCACCGCTCAGCTCATCGATCAGGCGCTTCCAGCTGAGGCGCTGATCGGACTCGAACACGGGTCCGTACATGACCTGGCGCGCGAGCGTCGAATACGCGATCCGGAACGCCACGTCGAGCGCAACGGCCGGTCGCGGGTGCCGGAACTCGCCGGCGTACGGCATCAGCGACCGCTTGAACTCCTTGCTCAGCGCGATACTCGCTTCCGATCCGCGTGCGGAGATCACTTCGTCGACGGCGCCCAAGTGCATGAACGCGCGCAGCGCCTTGCGGTTGTCGTTCATGACTCGCGCCATTCCGGCGATCGAGGCTGCGATTGCCGCCGCGGCGCCGTCGACGTTCGCCGCGCCCGCCTCGGCCGCCTCGTTCGCCTCCGACATCGACGCCATCAGCCGGGCGTGAACCGCCCGAAGCAGGCTCTCCTTGTTGCCGAACCGCTCGTAGATCGCGCCGATCGATACGCCCGATCGCGCCGCGACCTCCTGGACGGTGAAACCCTCGAAGCCGTTCTCCTCGAGCAGCGTGTGAGCCGCGTCGAGAACCCGCTCATAGGACTCGCGGCTGCGGCGCTGCTTGGGCGGGCGTACCGCGCTCATCCCGCCGCCGAACGGCGGCCCGGCCGAGCCGCGGGCAACGTGTGCGGTTCGACGCCGTCGACCACTGTGTTGGTCAGTGTCCCGATCCCCTCGACGTGGAGCGACACCACGTCACCGGGGCCGAGTGGCGGATGGAAGTCGCGGCCGCGCCGGCCCCACAGCTCGAGCAGGCAGCCATTGCCGCAGGTCCCTGAGCCAAGGATGTCGCCGGGTCGCACCCACGTCCCGCGGGACGCGTACGACACGAGTTCGGCAAAGCTCCAGGCCATGTTCGCCAGTGTGTCGGTGCCGAGCGCGGTCCCGTTCACCTCGGCACGCAGCTCGAGATCGAGCCGGTCTCCGTCGACGTGGGCCTCGAGCTCGTCCGGCGTGACGATCCACGGCCCGAACGTGTTGGCGAAGTCCTTGCCCTTGCACATCCCGAGCCCGAGGCGCATCTCGGCCATCTGCAGATCCCGCGCGGACCAGTCGTTGAAGATCGTGTAGCCGGCGATGTGATCGCCCGCCTCGTCCGGTGTCAGATTCCGTCCGGCCCGTCCGATCACCGCCGCCACCTCCAGCTCGAGATCGAGCCGCCGGCATCCCGGCGGAACCGCGATTTCATCGTCGGGACCGGTCAGCGCATTCGGGTTGGTGAAGTAGCAGAACGGCGACTCGTACCAGACCGGCGGAACGGTGGCGTCGGGGTTTGCGTCCTTGATCACGCCCGAGATGTGCTGCTCGAACACCGAGAAGTCGCGGATCGTCGGGGGGAGCACCGGTGCCAGCAAATGCGCTTCGCTCTGAGGCAGCTCCGCCTCGACCCGCGCGGCGAACCCCTCCCGCTCGACAGCGTCCGCGCCGAGCACATCGACTACCTCGACACCCATTTCCAAAACCTTGACCGTGTCGCCGTCGATCACCGCCGCGCGGGCGCCGCCGCCATGGTCAACTCGTGCGATCCTCATGACAGTCCTTTCAGATGGGCGCCGATGCGGTCATGATCACCGCGTTGCGGGTCGCGTCGGGGTCGATCGGGAGCGAGTGGTCCTGCTCCCATGCGCCGACCTGCTCGGATCCTTCGACGATCGCGCGGCACCGCTCGTAGCGGCGCGCGGTGAACGCCTCGAGCGCGTCGGTGACAGCAACGTCCCTGGCCAGCTCCTCCGCCAGCACGATGCCGTCCTCGATCGCCTGTGCCGCGCCCTGGCCGCAATGCGGCGTCGCCCCGTGGGCCGCGTCGCCGATCAGCACGACCCGTCCGCGATGCCACGGCGCGGGCGCGATGATGTTCTCGATCGGGCGCACGACGACCGCGTCGTCGTCGACGATCTGCTCGCGCACGTCCGCGACCGGGCCGGCGAACGGAGCGAGGCGCTGCCGGTAGACCGCGGCCGCCCCGTCTCGGTCGATCGCGGCCCGCCAGTCCGGGATCGGCGTTTCGATCGTCAGGATGTACATCAGGTCCTCGCCAAGCGGCACGAACCCGGCGCTCCCGTCCGGCCCGAACCACATCCAGATCTCCTCGAGCCCTTCACGGCGCGGGAGGTTGTAGCGCCAGCACACCTGCCCGGTGAACCGGGGCTTCAAGTCCGGCCCGAACAGGCGCTCGCGGACCTTCGAGTAGAGCCCGTCGGCGCCGATGACGAGGTCGTACTGCCGCCGCTCGCCGTCAGTGAAGGCCACGTCGACGTGGTCGCCGGAGGAGTCGATCTCGGTGAACGTGACGCCCGTGCGCACGTCCGCGCCCGACGCCAGTGTCGTCGAGGTGAGGATCTCGTGCAGCTTGGGGCGGGTGAGACCGTTGCCGGGCGGCAGATGCTCGACGAGCGCCGGCCACTCGTGGGCGGCGATCGGGGTCGTGCCGTCGGCCAGCCAGGTGCGGTCACCGACGATTTGGTGTCCGGCCTCAACGCACGCTTCGGCCAGTCCGAGCGAGTTGAGCGCTCTGAGCGCGTTGCCGGGTTGGATGATGCCGACCCCGTATACGCCCCACTCGGGATCGCGCTCGACGACGTCGACGTCGAAGCCCTGGCGGCGCAGCGCGAGCGTGGTGGACAGCCCTCCGATCCCGCCGCCGATGACAAGAACCTTCATCCTCTCTCCTCTACCGAAGAAATCTCCGATTCCGAATCCTGATTCGGATAAGCTATCGGGAGCGACTCCAAGTGTCAACCGATGACGCGGCTACAGGACAAGGTAATACTGCTGTCCGGCACTGGCCGGGGGATCGGCCGTGCCGCTGCGCTGAGGTTCGCGGCCGAGGGCGCCGTCGTGGCCGGCGGAGACCTGCTGGAGGACGACGCCCGCGAGACGATGTCTCTGATCGAAGCCGCCGGCGGCACGGGCTCGGTTAGCCGTGTCGACGTCACCGATGAGCGCTCAGTTGGCGACTGGGTGCAGGCGGCTGTCGCGCGGTTCGGCCGGATCGACGTCGTGTACGCCAACGCCGGCGCGGTCCGCTTCGGAGCGGTCGACGAGCAGCCGGTGGCCGACTGGAGATTCACACTGGCCACCGAACTCGACTCGGTGTTCCTGACCGTGCGGGCCGCGTGGCCGCATCTTGTAAGCAGCAGCGGCGTGATCATCACGGTGGGCTCGACCGCGGGCATCAGCGGATCGGTCACCAACAAGCGCGTGGCCCACGCCGCTTCCAAGGGGGGCGTTATCGCGTTGACTCGGCAGCTGGCCGCCGAGGGCGCCCAGCACGGAATCCGCGCTGTCTGCATCAGCCCGGGGATGATCGCCACCGAGGGTTCGCGCGAGAACCTGCTCGCACCCGACCACCCGATGCGCGCGATCGCAGGCTCGATCCCGCTCGGCCGCCTCGGAACGCCCGAGGACGTGGTCAGCGCGGCCGTTTTCCTGTCCAGCGATGAAGCCTCCTACATCACCGGCGCCAACCTCGTCGTCGACGGGGGCTGGTCGTCGGTACTCCCCGGGTGAAAGGCATATGAACGACGAACTGAGTGAGCTCCGAGTCAGGCGGATCGTCACCGGCCACAACGAGATCGGCGAAGCCGTCATCGCGGCGGACGAGCAGATCGCGGGCACCGGTCTCGCCGAGGACGCCGGCCGGACCAACGCGACGTTCTTCCACGTCTGGGCGACGCACGAGATGCCCGTGGATCTCGGTGAGGAGGCGATGATGCGCCAGCGTCAGGGAAGCCCGACCACGACGCACGGGTCCGGATCGGGCTCGGTGCTCCGCATCGGCGTTCTCGCGCCCGGCACGCGGTCGCCGATGCACCGCACCCAGAGCCTCGACTACGGCATCTGCCTCGAGGGCGAATGCGACATGGAACTCGACGGCGGTGAGACCGTCACCGTGCGCCCGGGGGACGTCGTCGTTCAGCGCGGCACGAACCACCTCTGGCACAACAGGGGAACGGTGCCGTGCCGGTTCGCCTGGATCCTGCTCGACGCCCAGTCCGTGAAGATCGACGGCCGTACCCTGGGCACCAGCTGGCGCCACGACGCCTGACGGGCGCGCCCGCGTCGCGATAAGGTCGTCGGCGAACATGATCGCTCGGGGCAAGGTTGCGGAGGTCGCGGCCGACCTGGCTTCGAACGGTGTCGTCGGGGTCGCCGCCTCCTACGTCGACAACAGCGGCATCGCACGGGTCAAGACGGTCCCGCTCGCGCGTCTGGAGGACGCGGTCACGCAGGGGATCGGGATGTCGCCCGTGTTCGACGTGTTCATGTTCGACGACGCGATCACGGCCAGCCCGAGCTCGACGGGGCCGGTCGGCGACCTGCGGCTGTTCCCCGACCTCGAGCGCATTGTCGTGCTCGCGGCGCAGCCGGGCTGGGCGTGGGCGCCGGTGGACCGCCTGACTCAGGAGGGTGAGCCACATCCGGGCTGTCAGCGCACGTTCGCGCGCAGGATTGCCGACCGCGCCGCGGAGCGCGGGCTGCAGGCGCGTATGGGCTTTGAGGCGGAGTGGGTGCTCGACGCCGGCGCCGGGGACGGGTTCGTGCCGGCCACCGCGGGCCCCGGCTACGGGATGGACCGGCTGATCGAGGTGTCCGACTACTGCCGTGACCTGCTCACCGCGCTCGACGCAGAGTCGATCGAGGTGCTCCAGCTGCATCCGGAGTACGCGCCGGCGCAGTTCGAGCTATCGGTCGCCCCGGCCGATCCCGTTGCGGCCGCGGACCGGATCCTGCTCGTGCGGCACACGATCCGGGCGGTCACTAGCCGCGCCGGGATGCGGTGCTCGTTCGCGCCGGCGATGACGGTCGGCGGTGTCGGCAACGGATGCCACCTACACACGAGCCTGTGGTCGCAGGGGCGGACGCTGATGTCGGGCGGGTCGGGACCGCACGGGCTGCACAACCAGGCGCAGGCGTTCGTCGCGGGCGTGCTCGAGGGGTTGCCGGCGCTGCTCGCGATCGGTGCGCCGAGCGCGGCGAGCTATCTGCGGTTGATCCCGCAGCGGTGGGCCGCGCCGTATCGCTGTTGGGGCCGCGAGAATCGCGAGGCGGCGGTGCGACTGGTGGCGTCCGGCGAGCACGCGAATGCCGAGATCAAGTGCCTCGACGCCGCGGCGAACCCCTATCTCCTGGTCGGCGCGGTGCTCGCGCTCGGCCTGGACGGAGTCGAGCGCGAGCTCGAGCTGCCGCCCGAGGTGACGGTCGACCCGGCCACCCTGTCCGATGCGGAGCTCGCGGCCGCGGGGGCGGCGCGTCTGCCGTCGAACCTCGCGGGAGCGCTCGAGCACTTCCGCGAGTGCGAGGTGCTCGCGACAGCGATGGGCCCCGATCTGTTCGAGACGATCGTCGCCGTGCGCGAGACCGAGGTCGAGCGCTTCATCGGCGCTTCGGAAGAGGAGATCGTGGCGGCGACGCGCTTTCGATACTGAGCGTGGACGCCACGCTGATCGATCACCATTGCCACGGAGTGGCGCGCGACTCGCTCGACCGCGCCGCGCTCGAGTCGTTTCTGACCGAGTCCGACCGGCCGCCGCCGGACGGGTGCACGACGTTCGACTCGTTGCTCGGCCTCGCGGTGCGCCAGCGGTGCGCGCCGGCGCTCGACCTGCCCGCGGGTGCCGATCCCGGCGATTACGTGGCGCGCCGCGCCGAGCTCGGAGGCGAGGAGGCCAACCGGCGGCTGCTCAGCGCCGCCGCCCTCGAGACGCTGCTCGTCGACACCGGCCTGGTCGGCGGCAGGTTTCTCGGCCTCGCCGAGCTTGGCGAGATGAGCGGCGCGGCCGTGCGCGAGGTCGTCCGGCTCGAGTCGGTCGCCGAGGACATCGCCGCGGCCGGCGTGGGGGCGGCCGAGTTCGAAGCCGCGTTTGCCGAGGACCTGCGGATGCGCGCGGCCGGCGCCGCCGGGCTCAAGTCGATCATCGCCTACCGCCATGGCCTCGACTTCGATCCGCGTCCGCCGTCGTCCGCGGACGTCGTGAAAGCGGTGGACCGTTGGCTGAACGGCGGCGGCGCGCGCGTTCAGGACGAGGTGCTGCTCCGGCACCTGCTGTGGGAAGGCCTCGCCACCGGCTTGCCGCTTCAGCTCCATACCGGGTTCGGCGATCCCGACGAGAACCTCGCGCGGAGCGACCCTGCGCTCCTGACCGACTTTCTGCGCGCCTGCGCCGGCGGCCCGCCGGTGCTGCTGCTCCACTGCTATCCCTACCACCGCCACGCCGCCTACCTCGCCCAGGCGATGCCTCACGTCTACCTCGACGTCGGCCTGGCGATTCCACACGTCGGCGCTCGGGCCGCGGCCGTCCTCGCCGAGACGCTCGAGCTGGCGCCGTTCCACAAGCTCCTGTACTCCTCGGATGCATACGGGCTGGCCGAGCTGTACCTGCTCGCCGCGGTCAGCTTCCGCGAGAGCTTGGGAGTGGTGCTGGACGAGCTCGGGGTCGGCGGCGCCGATCGCGAGCGGATCGCCGAGATGATCGGGTCCGGCAACGCGCGCCGGGTGTACGGCATCTAGGAGTGCCAGCGCCGATTCGGGGCTAGGCTCAGTGGTGTGACCGATCTGCGTCGGTTGGAGTATTTCGTCCAGGTAGCGCGGGAGCGCAACTTCACCCGGGCGGCTGAGCGGCTGCACATCGCGCAGCCGGCGCTCAGCCGCCAGGTCCGGCTGCTGGAACAGGAGCTCGGGGTCGAGCTCCTGTTCCGCACCACCCACGAGTTCGAGCTGACCGCGGCCGGCGAGTTCCTGCTCGACCGCGCGCCGGCGCTGCTGGGCGCGGCCGATGAGCTCTGGCGGAGCGTGCGGACGTACGGGACCGGCGAGCGCGGTGCGGTGGTGGTCGCGTACGGTGGCAGCGCCAGCTACGAGACGGCACCGCGCCTGCTCCGGGGGCTCGCCGAGCGTCATCCCGGGATCGCGATGTCGACCGCGGTCAAGTCGGTTGACGAGATCGTGGCCGGCCTGGGCGACGGCTCCGTCGATCTCGGTCTCGTCCGCTGCCCGCCGCGGAGGGCGCAGCTCGAGACGCGCGTGATCCGGTCAGAGCCGCAGGGCCTGCTCGTCCGCCGCGAGCACCGGCTCGCGTCCGGCGCGAGCGTCGCCGTGGCCGAGCTCGGCGACGAGACGCTGCTGCTGCACCCGCGCGAGGCGAACCCCGGCCACTATGACGCGGTGCTCGGCCTGGTTCGCGAGCACGGCATCGAGCCGCGCGTGCTGCTGCGGACGCTGAGCTTCGATCTCGCCTACACCCCGGTGCTCCAAGGTGAGGCCGTGGTCATCACCGGGGAGTCGTCGGGCTCGCTCGGGCTTCCGGACGAGCTGTGCTGGCTGCCGCTGTCCCCGCCGGCGAGCCTCGAGGTCGGCCTGCTCGCCCGCCGCCACAATCGCTCCCCGGCGGTTGATCGGATGCTCGACTCGGCGGTCGCGATCTCCGCCGAGCTCGGCTGGATCTGAGACCGGCCCGCGGCCGGTCATGCCGATCGGCGCTGAACCGATGCCGGAGAGGTCTTTCACATCGGTCGCACGCGGACTTACCTTGGCTGGGAGCAAGAGCGACCACCCTCCCGACATCAAGGAGCATGTCAATGACAGAAGCAATCGATAGCGAACTGGTGCTGCGCCGGTACGTGGACGCGGTCGGCGCCGGCGACGTCGACGCGATCCGCGAGCTGTTCGCGCCGGACGCGAGCTGGAGGCTCGACGCCGGGGACCTGCCGGTATCGGGCACGTGGAAGGGCCGCGAGGCGATCATGAACGACTTCCTCGCGGTCGCGATGTCCCACTACGAGCCGGGGACGGTCGAGCTCGAGATCACGGCGATGGTCGCCGAGCACGATCAGGTCGTGCTCCAGTGGACGAGCCGCGCGCGGACGCGCGACGGCCGCGCCTACGAGAACGGGTGCATAGGGGTGTTCACGGTGCGGGACGGGAAGATCCAGGACGTCCGCGAATACATGGACACGCTGTACGCGAGCACCGTGTTCGCTCCCGCCGCGGCTCGATGATCGAGCTCGAGTACGAGATGACCTACAGCGAGTCGATCGACGGGCCGCTCGGCCCGACGACCGGCTCGCCGCTGGGCGAGCGCGTGTGCTGGCAGGTCAGCGGCGCGAAGCTCGAAGGCCCGAGGATCGCCGCCACGCTGGCGATGCCGGGGACCGACTGGATCCGCGTCGGTCCCGACGGCATCCGCCGGCCCGACCTGCGCGTGCAGTTCGCGACCGACGACGACGAGCTGATCCTGTTCCGCTACGAGGTGGCGCTGATCCGGTCGAGCGATCGGTTCCTCGCCGCGGTCGCAGCCGGCGAGGAGACCGCGTTCGAGGATCAGTACATGCGGATTGCACCCCAGTTCGAGGTGGGGGCCGGGCGGTACGGATGGCTGGGCGAGAGCCTGTTTGTCGGACGCGGGCGGCTCACCGGGCCGGGCGCGATCGCGTACGAGCTCTACCGGGTGACCTAGATGTATCCGAAGTGGACGCCGTCGATCGACCAGATCGCGCCGGAGCGAACCGGGTGAAGCACGGGTAGCGCTCGGGGTCGGGGATGATCGAGCGGAACGGGACCCGGTTGAAGAAGTACTCGAACCACCGGCCGCCGACAGCATCAGCGCACCGGATGGGCGTAGAAGAAGTTGACGAGCGGCCTCTCGCCACGCTCCAGGGTCATCGCTTACACGGCCACCGGCTCGCCGAGATCGATGCCCACGAGCTCGGCGCGCGAGGCGATCTCGAGCTTGGCGAAGACCTTGCGCAGGTGGTAGTCGATCGTGCGCGGGCTGAGGAACAGCTGCGCCGCGACCTCGGGGTTGGTCTTGCCGGTGGCGACCAGCCGAGCGATCTGGAGCTCCTGGGGCGTCAGCTCGTCGCGGGTGGACGGATCGCGCCGGCGGGCGGTCTCGCCGGTGGCCCGGAGCTCCGCGCGTGCCCGAGCTTCCCAAGGTGCCATTCCCACCCGCGCGAAGCGCTCGAGCGCGCTGCGCAGATGACGGCGGGCGTCGGCCCGCCGGCGGTGCCGTCGCAGCCACTCGCCGAACAGCAGCTCGGTTCGCGCCGCGTCGAACGGCGACAGCGCATCGCCGAGCTCGATCGCGCGGGCGAAGTGCTCCTCGGCGCGCGGCTCGTCGATCAGGCCCAGGCAGCGAGCGAGCAGCGCGAGCGCCTCGGGACTTCGATA
>DATJYY010000269.1:0-16514 GCA_035499395.1 Solirubrobacteraceae bacterium
CCACCTCTACATCAACTCGCCCGGCGGCTCGATCTACGCCGGCATGGCGATCTACGACACGATGCAGTTCATCAGGCCCGACGTGCAGACGATCTGCTACGGGATCGCGATGTCGATGGGCTCGATGCTCCTGGCGGGCGGGGCGCCGGGCAAGCGCCTCTCGCTACCCAACAGCCGCATCCTGATCCACCAGCCGTCAGGCGGGTACCAGGGGCAGTCGAGCGACATCGAGATCCATGCCCGAGAGGTGCTCGCGCTGCGTGCCAGGGTCGACGAGATCTATGCGAAGCACACCGGTCAGGAGCTCGACCGGGTGCACGCCGACATGGAGCGCGATCGCTACTTCACGGGAGCCGAAGCGGTGGCGTACGGACTCGTCGATCGAGTGATCGAGCGACGCGACCTGGCCAAGGGCGCGCGTGGATTCGGGCAGGGCTAGCCGACGAGATCACACACGCTTCACGCTCCAAGCGCTGTTTCCCACTATTCGTGCATCTGTGACGAAGTGCACAAGTCAGTGTGCACTTCGTCACACAAGACCTTATTGCGTGCGACAAGCGAGCAGGGTGCGGACCACGGCGTGCAGCGCGAGCCGGAAATGCAGTCACTTTGATCGTGCCTGACAGCGTCCAAGCTCGACCCGATAGCCAGGGCCTCGACGACTCGGTCAAGGTGATCCGATGCCCGGCTCCGGAGCCCGGGAGCGACATCGTACGTCGCGCCATCGCTTTCGCCAACCGATGTCTGCATGGCGAGATCACCCCTGGAAGTGGCTGGCTCAAGCAGTGGCGCTCAGCCCAGGTAAGAGCCGAGCTCGAGGCGGCCCAATACGTCGAAATCCACTGGTCTGCGTTCCTTCCCTTGATCGCCGGCGTTCGAGAAGTCACCACCGCCACGTGCGCGATTGTCGAGCACGACGTCCACGCACAAGGACTTCGCCGCCGCGCGCGGAGCGACCGACGCATGCTCCGGCGCGTCGCGGCCAAGGTTGCGTCGAGGATTGCCGCGCGGATGGAAGCGCGTCTGTGCAACGCATACGACGAGGTACTCGTCTACTCGGACAAAGATCGGCAACTCCTGCGCCGAATGGGGGTGACCATTCCGATCGAGCAAATCGACTTCTTAGTGCCCTGGCCGGCGCAACCCGCTCCATTGTCATCCCGTACGGTCCTGTTCACCGGCGCGCTCTATCGCCCTGAGAATCACCAGAGCGCAGTGTGGCTAATCGAGCGAGTGTGGCCACGCGTACTCGACGCCTGTCCAGACGCGAGGCTGGTGATCGCGGGCTCGAACCCGGCCACCAGCCTGCTCGATCGAGCCGGGACGGACGTCACAGTGCACGGCTTCGTCGAAGACCTCCTGGATCTCTACACGAAGGCTCGTGTCTTCGCGGCGCCTCTCGTGCTCGGCGCGGGAGTGAAGGTGAAAGTGCTTGAGGCGGCCGCAGTCGGACTGCCTATCGTCTCAACCTCGATCGGTGCTGAAGGGTATCCCGACGAGATCCTCACTAGAGCCGACGATCCGACGGATTTCGACGATGGCTTAATTCACTTCCTGACCGACGATGGCGCTGCGAGCACTTCTGCACGTGTGGCACGAACGTGGGCGAAATCGAGGCCGGCTGCCTAGACGCGCGCAACTAAGCACTGCGTCATGCCCGGGTAGCCCTCGCCGACGAGGTAGTTGCTCAAGCCCGACTGCACACGGTCTGCGTCGAATCCGGGATACCCATAGAGCTCGTCCGCATTGCCGACGACGAGTGTCGCATCGAGTTGATCCAGAAGGGCCGCCACGTTTGCGTTTAGACCGAAGGCGTTGCGCTCCCGGCTCGTGAACGGCTTCAGGTCAAGGAACAAGTCGATCGTCAGGACCAGATGACCGCCAGGCGTGAGGACGGCCCGTGCTGCCTGGGCAAAGCGAGTGAAGTCATCCGCGCCAAAGTGCTCGATCGTTGAGACCGAGAGCACGACATCGACGCTTGCTTCGGCCAGCCCTGCCTCCTCGAGCGTGGTGGGTTGCAAGCGGACTGGTGCTTGTAAACGCTCGCCAGTCGCTGGTGAAAGTCCGGATCGACCTCTCATCCGACGCCCGTCGCGTTCATCCCCGGATCGATCGCGTGGACCTCGTGGCCATCTCGCGCCAGGGTGTACTGCAAGCCGGCCAGGCTAGCTCCCACATCGGCGATAACCAACTTGGAACCAAGCGATTGAATCTGATCGTGTGCCCATGGATATTCGAATGCCCGGATCGAGTTGTTCTCCTGCCACGCATACGGGCCTGCGAGCTTGAGTCGTAGCGCGCTGCGTGAACCGAATACCTTGCAGTATCCGCGCCAGGGATGCCCGGCTGGCGAGTGGTGGCGACGGTTGAATTCGGTGTACTCGCTGGGGAGACTTCTTGGCGCAAGCATCCTGACGAGGTTACCCAGGTCGGCGGTCCTGACACACCCGGCATTGCGGTGGCCAACGCTCGCGCGTTGTGGATGCCGCCGCGCGGACTGAGGGCCGCGCGACGAGAGCGACAATGGTGCCAGGGAGCGCGGGCCTTGGTCGGCAATCCGCCACTGGGGCAACTACGCTGTATCCGTGTATCTGTGCAGATTGTTCGCGGACCGGCGCGTGCCCACCGGCGATCTCGAGATCACCGGGCTCGCCTACGACAACCGCGCCGTCGTGCCAGGGACGCTGTTCTTCTGCGTTCCCGGGTTCACCCGCGACGGCCACGACTTCGCCCCGGAAGCGATCGCGCGAGGCGCGGTCGCGCTGGTCGTGGAGCGTCCGCTCGAGCTCGGCGTCCCGGAGATCAAGGTGCCGAGCGTCCGCGCGGCGATGGCGCCGGCAGCGGCGGCGTTTTACGGCGACCCCACGGCGAGCCTCGAGACCGTCGGCGTGACGGGCACGAACGGGAAGACGACCACGGCGTTCCTCGTTCACGCCCTCCTGGAAGCGGATAGGCGCCAGACCGGCCTGCTCGGCACGGTGAAGAGCGTGATCGGTGGCGCCGAGCGGCCAGTGGAGCGGACTACGCCCGAGGCGATCGACCTCCAGCGGACGTTCCGGGAGATGCTCGACGGCGGCGATGTGGCGTGCGCGATGGAGGTGTCCTCGCATGCGCTCGAGCTCCACCGGGCCGACGCGATCCACTTCGCGGCGGCGATCTTCACAAACCTGACCCAGGACCATCTCGACTTCCACGGCACGATGGAGGAGTACTTCCTGGCCAAGCGAGGGCTGTTCACCCGCGGGCGGCCGAGAAACGCGGTGATCAACGTCGACGATCCGTACGGTGCGCGTCTCGCGGCCGAGACGCCTGGGGCGCTCACGTTCGCAATTCGAAACGAGGCCGTCTACCGTGCCTCCGACGTCGACACCGACCTCACCGGCTCGCGGTTCACGGTGCACGGGCCCGAAGGCGCGACCCACCTGAAGTCGCCGCTGCCCGGGCTCTTCAACGTCTACAACGTGCTCGGTGCTCTCGCTGCGGTCCGCGCGCTGGGCGTTTCCGCGGAAACGTCGAGAGCCGCGATCGAGACCGCCGGGAGCGTGCCCGGACGGTTCGAGCCGATCGACGCCGGTCAGGAGTTCGCGGTTCTCGTCGACTACGCGCACACGCCGGACTCGCTCGAGAACGTGCTCCGAGCGGCGCGGGAGCTCACCCGGGGTCGTGTCCACGTCGTGTTCGGATGTGGTGGCGACCGCGATCGGGGCAAGCGCCCGCTGATGGGGGAGATCGCGACCAGGCTGGCCGACCGCGTGATGGTCACGTCCGACAATCCGCGCTCGGAAGATCCCGAGGCGATCATCGATGAGATCCTGGTGGGCACGGGACCGGATGTCGAGCACGACGTCGACCGCCGCGCGGCGATCAATGCGGCGATCGCCGGCGCGGAGAAAGGGGACGTTGTCGTGATCGCCGGCAAGGGTCACGAGCAAGGCCAGGAGTTCGAAGGCGGCCGGAAGATCCCGTTCGACGACGTGACGATCGCACGGGAAGCGCTCGAGGGCGCGCCGGCGGCGCGCTGATCCCGATATAGCCGCCCGACCCGCCAAGTACTCTCCCGAGCAGAGCATGAGGACCTGGACACCCGAGCAAGTCGCACGGGCTGCAGGCGCCCGGCTCGTCGCCCCGGCCCCCACCACGACGGGTCCCGAGCGCGTGGTCATCGACTCGCGCGAAGCCGGGTCCGGCGCGCTGTTCGTCGGGCTACGTGGCGAGAACCTCGACGGCGGCCGGTTCGCACCGCAGGCGCTCGCCGCAGGCGCCTGGGGCGTGCTGACCACGCCGGAACACGCCGAAGCGGCTAAGTGCGCCGTGCCGGGGGCGCTAATCGCTACCGAGGACCCGCTCCAAGCAATCCAGCGACTGGCCAACGCGTGGCGCCTCGAGCTGGGCGCGAAGGTGATCGGCGTCACGGGGTCCACCGGCAAGACCTCGACCAAGGATCTGCTGCTCGCGCTGCTCTCGCCCCACCGGCGAACGGTGGCCTCGCGCGCCAACTACAACAACGAACTCGGCCTCCCGGTCGAGCTGCTCTCTGCTCCCGCCGGCACCGAGGTGGTGGTCCTCGAGATGGCGATGCGCGGAGCCGGCCAGATCGCGGAGCTCGCCGCGATCGCGGAGCCCGACGTGGGGGTGATCGTCAGCATCGGCCCGGTCCACCTCGAGTTGCTCGGCACGATCGAGGCGATCGCCGCCGCCAAGGCCGAGCTGATCGCGGCGCTTGCCCCGGGAGCGACCGCCGTTGTGCCCGCGCGCGAACCGCTGCTCGAGCCTCACCTTCGTGACGATCTGCACACGATCACGTTTGGAGACTTCGGCGATGTCCAGCTCACCCGTTCTGATGAAAACGAAGTCGAAATCCAGCTCCCCGGCCAGACAATCGTCCTCCAGGTGCCGTTCACACAGGCTCATCTGCGGGGCAACCTGCTGCCCGCGGTGGCGGCCGCGACCGCAATCGGGGTGATCCCGGATGGGCGCGTCGCACTCGAGCTGTCCCCGGGCCGCGGGCAGCGCCAGGTGCTCCCCGGCGGGGTGACTTTGATCGATGACTGCTACAACGCCAACCCGATGTCGATGCGCGCCGCCCTCGAGGACCTGGCCGAGACGGCGGCCCGCGCCGACGGTGCTCGCTCGGTGGCCGTGCTCGGCGACATGCTCGAGCTCGGGCCCGACGAGCGCGACTACCACGTCGAGCTCGGCGATGCGGTCGCCGCCACCGGCGTCGATCTGCTCGTAACCGTCGGACCGCTGGCGCAGGCGATCGCCGAACGGTTCGATGGCGAGATTCACTCGGTTCCGGACGCGACGGGCGCGGCCGAGATCGTCCCCGAGCTCCTGAGCTCCGGTGACATCGTGCTGGTCAAGGGCTCGCGAGGCGTCGGGCTCGAGCTCGTGTGCCGGACACTCAGCGCCGGGGTCCGCGTGTAATGGGCTCGATCTCCGGTCGCGTTCTGATCGCGGGCACGGCCTCGCTGCTTCTGTGCCTGTTTCTGAGCCCCAAGTTCATCGAGTTCCTCCGCCGTCGCGAGTTCGGTCAGAACATTCGCGAGGAGGGGCCCGCGGGCCACAAGACCAAGGCGGGGACGCCGACGATGGGCGGGATCATCATCATGATCGCGTTCGCGGTCCCGTTTCTGATCCTGTCCAAGCGGGATTGGCCTTCGATCGGGGTGTTTGCCGGCGCGGTGGCGTGCGCGCTGCTCGGGTTCGCCGACGACTACACAAAGATCGTCAAGCGGCGCTCGCTGGGTCTGCGCGCGCGGACCAAGCTCGCGGTCACGATCGCGATCTCGCTCGGACTGTGGTGGTTCGCGACCCAGAAGGCGGGCGTCAACGAGGCGATCAGCGTCCGGTTCGTCGATGTCAGCATCGATCTAGGCCCGCTGTACCCGGTCCTCATCTACCTCGTGGTGGCGGGGACGACGAGCGCGGTGAACCTGACCGACGGGCTCGACGGGCTTGCCGCCGGCTGTGCCGCGATCGTTCTGCTTGCGTACATCGGGATCAACTTCATCAACGGTCAGACGGACCTGACCGTGCTCGCCTCGTGCCTGGTCGGCGCCTGCATCGGGTTTCTGTGGTTCAACAGCTTCCCGGCGAGCATCTTCATGGGGGACACCGGGTCGCTCGGGATCGGCGGTGCAATCGCTGGGCTCGCGGTCATGACCAACACCGAGGTGCTGTTGATCCTGCTTGGCGGGATCTTCGTGATCGAGGCCCTTTCGGTGCTGATCCAGGTGTTCTCGTTTCAGCTGTTCCGTAAGCGCGTGTTCCTGATGGCGCCGATCCACCACCATTTCGAGCTGCAGGCATGGTCGGAGACCAAGATCATCCTGCGCTTCTGGATCGTGGCCGCGGCCTGTGCGGCGATCGCGTTCACGGTGTACCGCCTCAGCATTCGTGGATGACTAAACCCCGGCCGCCGCTGCCGGGAGGGCCGTATCTCGTCGTTGGGCTGGCCCGCTCGGGCGTCGCGGCCGCGCTCGCGCTCCGCGCGCTCGGTCAGACCGTGGTCGGCCTGGATGCCGGCGGAAGCGACCGGCCGGCGCTCGCAGAAGCAACGGGAAGGCTTCGCGAGGCGGGCGTCGAAGTACGGCTGGATGCGTCAGGCGTCGACCTTGCCGCCCGCGCCAGGACGCTCATCAAGAGCCCCGGCGTACCCCAGGACGCGCCCGCGATCCGCGCGGCGCGGGATCGCGGCGCCGTCGTGCTCGGTGAGCTCGAACTCGCGTGGCGGCTCATCCCCAACGAGTTCGTGGCCGTGACCGGGACCAACGGAAAGACGACCACGACCGAATGGATCGGGCACGTACACCGCGAGGCCGGCCTGCCGGTCGCGGTCGCGGGCAATGTCGGCACCGCAGTTTCGTCGCTCGTCGACCGGCTGCCCGGCGACGCGACCGTGGTGTGCGAGGCGTCCTCGTTCCAGCTCGAGGACACCGCGAGCTTCTCGCCCGAGGCGGCGGTCCTGCTCAATCTGTCTCCGGACCACCTCGACCGCCACGGCACCTACGGGGAATACGTCGCGGCCAAGCTGAAGATCTTCGCCAACCAGGGGAATTACGACGTGGCGGTCGCGCCCGCGAACCTCGGCATCGAGGACCTGGGCGGCTGCGCCCGGCAACTCACGTTCGGTCCGGGCGCCGGTCCAGACCTGTCCGACCGCGCCGGCTATCTGTGGTGGAACGAGCAGCCGCTACTGCGGGTAAACGAGATCGCGCTGCCCGGCGCGCACAACGTCCAGAACGCGATGGCGACAGCGGCGGTCTGCCTGGCGCGCGGCGTCGACCCCGAGGCGGTCGCGGGGGGGCTGCGCACGTTCGCAGGGGTTCGCCACCGGCTCGAGCGGATCGCGGTGAAGGACGGCGTCACCTGGGTCAACGACTCCAAGGCGACGAACGTGGCCAGCACGATCGTCGCGCTCGAGGCGTTCACGGCCCCGATTCACCTGATCGCCGGCGGGCGAGGCAAACGGCAGGACTTCTCGCCGCTTGCGCCACCGGTGGCCGACCATTGCCGCGCGGTGTACCTCATTGGGGAGGCGGCGGGCGACCTAGCCGGCGCGCTGGAAACCACCGGCGTCCCGATCCACCAGGCGGGGGACATGGAGCATGCCGTCGCACTCGCGCGTGGCGCCGCCGTCGCGGGCGAGGTCGTGCTCCTGTCGCCGGCGTGCGCGAGCTATGACCAGTACCCGGACTTCGAGGTGCGCGGGGATCACTTCCGCGCGCTCGTGGAGGGCACCTGATGGCGCGAGCGGCGACGGCCGCGGGTCGCGCCCGGGACAAGGGCCGAAATGGCGCGAACGCGGGCGCCGGGAAGAGCGGGACCGGGAAGCGCTCGCGGACAGGAGCTCGACGGGTGCCGCCACCGCTCGAGCACCACATCCTGATGACCGCGACTCTGTGCCTGCTCGCGTTCGGGGCGGTGATGGTCTACAGCGCGTCGTCGCCGCTCGGGGCGCTGTCGAGCGGCGGCAGCGGCACCGGCGAGTTCGTGCGCTTCCTCGTGTTCGGGGCGATCGGGTTGGCGGCGATGCACGTCCTCTCGCGTCGCGGCCTCGAGATTCTCACCCCGAAGCTCGTCAACGGCCTGCTGCTGGGCTCGTTCGTGTTGCTGCTGCTGGTGCTGATTCCGGGATTCGGCGTAGTCGTCAACGGCGCGCGCCGGTGGTTCTCGGCAGGCCCGATCCAGTTCCAGCCCTCCGAGCTCATGAAGTTCGCGATCGTCCTGTACGTCGCCCGCTATCTCGCCGACCATCCCAAGCGGATGCGGAGCTTTCGCCGCGCGGTGGCGCCGATCGCGATCCTTGCCGGGCCGGCATGCCTGCTGATCGTCGTCGAGCCCGACCTCGGTACCACGCTCGTCATAGCTTTCACGGTCGCCGCGCTGCTGGTCGCGGCCGGCATGCCGATGCGCTACGTCGCGATGCTCGCCGGGATCGTCGCCGTTTGCGTGATCCTGCTCGCGACCGCGCAGCCGTACGAGCGCGCGCGGCTGACCTCGTTCCTTCATCCCTGGGCGGAGGCCACGAAATCGGGCGCGGGCTATCAGGCGGTCCAGGGGCAGATCGCGCTGGGGTCGGGAGGGCTGTTCGGGGTCGGGCTCGGCCGCTCGGTGCAGAAGATCTTCTATCTCCCCGAGGCGCAAACCGACTTCATCCTCGCCGTCGTCGGCGAGGAGCTAGGGGTGCTCGGCATCCTCGGCGTGGTTTGCCTGTACGGCATGATCGCTTACGCCGGGCTGCGAACCGCGCGCCGCGCCGCGGACCGGTATGCCAAGCTGCTGGCGACCGGGCTCACATCGCTGATTCTTTGCCAGGGGATTCTCAACATCTTCGTCGTCCTCGGGCTCGCTCCGCTGACCGGCGTGCCGCTGCCGTTCATCTCGTACGCGCCGACGAACCTGTGCGTGCTGCTCGCCGGCGTCGGCCTGCTTCTCAACATCGCTCGCCCGGGGCGGCGGCTACAAGTCGTCCGGACACCGAAGGTTGACAGTGCCGAGGATCGTGATCGGCGCCGGCGGGACCGCCGGGCACGTCGTGCCGGCGCTGGCGGTGGCCGACGCGCTGCGAGCTGACGGCGCCGAGGTCACGTTCGTCGGCGGCGACCGCGCGGAGCTCGAGCTGGTCCCGGCAGCCGGTTACGAGTTGCGCACCCTGCGCGTGATGCCGCTGCCGCGCGGACGCCCGCTCAAGGCGCTACGCGCTGCGCTGGTCGCGGCCGCTGCCGTCCGCGAGGCTCGGCGCATCGTCAAGGAGCTTCATCCCGCTGCGATCCTGGCCGGCGGCGGCTACGTGGCGGGGCCCGTAGGGCTCGCCGCGGTGATGTCCCGGATTCCCCTGGTGCTGACCGAGGCCGACAGCCATCTCGGGCTGACCAACCGGCTGCTCGCGCCGTTCGCTCGGCGCGTATGCCTGGCGTTTCCGATCGAGGGCCGTCACGGCTCGCGGTACGTCGTCACCGGGCGGCCGGTCCCGCCCGCGGCTACCGACTGGCTAGCGGCGCGGGAACGCTTCGGGATCGGCCCGCGCGACTCGTGCGTGCTCGTGTTCGGCGGCTCCCAGGGCGCGCGATCGATCAATCGCGCGGCGGTGGAGGCGTTCGCGGGGGCGCACTTCCGGGTCCTGCACGCCGCCGGCGAGCGCGACCTGCGAGAACTCTCAGATCTGGTTGCGCCGGGGGAGCATTACGACCTGCGTGGCTACATCCCGAAGTTCGGCGAGGCGCTGCTCGCGAGCGACCTGGTGGTGGCACGGGCGGGCGGGTCGATCTTTGAGATCGCCGCGCACGGCAAGCCCGCGGTGCTGGTGCCCTACCCCTACGCGACCGCCGACCACCAGACGGCCAACGCGCGGTTCATGGAGAGCGCCGGCGGCGCCGTCGTGATCCCCGACGGCGAGCTGACTCCGGCGCGGCTGGCCAACGAGGTCGGTCGCCTGCTCGCCGACCGCGGGCGGCTGGCAACGATGGCGCGAGCGTCGGCGGCGGTGGCCCGCCCGGACGCGGCCGGCGACATCGCGCATGAGCTGCTGGCGGTGGCGCGGATGTGCTGAGGGTGGTATCCATGTCTGGGACTATCGGCAGGGAGGAGAAACCTGATGACGCCAATCGTCGCGACCGTCGAGATCGCCCGTCCGCCGGAAGACGTGTTCGCCTACGCGACCGACCCTTCGAAGTTCTCGGTGTGGCAGAAAGGGGTCGTCAGCGCTGGAATCGAGGGCGGTCACGAACCTGCGGTCGGTGCCAAGTGCACGGCGCGATACCCACGCGTTGTATAGCCTCGCCCGGGAAACCCGCGAAATCGAGGTGGACGATGCTGTTCGGCCAGGAGCATGTCAGGCGTTATCTGAAGACCGACGGCGCCGAGGGACACGACTGGCAGGGGACGACGGTGTTGATTCTCACGACCACGGGCCGGCGCTCGGGTGAGGAGAGGAGCACGCCGTTGATCTACGGAAAGCACGGCGATGACTACGTGGTGGTCGCCTCCAAGGGTGGCGCCGAGGAGGATCCGGCGTGGTATCTGAACCTGTCCGCGGAGCCGGAGGTGACCGTGCAGGTGCGCGGAGACCGCTTCCAGGCGCACGCCCGGACGGCCGCCGCCGACGAGAAGCCCGAGCTGTGGACGCTGATGACCAGCCGCTGGCCGGCCTACGATGAGTATCAGCACAAGACGAATCGGAACATCCCGGTCGTGGTGCTCGAGCGCGAGGGGTGACCCAGGCCGGGGAGGACTGGTCGGCGCGGAGGCTCCACTTCGTCGGCGTCGGCGGGGCGGGGATGAGCGGGCTGGCGATCATCGCCCGCGAGCTCGGCGCGAGCGTCACGGGCTCTGACCGAACACACTCGAGCTACACGGAGCGTTTGCGGGAGCACGGGATCGAGCCGACGCTCGGACACCGGGCCGAAAACGTCCCAGCCGGGGCGGAGGTCGTGTTCTCGACCGCGGTGCCGCCGGACAATCCGGAGCGACGGGCCGCCGAGGGGCGCGAGCTGCACCGCTCGGAGCTGCTGGCGCAGATCGCCTCGCTGCGCCGCTGCCTCGCGGTCACCGGCACCCACGGCAAGACCACCACCGCGGCAATGATCGTGCACATCCTTCGGGGTTCGGGGCTCGACCCGGCGTACGTGGTCGGCGGCGAACTCGGCGATACCGGGGTCAACGCCGGCTGGGGCAGCGGTGAATGGATCGTCGTCGAGGCGGACGAATCTGACCGTTCGCTGCTCCGGCTGTGGCCCGAGATCGCCGTGCTGACCAACGCCGAGCTCGACCATCACTCGACGTATGACTCGCGACTGGACCTCGAGCAGACGCTCCGCGAGTTCATCGGCCGCGCGACGGGCGGAACGGTGGTGTGGGACCGACCCGAGCTCCGAAAAATCGCCCCCGACAGAGCGGTCGCGTACGACGCCACCGACACCGCGGTGTCTCCAAGCGGCTCGCGGTTCCAATGGCGCGGAATCGAGGTATCCCTGGCGGTTCCGGGCGAGCACAACGCGGTGAACGCGGCCGGGGCGCTGACGGCGTCGGCCCTCGCGGGCGCGGATCCGGAAACGGCCGCGGCAACGCTCGCGGACTTTCGGGGGGCGCGACGGCGATTCGAGCTGCTCGGGACGACCGAAACGCAAGTCCCCGTGTACGACGACTATGCGCACCACCCGACCGAGGTCGCGGCCACGATCGCGGCGGCCCGGACGCTCGCGCCGGCGCGGCTCGTCGCCGTGTTCCAGCCGCACCTGTTCTCGCGCACCCGAGCGCTCGCCGAGGGGTTCGGGCGGGCGTTGGCAAACGCCGACCTCGTCGTCGTGCTCGACGTCTACCCTGCTCGGGAGCGCGCCGAGGACTTCCCCGGGATAACCGGGCACCTGGTCGCGGCGAGCGCCGCGGATGCCGCCGACGGCCGCACCGTGGCCTGGCTCCCATCGTTTGACGATGCCCGGCGCTTCTTGAACGGAACACTCCGCGAAGGCGACCTCTGCCTCGTGATGGGCGCCGGCGACGTCGACTCGCTGGCGCGGTCGCTGGTTTCATAACGCGCCGCCGGATCGCTATCTACGCTGACCCGGATGCCTGGCATGCCCTCTGGGGTCAAGCGCGACTACCCGCTGGCCCGCCTGACGACGATCCGGACCGGCGGAGACGCCGAGCTGTTCGCCCGCCCCGGATCGCTCGAGGAACTCGAGCGCCTGCTCGCCTGGGCCGCCGCGGAACGACACGAGGTAGGGGTCGTCGGGTCGGGGTCGAACCTGCTGGTAGCGGACAGCGGCGTCCGTGGACTGGTCCTCAAGCTGGACAAGGAGCTGAGCACGATCGAACTGGACGGAACCCAGATTCGCTGCGGGGGCGGGGCCCGCCTGCCCGCGGTGTCCGCACGCGCCGCCCAGGCCGGGCTGACCGGCATCGAGTTCGGGGTGAGCATTCCAGGCACAGTCGGCGGGGCCGTCCGGATGAACGCCAACGCGTACGGGGGCGAGCTGGCTCGAGTGCTCGAGTGGGTCGACATCGTCGGCCCGACGGGAACCGAACGCCGAACCCCGCACCAGCTCGATTTCGCCTACCGGCGCTCGAACTTGAGCCCCGGCGAGGTCGTCGCGCAGGCCTCGTTCGCCCTTGCCGAGGCCGCCAGCGAGGAGGTCAAGGCGACGCTCGCGGACATGCGGGCTCGCCGAAAGGCCGCGCAGCCGTCGGGCATCAAGACGTTCGGCTCGACCTTCAAGAACCCCGACGATCCGCGCGCTGAGAACCGCACCGCGGGCCGGTTGCTCGACGCCGCCGGGTGCCGGGGTCTGCGGATCGGGGGCGCCGGATTCTCGGAGAAGCACGCCAACTTCATCGAGAACCACGGTGGCGCCACTACCGCCGACGTCGTCGCGGTGATGGCCGAAGGCCGCCGCCGCGTGAAGGAGCGGTTCGGCATCGCGCTCGAGCCCGAGGTGCAGGTGCTCGGCCCCGTCGAATTTCCGGCCGACTGGAATCGCGGATGATCATCGCCAAGGGGCGCGTGCGGCTCCGCGTGTGGATCGTTCTCGGCGCGTTGGGGGTGCTCGCGCTGCTCGGCGGGGCGTGGTTGTGGCTGCGCGACTCTCCGCTGGTCTCCGTCGACCGCGTGACCGTGACGGGCCTGTCGGGGCCCGACGCGGGCCCGATCCGCTCGTCGCTCGTGCTCGCAGCGCGCAACATGACCACGCTCGACGTTCGCGTGGGACAGCTCCGGACCGCGGTGGCGCCCTATCCCGTGGTCAAGAACCTGCAGGTCAGCACCCAGTTCCCGCACGGGATCCGGATCCACGTGATCGAGCAGCTTCCGGTCGGGGTGCTGGTAGCCGGCGGCCAGACGATCGCGGCCAGCGCCGACGGGACACTGCTCCACGACGTTCCGACGGGCTCGCTGCCCACCGTCCCGCTGCGCTCCCTCCCTGGTGGTTCGCAGGTCACCGACCAGACCGCGCTGGGCGCGCTGGCGCTCCTGGCGGCCTCGCCGCGGCGGTTCGATTCGAGGATCAGCCAGGTCACGACGAGCCCACCCCGAGGTCTGGTCGCGCAGCTGCGCTCGGGCCCGGCCATCTACTTCGGGTCCGCGAACCGCCTGGACGCCAAGTGGGCGGCCGCGATCGCGGTGCTCGGCGCACCCGCGTCGGCCGGTGCGACGTACATCGACGTGAGCGATCCGTCGATGCCCGCCGCCGGCGTTGGCTCCGAGGCGCTCGCCGCAGCAGGGCTGGCAACCAGTGGTCCGCAGACGGCCACCGGGACCAGCCAGGGAACGTCCGTGAGCCAGGACTCAACCTCGACCCCTGGAGCCTAACCCTCGAGTTGAGCTTTACCCTCGAAAATTGCCAACTCTTTCGCGTGCGTCGAGGGTTGGGCGATCTGCAACAGAGCTTGCGTTCGGGGCGCGAACGTTGACTTCCCGCAACTCCAGGGATTAACGTGCGAAACTCCCGCTACGAGCGACTGCCCATAAAACGCTCAACGCTAACTCAAGGGTCGGACGGTCACTAATGGAAAGCGGTAGTTACCTCGCAGTCATCAAAGTCGTCGGCGTCGGCGGCGGCGGCATCAATGCGGTCAATCGCATGGTTGACGCCGGCCTGCGCGGAGTCGAATTCATCGCGTGCAACACCGATGCCCAGGCGCTCGCGATGTGCGACGCCGACATCAAGCTGAACATCGGTCACGAGCTCACCAAGGGTCTCGGCGCGGGCGCCAACCCGGAGATCGGCCAGGGCGCGGCGGCGGAGTCCCGTGACGAGATCAAGGAGGCGCTCAAGGGCGCGGACATGGTGTTCGTCACCGCGGGCGAGGGAGGCGGCACCGGCACCGGCGCGGCCCCCGTGATCGCGGAGATCGCGAAGAACGAGATCGGCGCGCTGACGGTCGGCTGCGTGACGCGGCCGTTCGCGTTCGAGGGCACCCAGCGGTCCCGGCAGGCGCAGGACGGCATCCAGAAGCTGCGTGAGCACGTCGACACGCTGATCGTCATCCCAAACGAGAAGCTGCTGGCGATTGTCGAGCGTCGGACGACGATTCTCGACGCATTCCGGGAGGCGGACAACGTCCTGCGGCAGGGAGTGCAGGGCATCACCGACCTGATCACGATCCCGGGGCTGATCAACCTCGACTTCGCCGACGTGCGCACGATCATGCACGACGCCGGCACGGCGCTGATGGGGATCGGGAACGCGGGCGGCGAGAACCGGGCCGCCGAGGCGGCCAAGGCCGCGATCTCCTCGCCACTGCTCGAGGAATCCGTCGAGGGTGCCACCGGGATCCTGCTCAACATCACCGGCGGCCACGACCTCGGGCTGTTCGAGGTCAACGAGGCCGCGGAGATCGTCCAGAGCGCCGCCGATCAGAACTCGAACATCATCTTCGGGGCGGTGATCGACGACTCGATGGGCGATGAGGTGCGGGTCACGGTGATCGCGACCGGGTTCGACCATCGCTACGCCAGGCCAAGCCAGGCCCGGGAGTCGACTCGACGCCGCGGGCGGGACCGTGACGTGACGATGGACGACGACCAGCGGTCCTCGCTCGAGATCCGCGACGACGAGATCGACATCCCGTCGTTCTTGAAAGATCGCTGACACTCGGCGAGCGGCGGCGGGCCAGCGGCGCAACCCTGCCGGCCTTTCGTTGTTGTAGGTCCGTCCGACCTTACGGCCGACAACTGATGCCGGGACGGGCGCCGCGCATCGTGGTGCTCGCGATGGGCGCGGTTCTCGCGCTGGCGAGCCCTGCGCTGGCGCAGCCGTCGCCCGCCCCGCCGGCCGTGATCGACGGTCCCAGCGCCGCGATCTCGAGCCTGGGGGGCCTGTCGGTGGCGCGTGACGGGACGGGCGGCCTGGTCTACCTGAAGACGGTTGGCGGGCTTCCGCGGGTAGTCGTCTCGCGCCTCGCGGGCGGACAGTTCCAGGCCCCACAGCAGGTCGATGCTTCGCTGCCGGCGGGCTCGTCCCAGCCCGTCATCGCGGCCGGAAACAACGGCGTGCTGCTCGTCGCCTTCATCAACAGCGGAGTGCTGTACGTGGTCGGCGCGGCAGGCCCGTCCTCGCCTTTGGGGCCGCCGCACGGACTGGCCTCGAGTGCGAGCAGCCCCTCGCTCCAGATGAGCAACTTCGGCAAGGCCTACCTGGCGTTCACCGTCGTCGACGGGGCGGGACACGACGTGAGGACCGCGTACTACTACAGCGGATCCTGGGCGCTCGACTCAGCCCCGCTCAACGCCACTCCCGCCGACGATGCCGGCACCGGCACGGGCGTCCCGCAGGTCGCCACGGCCGGCGACGGAGTCGCGATCGTGACCTGGGGCGAGGGCGGCCACGTGTACTCGCGCCGCGTGTGGGGGACGGCCCCGAGCGTGGTCGACGAGCAGGCCGATGTCCCATCGGTGTCGGGGTGCGGGGAGGTGTCCGCGGGCGAGCCGCAGGTGTCCGCCGGCGGCGACTCCTCCTACGCCGACGTCGCCTTCCAGGAACTCGTGTCGTGTAGCGGCCTCGAGCAGACGCGCGTGCTGATGAACCGGCTCCAGGCGTCGCAGTACGACGGCGTGGTGACGACCGACGGGCTCACGAGCCCAGGGACGTCGAGCGCCGGCGATCCGGATGTCGCGATGACGGAGTACGGGCAGGGGTTTGTCACTTCGGCTGGGCAGTCGTCGGACGCCGTCGTCGCGATGGAGCTCGGCAACAACGGCGCGCCCGGGAGCGTGCTCCAGATCAACAGCCTGTCGGCGAGCGCGCCGTCGTATCCGGTACCGGGGGTTGCCGGCCTGTTCTCGACGGTCGTGGCCTGGCAGCAGACGCCCGGAACGGCGGGGCCCGCGGAGATCCGACTCCGGTACGAGCCGCGCGCGTCGACGCTCGGCCCCGAGATGGTGCTGTCCACCCCGGGCGCTGGGCCCACCGATGCCGCTCGGGGGCTGTTTGCGACGGGCGATGGCGGAGGCGACGCCGCGGTCGCGTGGGTGCAGGGCACCGGCGCCTCGAGCGAGATCGTCGTCGACCAGCTCT
>DATJYY010000270.1:0-6163 GCA_035499395.1 Solirubrobacteraceae bacterium
CGCTGACGCGTCGGGGACGTTCGTAGCTGCCATGAGAATCAGCCCTCCTGATCGTGGTGAACAGAAGGCGATTCTTCGAGGTGTTCACCGCCTCAGCAGCGGGACCCCACACGGGACATTATGTGGCCGGAATCGGCGCGCACGACGCCATGAGCAGCGGAAACACCCCGGCCGCCACATAACCATGCCGTCCACGTAATGCCTGAGCGTGTGCATCGTGATGTGCTTGGTGATGAGCGAAGGGCATTTGGTTGCGGCGGCTTGGAGGTGGATCGCGAGGCGGTGCTCGACGGCGTCGCGGCTCAGTCGTGTGCCGGCGCGGGTCGGGAACAGTGGCTCCTCGGGGGTGGCGGCGCGTTCGGCGAGCCATGCTTTGAGCACCGATCGGATGGTTGGAATGAGCGGTGTTCGCCTTGCCTTTCTTCCCTTGCCGATGGTGTGCACGTTGGCGCCGGTTGAGAGCGTGATGTCCTCGCGGTTGAGCGCGATCAGTTCGGAGATCCGCAGGCCTGTCTGGATCGTGAGCGCGAGCATCGCGTGGTCGCGCCGGCCGGTCCAGGTGGCCTGGTCGCAGGCGGTGAGCAGCGCTTCGACTTCCGGATCGGTGAGGTAGGTCAGCAGGTTTTTCTCGGTGCGTTTGGCTGGGATCGCGAGCACGCGCCCGATCGTGTCGGCGTGCTCGGGGTGGTGCAGCGCGAGGTAGGCGAACAGCGAGTGGATCGCCGCGAGCCGGTTGTTCCGGGTCGCGATCGTGTTGTGTCGATCGCGTTGGAGGTGGTCGAGGAAAGCGGCGATCAGTGGCGCGTCGAGTTGCGCGATGTCCAGCGTGCTCGGGGGCGTCCCGGTCTTCTCGGTCGCGAACCGCAACAGCAGCTGGAAGGTGTGGCGGTAGGCGGCGATTGTGTTCGGGCTGGACCGGCGCTGAGCGAGCAATCTGTCGGTGAAGTAGGTCTGCATCGAGGGAGCGAGCAGCGTCATGGCTGTTCTCCGAGGTGTCGCGCGAGTCGTCCGGCAGCCGATCTCATCAGCTCCGGGGTTGCGGTCAGATACCAGTAGGTCTCCGCCGGGCTGACGTGGCCGAGGTAGGTCGAGAGCACCGCGATCTGCTCGTCGATCTGAACGCCGGATCGCTGCCAGCCGATCAGGGTGCGGACGGCGAAGCTGTGCCTGAGATGGTGGGAGGTCGGGTGGACCGTTTCGGTCCGCAAGCCGAGCGCGGTAGTCAGTGTGCGCAGCGTCTTTGCGACCGCTTGGCGAGTGAGGCTGCCGCCGGTATGAGACAGAAAGAACGTGCTCGATCTGGGAGTCGGGCACAGACGCGCTCGCGCGTTGACGTATCGCTCGAGCGCGTCGGCGGTCGAGTGGTGCAGCGGGATCACTCGCGCGCGTTCGAGCTTGACGGTCTGCTCGCGGATCGTGATCACGCCGTTGTCAAGGTCGACAGCGTCGCGCTCAAGCGCGATTGCCTCACCGAGGCGCATGCCGGTCACGGCGAGCAGCCCGAAGAGCGTCTCGTAGCTGGCTGCCTTTAACGCCGGGCGCAGCGCCCGCGTGGCCTCGAGCAGCAGGGAGATGTCCTCGTCGGACCACAGATACGGTGTCGGGCGCTGATAGCGGACGGCGAACACGCCCGCCGGCGGGATCTCGGTCGCCGGGTCGATCGTCTGCAGGTAGGCGGCGAACCCGCGTGCGATCGACAACCTGGCCGCCCAATGCTGCGAGTGTGCCCCGGCGGGCAGCCTGGCCCAGGAGATCGCCAGCTCGCGCGTGATCGTGCTCGCGCCGGCGCTCTCGAGGTACGCGACCAGTTCTGGCAACAGTCGTCCGTGCCGCTCGAGCTTGACGCCGAGCGCGCGACGCGCCCGCAGATACTGCTGCGCGTGTTCGTTCAGGGCGCTCATCGCTCGCTCCTTCCTGGCCACGCCATGGCGAGCTGCCGGAGCTGCTCGATGTCCACGCGCGCGTAGATCGCGGTGCTCTGCAAGCTGCGATGCCGCAGCACCTGGCCGATCCGCACGATCGGCACCCCGGCCTGGGCCATCTCGCACGCGGTTGTGTGCCGCAGCCGGTGCGAGCCGATCTCCGGGAGCCCGGCGCGTCGGCACGCGCGCCGGACGGTCGAGGCGACCGTTCCAGAGGCGATCGCCGCATACGGAGCCCGGGCGCGCAAGAACACCTCGCGCCGGTCACTCGCCGGACGCCCGCGCCGCAGATAGGCGGCGATCGCCGCGCCGACATCGGCCGGCAACGGCAGCCGGTCCTCGCGGCCGCCCTTGCCATGGATCACGAGCTCGCCGGCGCGCCAATCGATGTCATCAAGCGTCAAGCGGGCGGCCTCGCCGCGCCGCAGCCCAAGCCGCAACAGCAGGATCAGCAGCGCGTAATCACGCCGCCCAAGCGCGCGGCGACGATCGCAGGAGTCCAACAACGCCCGGGCGTCCGCAGCGCTGATCCCGCGCGGCAGCAACGACGCCCGCCGACCGCGGACCACCAGCGCCGCCTGTGACAGATCAACCACGAGCAAGCCCTCCAAAAAACAGAACCGCAGAAACGCTCGCAGCCCCGACACGAAGTACTGCGCCGCAGCGACCGACACCCCCGAGGCCGCCTTGCGCAGCACCGCGCCCGTCACCTCAGCAGCCGACAGCCCAGTCACACCCTCCCGCCCCAGCCCTTCCAAAAACCAGCGCGCATGTGTCACATAGCCAACGATCGTGCCCGCCGCCAAGCCCCGCTCGGACGCCAGGTATTGCGCGAACGACGCCAGAAGCAGATCGAGCGGAGAACTCGCCGGCGTTGACCGTTCGGGCACAAACACACCAAGACCAGCAAGCACCTCCAACAGGCACAGCAAACCCGGCCGCGACCACTGACCACGATGACCGCCAGCAGCGCGCTGCCACGCCAGGAACTGCTCTACCCGCTCGACGCTCAAATCCGCCGCCGAGAGTCTCCGCGCCTCCAGCCAGAGGCTCAGCCGCCCGACCTGCCGCAACTCGCCGACCGTCGAGAGCGGCGTGTACCGCCGCCTCCACAACTCAGCCGAATACGCCTCCGCGAACGGGGCCAAAGGCCCCGCCATCAACACCCTGCTCACACGGCTCCTCGGCGCCGACATTGCCTCCTCCTTCTCCGACAACAAGGAGGACGACCATCGGCCCCGGCGCCCGCGTTATGCCGACCTCTAAGCCGCTAACAGCCCAGTCTGCGGGAACTTCTCAGCCGAAGTCGGCATAACGAAGACGTCGGCATATTCGTGGTTAAGTCCCCCCGTGATCTTGGTGTTCACGACGTCAACGAACGGGGCCTTTGGGCCTTCCGGACGGCCAATATGTACCCCATGGCTTCCACGTCAACGACGTCAACGACGATGCCGACGGCAAGCCTCGCATTCAGGGGGCCATATAGGAGCCTACGAGGCCCGACGACTCACGTGCGGCGGGAACTCGGAGCTGAGGCCCCCGCGTGCGCCGCGTCCCTCGTCGCCGCCTCACGGAGGTCGCCACCCTTTCCCCTAGCCGCGCCGTTGACGTGCCATCCGGCCATCGGCCAGTTTTGTCGTTTTCGTCGTACGCGCGTACGGCATTCCGCTCGCTGCCTCTGCTCGCATCGTCATTGACATGTCAACGACAGCAATCGCGAGTATTCGCGGGACGTTTACACCCAGGGGGGGACTTAAATCGACTTGTGCCGACGTCGGCACAACCACGACCTGAGGCATACCTTCGGCACTCGATGCGCGGCTGCTGGCGTCCCGCTTCGCACGCTGCAGGCATGGATGGGCCACGCGGACATCAAGACGACGATGGTCTACACGCACTACGCGCCCGGCGAAAACGAAGCCGAGCTCGTCAGCGGAGTCTTCGATGCTCGTACTGTGGGGCCGACGGCAGTCCCACGAGCAGGGAGGGCAATCAACCGACCGTTACGTTGATGTTCCGGTCGAGGACCGTCTCTAACGTTTCAGGCGATATCCGTTAGAGACAGTACGCTGTCGGCGTGGAGCTGGACCGCTACCCCTCGACCGCATTTGGTGAGGCTCGGCGCACCCCGGGGCGTCACGGCTACGTCGCGTACTACCCGAAGCCGATTCCGAGAAAGATCGAGTTGCCAGGCTCGATGGTACGCCGACTGGCCGACGCTGAGGCCTCGCTTGGCCGGCTGGCGGGGGTCGGTCGGCTCGTGCCGAATCCAGAGCTGCTGATCCGCCCCTACCTGCTGCGTGAGGCGTTGTCGTCGACTCGGATCGAGGGCACTCAGGCCACGATCGCGGAGGTCTACGAGATCGACGCGGCCGGCGAGGCTCCGAACCCCGACGTCGAGGAGGTGCTGAACTACATCGAGGCGATGCGGTGGGCGTTGTCGGAGCGACAGCGTCTACCGATCAGCTCGAGGATGCTGTGCGAGCTTCATCGGCGGCTCATGGCTGGAGTGCGCGGCCGCGAGCGTGCCCCCGGGGAGCTGCGAAAGACGCAGAACTGGATTGGTGCGCCGAACTCGACGGTGGAGACGGCGGAGTTTGTCCCACCACCGGCAAGTGAGCTGCCGCGGTTGCTGACCGACTGGGAGCGGTTTGCCAACGAGGACCCAGAGATGCCGTTACTCGTCCAGGACGCGTTGCTGCACGCGCAGTTTGAGACGATCCATCCGTTCCTTGACGGCAACGGACGCCTAGGGCGACTTGTGCTCGTGCTCTTCCTGATCGAGCGCGGGCGTATCGAAGCGCCCCTGCTCTACCTGAGTTCGTTCCTCGAGCGGGACCGTCAGGCTTACTACCGGGCTCTCGCGGCGGTCCAGCTCTCAGGTGATCCGATCCCCTGGATCGAGCTGTTCCTGACCGCCGTTGACGACCAGGCGCTCGACGCGGTCGTGCGCGCGGAACGTCTCGTCGAGCTTCAGCAGCGCTACCGTGCTGCGGCCGCCGACATGGGCACCGCGAACGGCGTAGCGCTGGTCGACCTGATCTGTGAGCACCCACTCGTCACGACGCGATTCGTCGAACGACGGCTCGGAGTCAGCCGCCCCACAGTGCTGCGGCTGCTGCGTGCCCTGGAAAAGCGGGGCGTCATGAGACAGGTAGAGCCCGGGGCCCGCGGTCAGCAACGGTACGAGGCGCAGGAGCTGATGGCGGTCGTGACGGACGAATTCATGGGTCAGGGACCGCCGCAGGTCCAAGCCCCGACGAGGGCATCAAAGAGGGCATCAAACTGAGCACAACTACACACGACGCGGGACCACAAAACCCCAATGGAATAAGGGATTCCGCCTGGCCGCTACCCCCTGATCCCGGCTGGGGGCCGGGCGGTCGCAGGTTCAAACCTGTCTCCCCGATGGCACAAAAGCCCCGCAAACGCGGGGTTTTTGTCGTTTTGAGCGGAGTCCAACAATGCGCCACGGGGTCCAAATGGGGTCCAAATTTTTTTGGAACTTGTCCCCGCGCGGCACTTGACCGGCGCTTGCCGGGGTCGTTCGGCCGCCTCGCGGTCAGGCGCGACGGCGCAGCGGGAGGGGAGTCGGCGCGGCCGGCGTAGCGACCGTGCTCTTGGCCTCGAGCTCCCGCAGCCAAGCCTCGACGGCGGGCTCGCGGAAGCGCCGGTATCGGCCGAGGCGGATGTGCGGGATCAGGCCGGCGCGGGCCTGGGCCCAGACCCAGTCGGTTCTCATGCTTGAGCACCGCGTCGCGTCCCGCGTAGGGCCGGTAGACGACGGGGCTGCGGAACACAGCATCCTCGCGAAACAGTTCGGTTGCGCCGGCGATTTCGCCGGCCTCGACGGCAGTGCGGAAGCGGTCGGAGAGCATGACGGAGGAGGCTAGCGGCGGCGGACCGGCGCGACGGCGGGACTATCGCGAACGATCAACTGGCGCCCGGAGCCGTCCCGGATTCCTCGCATAGGAAGACGCGTGATGTCGTCGACGAGATGCGCGTCTAAACACGAAGGCGGGTCTGCGGCCGATTTGAGACCGGGCCGAGCTTGCTGCTGGCGCGGCCGTTGCCGCCGCCGGCGCCGTACCCGCGGCCGGCGCCATTCTCGTCCTCGCCGTCCAGCTGACGGACGCTCGACCGCCGGCCAGAAGAGACGGAGCTGCTGGCCGTCACCGAGTTGCGACGGACGCCGGTGCGCTCTTCGATCCTGATCCCGGTACCGGGCGATGCAGACGGGA
>DATJYY010000271.1:0-3835 GCA_035499395.1 Solirubrobacteraceae bacterium
TGCGGCGTGTCCGTCCCGATCGCCTCCGCGCCAACCTGCCAGAACTCCCGATAGCGCCCACGCTGTGGGGCCTCGGCTCGGTAGAACGCTCCCAGGTACCACAGCTTCACCGGCTGCGCGAGCTTTCGCATTCCGTGCTCGAGGTAGGCGCGGCACACCGGCGCCGTCCCCTCGGGCCGTAGCGTCAGCGAGCGCCCGCCGCCGTCGTCGAACGTGTACATCTCCTTCTGGACGATGTCGGTGGTCTCCCCCACCCCGCGCGCAAACAACTCGGTCGCCTCGAACGTCGGGGTCTCGATCCGCCGGTACCCGGCCGCGCCGAGGATCCGGTCGGCCGAGTCCTCGACCAGCCGGCGCTGCGCCGCTGCCTCAGGGAGGATGTCGAAAGTGCCGCGAGGGGCCTGAATCACAGAACGCTCACCGCTCCGCGAGCTCGCGCAGGAACGGGTTGGTGGCGCGCTCGCGCCCGAGCGTCGTGATCCCCATGTGGCCGGGATAGACCGTGGTCTGCGGCGAGTACGTGCTGGTCAGCCTCTCGATCGATGCCAGCAGCGTCGGCCAGTCGCCGCCCGGCAGGTCGACCCGCCCGACCGAGCCCTGGAACAGCACGTCGCCCGAGAACACCGCGGCTTCGTCGGCGATCGCGTACGTGACGTGCCCGGGACTATGACCCGGAGTGAAGATCACATCGAGCGTGAGGCCCGCGAGTTCAAGCGTCTCGCCACCGCCGACTGTGTGGTCGGCGTCGTAGCTCTCGAATGGGCCGAAGCCCGGCCACGGCACGTAGTCCATGATGTTGGCGAGGACCTCTTTTTCGAGCTCCGGCACATACACGGGGGCGTTCGTCGCCTCGGCCACGGGCGCGACCGCGCCGACGTGATCGAAGTGCGTGTGGGTGATGAGGATCGCCTCAACGGTCTCGATGCCGAGGTCGTCGAGCGCCGCGAGCAGCTTCGGCGCCTCATCGCCCGGGTCCACGATCACCGCGGCGGTGGCGTGCTTGCGGCGCACGATGAAGCTGTTCTCCTGCACCGGCCCGACCGTGAACATGCGAACGTCGATCACTTGCGCGCCGCCTGCTGCTTCTTCTGCATCCGGCGCCGGTACATGAACATCTCAACCCAATAGCCGCCCGGGATGTAGATGAGGAGGGCGAACAGCGCGAAGATCGCGGCACTCTCGATCCGATGGCTCTTCGGCCCTACCAGGGCCAGGAAGATGAACATCAGACCCGACGCGATCGAGGCGCGCGTGATTGAGGCCTTCCAGGTCGGCGGTGAGTTGAGCCGGCGCTCGCGCGCCTCCAATCGGGACGTCTTCTTCTTTTCCTCGGCTGACAACGGGCGACCCGTCCGACCCCTCGTCTGGATCGTTCCGGCGGCCGTCCCGCGGTGCTTGGTGCGGCGCTTGCGTCTGGTCTGGGCCATGGTGAATGGAGCTTAGTATCCGGAGGTGTGGTTGCGCTACTCCTCGAGCGCTTCCTCGACGGTACGACGGTTCGCCACCGTGAGGTCGGCGGGGAAGCCGTCGAACGCCGCCCGCGGCGCGAGACCGACCAGCTCGGCCTGGCTCGGGGTGGCGTGGCGCGCGATCGCCTCTACGACGTCGGCGAGCGGGGTGGCGCGGTGGTCCTCGACATTGGTCGAGACCTGAGCGACGTCGCGTGCGGCCAGCCACAGGCCGATCGCCCTCACCGAGTCCAGTCCTTCAGGGCCACCCTCGCGAATCGCCGCGGCGATTTCCCTGGCGTCCTCGAGCGTCGCGTGAGGCGCGAGCTCGACGTTGAAAGCGACGAGCGGCGGTCGAGCCGCGACGAGCACCGCGCCGGCGGTCGGATGGAGCCGTTGCGGCCCGAAGTCCGGGCGCAGCTCTTTGGAGTTGATCCGCTTCGCGAGTGTCTCGGGGCCGCCCCGGCGAAGCTCGGCCCGCGTCCGTCCTTGCGCGAGCTCGCCATACAGGAACACGGGCAGCTCAAGCTCCTCGCCGAGGAGATCGCCGAGGACCATTGCCTCGGCGGCCGCGGCGCCCCGGTCGCTCGGATCGAGGTAGACGATCGGAGCGACGTCGATCGCACCCACGCGAGGGTGGATGCCCTCGTGGGCACCCAGGTCGACCTGGTCGACGGCTTCTGCCGCGCCGTTCAGGACCGCTCGCGCCAGGCTTCCCGGATCGCCGGCGAGCGTGAACACGCTTCTGTGGTGGTCGGCGTCGGAGTGGACGTCGAGCAGTCGTGCGTCGAACGCTCTCGCGATTGCCTCGATCGAGGACTCGTTCCGGCCCTCCGAGACGTTCGGGATCGCGAGGAGCGTCACTTGCCGGGCGGCGGGCTAGTCGAGGACGTAGCGCCCGTTGTCGAGCACCGCTTGACCGTCAACCTCGAGGCTTGCGTCGACGACCACGACATCGAGATGGATCGGGACCGACACCTTCCCCCCGATCCCGGCGCTCGCGCCGAACGCGACGTGGACCGTCCCGAGGATCTTTTCGTCCTCGAGCACGTTGCCGGTCAGCCGCGCGCGGTCGTTCGTCCCGACCCCGAGCTCGGCGAGGTTCGTCCCGAGCTCGCCGTGGGCGAGAAGCAACTCGATGAACGCCGGGCCGAGTCCGCCGTCGGCGGCGACGATCTTTCCCTCGGCGACCGTGAGCCTCGCCGGCTCGGTGCTGATCCCGAGCGGGGCCACGCTCGACGCGACCACCGTGCCCTCGCCGTACGCCGGCGCGATGAACCCCTCGCCGCACGGCAGGTTCCCGAATGCGCCGGGGGCGCTCAGTTCGCCGTCGTCGGCGACCCCGGCCCGGCCGTCGAGCGCGAGCTCGAGGTCGGTGCCGCGCGGGCAGGTCACCCGCGCCCGCGTGCCGGCGTCGAGCACCGCCGCGACGGCCTTCGACCGCGCCGCCATCGTCTCGAAGTCGACCGCCATCACGCGCGCCAGCATGTCTTCGGTCACGCCCGGCATCGTCGCGCCGCGGGCGCCCTGATCGGTGGCGCGCTTACGCGCGCTCGTGTGACTGAGCGACCTGCTGGTCGGGGCGATGAACACGGTGGACGCAGCCAGCGCCGCCGCAACCGCCGGCGGAGGCTCGGTGCCGTCAGCGGCACGCTCGTCCATCACGATCAGGACCGCGTCCGCACCCGCCGCCGCCGACTCCGCTCGCAACGCGTCGCCGATCGTCCTCGTCGCCCGATCGACAACCACCACGACGTCCTCTCCTGGCTGCACGGCCAGGCACCTGCGCACAACCGTCTCGACTGCGGGGCCAAGGTCGCTCATCGACGCTGGATCATATGGGCGCCGCCTCGCGGACCACCGGCGGCCCCGGCGGGGCTACACTCCCGGGCGCGCCGGAGTAGCTCAGTCGGTTAGAGCAGCGGAATCATAATCCGCGTGTCGGGGGTTCGAGTCCCTCCTCCGGCATCGCCGGTGTGACGGGGATTTGCCTGCACAAGCTAGTTTTTCGGGGTGTTTCGTGCGAGGGGTTGCGGTGCCGTACGAACCCCTACAAACCGCAGCCTGCATGACAAGTGTGTCCACATTTGTGTCCACATTTTCGGCTAGCCAGGTTGCAGGTCCCTGAGCCGCAACGGTCCCGCGTATGGCCAGCGGCATGGAGCCGGAGCCCTCCCGGGCGCGCCTAATTGATCGCTCCAATCCGGTCGCAACGATCCTGTAGGCGCCACTTCCCCTTCGTCGCTCAAAGATGGCATGAGCAGCAGTCCGGCGTGTCGGTCGGGTGAAGGTGGCCGGCCCGCCGTGTCGAACGACATACGTTGAAGGCGCGCGCGGTTGCCCCCGCGCGGCCGGTCATTCGGGTAGGAAGGCCGACCGTGATCCAC